>JAWVDF010000038.1:0-125166 GCA_033857635.1 Blastocatellia bacterium
TGTCGCCCGCTTTGCGGGCTGCAACTGACATAACGACCTGATCCCAGCGATGAATCGCTGGGCTATTTTCGTCCGTCCGCTTCGCGGACTCATGATGAAAACTTCATTCATGAATAATGCGGGCTAGGTGATGCTCAATCAGTATGTCTAAGTCGAGACTCGGAGCGGGGCCCGGCGAGCACACATTTCGGACTAGGCTTAATTTAAGAGCGAGCTATAGCCGGCCCAGTCGGGCATTAGCCGGACTCTAAACCTCTCGTTACTGTTAACACTCTCTCCACGATTCCCGTCTTAGCCATGTCAGACAAAAGCAAAGTTGGACAAACTTCAGTTTGTCATTTGAACGGGCCGGAGGCAGAGGGCGACAAACTGAAGTTTGTCGTACAGAGGGGCGCACCGATGTTAGAGGCTGAAGCAACCGCAGAGATGCTGCTCATGACTCAACCATTCACCGCGCCCACAGCGCCCGCAGCGGTTGAGCAGCCGCTGGAGGTCGTACTGGTAAAGGCCGTGTTGCAGGGCGAGCGCGATCGCTTTGCACGGCTTTATGAAATGTATGCGCCCTTGGTCCATGGAATTCTGTTGGCGCGCGTTCCGCGAGGCGAAGTCGACGATCTAGTGCAGGACATTTTTCTGCTCGCGCTGAGAAAGTTGCACACGCTGCGCGACCCGGCAGCCTTTGGTCCCTGGATAGCGATGATTGCCCGCAATCGCGCCATGGACTTTTATCGCAGCTCGCGCGAAACCGTCGAAGTTACCGAACAGATGGCCATAGAGAGACCACCCAATAGAACCGCGAAAGAAGTTCTGGATTTGATTTGCCATTTGCCGGATGCGTACCGGGAGACCCTGGTCTTGAGATTCGTGGAAGGAATGACAGGACCGGAGATTGCCGCGCGGACGGGATTAACGCCCGCATCGGTCAGAGTCAATCTGCATCGAGGCATGAAACTGCTGCGCGCGAAGATGGGGGCAACTGCCCAGTAATTATTTGTTTAGAGGCGGGCTACCGCCCGCCAATGCGGACAGGATGTCCGCGCTCCCGGCTAGGGGATTACATGATGAAAGACAACTATCTTTGGGATCGTTCGGGTGAGCCGGATGCTGAGATTCAGGAGTTGGAAGAGCTTCTCGGCAGCCTAAGGTACAAGCCGCAGCCGCTCGACATTCCGATTCACATCCAGCCGCGTCGCCGGCAGAGCTTCTATCCAGCTATGGCAATCGCCGCGGCAATCGCTTTGTTCGCAGTGGCCCTGGCTCTGTGGCTCAGTTTCAATCGACACCAGGCGCCGGTGACCACGGCAAACAACAATTTTCATATTGATGAGCAGGTGAATGCGCCGGCGCCGCCGGCGTCTCCCGAAACTCAGTCTGCGATAGCTCAGTTTCAAAATGAACCAAAGCAGGTGGAGTCAAAAGCACGCAGACAAACCCGCGCCGCTCGAACTGTGATTCACCAACCAAAGTTAACCCGAGACGAACTGGCTGAAAAGGAACAGGTGCTGGTAGCCCTGCGACTGGTCAGTTTCAAACTCAACCTGGCACAGCGCAAGACGCAAGCCGGACCTCCGCTCAACTCAATTCGCAATCAACACAGGACAGGATGAACCGAACTATGAAAAGTATTTTCCAAACTACATTCAAACTAACGCCGGTATTGCTGTTGGTGCTCGCGGCGAGCGCGATAGTGGCGCGGGGCCAGGGCGCCAGGCTGCAGATTGATCAGCTGGATCAACTTGCTAACAAAGCGAGCGAAACGGTCGACGTCAAATTGGACGAGCGGCTGATGCTGACCACGGCAAAGTTCTTCTCCGGTAAGGACGATGCCGATATCAAGGAAGTGCTCAAGGGTATCAAGGGGATATACGTCAAGAGTTTCACCTTCGAAAAGGAAGGCGAGTACTCGCAGGTCGAAGTCGAGTCAGTCCTGTCGCAACTTCGCGGCAGCACCTGGAGCAAAGTCGTGGCTGTCAAGAGTAAGAACGGCGAGCACGTGGAAGTCTATTTGAATATGCTTGGCGATCAGATTAACGGGCTGGCCGTGCTCAGCATTGAGCCGAAAGAGTTCACCGTGGTGAATATCGTCGGGCCAATCGACCTCGACAAACTCAGCAAGCTGGAAGGTCAATTTGGCGTTCCCGACCTGGGCATCGATACGGACAAGGCTAAGAAGAAATAGGCGGCCGCGATGAAAACAAGAATCACCATCGCCGGAATAGTCATCACGCTATTGCTGACCGTCGGACCGTCACTCAATAGGGCGCACGGCGATGGCTTCAATGAAGCGGTTAAGACGATCGAGCAGTTTTATCACGTCAAGCACCAGAACATTCCGCTGCTGGCGCGCGCTGGAATGAAGGCCGTGCGCACGGCGGCGCGGATTAAGGGCGGGGACTACAAACGCCTTGCCGAGGCCGGCAGCGTCCGTGTCGCGTTCTTTGAAGATCAGGATTTTAATTCGCGCGGGCAGATCGCCACTTTCAAAGCATCAATGCAGTCAACCCTGGCGGACACCTGGTCACCACTTGTGCAAACACTTGCGCAAAAAAACGAAGAGCAGAATTACATTTACATTCGCACCGCCGGCGAGAAATTTCAGGTGCTGGTCATTGCTATTGAGCGGCATGAAGGGACCGTGGTCCAGGCGACCATCGTGCCGGAAGTCCTGGCCCAACTGATGAAAGATCCCGGCGACATGGGCAAGGCGATAACGGAAGACGCAACTATAAACGACAACTAACGCGGTATCCGAAGCCCGACCGTCAAGGGAGGGCAGCTTAGGAGAGAATCATGAACCCATCACACAACACATCTCACGCAAAGGCGCAAAGACGCAAAGCGAAAGTCCTCGTCGTTCCTCTTCTCATTATGTTTGTCGTGCCCACAACCTGGGCACAGGACGTCGCCGACACCATTCGCGTCCGCACGCGCGTCGTCTTTATGGACGCGCTGGTCAAAGACAAGAAGACCGGAATTCCAATTTCGGATCTCAAGCCGGAGAATTTCGAACTGTTCGACGATGGCAAGCCGCGAACAGTTTCGTACTTCACGCGCGACGGCCAGGCCCGCAAGCCTCTGGCCATCGTAATGATTCTCGACCTACGCGATGATGGAGCCGGCCGCTTTCTAAAGCGCGACGAGGTCCGCAAAGCAATCGTTGAAGAGCTCGGCAAACTGCCGCTCGGGGATGAAGCAGCAATTCTCGCGATAAATATGAACAGTGTGGACGATAAGCCTGCTGCCATCAGAAATGGGAAGGCGATGTGGCTCACAGACTTTACTCGCGACGCAGCCCAATTTGAGGCCGCGCTCGCCCGCGTGCCGGCACTAGTAGCGCCAGCGCCTGAGTCCGAAAAGCCTGACCCATCCAAACACGACGAGGCCTCCCCTACTCGTGAGAGTAGCGGAAGTTTGTCCATCACTACCGACCCAAAGCCTGCTGACCCTGCTGCCGACAAAGCCAAAGAAAAAGACACGCTTGAAACTGAAACGATCAAAGGCAAGAACGGAGCGGTCATCACTCGCACGATCAAGAAGGATGGTTCAGTCAATGTTAGACGCGAGAGCCGCGACGGCAAGATGGTAGTTCAGTTCGATAATATTTATGACATGGCCGGGGCGACCCGCGATGCCACGCACCTCGTCGCTGACAAACGTCCAAATTCTCAGGCCGCCATCATCTGGTTGTCGGACGGTATCGCACCGATCTTTTACGAAGACCGGGATGCCACAGAACAAATCCTAATCAGGCAAAACGCAATCTTTAATACGCTGACCGTCGACATGCGTACGCTTTACAAGTTTCTTTTGCCCTTCGGTCAACCCCTGATCGGGTGGACCGGCATCAGCCTCGCCGGAAGCGCAAGACGCCTGGCGCACAACAGCGGCGGTGAAGCTGTTCATGTCGGCCGCGTGCGTGATTACGGCGCTGGTCTGGCGAAGATTTTTGGGAATCTCACCGCTCGATACAGCCTCGGGTTTGCGCTGGCTGAAGACGAGAAAGACGACGGCCGGATGCACGAACTAGGCCTGCGGGTGAAAGCTCTCGATGCAAAAGGCAAGGTGCGCAAGTTGGAAGTTAGTTCGCGGCGCGGATACTTCATGCCAAAAACCGATGCCGATCAGGCCGCAGCAACAACGAGTAGCGCCAGCCCTATCAAATAAGTAGAATGGAGCTTCGTTAGCGTCAGGTGACAGCTCGCTTCGATTGAGCGGGCTGCTCATCTGAAATCGTTATGAAGCTTTTCACAATCGACGAAGCCAACTCCCTGCTCCCGAGCGTACGACTGATCGTGAAGTCGATTCAGCGATCGCATCGTCGTCTGATTTCATTTCAGCGAAGCGCAAAGCACGCCGCCGAAGGCGCCGAACAAGGCGGCGGCGGCATGACCCAAGGACCTCGGTACGCGCGTCTGCTGATAGATTTGTCGCTGGGCGCGGGTCAGTTGGAAAGCCTCGGGGTACAACTGAAAGACTATTCACAGGGGCTGATCGATTTTCCCTCGATGCGAGACGGCCGTGTCGTGCTGCTGTGTTGGAAGGCCGACGAAGGCGACCAGCTCGAATGGTGGCACGACCTCGAAACCGGATTCGGCGGCCGTCAACCCCTATAGTGCAAAACGGAGCGCGGACATCCTGTCCGCCTGAGCGCGCAGCGCGAACTACGTCCAACAAGATTGTGATCAAACATAGAGCGGGCTACGCCCGCTGGCGGACAGGATGTCCGCGCTCCGTGTGCAAATCCCGCCTCACTCAACCTCAAGCCCTGCTATATTTTCTCGTTGACGACTTAAAGTAAAGTCTGATACCATCCGCTCGACTAGCGTGGAGGGCTTGGGCCGTTTGGATCGTTGCCCATTCCCTGGTTCGACTTTCTGAGCTGACCGTCACTGATCCAAGTCTCTTAGGTCGCTCACGATGACAACTTAGATACTGCCCCGTATCTGTTGACGATCCACAATGCAAGAATCCCTATCGAATTCATCCACCGAAAAAGTCATTACCGACAGTGGCCTCGTTGAAAGTCTTTGCGACGATCCACTGAATCCGTCCGGGGCAAGATTGAAAACGTCTACCCTCATCGAATTCCCCGGGACGACGCGGCCCTTGCCCGAATGGCGAAAGCAATTGAGCCAGCGCGTGCGCGAAGTCCAGGAACGCCGCGCGCGCGAAGCTGCCGAAGAAGCGGCCGCGGCACAGGAAGCGGGAACCTTTTCATGTGCGCTGCCGTCGGCGCAGCTTGAGTTGGTTCCCAGTCTGGAACAGACGGTCATGAATCCGATTGTTTCAAAAGCGCTGGAAAGACTCGAACGAGCGCGCCGACCGGATCAAGTTGAGGGTGGGTTCGCACACGCTGCCACTGCAGCCGCCTTCGAGCCGATCGCCAACGGCATAGCAGAAGCCGAAAGCCTCAGTCCGGACCCGGTCGAAATAAAGACGAAGCTTACAGTCGTTGCTTCCGCAAAACCCAGGATTGAAAACGATCGCAAGCCGGTGCGCGTAATTTCCGATAGCGTCGACGATGTCGCCCTGTCTTACCTGGAAACTTGTCTCGCCTTGCCGGCAATCGCAGCGGATACAAACAGCCAGAGCGCACGCTTCGGCCGACGGATTTTCGCCGGCAGTTTGGATCTCCTACTGGTTGGGCTGATGGCGGCGCCCGCGGCAGCGGCAATTGAGTTTTCCGACGGCAACTGGTCGGATCCGCGCGTGGTTGGCTTAATGAGCGGCATCACCGTAGCTGTGATGTTCGCCTATTTTACGATTTCAATCGCCCTGACGGGGAAAACTTTGGCCATGCGAATGTTTTCCCTGCGAACGATCGATCTGCGGACCGGGTTGATTCCGACCGGAGGTCAGTCGATGAAGCGCGCCATTGGTTACATATTCGCGCTCGCCCTGCTCGGACTGGGTTTGATCTATGCGCTCGTCGATCCGGACCGCCGCACAATCTACGATCGCTTTTCCAAAACCATCGTGATCCGCGATTGAGCAGGCCAACCTGCCCGTGATTTATTTCAAGACAAAAAGGCGAAGGCTTCGGCTTTCGCCTTTTTTGTTTCTCGTAGCCGGGCGCAAGCAATGCACTCCAGTCCTCGATTCTGTTTGCCTGCGACAAAGCGATACCCGAAACAGATGAAATTCCATTGCTGTTTGTTTTGTGTGGTTTCGTGGATCGTTCTTGTTCATGCCAAACAGAAAGCACGAAACTAAATCCAGGACCCCGATGCCCAACATACTGCCGCCCTTTATGTTAATTTCTTCCACGAGACAATGGACGACCAGGCAATCCACGAAATAGTCGAAGAGATCCGCCCGCTGATGGTTGGTCGCGCGCCGGGAAAGATATTTCAGCTCTCGCCCCTGTCGCTGGTAGTCGATTTTCGGCTGCGCGATCACGGCGACCTCTTCATTAGCGTCGAGCCGGCGCAGCCCAGGATGTATCTCATCAAGCGCCGGGTTCGCGATTTGGAAAGGCAGAGCGTGCCGCTGACCCAGTTCGGACAAAGCTTGCGCAAAGAGCTCTCAGGCACCAGCCTGCGATCGATCGAGAAAGACCCTAACGATCGAATCGTATGGCTTCATTTTTCCGGAGCAGACGACTTGGGGCAGAACCAGGAGCGCACGATCGTCGCTCAGTTGACGGGCCGCGCGGCAAACCTTTTCTTAATCGATTGCGAAGGAGTGATTTTCAATCAGGCCCGCGATGGGAAAGGTCATGGACAGAAGATCGGCGAACGATATCAACCACCGCCGCCCGCTGGCGCGCCAACAAAACAAACTGGCGACAGCGAACTCATCAAAACCATTCGTAGCGGCGCCCACAAATCATCTTCCGAAGCCGCGGATGCCTACTTCAGTTCTCTGCTTGTTCGACAGGCTTTTGATAACCGCGCCGGCGCGGCGCGCGCTGAGTTGCGAAAGAAAATCAGCCACCATCAGAGGCTGCTCAAGCAACTCGAACAGGACCTGGCCAGCCATGCGGATGCAGAAGCCAACAAGCGTCTGGGCGCTCTTTTGCTGGCTAATCTAAGTACAGCTCGGCGAGAGGGAACGCGGGTCATACTCATCGATTATTTTGCCGATGACGCCGGCCCGGTGGAGCTTGAGATGGACCAGCACTCGACGCTGCCGGAAGAAGCCGAACGCCGGTTTGCTCTTTACTCGCGTTCGCGGCGAGCTGTGCGCCAGATCGCTTCACGGATCGCGGCTATTGGTCCCGAGATGGATTCACTGAACTCACAATCCGCTGCCCTGGAAAAGATAATCGCTGAAAGGGATGCGGCTGCGCTGGAAAAGTTTACCGCCAGGAAGTCAGCGCCATCTGCTTCAGGACGAGGAGGCAAGATTGAGAAAAAGATTCCCGGCACTCGCAGTTATCTTTCGTCGGATGGTTTCGAAATTCTGGTGGGCCGGACCGCGCGCGACAACGATCAACTGACTTTCAAGGTGGCGAAACCGAATGACCTGTGGCTGCATACCGGAGACTATTCAGGTTCGCATGTGGTGGTCCGCAATACGACCCGCAAAGAAATTCCCCATCGGACGATCATCGAAGCGGCCCAACTCGCTGCCCACTTCTCCCAGGCGCGCACGAACGCGAAAGTCGACGTGCATTACACGCAGCGCAAGTTTGTCTCAAAGCCGAAAGGCGCCGCGCTAGGGTTGGTGCGGATGACGCGGTTTAAGAACATTACGGTCGAGCCCAAGGAAAACCTTGAACGACTCTGACAGCGACCGTTCTCGCGTCAGCCCTCGCGAGTGATACAATTCAGTTCATGAAAAAGATTATCCAGGTTCACATTCACAAAGGTGAAAAGTACTACGTCGCTGAGTGTCTCGATCTTCCAGTCGTAACTCAGGCTGAATCATTGGACGAGCTCGCAGATAATCTCCAGGAAGCTTTAGCACTCCATTTGGAAGATGAGGATCTTTCGGAATTAGACCTTGCTCCCAATCCATCAATTCTCGCAAGCTTCGAACTCGAATCACTGAGTCATGCGAAGGCTTAAGACCCTCTCCGGTCCCGACGTAGTTAGGATACTTTCGGAGTTTGAGTTTCGAGTTGCGTCACAACGCGGAAGTCACATCAAACTGCGCCGCATTTTTTCCGATGGAACCCGACAAACCCTTACCATTCCAAATCATCGTGAACTGGATACAGGCACGCTAAGAGCGATTTACCGCCAGGCGCTTCGTTATGTTAGCGACGAAGAAATAAGACCGTACTTCTATTCTGATTAGTCGTCCGGAAGTCCCTACCCTTCGCCCACTCCGAGCTCATTGTGAAGTAAGGGCAGCTCAATCCCAAACGTTGTTCCTTTTCCGGGCTCACTTTCAACTTCAATACTACCGCCGTGAAGGTCGAGGATCTGCCTGACGATTGACAGACCCAAGCCAGTGCCGCGCTTCTTGGTCGTAAAGAAGGGTTCGAACAGCCTGGCCCGCGTTTTATCACTCATGCCGGCGCCTTGATCCTCGATCACGATCCGGACTCGTTCGCCTCGGGCGCGCACGGCGCCGCCAAGCGGTCGGGGGCCGGAACCCGCATCAATCAATTGCGTGGTGATCTTTACCGGTGACTTCGGCTCGCTGGCATCAATAGCATTGGCGAACAGATTCACAAAAACTTCGCGTAGTTGTTCCTCGTCCCACTTCCCTAAAACCGTACCGGCAGTGAATTCTTTTTCGACCGGAGTCTCCTTCTCAAGGATGCGATCGGCCACCAACTCGAGACTCGATTCGATCAGATCGTTCAAGTCACACTCAGACGTGTCCAACTGTCGCCGCCGTGAAAACTGGGTCACGTCGACGACCAGCTTGTTCAGATGAAGAATGCCCCGCTCAACCAGCCCCATGGTCTTAAGCGCGTCCGCCGTAGTCATGTATTCGCGCAGCATTTCGATTCCCAGGCGAATGCTGCCGAGCGGGTTCTTAATCTCGTGTGCCAACTGCGCCGCCGCCTCGCCGACCGCCGCCAAAGCTTCACCGCGTCGCAGAGCCGCTTCAGCTTTCGCCACCTCCGTCACATCGACTAGCGTAAGGATCTGGCCATGCTCCTGATCGATCTCCAAAGGAGAAGAGTAAACGTCGAAGGTGCGTTCGACCCCTTCCTCGATCAAGTTCCACCGGCCACGATAAGTAGCCACCTCGACGTGCGAAGCAGTAGCAGATTCCAACAAGCGCGTGCCTTCGGGCGAGCCGACGCGATCGTGAATTGACGAGCCAATGGTTGCTTCGGGAAAGATGCGCAGGAATGCCGTATTGGCACTGCGGATGCGGTCCTGTCGATCGATTGCCGCGATGGCGCTGACCATGCCTTCCAGCATTTGATTGCTGAACTCACGCTCGCGGCGCGCGGCTTCGGTGCTCTGTTTGGTTTGACGAAAGCGGCGCTGCACCTGCCAGATTGTCGCAACGGCAACACCCAGGCCCGCCAACAGAGCGAAGAGATTCCAGGTTCGAATTGATCGCGTCGCCGCGCTTTGCATCTCAGCGGCTCTGACAAAGACCTGCTGCTCTTCGATCGCCGAATCCTCTATGAGTTTGTTTAGTTCGGTCTCCAAATCGCGAAAGTGTGGAAAACCCTCCTGCAAATAGCGATCTGGATTCTTCGTTATTTCAATATAGACGGCGAGGTCATCGCGGAACTTGCGCCAACCTTGCAGTTCCCCCAGCGGCGCGTGATCCAGTTGCTCCTGCAACTTCGTAGCCTCGTCCCGGGCGGCGTTGAGACGCAAATCGAAAGGTGGAGAAAGCTCGCGGCGGGCAGTTGCTTCCATGCGCTTGCGGGCTTCGTTGTCGAGTTTGGTCAGCGAGACGCGTAGTTGCAGCAGCAGCGCCGCTCTTGCCGCATGCGTATGTTCAAGAGCGAGCGCCTGGCGGCTGGTGTCTTCCAGGCGGCTCACGCTCAAGCTACCCAGAACCCAAATTAGCAGTAACAAGAGAGCGAAGCCGGCGACCAGCGGCGCCAGCGTCGGATCGATTCGCCGCTCTTTCCTGGCGCCGGCCTTACCGCCCTCGGCGGGCGGTACGACGCGCCGATAGACGACTTGGCCGTCTGAGTGTTCCTGTGGTTTCTGCTTATCGGCCATTGCGTATCGTTGATAGGACCACTATTCGCTGGGAGCGCGGACCTCCCGTCCGCTCTGAGCTTCAGTGCGCGCGCCTTACGGCGCGGTGCGGACGGGATGTCCGCGCTTCCAGCTTAAACGTCGTGCTAGCTTGGATCGGAGCCCTCCCTTACGGTCGGGCCAGTGCCCCGTTGGCTATCGCTCGCTGCCCACTGCCCACTGCAGTACTGCCTACTGCCTACTGCTTACTGCTTACTGCTTACTGCTTACTGCCTACTGCTTCTTGGCGTCCATCCAGTTGTCGCCGATGCCGGTCTCGGCGATTAGTGGCACGTCGATCTCAACTGCGTTCTCCATCTCGCGTTTCAAGGTCGCAGCAACTTTGTCGGCTTCTCCCGCTGGGCATTCGACCAGCAACTCGTCGTGGACTTGCATCAGGATTTTCGCGTTCAAGCCTTCACGTCTAAAAGCGTCCTCGACGTGGAGCATCGCGATCTTCACGATGTCGCTGGCGGTACCCTGGATCGGCATGTTGATGGCTTCGCGTTCGGCGGCGCGCCGAATGTTCGCGTTGCGATCGTTGATGCCGGCCAGCGGACGAATGCGTCCATACAGCGAACGCACGTAACCATGCTCGCGCGCCTGCACCGGAATCTCGTCCATGTAACGTCGCACGCCTTTATAAGTCGCATAGTAATCGTCGATTACTTTCCGGGCTTCCTGCCGCGAGATGCCGACGCGCTGTGACAACCCCCAGGGCTCGATCGCATAAGCGATCGCGAAGTTCACGATCTTGGCAAAGCGCCGCGCTTCTTTCAACTCTTCATCCGTTTGCGCGTTGAATACCAGCCGGGCCGTGCGCGAGTGAATGTCGTCGCCTTTTTGGAAAGCATCGAGCATGACTTCATCACGCGTGATGTGCGCCAGCAGGCGGAGTTCAAGCTGTGAATAGTCAGCCGAAATAAGTTTATTACCGGGAGCCGGCACGAAAGCGCGCCGGATGCTCCGGCCCAGTGCGGTTCGAATCGGAATGTTCTGTAAGTTCGGCTCGCTCGAAGATAATCTGCCGGTGGCCGCGACTGTTTGATTGAGCTGACCGTGGATGCGTCCGTCGGCGGCAATCTGATGCGGAAGCGCGTCTGTATACACGCTCTTCAGCTTGTCCAGCTCGCGATACTCAATGATCATCCGCGGCAGTTCGTGCGTCAGCGCTAATTCTTCCAGCACAGCCTTGCTGGTTGAGACACGGCCCGTGGAAGTCTTGCGTCCGGAAACTATATTGAGAGTTTCAAAGCACTCGGCCACTTGTTTGGGCGAATTAATATTGAATTCGCGCCCGGCGAGTCCGCAAATTTTGTCCGTGAGCCTGGCCAACTCCTCGCCAAGGTGATGAGACAGATCGTTCAGGACGTTAAGGTCGACTCGGATTCCAGCCCGCTCCATCCGGTAAAGCATCGGCGCCAAAGGCAATTCAATCTCGCGATAGATGCTGTCCAGATCCTTCTCTTCGATGCGCTGACGCAGGACGCGAGCAACCTGCGCCGTCAGGTCTGCTGCCTCGGCAGTTTGCCAACCGCTCTCACTCCAGCCTTCATACGCGGGCCCGCCGCTCTCCGCGCCCACCGTTTCACGCGCCAGGTCAGCTAACTCGTATTTGCTGCGGGTCGGATCAATCAGGTAAGCCGCGATCAGCGTATCGTCTGAGACGCCGGCCAACTCAATCCCGACCGGTGTCAACAGCGCCGTCGCTCGCTTCAAATCGTGAACCGACTTCTCGATCAATCCGTTGCTGAGTAACTCGCGCATCCCCTCGATCGCTGACTCTTTACCTTCGGCAAAATTGTCGAGATCGATAAAAGCGGATACCTCCGCGTGCGAAGAGAAAGCAATGCCGTGCGCTGATCCATCATGCGTGCTCTGCTGCTGGCCGGCGCCCGGTGGCGATGAATTCATGATCGCCATTCCGATATGTTCGGCCGACCACAGCTGTTGTGTAAGCGCGTCGAGTTCCGCCCGGTTGCGGACGATTGAGTACTTGCGTTCACCCAGCACTTTGCCTGCGGCGAGGGCCCCGTCGGCAAACTCGCTGGTGAGCGCGGTGAATTCAAGCTCGCGGAATAGCTCGTACGCCGCCGCCCGATCAGGAGGACGTCTTTGCAGCTGATCCAGATCGAGATGCACATCGAGGTCAGTCCGGATTTGAGCCAGCTCGCGCGACTTACGAATCAACTCAGCATTGCTGCGCAGCGATTCGCGGTAGCTCTTGTGTTTGATTTCTTCCCAGCGCTCCAGCGCATTTTCGATCGAACCGAACTGTTGAATTATCTGCACGGCGCCTTTCGGCCCAACGCCCGGAGCTCCCGGAATGTTATCTATCGAGTCGCCCATCAATCCGAGCAAATCAACTAACTTATTCGCGGGCACGCCAAACTTTTTTTCAACCCAGGCTTCGTCACACCATTCAATGGGCGGGACAGGTTCCCTCCGCTTCACGATCTGCGAGTTCTGGCGCATGCACACAATCAAAGGATCGTGCACCATCTGGCACATGTCCTTGTCGTTTGAGACGATGACTGCCTGCAAACCCTGGTCTGCAGCCTGAACGGCGAGAGCGCCAATGACATCGTCGGCTTCGAATCCCGGAAGACTGATCATGGGGACGTTGTATGCTTCACACAGGCGTTTGATGTAAGGCATTTGCGAAGTCAGGTCGTCGGGCATCTGCTCGCGGTTGGCCTTGTAATCGCTGAATGTCTCGTGACGAAAAGTTTTTTCCTTTGACTCAAAAATCGCGGCGATGTACTTCGGCTGCTCGTCCTGAATCAGCTTGCGCAGCATGTTGGTGAAGATATAGACGGCTTGGGTAACCTGCCCTTTTGAGTTAGACAGCGGCGCCGCCCGATTGGCCATCGGTGCATAGAAGGCGCGAAAGATATGTGACATCGAGTCGATGAGAAAGACTCGTTCAGCCGGCTTAGCCCCGCCGGGGGAACTCTTCTGTGGCATTATCAGTCGATCATAGGGTGGCGCTTTGAGAGTGTCAATTTGAGGCCTAAGAGAAGTGTTCGATCTTCCTTTGCGCCTTGGCGCCTTTGCGTGAAACTCAAAGAGAACTCTCGCAAAGGCGCAAAGGCGCAAAGAATAAGCAGATGTAGTGGTGTCGCTGCCGCGTTCAGTGCGCATAGTCGTAGCGGTTGCGCCACACCCTCGATCAGAAGCAGCTGCTTTTTCTAACGCGCGCGCGGGCATAGGGCTTGCACTAATCTTAGGTCGTCGAATTGTTCGCTCAGTTAATCCTTCTCACAATGAACCAAACCAAACCGACAAGCGCACGCCAAATAACCCTGGCCGGCACGGTCGAGGCCCGCGGCTTCGGACTGCACACAGCAGTTCCGGTCCACGTTCGCCTGATGCCGGCGCCTCCAGATACTGGTTATGTCTTTCGGCGCACAGACCTGGGCGGATTTGAAATCCCGGCGACGGTCGAGTCGGTCGCCCACTGCAGCTATGCGACGACGCTGATGCGGACCGGCGTGATGCTTTCAACGGTCGAGCATTTGTTGTCGGCTTTGCGCGGATGCGGTGTCGATAACGCTTACATCGAAGTCGACAATCTCGAAGTTCCGATCATGGATGGATCGGCCGAAGCCTTTGCCGAAATGATCGAAAGCGCCGGCCTCGTGGATCAACCGGCTGCTCGCCGTGCTTTATTGGTAAGAGAAAAAGTGTCCGCTGTCTCTGGAAATCGCAGCATCACCATCGAGCCTGCCGACGCTTATGAGATTGATTGCATCATAGACTTTCCGCATCCGCTCATAGGCGTGCAGCACCGTTCAGTCACTCTGGACAACGGTTCATTTGCCCGGGAGATCGCTTCAGCCCGCACCTTTGGCTTCGTGGAAGAAGTTGAAGCCCTGCGGCGCGCGAATTTGATTCGCGGCGGTTCGCTGGATAACGCGATTGTGCTGACCAGGCACGGCATGTTGAATGAAACAGGTCTGCGGTGGTCCGATGAGTTTGTGCGGCACAAGATTCTTGACATCATCGGCGACCTGGCGCTGCTCGGAATGACCATCCTCGGCCGCGTGAAGGCAGAGCGCAGCGGGCACCTGCTGCATGCTGGGCTAATGTCGTCTCTGCTTCGAAATCGCGCGGCCTGGGAGATTGTTGATTTGCCTGCACCTCATCTGCCTGCCGCGCCAGAAGTACCAGCTTCGGTGTCCGCAAACTGATCGGGTCCGCACGCGGCGTCATTCGAATTCAAAGGCCCGCTAGTGCTGGGAGCGCGGATGTCCGCACGCGCCGAAGGCGCAGCCTAACACCTCCACAGATTTTTCGCGCTTCGCGCTCAATGCGGACGAGACGTCCGCGCTCCCAGCATTAACGCTCTCCTTGCTTTAAGAGCTGGAACCATTCCTCCGGTTCCGCCCTCGCGGACCTCTCTGTTAAAATCAAAATGCGACAAACGCTGCCCGGGATATTGGCATCAAAGACTGCGACTAAATTTGCTGGAGGCATTTTGATTTTGATGAAACATCGCGTAACTCTCGCTCTGATTTTCGGTTTGGCCCTGGCATTTTCCATGGCCGGCCGCGTGTCCGCGCAACCAAGGAACTCGACTGCGGGCCAGGAAACAGATGACGAATTCAAGGTCACAACTTACAAGCGGTTCGTTGAGAACCGTGAGCCGAATCCCGGCGCTGCCTATCGGGCCGCCAAGGATTACATGGCCCGCTACAACAAAGAGGACGATCAGTACACGCGTTATTTGAAACAGTGGATTAGCGCCTTTGAAAAGGACGAGCGGCAGGACAATCTGTTGCGCGCGATCTATGGCGAGAAGAACTACGCCGCTGGTTTTGGCCTCGCGAAACAAGTTCTCACTGACGATCCGGAAGACGTTAAGGCTCTGATCGCGCTAGGCTACGGCGGCTATCTCGCCACCACTAATGCCAGGAACGAGACGTTCAATGCCGACTCGTTGCGTTATGCGCAGAAGGCGATCCAACTGCTCGAGAGCGGTAAGACGCCGGACGCCTGGGAGCCATTCAAGAGTCGCGAAGACGCGGTGGCATCGCTCAATTACGCGATCGGCTTTATCGATCTCAAGCCGCGGCCGGAAGAAGCGATCGGTCATTTCATCAGAGTGATCCAGATCGACAACGATCTACGGAAAACGCCGTCCCCCTTCGTCCTGCTGGCCGGAGCGTACGAGAAGGGTCCTTATCAACGGCTGTCGTCTGACTACAGCAAGCGGTTCGCTAACCAGCCAGAGTCGCCGGAAGGAAAGACCGCGCTGGAAAACGTCAACAAGGTGGTGGATAAAATTATCGACGCCTACGCGCGGGCCGTGGCGCTCGCCGGAAATAATCCGCAATATCAGGCTGGCAAAGCCGAATGGATGAAACAGCTGACCACGCTTTACAAGTTCCGGCACGAGAACTCAGACGCCGGCTTGAACGAGTTCATCGCGGGCGTGCTGGCCAAGCCTCTGCCGTAACCGCAGCCAATAGGGTGGCACAGACTTCAGTCTGTGGATTCGACGCCCGGAATCACAGACTGAAGTCTGTGCCACTCTCACTGCTGCCTTGACAAGCCTTGCCGAATCCTTAGAATCGAAACGCGTTGAAAAGCGGGAGTAGCTCAGTGGTAGAGCATCGCCTTGCCAAGGCGAGGGTCGCGAGTTCAAATCTCGTCTCCCGCTCCAAATTCGAGAGATCGAAGGCGGAAGCATGAAGAATTGGTTTTCAGTTTTTGGTTTTCAGTGTTGTTGCCGCTAATCGCGGCGCGAGGCTGAAGACTGTAAAGCGGGAAATCAGGGGTTCTTTCATCCTTCCGCCTTTGTCTTTAATCCCTGCATTCGGGCGGCGTAGCCAAGTGGTAAGGCAGAGGTCTGCAAAACCTTTATTCATCGGTTCGATTCCGATCGCCGCCTCCAAAACCTCAATTATTATCCGCGAATATTCGCTTCACGGTTTGGTGAGCAACTATGTCATGCCAAAACCTGCCATGAAATCAAATCCTTTGAAACTGACTTTCCTGGGATCCGACCTCCGAAGGAATGCAAGTGATAGCATCATTAATATTCAGCGCACGCCCAGCAGAATGTCTATGGTCAACTGGTCAAGCCGCTCGTATTGAAGTCCCTTCGAGGCCAGTGACGCGCGGTCAAACTCCTGAGCGAGAAGCGATGCCGCTTTCCCCTTCTCAAACTCACCATGGTCAGAACCGTTGGAATTCCTCTTAGCAATCTCGGCCAGAATCGATTTGATGTCAGGATCGTTATTCCACTGACTGGCCTTCTCCTTGAGGATGAGATACGTGCGCATGCAGCCACGCGCAAAATCCTTCACTCCGTCATAGTCTTCCGTGCGGTAAGCATGGGCGTCGAAGTGTCGAGACCCTTCATAGCCAACGTCTTCCAAAAACTTCACCAGCCAGAAGGCAGCCTTGGGGTTGGCCGAGCCGAAGCGTAGATCCTGATCGTAACGACCAGGCACCTGATCGTTCAGATCAATGTGGAAGAGTTTTCCCGCCTCCCAAGCCTGCGCCACCGAGTGCATCATGTTTAGTCCGGGCATGTGCTCGTGCGCTACTTCAGGATTGACGCCGACCATCTCGGGACGATCGAGAGTTGTGATGAAGGCCAAATATGCGGCCGTGGTCGGCATGTAGATGTCAGCGCGTGGCTCGTTTGGTTTAGCTTCGAGCGCGAGCTTGTAGCCGTAATTCTGCGACAGCGAATATTCACATAAGTAATTGAGAGCTTCACGCAAGCGCTTGATGGCTTCATCGGGACGGCGGCAACCATCCGTTTCAACGCCCTCGCGCCCACCCCACAGCACAAAAATCTTCGCGCCGAACTCAGCCCCCAGGTCCATCGCGCGCATCGTCTTCTGCACGGAGTAGGCACGCACCGACGCGTCGTTCGAGGTGAAAGCGCCATCTCGAAAGACGGCATCGTAAAACAGATTAACGGTCGCCATCGGCACGACGATGCTGTTCTCTTCGCAGGCCGCTCTGAAGTCACGCACGATTTGATCGCGCTGTTGTGGTGTAGCGTCAATGGGCACGAGATCGTTGTCGTGAAAGTTGACGCCGTAAGCACCGACTTCGGCCAACATGCGGACGGCTTCGGCGGGTGTAAGCGTCGGGCGGACGGCATCGCCGAACGGGTCGCGCCCGCGATTGCCCACCGTCCAGAGACCGAAGGTGAACTTGTGTTCGGGCTTAGGTGTGTATTTATCTTCCGCCATTGTTTGATCTCACTTTCTGATTTGTATCAGTCTTTCAATGCTCACCACAATTCAATAGGCCAGCCGCCGCAGGGCGGGATAGACCAATTGATAGTTCCGGTAACGTTCGTCCATTAACTTCGCGGACGCTGGCTCAGGTTCAATCGTAGCGCGGACGCGCACCGCCGCGGCACAGGCCTCATCCACTGAAGCCCATACACCGCCTCCGACTCCGGCGAGCAATGCAGCGCCGTAAGCTGCACCTTCTTCTGCTTCCACTGTCTCGACACTCTGACCGTAGACGTCCGCTTGAATCTGTCGCCACAAAGTAGAGCGCGCTCCGCCGCCGCCGAGCCGTATTGTTTCTACGGGAAGATTCATTTCGCTGAAGATCGTCAGAGTGTCTCGCAAAGAAAAAGCGACACCTTCCAGTATGGCGCGGATGACATGCGCTCGCGTATGACTCGCAGTCAGGCCGACGAGGGCAGCGCGCGCGTTCGGGTCGAGGTGAGGCGTGCGTTCTCCCATAAGATAAGGGGCCCACAACACGCCGTCCGCGCCTGCCGGAGCCATGGCGGCTTCAGCAATTAGTCGCTCGTACGCATCGCTGCCATCATCAGTCCCGGCGCCGAACCGATCGCGAAACCAGCGCAGAGATAGTCCCGCCGCCTGTGTCACACCCATCACATGCCAGCGCCCGGGCACCGCATGGCAGAACGTGTGCACGCGCCCCAATCGATCAAGCGCCGGGCTAGCGGTTGCGGCAAAGACGACGCCCGAAGTGCCGATGGTGGCGCTGACTGCTCCCGCTTTCACGATGCCCATCCCGACCGCGCCCGCTGCCTGATCGCCCGCGCCCGCTACAACCGGTGTGCCTGCGCGCAAGCCCGTGGCCGCCGCGCCGTCTGCTGAAACCACGCCAGTGATTTCCGGCGATTCGTATACGCGCGGTACAAAACTGTGGTCGAGTTCCACTCGGTCGAGCATCTCTTTTGACCACCTGCGCTGACGCACATCAAATAGCAGCGTTCCAGAAGCATCAGCCACATCAGTCGCGTGTTCGCCGGTCAGCCGGAGACGCACGTAGTCTTTCGGCAGCAGCACCGTGCGCACACGCGACCATAACTCCGGCTCGGTTTCGCGCACCCATAGAAGCTTAGGCAGCGTGAAGCCTTCTAGCGCGGGATTCATCACTAAATCGATCAGTTGTTCGGCGCCCAACCGCTCCGTCAGCGCGCGACACTGAGCCGCCGTGCGCAGGTCGCACCAGATTATGGCCGGGCGCACGGGTTCGTCACCCTCGTCGAGCAACACAGCACCGTGCATCTGCCCAGTCAACCCGACGCACCCGATTTCTTCGGCATTCAATTCATTCTTCAAAAGCACCGCGCGCACCGCCTCTGCGGTAGCGCGCCACCAGTCACGCGGGTCCTGTTCGGCCCAGCCCGTTTGCGTTGAAGCAAATGGCGCGTGTTCCGCGGTCGCCGACCCGATGACGCTGCCTCGCTCATTAACCACCACTGCGCGAGTGCCGCCCGTGCCAACATCTATGCCCAGTAGTTCCATTTTACTTTGCGCCGATCACCTCGAGCTTGGCAGTCTGATACTTAACTGAGTTCGGGCCCACCATAATGTCGAACCATCCGGGCTCGACGATGCGATTCATGTTTAGATCGAGAAATGAAAGTTTGTCGGGTGTAATCACAAACTCAACCTTCTTGCGCTCGCCAGGGGCCAGTGAGATGCGCTTGAAATCCTTCAGTTCCATGACTGGTCGAGTAACAGAACTGACCAGGTCATGAATGTAAAGCTGCACAATTTCATCGCCCGCGCGCTGGCCGGTGTTAGCGACCGTCACGCTGACTTTCGTCTGACCATTTGGCCCGACTTGCGGGGCACTCAATCTCAAATTCGAATATTCGAAGGTCGTATAGCTGAGACCATAGCCGAAGGGGAACAACGGTTCCTTGCTGGTAAACAAGTAACCGCGCTTGGCCGTTGGCTTCCGGTTGTAGTAGCTGGGCAACTGCCCTACTGAACGCGGGAACGTGACCGGAAGTTTGCCGGCGGGATTGTAATCGCCGAACAACACGTCGGCGACGGCGACTCCAGTTTCCTGTCCGAGGTAAAAGCCTTCGAGAATAGCGGGGACTTTCTCGGCAATATAGTTGACCGACAGCGGGCCTCCATTAATCAGCAACACGATTATCGGCTTCCCGGTCTCGACCACCGCTTTAATAAGATCGTTCTGGCGGCCGACGAGATCAAGACTGTCGCGATCGCCCAGGTGGTTGTCGGCCCAAGCTTCTTTGTTGGTGTCTTCGTTGCCGCCCAATACCAGCACCGCAAGGTCCGCCGCTTTTGCCGTCTCGACAGCTTGCGCGATCAATTTGCTGTCCTCTGCGGGATCACTCAAGTGTGAAGTGTCAGCAAACCAGTCGCCGCCTTCTTTTGTGATATTGCATCCGACCGCATGTGTAATCTTTATCTTGCCGCCTACTTTGTCTTTGATTCCCTGGAGCACGCTGATCCCGCGGCCAGGATTGTCGCTGTATCCACCGAGATGCACGCGGTCGGCGTTTGGCCCAATGACTGCGACGGACTTCAGCGCGTTCCGATCGAGCGGCAACAAGTTATTTTCATTCTTGAGCAGGACAATAGATCGACGTGCAGCCTCGGCAGCCAGGTCGTGATGGGCCTGTGAGTTGGTAACTTTGACCGCGCGTTCCGGATCGACATAAGGATTCTCGAATAGACCAAGGAGAAACTTGGCCCGGAGATTCCGCGCGACGGCCAGGTTGATCGTCGCTTCTGCAACCCTACCTTCTTTCACCAGTTGGACGAGCAGCGGGAAGCAATCAGGGTCGGGCAATTCGATATCAACTCCTGCTTCGAGCGCCAACCTCGCGGCCTCTGTCTTATTGGCCGCGACGTGATGGAGGCTCGCTAGCTGCGAAATACCGTCATAGTCGGAAACGATGTAACCTTTGAATCCCCATTCCTCCCGCAGCACTTTTCCAAGCAGCCATTTGTTGGCATGAGACGGCACGCCGTCGATCTCATTGTAAGAAGCCATCACGCTCATCACACCGGCTTCTTTAACGGCTGCCTCAAAGCTGGGCAGAAAAATTTCACGGAGCACACGCTCGGAATAATTAGCCGGCGCGATGTTCGTGCCACCTTCGGGCTGGCCATGCGCGGCGAAATGCTTGGCGGTCGCGATAATGTGATCGGCGTCGACGCCTGGTCCCGATCCCTGCAACGCTTTGATAATTGCCACCGCCATCCGCGACACCAGGTAAGGATCCTCGCCGTAAGTCTCTTCGGTGCGGCCCCAACGCGGCTCGCGCGCCACATCAAGGTTCGGGCCAAGCACCTGGTGGCTGCCGCGGGCTCTTGTTTCGAGCGCCGCTGCCGTAAAGACCTTGTTAACGAAATCGGGATCCCAACTACTGGCGAGCGCTATCGGCTGGGGAAAACTCGTGCTTCCCTGGGCCATGTGGCCATGCAGTATTTCATCATGAAAGATTGCGGGGATGCCCAGCCGCGTGTTCTCGATGAGCCACTTCTGGACCGCGTTGGCGAAGACGGCCCCTTCACGCGGACCCTTCTGTTCTCTCTGGCGCGCGACCTGCCCGATTCCGTATTTCATAACCAGGCGGGCCTTGTCCGGCGAGAAGTCCCCACGGTCGGTAGAAAAATCCGTCTGCGGGCCCACCTGAGGTCTTGCTGTCCAGAGACAAGTTAGTTGAGCCACCTTTTCCTCGAGCGTCATCCTTCCGAGCAGATCCGCCACCCGCTGCTCGACGGGCAGTCGCGGGTTCTTATAGTCCGGCATAGCTGCTTGCGATCTGATGTCTGCTCTGGAAAAAATGACGAGAGTGATTGATATCGCCGCCCACGCGCCGGCGATGAGACGGATGGATCTCGGAAGACGAAAAAGGATTGGGCCAGTCTTAAGCAAGGTTTTTTCCTCCGGCAAAATTGATCATAAGCCTGGGGACCCGGACGTCTCGACCGCCCAGCGAGCAAAGCTCGCTCGGTTCTTTGCCTAAACTTTTATATATCTCTCAAAGCCAGTTATTCGGGCTCCGCGCTAAATGCGGACGAGATGTCCGCGCTCCCAGCATTGGATCCCAATGCCAACCTGACCATTCGATTCCTCGCTATTTAGCTGAGGGCCCTTTCCGGGCGTTCTGATATATCGTTTCAATGAATTCCGGAGGCTTTGGCGACGCAAACGTTTTCCCTTTGCTGAATGACCAATGGGCCAGCCAGTCAGAAGTATCCTTGTACTTGTCCGGGAATTGATAGACGGGATCCTTCAACGCCTGCTCCAGAGTAATAAACTGATAGCCTCTGCGCTTGAGGATTGTTACCAGTTCGTCCCAATTATCAGCGTTAAGCTCGTTCGCGTGCAGTAGAAGGATTTGCCTGATTTGATGTCCAAACAGATCATTCGTGACTTGTTCGCAGAATTCAAACTTAAGCCCCGCGAACTTCAGGTATTCCTCGGAAACTCTTTTCATCAGTTCAGAATCCCCTCGCGTTCGAGCGTTGGCGTAAGCCACCGTAAACATCCAATCCATGGTATCTACCGTGACAGGCGCGATCTGGTAGCCCCTGCCCGCGATAAAGTTTTCGAAAGTTCTTTCAGTCTCTTTGGTCGGTCCCAGTCGTAAGAACGGATGACGGAAATACCTTGGCGTTTGACCTTTTTCCTTGAGCAACATCCTGGTGACCGTGTCGCCGCGGATGAAATCATCTTCGTACTCAGTAAGTGAGGTCGTACTGAATCCCACATGAGCGAATGTATGATTACCCAGTTCAACCCCGGCATCAGACCAGGCTTTCAAGAGTGCGATCCGCGCCTCCGTTTCAGCGGGTACATACAGAAGCGATTCATTAACAAATCCCACCACTGGAATCTGGTTCTTTTTGATCCCCGATAGAAGTCTGCCGGTCATGCCCCGCAATCTTTCCAGATTAAACTGCGGACCGTTCAGCGGCAGGTCGTCAATCGTAATGGCAATCTCCTTTTGACGCGCAGGAGGACCCGCGCCTTGCTGGGCGCAGACGTTGTTTGGCGGGAGACTAGGCAGCACCACTACGAAAATTATGAGACTGAATAATGTGTGTTTCATGAGTAACGCCCGCATGGGCTTAAGCAAAAGACCGTATCCTCGGCCCAAAGACCGCCGCTGTCAACATATACTTCCAGCAGCTTCATTGCTGATCGATCTGACCCTACAGTTGAGGTGTCTGCTGTTTAATGCGCCACTCCAATCCGAGCGAATGATCGACACGAGATCAGGATAGCGGGCTGCCAGCCCAAAACCCTTCAATCGCCGCGGACGAACTCAGAGCCGAGCCGATCGACATCGCCGTAAACCAACGGGTTGGCGCCGTGCAAGCGATGGCCGGCCTCTTCCAGTTTTACTGCGACACCCAAAGGATAGTCCAGTGAGAAGGACAGTCCAGTGAGACCTCGGCTGTGTATGAACAGACAATAAAGATCGAATTCGGCGCTCTGAGAATTGCTCAGATCGAATTACGATAAGTGATCGTCGCGCGCCACAATCGCCACGTGCGTTGAGAAACCGATCGTCCGCTTGGATTTACGCGGGCAGGCGCGCGCGATAAAGTTGCGGGCGTGCGCCGTACAAGTTTTCGAACTCAGCCACGACTTGTTCCGCTCTTGTCAATGCACTCGCTCCACTGGTCGTGATCGAAACCGTGTTTCCTTCAGCGACAATGGATTACCCTCTAAGTGGTCCAATAAGTCTCTGGCCAACGTCAGAACTGCTATTGATTTAGTTGTGTTTAGAGTAAAGAAATTGAAAAGACCGCCCGATGCGCCCGTGTGAGACCTAGACGATCTGCGCGGACTCGGAAAGCCTTATTGGACGGGGGTGCCATCGCGTCAGCAACTCCTGGTTCTGACCGAGCTAAGCGGGGAGACGACTGTCGAACCAGTATGGAGGGCTGATACGTCGGAGCTTCTACTTGAATCTGTAGGTGATCCGTCCGCGGGACAAATCATAGGGCGACATCTCTACGCTGACGCGGTCGCCTACCAGAATGCGTATGCGATGTTTGCGCATCTTGCCGGAAATAGCCGCGAGCACTACGTGCGCGCTGTTGTCCAGCTTCACTTTGAAAAAGGCGTTGGGCTGTTTGTCGATTATCGTGCCCTCCGCGGGAATTAAGTCATCTCTGGCCAATAGGGTTTTCTCCTTTAAGTTTTTTGTGGCACAGACTTCAGTCTGTGATCTTTTTCCATTAGAGCCACAGACTAGAGTCTGTGCCACTCTAAACAACTATTCCTGGTAATGCTCAATCATGCTTTTTTGTAGCGCAGCCGGCACGCCCTTCCAATTCGCGTTGGAAAGGGCCTTCGGCGAAAAGTCACTGGGCGATACACGCGACACGCGCCAAAGACTCACCGTCTCTTCATACGCCCATCGATAGTACGGACCATTCTCGCGCCGGCTATAAAATACACCAAAACCGCCGCAGGTCTCTTTCACGTGAGGATTAACGTAAACTCGCAGCCCATTCATTTTATCAATCCTGACGACGATTGGGCCAGACTCCAGCGAAGGAGTTGCTGCCGTTGCAGTGGCAGCCACATTTTGATGTCGTTGCCACATCTATTCGGCCACCTGATCGGCGACTTCATCCGGATCGAAAATGGTGAAAGGCACGAGGCCGCGCTTAACTTCCTCGAGCGCGATACTGGTATTGCGACGCCGTAACGGATCTGGTTCGATCCGAGCGGTGGCGCCACGCACAAGTTGCTTGCTTCTCTTAGCGGCCACGATAATTAAACGAAAGTGCGCGTCGATTCCCGGCCAAAGCTCGGCTACTACCGGAGCAGTAGGCTTACGCGAAGTCTTTTTTGCTGCCATATCTAATTCCCCTTAGAAAAGTCTGAGCAATAGGAAAAGCGCCGGCAAAACTACCGCTGCACCTGCGACGATATGCAACCAACTGACTGCCGGCTTCTGACAATTGGAACATTTCATCTTCCACAGCGGCAGGACTTGCCCGCATTCGTGGCACGACCAAATGATCTTAGCCATCGTTACACCTCTGACCGCGATAAAACTGGCGGAGGCGCTGCTGCTTTCAGAAAAACGAGGTTCCAGCCGTCTCGTTTACGCTGCTGTCTGACCCGTGTCGATTAAATCTTCGGCCATCCAGCGAGTTGATTCGCCCATTCGATTCAGTCGGCCTTGCGCGTCAATTTGGTAATCGGGCAAACCGTACCGCTTGAAAACCTGGGGATCGTAGAGCGCGTAGCCTGCGCCCCGAATTGCCATGGTGGCCACGAATTCTCCGCCGTCCGGCAAACGGTAGAGGCCGCGCTCTCTAAGCTCCTTCATAGGAGCCCTTCGTCTTTCCTTCACCGCTGACAAGTTGCCACATGGTCGCGGCGGCGTTAAAGCGAACACGCTTGATCGCTCGCGCCAGTCCGAGAAACTGCAGCACGCGAATGCCCCACCAGTTGAAATCAATTTCGTACCACTTCAGCCCGTGACGAGCCGACGTGGGATGGGCGTGATGATTGTTGTGCCAGCCTTCACCGAAAGTCAGTAGAGCGACCCACCAACTGTTGCGCGAATCCTCGCCGGTTTCGAATCGCCTTCTGCCCCACAGGTGCGTAGCCGAGTTCACCAGCCACGTCGCCTGCAGACCGAGGGTGACGCGAAGGAAAACGCTCCACATCATTACACCCCAACCTCCAACCAAAAACAGCACCACGGCCAGAACAATTAGCGGCACGTAGTAGTAGCGGCTGAGCACTACATAAAAGCGATCCTTGAGTAAGTCGGGCACGTAGCGCTCCAGCACGGCGCGATCATGTTTCTGTGCGGTGCCCGCGACAATCCAGCCGACATGAGACCACATCCGGCCTTCGCGCGGCGTGTGCGGATCCCCCTGTCGATCGGTGTGCGCGTGATGCATGCGATGCGTGGCTGTCCATTCGATGGGGCCGCCCTGAAGTGACAACGAACCGCAAACGGCCAGGAAATATTCCAGGGCCCTGGGCACCTTATAACCGCGATGCGTTAGCAGGCGGTGATATCCCATACCGACGCCGAGGCTCCCGGCCACCCAATAAAGCACTACGCCGGAGATCACTGCGGGCCAGCTCCAAAAGAACAGGGCCGCGATTGCGCCAAGGTGAAAGACGCTGAGGAAGATAGTCTTACTCCAGTTTATGTGCCTCTCAGTCGGCATTAATTCATCGCGCGTCTCGTTCGGCAAACTAATTCTCCAGTCCTATGGACGAGTTCAGAGTTTAAGCTTCAGCTTGTTCAAGGTCAGTATCGGGACCAGTAGCACAGACTTCAGTCTGTGATATTTGCCACTCAGAGCCACAGACTAAAGTCTGTGCCACTCCTCAACCCAAACGTCGCCCGTGCACTAATCCTAATCGGGCAAAGGCTCGAACTCGGTCAGGGCGTGTTCGCCCAGCAAGTTCGCCAGCTCTATGCGACCGCTTGCCAGTACTCGCACTACTTCAAAAGTACGTTCGTGTGTCTCTCGGCCAGGCATCACTTCGGCCCGGAAAATCAACTGCATGCCAACCGCGGGACCGCCGGCGATAGCCCGGTTTTTTCTGAACCTGCGCAGTCGCCGAAGATTGCCTTTAAGCATGCGAATGAATCAATCGTCGCATACGGTCCGCAAACAGCACATCAATCTTCTGCGGTTCAATCAGCGCGGTGACCTCGCCTTCGCCAAAGGTTGGATGCATCATTGTCTGTCCGCGGCGGTATGTGCGAGCCATATCGTACGGTGCGCCGATCTTCGGCGTGCGTGTACGCGTGGTACCGCTCTTGTAGGGAACGCGCGAACCGCAAATCGGACAACTGACGCGCGTAATTCTTCCCTTCTTGCTGATCGAAGCCACGATATGACCGCGCTCTTCGCCGCACTTAATGCACATCTGTTCGACTCGATCTCCGGTCGCGAAGGCTTGCTTCGCTATTTCTTCGACAACTTCCACTGTTTTCACTTCCATAATGCTCCTCCCTCATTAAGTCGGGGTATTAGTTCCTTAGCAAAGGTGGTTCGGTAACCTTTATCTCGCCCGGCGCGGGCGAAACGATCTTACTGAACTGCTGCGTCCGCCGCGCGCAAAGCGAGCGAACGTTTTACCGGCCGGCGCCAGCGGCTGTGCGCCGCCAAAACCCGGCAGCACGATTCGTTTCACTTCCTGTCCGGTCAAGCGTTCGATGGCGCGCATCGACAGCTCGTCAACCGGGGCCACGATCGTGATCGCCTGACCCGCATTACCTGCTCGGCCGGTGCGGCCGACTCGGTGCACGTAATCTTCGGGCGCGGCCGGCACGTCATAGTTGATGACGTGCGAGACTGAATCGACATCCAGCCCTCTCGCGGCAATATCGGTGGCCACGAGCACTCGCGTGCGTCCGTCACGGAAAGCACTTAAAGCTGCTTCGCGCTGCGGTTGCGTGCGGTCGGCGTGTATCCGATTAGCGCTGTGATCGCGGGCGGTCAGAATATGTGAAAGGCGTTCAGCTCCGCGGCGAGTGCGAGTAAAAACCAGCACGCGCTCGAACTTTTCGCGCTCCAGCAAATCCAGCAGCAGAGCCGTCTTCGACTCCTGGGCCACGGGATAAGCAGTCTGCTCAACCATGGTGGCGGCCGCTCCGCGTGTGTTCACTTCGATAAGTTTCGGTTCCTTCATCGTTGAACGCGCCAGCTGCTCGATATTCGAAGACATCGTCGCCGAGAAGAGCAGGGTCTGCCGTTTCGTCGGCAACATCGCCAGCACCCGGCGGATTGCGGGCAGGAAGCCCATGTCCAGCATGCGATCGGCTTCGTCCAGAACGAGGACTTCGACGGTATTCAAATTGAGGGCGCCGCGCTCTTGTAAATCCAGCAGCCGGCCCGGCGTGGCAATCACCACCGCCGCTCCGCGTCTTACTTCGGAGATTTGCGTGCGGATGTTCGCTCCGCCAATCACGATTACGCTGCGATTAGCTTTGACATTGTTAAGTTCGACATAATTCTTTTGAATCTGCAGCGCGAGTTCGCGCGTCGGTGCGAGCACGAGGACGCGGACGCCCGGTCGTGATTTTTCGCTGATCCGTTGAATGATGGGAAGTAAAAAAGCGGCGGTCTTACCGGTGCCGGTTTCGGCACATCCGATTAAGTCCTGACCGTTAAGGACGACGGGAATCGCCCTGGTTTGTATGGGGGTGGGTTCTGTATACCCTAGAGACTCGCAGGCACGCACTTGTGCGGGCGCGAGTCCCAATTGAGAAAAATTCATAAACTCCTTCTGACTGTGTGCGACTCATCTGTTTTCAGCTCGTCGCGGTTGTTTGTTAAAGCAAGCATGGCCGCCGTGGGGAGCATCCCTTCCGGGACAACTCGCCGCGGGGACCGTTCAAGACAGGTGGTTACTGCCTAATGCTTGAGCTTGAAATTACCACCGTGGTTCGCGCTTTTGGCCGTAGCCGCCACCGCCACCATTGCCGCCGCCGCCAAAGCCGCCGCGTCCGCCACCACCGCCGCCGCCGAAGCCGCGACCGCCGCCACCACCGCCGCGATTTTCGCGAGGTTTGGCTTCGTTAACATTCAAGGCTCGGCCATTAACTTCCTTGCCATTGAACTGAGAAATAGCAGCTGCGCCTTCCTCTTTGGTGGACATTTCGACGAAGCCGAAGCCTCGCGAACGGCCTGTGTCGCGGTCTTCGACGACCGCTGCTGATTCAACCGTGCCGGCCGAGGCAAATAATTCCTGCAGCTCCTGGCTAGTAGTCTGGAAAGCTAGGTTTCCAACGTAAAGTTTCGTTGACATAGATATACCTTTCCCCTGTATTGGGAATGAAAAGAAGCTGCGAATCGGAATGGCTTCGGTGAACGGTAGCAGTCGAAGGACCGGATTTCGGATGCTCTTGGAAGAGCGGCTTCGGAGTTTGTAACAGCCTTTTCTCGAACTATCCAAAACGCCGGCGCTGAATACCTTATGCGACGGGCGCATCACCGTCGATGCGCGAGAGAAGGATTAACCGTAAGTGAGTATGGACTATAACGGCGAAAGTAGCAAGGTGAGGGCAGTAGTTAAGGTTTAGGTTGAACAATAAATGCTGATGGCGTCGCTTAATCCGAGCCAGGGGTTTGGAGCACGCGACAACCCTTGGCTAAGCGGGCCCCATTAAACGCCCGGTCTAGTAACCGTTCAGGAAAGCGGCCTAAAGCCGGCTCAAGGAAGTCTGCTATATTCAGCGGCATACTTTGGAATCTCACTTTTCGTCGGAATGCGACCATCGTCAAATGGCTGACCGGCTACCATCCCCAGCGGAATCACGCCAGCCCACACCGGCAGCTTGTAATCCTCTTCGTCATCAAGCGGCGGTCCGGTGCGAACCTTTGCCGACGCCTCAGTCAGCGGCAGTGACAAAACGGTCGTCTGTTTCATTTCGAGCTCATTCGGCTCGCGCACATCGTCCCAGCGTCCGGGAATCATATGCTCTGATAACGCCCGCAAAGCCGCGATCTTTTCGTCTGGATCATCAACCACGGACGCCCGACCGAAGACAACCACCGATCGATAATTCATTGAATGGTGAAAAGCCGACCGAGCCAGAACCAGCCCGTCAATCAAAGTTATCGTGACACAGACATCAACTCCCTGCGCCAAAGTGCGCAGCATCCGGCTGGCCTGCGAGCCGTGAATAATCAGTCGATCTCCCACGCGCGCGTATCCGGTGGGAATAACGACCGGCTTCCCTTCTGAAACGAAGCCGACGTGACAGATGAAGCCCTCATCCAGAATCGCTTCGATCGTTTCGCGGTCATAGCTGCCTCGCTGCGGCAGTCGCTTCAGAGTTGTGCGCTGTGTTTGGGGAATCTTTTCCATTCAATCCTCGACTGATTTGGTTTTAGGTGAGAATAGGATAGGCGTTCAGAACAAACAAGCTAAGCGTCATCCGGCGCTTAGAGCACTGACTTTAGTCGGGCTTTTTAGGAGCAGAAGTTCACCGCAAAGCGGTTGACCCCTTGCGCCCTTGCGCCTTTGCGTGAAACTTACGATCTCGCTTTCGGATTTCGCAAAGGCGCAAAGAGAGATAAAGGCGCCAAGCAGGTTGACCCACAAACCAAAAACGCGCCGAAGTTCTTCAACTCCGACGCGCTCTAGCGCTGGGTGCTGCGTGGATACCTAATATTGGGATCCACCCAGGGACACGTTGATTGCTCTTATCCGACAGTGATCTGGTTGTCGATTGACTTCACTCCCTTGACGGCGCGCACGGCCCGTTCGACCTGCGATTTCAGGGCGTCACTCTTGACGTTGCCCGTGAGCGTCGCTTTGCCGCTGAGCACTGTCACGGTGACACCAAGCGTAGATAACGTTGGATCATTACTCAACTTCTTATCGACGGCGGTCTGAATTGAGCTGTCATCAGGAACATTCGACATCGTCGAGCCGCCCGATGTGGCCGGCGCGGGTTGAGGCTGGCCGTTGATAATCACCGGGGCCGGCTGTGTCGCCGGAGCCGGCTGGTTCACGATGACCGGCGGCTGCTGGGCCGGTTGTTGCACGATGGTTGTTTGCGGCGGTTGCTGCACCTGCGCCGTGTTTACGTTTGCATCGTTCTGCTGTTGATTCATCATGAAGAGAATGATGATCGCTGCGAGCGCAATCACACCCACAACTATGGCCGCAAGCGCTGCGCCCGAGATCCCACTTCTATCCCGCTCCGGATAGCGTGCTGTTTCTGTCTGCACGACCTCGCGTCTTGCGTTTGGAGTCTCAACCACAACGCGTCTACTCTCTGCCTGCTTTTCCATGTCATTTTCTCCTGTGTTGGAAATTGCCAAAACCTAAAATCGAATCAAGTCTATTCTGAAAAGGCGCCTCGCGAGTTGGAACTGCAAACGTTATTCCTCGCGCCTAAATCGAGCTTCTTTGACGGAATAAGCGCGGATTTTCGAAACGCTTCAGCCGATCCAAGCATCTTATCGCGCGTTGCCGGTCCGTTAATCGAGCGTATGATTTCAGGTCTCGATTGCATCAGGACAGAGCGAAAAAGGAAGACAGTCTGCTTGACGCAACGGCGCCGAGAAGAGTAGCTTCCGCATGTTCGATTTCATCTTTTGGAGAAACTAAAATGCATCTGCCGATTCGATCCGTTCTTCTAATAGCTGCTTGCATCCTGCTCCTTAGTTCAAGCTTGAATGCCGGCCCTTCCGGTTATCATGTCAGCAAGACCGTTAAGCTGGGCGGCGATGGTGGTTGGGATGACTTAACCGTCGATGCAAAAGCCAAACGCGTTTATATCTCCCGAGGAACACACGTCATGGTGGTTGACGCCGACACCGGCGCGTTAGTGGGTGACATCCCAAACACAAACGGTGTCCATGGGATCGCCATTGCTCCTGAGTTTGATAAGGGCTTCATCAGCGATGGCCGCGATAACAAGGTCACGATCTTCGACCTAAAGACGCTCAACGTTCTGGGAACGGCGCCCACCGGCAAGAATCCAGACATCATTATTTACGATCCGACTTCAAAGCGTGTCTTTTCATTCAATGGGGCCAGCAAAGACGTCACCGCTATCGACGCGAAGACGGGAACGGTAGCAGGCACGATTGCGCTCGGAGGAAAACCGGAGTTCGCGGTCGCCGATGAAAAGGGTCACGTCTTCGTCAACATCGAAGATACCAGCGAGATCGTTCAGTTCGATTCCAAGAAGCTGGCGGTCGAGAGTCGCTGGAAAATTGCTCCCGGCGAGGAACCCAGCGGAATAGCAATGGATCGAAAGCACCGCCGGCTTTTCTCTGTCTGTTCGAACAAATTGATGATCGTGGTCAATGCCGATAACGGCAAAGTCATAACCACCGTGCCGATCGGCAACGGCCCTGACGGCGCGGCCTTCGATCCGGAGACTGGTTTTGTTTTCAGCTCAAACGGCGATGGCACGATGACAGTGGTTCACGAGGATACGCCGGATAAGTTCAGCCTAGTTGAGAACGTGCCCACTCCGAAACGGGCGCGGACTATGACTCTCGATCTGAAGACCCATACGGTTTATACCGTTACAGCTGAATTCGGCCAGGCGCCCGCCGCGACTGCGGCCCAGCCCAGACCGCGTCCGCCCATGGTGCCCGGAACTTTCACTCTACTGATCGTAAGTCGTTAATGTAGCGCAAGCCGGCAGCTTGCGTTTCGCTGCCCTTGCCTACGCGCGGGCCTCTGACAATTTCGTGTCAGAAGCCCGACCGTCAGGGAGAGCCCGTTCGCCTAGCCCTTGCTTACGCGCGGGCTTCTGACACGCTATTCTTCCTTTCGATAAGCGCCGAAGGCGCTCGCCAATTCTCAGCCCTGGTGGAAAGCGTATGGCGCGGTTCAAACTCTGAAAGAGTTCGGGAAAACGACAAGCCAATCGGGCCATTCGCGAACAACTTCGGTGTTACCAATTAACATCCCTCTCTGACCCAGGGCATTGCCCTGGGCTGGGATTCACTAACGCCTTCGGCGTTATCGGACAAAGACACCTATTAAGCTGTAGGAGCAAAAACCATGACTTCTCAGGAAAGACAGACACTGATCGCCCAATACGTGGACGGATATAACGAAGTAACACGTGCCCTCGAAGGTTTTACCGCCGACTCACTTACTGCTCACCCTATCCAGGGGAAATGGAGCGCCGCTGAAATCGTTCATCATCTCGCCGACAGCGAAACGACCAGCGGTCTCAGGCTCAGGCGTTTGCTCGTCGAAGATCATCCGCTAATCCACGGCTACGATCAGGACGCATACGCGAATCGTTTGAATTACAACCGGCGCGAGACGGCCCCGGCGCTCGAGGCGTTCCGCAGCGCACGCGCTACCGCGGCGCAACTGTTCGAGTTTATGAGCGATGAAGATTGGCAACGCGAAGGCACGCATTCTGAGAGCGGATCGTACTCAGTCGAAGATTGGTTGAGCATCTACGCCGCCCATGCTCACAATCACGCTGCGCAAATTCGCCGCTTGCGTGAAGCACTCACCGGCGGCGCAGAGAATGCGGCCGCAACTGCATAAGAATTTTCTTCCTATCAAGTTAAATCGCTAATCGCGATGAAGTCAGTACCGGGAGCGGTAGCGACCGGGCTTCAACGCGGACACGACTCAAGATCGGAGTCGACCCGGTCGCTACCGCTCCCGGTACTGACTTCATGCGGTGGGATTTCGTCGATCGTTTTCTTCGCTGCAAGACAATAGATCCACCAATCCATGAGAAAATATTTTTCCGTCGGTGCAATCAAGTTACACAATTTCTTGAGTTGTCATGAGCGTCATCGGTTTTATTTTTCTCGATCTCTTGACACCACGTAAACGAAAAAGCAAAATCGCGCTCGCTTCATTTCTGAATTGTTTTTTGATCGCTAATTTTTGAAACTTGAAAGAACCAACAATGGCCTGCGCAGCTCCTGTCGTTGAAACCGTACTCTCCGATCTCCAACTAGCAAGACGCGGTAAAGTTCGCGATGTTTATGCAGTAGACGAAGAGCGTTTGTTAATCGTCGCTACTGATCGCATCTCGGCTTTCGACAGCGTCTCGCCCACGCCAATCGAACGCAAGGGCGAAGTACTGACTGCCCTTTCACGCTTCTGGTTCACCAAACTCGGTCACATTGTTCCCAATCACCTGCTGACTACCAACGTTGACGAAATGCCTGCGGTCGTCCGTGGTCACGCAAGCATTCTGCGCGGCCGATCAATGTTGGTGAGACGCACCGAAGTCTTTCCGGTTGAATGCGTGGTGCGCGGGTATCTTTCCGGATCGGGATGGAAGGACTATAAACGCACGGGACAGGTTTGCGGTCACCAATTACCCGCCGGTTTGCGCGAGTCCGAAAAGTTGGCGACGCCGATTTTCACGCCGGCTACGAAAGCCGAAACCGGCCATGATGAAAACATTAGCGAGCAGGAAATGGCCACGATAGTCGGCAACGAAGTAACTGAATTCCTGCGCGATGTGTCTCTGCGGATTTATCAGGAGGCCAGCGACTATGCCCGCAGTCGCAAAATCATCATCGCCGATACCAAGTTTGAGTTTGGCCGCGACCGCGAAGGCCGGATCATTCTCATTGACGAAGTCCTGACGCCGGATTCATCTCGCTTCTGGCCGGTAGACGAGTACGAAGTCGGCAAGTCGCAGGCTTCGTTTGACAAGCAATACGTGCGCGACTATCTCGAGAGCATTAAGTGGGACAAGCAGCCGCCCGCGCCAACTCTTCCCCCCGAAGTCGCCGCCGCCACCACCGCGCGTTACCTGGAAGCCTACGAACTGCTCGTCGGCGAGAAGTTGTAAATGGAGCGCGGGCATCCTGCCCGCATCGAGCGCGAAGCGCGAATTTCCGCAGAACGACCGTGCGCATCGAAGTCAGTACCGGGAGCAGTCGCGACCGAGTTCTTCACGCCGAACGCGTGAAACAAATAGCCGAGGGTAAGCGCGTAAGCGCGCGATAGAACACAACAGGTCATTAGCCCAACCCAAATTGGTTTATTGTCCATAACCCCGAAAGCCGTGAAGTAGCCTGGGTAGCGCGCACCACGAGAACAGGACCGTGAGGCTGGGAGCGCGGGCATACTGCCCGCATTCGAGCCCGCGAAGAACACAACAGGTCAATGATCCAACCCAAATTGGTCTCATTGCCCTTCACGCCGAGAGCGTGAAAAGCCCGGCTTAATACATAACTTTGATAACCAGATAGGACTAGACTGATGCAAATACGCCCCCGTTTAGAAGCAGTGATTGAAGACATGCTGGACGGCCACATCCGCCTCGATGAAGCCCTCGAAGAGTTCGAAAAGCTCTACATTCAAAAAGCCTACGGCCGTAACAAAAAACGGATCACACACACCGCCGCAGCCCTCGGCATCCACCGCAACACAATTTCAAAGCGCGTCAATTCCTACCGCGCCCAGGAACGTAAACACCAAACCAACGGCCACCGCGCAAGTCGTAAGACTCATTAACCGCGCGATCAAGATCACGAATTAACGCCGAAGCAAGCACCGGTTTGCTGGGAGCGCGGACGTCTCGTCCGCCTTCATGCCGGAGGCGTGAAACAAAATATCCTTAGCCCGAAAGTGCGAGAGGCTGTAAGGACTTCTCTTCGGCGTCAGTTCTCCCTCAGTTCTATGAAGTAGCGCAAGTTGTTAACTTGCGTTCACGGCCAAATCCAGAGACGCCCCCCGCGTCAACTCCACCACGTACTGATTCTGCCTAGTGCCTTCTGCCTAGTGCCTTCTGCCTACTGCCTACTGCCTACTGCATTCTACTTTTCCTTGTCCCTTCCCGGTAATTTGTGTATGGTTCAAAAGCGGATTCTCCTCCCGCGCCCCGCTCACCCTACAACTCGGATTCAAAGTCTTACCTGCGACAGGAGTCCTGACCTTATGAAACGCTGTCCAAAATGCGACTTTAGCTTTGTGAACTTTCATCGCGTTTGCGATTTCGACGGCACCGATCTGGTTGACGACCCGGATACCCTTCCCGTTTCCCCAGCAGTTTCAGCTCTGGTCGCAGCCACCCAGTCACCATTTCTCCGGCTGGTAAAGTCTCCCGTTTTTTTAATGGTTTTGGCGCTGGCTGGAATTATGTCGAGCGCTCTGCTGTTCGGTTATTACGATGCCGCCAGTCAAGCCGACTCGATTGCCAAAGGTCCGGCGGCGCAGGATTCCCCGGATTACTTAGCAAGTAAGGCTCTCCCAGTTCAGGCCCCAGCTCGAATTACGACGCGCGCCCCTTCCACCAACCCGAATGAGGTCAGTACGGGGAGAGGTAGCGACCGGGTAAGAAGCCGCTCCGAGATCAGCAAACCGAAGGCAAAGGATCTTTCTTCAACCCGCGAGCGGCCAGTTACTACTTCCCACTCCCCCGCGCGACTTCGTCCCTCGCCCGCCATCAGGAACCAGCCGAGCAGACCAGAGATTGCGCTGCAGCGGCAACCGAAAGATAAGGCGGTGCAGAAAGAATCTAAAGAGGGTGCACTTCAGAGAGATTCGAAACAGAATGCGAACCGTAAAGGATCCAAACTTACCGCCGCGTTGAAATCGACCTGGAACGTTCTCAAGAAACCGTTCAAGTTCTAGCCTTACGTCTCGCGTGAACCCACAGCTGGCGCCGTGGGCTACTAATACCGCCCGCGATGCGGGCTGGGTAACGCCGCTCTCAAAACGGATCAGGCAATTGCAGGATTGGATAGTGCGGTAAGAGTGCGTTGCTAATCTCCGGGGCATTAGCCCGACCGTAAGGGAGGGCTTTGTGGTGAATTAAGGAAGCCCTCCCCAACGGTCGGGCTAGTGCCCCGGTTCCTTTTTGAACCAGTGAGCGCCGGGAGCGCAGACATCCTGTCTGCCTTTGCTCTTGCTCTAATTCTTCCACTTGCCGCGCAGAGGGTAGAAGCGCGTATCAGCTAATGAGCTGCCTGCATTGTAGCGATCGATGAATGCCCTGCAACCGCGTGGCGAAGTTGGTTCGAGTTGCATCCTCCTTGAGCATTTCCAACCTCGGTCCATGATCCATCCGCTGACGCGGATGGTACTGACCTCATTCCATCTGACTTCATGATGCGGGACGTCTTACGGCGTGTCGGTGCAACCTCCATCGGCGGGTGGCTTTATCGTTAGGGAGGAATACGTCATCCTGAAAATCATCTGGTTATAGTTAGACCTCATTTGTTAAGATCTGAAAGAGGTTCCCAGGAATGAAATCTCCGCCAGGACGCATGAAACCGAATCGAAGCATCATTGGGGTTGTTTGTTTGTTGCTGAGTGTAATCAGCGTGCGTCTCTGGGTCGGGGAGGCGCAGGGCCCCTCAGTGACTATCAACATCGACGTCTCTTCCAATCGGCACACAATAAATCCAAATGTCTATGGTGTCGCGTTCGCAAGCATCGCGCAATTGACTGATCTCAACTGCCCGCTAAACCGCAGTGGCGGCAACGCCACCTCGCAGTACAACTGGCAATGCAACTGCGGAAACCACGGCAGCGACTGGTACTTTGAAAGCATCGACGATGGCAGCTCAACTCCAGGCAAAGCGAACGACGACTTTATTGCGGACAGCAAAGCAGCGGGTGCCAAATCGATGCTGACGATTCCCACCATCGGCTGGGTGGCAAAGCTGGGCCCGAACCGCGGCAAGCTCGCCAGTTTCTCGATCGCGAAATACGGAGCACAAAAAGCGAATGACTGGCAATGGTTTCCCGATGCCGGCAACGGCGTGCGAGCTGCGGATAATCAGTATGTCACCGGCAACGATTCGAACGACGCCAATATGCCCGCCGACTCGCCGTTTCAGTTGGGCTGGATGCAACACCTCGTGAGCACCTGGGGTACGGCGAGTAATGGCGGAGTGCGCTATTACTTAATGGATAATGAACCGAGTCTGTGGTCCTGGACGCACCGCGATGTGCATCCCATCGGCCCAACGATGGACGAGATCAAAGATAAGATAATTGACTATGGCGCGAAGGTGAGAGTCGCCGATCCGTCGGCCCTGGTTGTAGGACCCGAGGAATGGGGTTGGAGCGGCTATTTTTACAGCGGCTACGATCAACAATGGGGCGGTCTGCACGGCTGGTCCAATCTGCCGGATCGCGCCAACCATGGCGGCAAGGATTACCTGCCCTGGCTGCTGGATCAATTGCATCAGCACGATTTGCAGACTGGCTCCCGCAGTTTGGATGTCTTCACGGTGCATTGGTATCCGCAAGGCGGAGAAGCGTTCAGCGACGACGTTTCTGCTTCAATGTCTAATCTGCGCAATCGATCGACGCGGTCGCTCTGGGATCCGAACTATACAGATCCGAGTTGGGTTAACAGTAAGGTCCAACTGATTCCTCGTCTGCGCAACTGGGTCAACAGCAACTACCCTGGATTGCAAATCGGGATCACAGAATACAACTGGGGAGCTGAGCCGTACATCAACGGCGCAACAACCCAGGCTGACGTCTTCGGCATCTTTGGCCGCGAAGGTTTGGACCTGGCGACGCGTTGGACCACGCCGGATGCCTCGACCCCAACTTACAAAGCGATGAAGATGTATCGCAACTATGACGGGAACAAGTCGGCCTTCGGTGATGTGAGCGTTTCGGATTCGGCGCCCGACCCTGACACGTTGTCGTCGTTCGCGGCGATCCGTTCGAGCGACGCCGCGTTGACGGTAATGATCATCAACAAGTCTCTGTCGAACAGCACGCTCGCGAACGTCAACTTTGCCAACTTCTCTGGCGCTGGATCCGCGCAGGTGTGGCAGCTCACTTCAGCGAATGCTATTAATCGCCTGAGCGACATCAGCCTGGGCGGGAACAGTTTGAATCTAACGGTACCGGCTCAGAGCATCACGTTGCTGGTAATCGCCGCGGCGGCGCCCACGCCGACACCCACGCCTACTCCTACCCCTACTCCTACCGCAACCCCAACTCCATCGCCGACTCCAACGCCACCGCCGGTTTTGTACACGGAAGAGAATTCTCAGCGGGCGCTCGCGCTCGATTCCGTGAACTTTATGCGCGATCCGTTTGCTCTAGCTAACACCCAGAACTTCAGTGCCGATCAGCGCACGCGCATCATTCTATTAGCCGGTAATATTAACTTGAGCACCGGCGAAGACATCTCATTGATAACGGCACAAGCTCAGGATTCTCAGAATACTACTTACCCTTTGACGGTTGAGTTCGTGGCCAAAGTGCCGGGCAATGAATGGCTAACTGAGGTGGTGATTAAGTTGCCGAATCAAATAGCAACTACGGGTGATCTTTGGATAAGTATCAGCCTGCGTGGCGTGCAGAGCAACCAGGTTTTTGTCACCATAAAGCCGTGAGGTTGATAAAGGAAACTCGGCTATCCGAAACTCTGATCTAAGACGATGTTAAAGTCGGCTTCGATCAAAATGAGCTTTGCGGCCGGGAGTTCCAAGAGACTTGAACTTAGCGGCTTCGATATCGTAGTAGCCTTGAGGAGGACAAAGAGAATGTATTGCTCATCTTGCGGTGTCGCGGTTGCGCAGTCTTTAACCTACTGTAATTACTGTGGCGCAAAGTTGAATGGCGTGAAAGGCGATAGTGTCAGCAAATCAGCAGAAGTGAAACCGGAGTTACTCGTCTCGGCGATGGCCGGGGTCTTCATCTTGGGCCTGGTAGCTATCACGATGCTGATTGGAGTGATGAAAACCGTGCTCAACCTAAACGTAGGGCAGATTCTCGCTTTCGCGCTGCTGAGCTTTTTGATCATGCTTCTAATCGAAGGCGTCTGCATGCGATTGTTATTCCGCCGCAGGCGTGGCACTGAGGATGCAGGCGATGCGGTGCGATTGAAGGGGCCGCCGACAAATCAGCTTGACGCGGCACAGGCGCGAGGACTGCCCGAACCAGTGCCCAGCGTCACTGAACACACTACCCGCGCATTCGATTCGATCTACAGCGAGCGAAGATCAAAATGAGGAGCGTGCTTAACCATGGGGCGTCGTCCCCAAAGTCAGAAACGAGCTTAGTTGCCAGTGCATAATTTTTCGTCCTGCCCCAAAGGGGCTGCGTCTATACACAGCCCAGGGTTGCCGCTTCGGCTACCCTGGGAACTGATCAGAAAGATTCTGCAACCGCGGTCGCGGTTGAGATATAAATTCCAGAATTAACGCATCTCCGGCGCTTCCAAGGGAGTGAGGATCTCAAATGATTGATTCATTCAAACCTACGTTAGGTATCTTCATTCTGCTTCTTGTGAGCAGCCCGGCATTGGCCCAACGGGCCGTGCCCAGGTTCGAAATAGGCGCCCAATTCTCCCTACTTTCTCTACAGCGTCCGAGCCAAATTGTTGGCAACGGCATGGACCCCTGTTGTGACCGGGTCGTGGCGGGTGTCGGAAGTAGAACTGAGCCGGGCGTCGGAGGTCTATTCACCTACAATCTCACTTCTAACCTGGCGTTTGAAGCCGAAGGTAATTTGTTTCCGAGAAAAGAGATGACCGGATCGATGCCCGGCGGAAGAATTTTTCAGGGACAGTTCGGCGTCAAAGCAGGAAAGCGATTCCGGCGATTCGGAGTGTTTGGCAAAGCTCGGCCCGGCTTCGTCGGCTTTACCGAAGTCAGCAAACTAATTAGCACGTTTACGATTGGTCCCTCTGGTCCACTCAACCAGGTGTTTACGGTGGGCAGGTTTGGAAAGGCGAGAGAGGTTTACTTCTCGACTGATTTGGGCGGGGTGGTTGAGTTCTACCCGTCACGACGGATTGTTACTCGCATCGATATTGGGGACACGATCATTCGGTATGGAACCTTCCAACAGGCAGGTATCTACCTATCGCGAGCCATCCTGGAAAGACCTCCCGAGACAAAGCACAATCTGCAGTTCAGCGCTGGCGTGGGATTCAGGTTCTAGCTTGGAGACGAGACACGCTGGCGCGCGGACGTGGTTCGACATCCATTCAACGACGGAGCGCGGACATCTTGTCCGCCAGCGTGCGGAGCACGCTAATGCGAGTGACACACCACTCGGTTATGTTCGTATTTCTTTTCGCTTGGAAGAAGAACGTCGACGAAATCACACTCAGCCTTCGTGTGTTCGTGGATCGTCTTCGGAAGGACCTAGCTTGAAGGCCGAGAGGCGCGAATGCAGTGTTTGCAAAGGCTCTTATCAAGAGGTTCTGTGGGCGTCACATGTATCGACGCTTCCCCGGAGGTAAGACTTCTCCTGATTAGACTCACGGGCTGACCACAAACCGTCAAGCCGGTTTTCGGATCGAATAGATGATAGGTCGAACTCTTGTTTCTTAGCGCGAACATTTCGTCACTCGTTCTGTACGACAACTTCAGTTTGTCGCCTCAACCTAAGGGTTGAACTCTCAACCTAGGCCGCTTTGCGTTTCCTGGCCAGGCTCTTCTTGAGGGCATCCATAATGTCTACCACTTTACCTTCGTCGCGTTCAGCTGTTTCTACTTCCACGACGTCCTTGTGCTGTGCTCGCTTCTTCTCGATCAACTTCAACAGCTGATCGGTCTTCTGGTCCTTCAGCTCTTTAAGCGGCAACGTTCGCGCCGAGCGCCTGGAGATTATTCGTTCGAACTTTTTCACCATCGCCGCGGGCACGCTCTTCTTTTCAGGCAAGCCAACTTCCTTCGGCGAACGCAACTCGTCGGGAAAACGCATCGTCTCAGCGCGCAGGATTCCGTTTTCCGGAAAGATGGTTACCAGATACTCTTTTCCGCGCATCACGAACGTAGCAATCCCGGCGAGATCGCTTTTGTCCATCGTCGCCACCAGCAGCCGGTAGGCCTTCTCTGATCCTTCAGCCGGCGCCAGAAAGTAAGAGCGATCGAAATAGATCGGCGGAATCGACTCGAGGTCGACAAAGCGTCGCAGGTCGATGTCGCGGCTCTGCTCCGGCGCGAGCCGTTCCAGCTCTTCGTCAGTTACAACCACGTACTTGTCTTTATCGATTTCATAGCCTCGAACCATGTCTTCTGCTTCGAGGTCGCGGCCGGTCTTTTCAGAGTAGTAGCGACGCGCCAGTGGTTCGTGGTCAGGTCCAAGCATTCTGAGCGGCGCTCGATTCGTCCGGTTACCGGGATAGAGTTCGACCGGGACGCTCACCAATCCAAACGTCAACGTGCCGGACCAGAAAGGGCGAGCGCCCCTCTGCTCTTGCTCATCGGACTTCGTTCGTTTTCGTTTTCTCGTTGGCATATCAATGCTGTTACAGAACCGTTCGCGGTAGCGACCGGGTTACTCGATACTCCGAGACCGACTCGCTACCGAGGTTGTGTCAAAAGTCGACGACACGTGAAGGTGCGACCTTCATCGCCGAAGGCGTTCCATAACTCAGCCCAGGGTAACACCCTGGGATCAAAGACCCCGAAGGATTTATTACCCTGTAAGGGTTTAAAAATTCATTCACTTGCGGGTTTTGCATCCCGTCATTATTCAACGCCTTCAGCGTAGGCCCAAATGCTCGCCCAAGCCCGAGGGTGTTACCCTGGGCTGAGTTTTGAAACGCCTTCGGCGTTAAGAAATCGACTTTTGACACAGACTCTACCCGCGAGCGGTTCCGTACCGATCCTCTTAAGCAGCGCGCTTCTTCTTCAACGCCTCAATACTTTTAGACAAAACCTTATCCAGCGAAGCCGCTTGCCGCTTACTCTTCACCAGGCGCAGTTTCGGGGCGCGACCTTTCGCCTTCTTTTCGACGAACTCCATTACGCGTTGGCGGTACTCATCCTGGTAATCTTTGGGATTGAATTCACCCTTCAGCATCTCGACCAACTGCCGGGCCATGCTCAGCTCTTTCTTGTCCGGAGCACGGCCGGCCGGTCGCGGAAGTTCTTTCGCGGACAAGACCTCTTCCGGACTGCGCAGCGTAAATAACATCAGGTAATCGTCCTGAGCGCGCAGCGCGCCCACGTACGGCTGTTTGCGCATTACCCAATGCGCCAAGCCCTCTCGCTCCTGTTTGCGCAAGGCCTCGGCGAGCGCGAAGTAAGCCTCGGAATCCCCATCGGGACCAAGATAGTAAGGTCGATCATAGAACTCAGGAGCAATAGCTGAAGGCGGAACAAAGTGCTTGATTTCAATTTCGCGAGCAGCCTTTGGCTCGAGACTCGCCAATTCTTTTTCGTGCAGTAGAACGAAGGTCCCCGGCTCGACTTCAAATCCTTTCTGAATCTCTTCGCTAGCCACCTCTTCGCCGCTGTCGGGATTGATCATGTGCTGCTTGACTCGAGTTTTCGTCCGCTCATCAAGGACGTGGAAGCGAACGGCCTGATCTTTCAAGGCCGCGTACAACTTCACCGGAACCTTCGTCGAATTTACTTTGAGCTCACCTTTCCAAATTGCGCGCGCCGCCATCTTTCACCTCACACATCAGCCGCTGGCTCAACGCAGTCGGGGCAGAATGTCTCCAGCGAAATTGTCTGAACACACTCGATGCAAACGGCGCCGTCACACGCTACGCACCGGCATTCCGTCTGATATACATACGCGTGACTGCATGCCGGACAGGACTCAGTCCCCTCCTCCAGCCACCACGGCGGATTCTTCGAAGTCTTTGCCATAGCCGTAAACCAAATAAGCATTTTCAGTTCCACAAATGGCTTGGCTTAAAAGGTACGAGTGATTATTGCCGCGAAGATGAGTAGCAGGCCTGGTTGTTGATGAGGAAATCCCACCGCGTGAAGCGAAGCGCGACCCCAGGATAACGACGCTACAGAACCGCGCGCGATAGCGAGCGGGATAAGGATGCGAGGTGCGCTATCACTGAATCGAGATCGGGCTACAGGGATTGAGGAGTTGCCCGTTGTCCCGCTCGCTATGGCTCACGGTTCTGTAATCATCCCAATGGCTCGCCTTGATCCTCGACCACATAGACGATTGCATTCGCGAGCTCTTCTTCTGTCCAGAGATACTTCTTACTGCCGCCCTGCGCCCAGGGGCTTAGTTCACTAGCCCAACATCCATCAGCCTTCATCGAGCGCGTCGCGTTTGCCTTCAAGGCGATAAGGACCGTCTTCGGGTTGCAGTCCGCGGTTACCACACAATGGAGGTGGTTGGTACGAACGTTCAAAGCCCACAAGTGCCACTTGCGAATTTCACAAGTGTTCCTGATGCTGTTATCAATTACCGCAATTTGACCCCGCGACAACTGAACCGGTGGTTGTTTAAGCAAAGTCTTTTCGAACTGTTTTCGTCGAGCGCTGGGAGGCAGCCTTGGCGTATTGTATCGACGGTGGTGCTGATCAATCGAACCGCGCTCGTCACCGTGCAGCCAAGTACCATAGGCGCGAAAGGTAATTAAGTAACCGAGGGGACTGTGATCGTCGTTGAATTCACTGTTCATTGATCCGTTACAGAACCGCGAGCGGTAGCGAGCGGGATAAGGATGCGAGTTGCGCTATCACCGATTCGCGATTGACTCCTACAAAATTTATTAGAATCTAGCCTCTTTGTCCCGCTAAGGACGCAAGTTGAGCTATAACTCATTCGCGATTGACTCTTACAAAATTTATTAGAATGTAGCCTCTGTGTCCCGCTCGCTACCGCTCGCGGTTCTGTAACACGCGTTTCGTTGAGTTACAGAACCGCGGGTAGCGAACGGCTAAGAACGCAAGTTGCGCTATCACTGATTCGCGATTGACGCCTGCAAGATTTATTAGAATGCAGCCTCCTTGTCCCGCTCGCTACTGCTCGCGGTTCTGTACCGATCGCCTTTCGCTAACCTGTACATCCCCCGCTAATGGTGCTAGCGTACAAACCGTACCCGACTAAGATCTTTTCCAACCAACTCTCGACATCGGGCCAGGACTCGTCCTTAGAAGTCCCTCCTTGTGCCGTCAGCTGTGTTTTTTACAGACGACCGGAACGAGGAGAAGCCGCTGCCAAGCAACCACAAATCTAATAGTTTTTCCAGGAATGGTGTGCTGTCGCACCTGAGCGTCGCGGATTATTCACGGCTGGAAACTGATCTCGAAATCGTCCCGCTCGTCTTCAACTCAATCATCTACACCTTCGAAGGCCCGATCGAACACGTTTACTTTCCCGAATCCGGAGTCCTTTCAATGCTGGCCTCGTCCGGAGAAGACCTGCGGGTTGAAGTCGGCTTAACTGGCAGGGATGGGTTTGCCGGCCTACCCTTATTTCTCGGCGTTCCAAAATCATCTAACCAGGTTGTCGTACAGGCCGCAGGCACGGCGACGCGCATCGGGGCCGCGGCGGCATTGTCCGAGTTCGCGCGGGGCGAAGCTTTCCAAAAAGCGGTCCTTCAATTCACCCATACACTTTTTCAGCAGGTCTCACAAACCACCAGTTGCAATCGCTATCACCCGGTTGAGAAGCGTTTGGCCAGATGGTTGTTGATGATGCACGACCGGGTCGCTTCCGACACGATGCAGCTCACCCAGGGTTTTCTTTCATGGATGCTCGGCGTGCGCAACCAGGCTGTCAGTTTGGCGGCCATCAATCTGCAGGAAGCAGGCTTGATCAAGTACAGCCGCGGCACGATGAATATTTTGAATCGTCGGAAGCTGGAAGCCGCCGCCTGCGATTGTTACCGCGTTATCAGAACGCAAAGCAACGGCTATCTTGATCACTGATTCTCTGGCGGGCGCTCTGACGATGTTGTTGTCTATTCCTGCTGTCGTACAGACATCCGGGTCGAAGGCATTTATGTTCCAATCTCTACAAAGGCCACCCCCCATGACCACGTCGTCGCAGTCGGATAATAGGATTCTCGCAGCGCTTCCGCGCCAGGAGTACGAATCAATCGAGCCCAGGCTGAAACTCGTCAGGCTCGAGCTGGGCACTAACCTCTATCTCCCGGAACAGAAAATTGAGTACTGCTACTTCGTTACTCTTGGAGTAGTTTCGCTTCTTGCCGCCCTGGAAAACGGAGCCACTGTAGAAGCCGGAGTCATCGGTCCCGAAGGAATGGTCGGGATTGCGGCAATCCTGGGCGCCGATTCAACTCCGAATCTGGCCTTAATACAGGGCGAAGGCCAGGCCATGAGAATATCCACACCGGACCTGCGGGCGGAATTTCGCAACGGTGGCAAGTTGCGAGATCTGATTTTGCGTTACACGCATACCCTGTTCACGCAGGTAGCGCAGACAGCCGCTTGCAATCGCCTACATAGCATTGAGCAGCGTCTGGCTCGCTGGTTGTTGCTGACTCAGGACCGCGTGGTGAGTCCCGAGTTCGTGCTGACCCAGGACTTTCTGTCGCGAATGTTGGGCGTCCGTCGCGCCGGCGTCAGCGTGGCCGCGAGCACTCTGAGACAGGCCGGCTTGATCGACTACCGCCGCGGCACAATGGTGGTCCTGGATCGTAAAGGTCTGGAGCACTACTCCTGCGAATGTTATCGAATCGTCAGAGATGAATACGATCGCTACCCCACGCTCTAGTTTTGAAGAGTTCTCTTAGCCGCGCTTGATTTAGCGCTACGGCCAGCCGCACGGTCCTGTCTGAGTGCCCGCTACTCCTCGAGGGCCTCGCGACGCCAACTCACATTTCCAGCAGTGCTCAACCAAAGTATTCGCTACCGTACAGACTTCCGGGGAGCTTCGCGGCATTCTTTGCTGTTCCTGCTTCTCTTCTGTATCCGATTTCTGCGGTACGACAACTCACCCGTGGAGGTGCGCTTTTGAGCGAAAAGAAAAAACCCAGGACGATCCTGGTGGTGGAGGATGTGGATGAAATCAGTTTGCAGATGGCTGCGATGCTCCGGAAAAAGGGCCACCTGGTACTCAGCGCCACCCACGCCGATCAGGCCATCAGGATTGCCGAGAGCAACCGCCCGAACATGATTCTCACGGACCTCGACCTGGCGACCTTCGATTCTTTGGTGCGCCTCGTCCGGGCTCATAAGGATCTCAGCAACATGCCCGTGGCAATCATCGATATTAACAATCCGGACTTAAGGGGGCGGGATGATCTGAAAGTCTTAAACAACTTCGATCAACTCGACGAGCTGCTTGGGAACAGCGACTCTGATTAGAGGGCGACAGGATCTCGCCTCACTGGCGTCACTGTGGGGAACCCATCTTGTACTTCGGACGCTTCAACGTGGTACGGAACCGCTTGTGCGTACGTGAACAGCTCCTTAGGAGCGCAATGTTTTGTGACTTTAGTTTCGCTCCTTACGGAGATTGGTTTGATTTCTAATCACTGGGCTATAAACATTTTGCTCCTACGGAGCCAGTGTAAGGTTTCAAGTACCACCACACTGCGGAACCGGGGCGGACTGATTCGTCGCCCGGATCAATTTCCGTTGTTGTTCTTTCGTGGATGCTTGTCGTAGAAAACGATACTGACCACCAGAATGATGCCGGCAATCGCGGCCAGGAGAAAGAAGATCATCGGCAGTCCCGGATAACCGAGGATGCGAAAAGGCGTGTCGACCCTCATCAACAAAGCCGCGCCGACAATCAAAGCCGCCAACACCAGTCCCAGCGTTATCCGATTGGCGACCTTCTGTAGCCCATCGAGTACGATTCGCTCATCGATCGCATCGACATCGATTTTGAGCTCGTTATTTCCGATCGCATCGAGAATCTTGTTAACCCGATTCGGCAGCTTCTCGACAAACTCTTTGACTTCAATGACTCGGGTCAGCACGTTCCCGGGCTCAATGTCTTTGGTAATCCGCCGCAGCAGGATGCTGGTCGCTTCATTGCGAATGATCTGATTGGGATCAAAGTCCGGGGCGAGCGTGTAGACCACTCGATCCAAATTCAGCAGGGCCTTGGCAATCAGAGTGAATTCCTGCGGCAGACGAAACCAGCAGTCCGCCGCGATACGGGTAATTTCCAGCGCCACGCGGCCCGCGTCGATGCTTTCCATCGTGGCGTCGACATGTTCCACGACCAGGCTCGCGACCCGATGTCTATAATCCTGCTCGTCAAAGTTTGGTTTCGGCTCGCCCATCTTCACCGATATCTCAGCGGCCTCGTCGCCGCGGCCTTCACTGATGGCCAGTAAAAGCCGCAGAAGATTTTCCTGAAAAGTACCGCTGATATGGCCGACCATTCCCAGATCGATTAGCGCGATTCGATCGTCGTCGGTAATGAAAACATTTCCCGGGTGAGGGTCAGCATGAAAGAACCCGTCCACCAGAATCTGCTTGAGATAAGCGCGAAACAACTCTTCCGATAAAGCCCGTCCGTCCAACTCCATCAGCCGCAAAGGGCTCAGGCTGGTTATCTTTTTGCCCGCAATGTAATCCATCGTGAGCACGCGTGAAGTAGTGAAGTCGTCGACGGGCTCGGGAATAATAATCCGCTCAAACTCTCGCAGACCGCTGCGCAAACGACGCAGGTTGCCGGCTTCGCGTTTGAAATCGAGTTCCCGCAAGAGGCTCTGGCGCAACTCGCCGAGCATGTTGCTGAACTCGTAACGCTTGCCCATTTCCGTGTGCGCGTCGATGAACTCGGCAACGGATTCGAGCGATTCCAGATCTTCGACAATACTCTCGCGCACTCCCGGCCGCTGGACCTTAACCACGACCAGACGTCCATCTCGCATGCGCGCGCGATGGACCTGCGCCAGAGACGCCGCGGCCGTTGGTTCCCGATCGAATTCAGAGAAGAGCTTCGAGAGGCGGGCGCCCAACTCGGTCGAAACGATCTGCTCGACTTCATCGAACGAGAAAGGCTCGATTTGATCCTGCAGACGGGCCAGGGCCTCGAGATAAGGCTCCGGCAAAAGATCGGCACGCGTCGACAGAAGCTGGCCCAGCTTAATAAAAGTCGGGCCCAACTTTTCCAAATCGTCAGCCAGTTCTTCCGCTTTAGGTTCGGCGGTTGTAGTGGGAGTCAGGGCCTCGCGCTGCGGGCCGGCAAACTCCAGATCGGCCTGCTGGACCAAATCTGAGCGGCCATACTTAATCAGTAAAGCCACTACGTCCTTGTAGCGTTTAAGGTGTTCGGTTTTCAGTGATAGGCCCACTCAATTACCTCGCGAAATAGTCATTCTAAATTTTCTTAATTAATTGCGTCTACCGGACGCTTCAGGAGCAAGATAATTCCAGTCACAACAATTGTAGCGGCTGAAATGAAAGCGAGCCAGAACCAACCGGTCAATTGAGGAGTAACCAGTCCGGCTATTCCGTAAGCGTGCTCGCGCTCACGATTCATCAGGAAGAGCACGATCAAACCGCAACACGTGCTCAGTATCCCCTGGAGTTTCGCCTTGGGTGCGCGTAGGCGTAGCAATCCAAACACCAGCATGGCGCACATGGACAACGGAATTAACCAAAGCAACGCATTCTCTTGTCTGGCCAGATCCAAACCACTCAACGAATCGTGCGCTCCCCCACAACTGATCTGCATCCACGGTAGAAAGAAACACACCAGAACAATGATTGCCCCACTGAGATTGATTCGGCTTAACATTCAGAGCGCCCAGCCCCGTTAAAGCACTTGCTGTGCTACGCGAAAGAAAGCACAACCAGTGAGTTATTAAAAGGGGGACCTGCACCTGCGTACACATTCGTGACAGCTGTGTACGAAAGCCGCCATAAAGAGCTTCGAACCGCACTCAGGTTTCGCGATGACGGAGCGCGGACATCCTGTCCGCCTGAGCGCGCAACGCGAACAACCTTTCAAAGCGATTCCTTTCGTGAGCCTGGAGCGACCTTCGCTCGCGGGTGGACAGGATGTCCACGCTCCGTTGCTCTCCGCTGCTGACCTCATTTGGACATGTCACGATCAAGCCCGTCGCTGCATTCGCCCGAAATCAGTTTTTTCTGATAGCATCTGCGCGAAGTTTTCAACCGACATTGCTAAACCAAACTTATGAGCGCTGTTACCCAACCAAAACCATCAACAATCTCGACTGAAGAGATCCGCCAACAGTTTCCCGCACTCGAACGAGTGCACAACGGTTTCCCCGTAGCCTACTTTGACGGCGCCGGGGGCACTCAGACACCGCGCGCAGTCGTTGACGCTGTCGCGGATTATCTGCTGAATCATAACGCCAACACGCACTGGGAATATCCGACCAGTCACGAGACAGACGCGATGATCGAAGGCGCGCGTCATGCATTCGCTGATTTTCTAAATGCCCAGGCGGAAGAAGTCGTGTTCGGTCCCAACACCACGACGATGATCTACCATCTTTCGCGCGCGCTGGGTCGCACGCTGGGTTCGGGCGATGAAATAGTGATCACCGAACTCGAGCATCACGCCAACGTAGCGCCCTGGCAGGCGCTCGTAACGGAACGGGGTGTGACCTTAAAGATAGCCCGGATGGATCCCGAAAGTGGACAGCTTGATTGGGACGACTTCGAGAGGTTGGTGACTAAGAACACCAGGGTCGTATCGTTCGGCGCAGGCTGCAACGCGCTGGGCACCGTGAACGACTATCGGCGCGCCGTTAGTATGGCGCATTCAGTTGGCGCCCTCGCTCTGGTCGATGCGGTGCACTACGCGCCCTACTTTCTGGCCGACGTCAAAGACACTGATTGTGACTTCCTCACTTGCTCGGCTTACAAGTTCTATGGGCCGCACGTAAGCGTCTTCTACGGCAAAAAGGAGCTGCTGGAATCGATCGACTTTCCCAAATTGGATCCGGCGCCCAACACCGCGCCTGAACGAGCAGAGATGGGCACGCAGAATCATGAAGGCATCGCCGGCGCGGCCGCCACGGTTGATTTCTATGCTTCCTTGGTACCGCGAACTACCGGCTCGCGGCCACGTCGCGAACTCCTTCAGACGGCCTTCGCAGGCCTACGCGAACACAGCTCGGCGCAGGTCAAGCGTCTTTGGCTGGAGCTTTCGAACACCACAGGCGTGCACTTGTACGGCCCGCCACCCGAAGTGGCCCGCACGCCGACAGTCTCTTTCACCATCGACCAGGTCGCTTCCACTGAATGCGCGCGCCGACTCGCCGACAAAGGACTGTTTGCGTCGCACGGTGATTTCTATGCAGCGACCGTGATCGAGCGTTTAGGCCTGGCGCCGGAAGGACTGGTGCGCGTCGGTTGTGCCTGCTATACGAGCGACGACGAGATTAATAGATTGATCGAAGCGGTGAAAGAGATCGCGAAAGGCTAGTGGTTGAAGGCTCCGTAGGAGCCTAATATTTATAGCCACGAGCCCAAATTCATGATGAGCTCCGTAGGAGCGAAACGTCTCAACTACTTAGCGCGAACTATTTCGCTACGGAGCTTTTGAATTATCTTTGAAGCGTAGGTTCTATAAACAGTACGTCCCTAGCGGGACTTGAAGAGCATGAAGCAATATCACGACATCCTGCGCTCAATTCTCAAGCACGGCACCGAGCACAAAGATCGCACAGGTGTCGGTACTCTTTCTCACTTCGGGTTTCAGACGCGTTTTGATCTGCGCCAGGGCTTTCCGATTGTTACCACCAAGAAGGTCCCCTTTCGCTGGATTGCCGAAGAGCTGTTCTGGTTCTTGTCCGGCGATACAAACGAATCAAACTTGCGCGCGCGCGGCGTAGACATTTGGCAGGAATGGGCTGACGCAGAGCACACCCAACGCTTCGGCCGTGGGCCCGGCGACCTGGGCCCCGTGTACGGCTACCTGTGGCGTTCGTTCGGCGGGCATTACCCGCGGCGTGACGGCGTCGATCAGATCGCTCGCCTGATCAAAGAGATCGAAACGAATCCGAATTCGCGCCGCCTGATCGTCAGTGGGTGGGATCCGCGTGAATGCGATAACGTCGACCTGCCTCCGTGTCACACTTTGTTCCAATTCAAGATCGAGCAAAGCCAAGCCTTCCCTGACGGTCGGGCTAATGCCCCGTTGTTGCACTGCCAACTCTATCAACGGTCGGCCGATGCGTTCCTCGGCGTGCCCTTCAACATTAGTTCGTATGCTCTGCTGACTCACCTGGTAGCGCACGCGTGCGAATTGGAAGTCGGCGATTTCATTTACACGCTGGGCGACTATCACATCTATCAGAACCACGTCGAACAGGTTAATGAGTTGTTGTCGCGCGAGCCGTTGCCGCTGCCACAGTTGAAGATCAAAGACGAGGGACAGCGACTGCGCGGGTTGGAAGGTTTGCTCAACTTCAAATACGGAGATGTAAGTCTTCGAGGCTACGAATCACACGCAAAGATTGCGGCTCAGGTGGCGGTGTGATAGTTCGACGGGCACTTGCCGCCATGTTATCTTGATCGGCGAGGATTAACCTGTGAGAAGTTACAACTACGTCGTTGAAAAATGTCCGGATACTGGCTTGTATGTTGGATATGTGCCCGGCTTTCCGGGTGCCCACAGCCAGGCTGCCGACCTCGATGAGTTGCGCGGCAATATGCGCGAGGTAATCGAACTTCTTCTCGAGGACGGCGAGCCAAAACTTGAAGCGGAGTTTGTGGGAACGGACACGGTTAAGGTCGCCTGAATATGAGTCGCCTACCCGTTCTGAAACCAAGAGAGGTGGTTACTCTTCTTCAGAGGTTGGGATTCGTTAAGTTCGCCAGCGGGGCTCTCACAAACAGTTTCGCCATGCCGACGGCCGCACACCACCGTTCCTTTCCATTTGGGCAGAGATATCTCACCGATTCTGTTTCGCCAAATCGCCAGGGACATCCATCTGACGGTTGAGGAGCTGATGGGAGATCGTTAGTGACCCTCTCAGCCGATATCTATCTAAGAACATGTCCATCATCGGCATCGTCGCGGTAGATCAAAACCTGGCCATCGGCAAAGCCGGCGGGTTGCCTTGGCACTACTCTGCCGACATGAAATTTTTTAAAGAGACGACGATCGGGAATGCGGTGGTGATGGGAAGGCGGACCTGGCTGACTTTGAAAGGCCCGCTCAAGGACCGTCAGAACATCGTGCTCAGCCGCGATCAGAGCCTTCCTTCACAGGATTCGCTGATCGTTCTGCGCGATGTCGAATCGGTAATTGATCTGGTAAGCAACCAGGACGTCCATCTGTTTGTCATGGGCGGCGCGCAGGTTTACCAGGCATTCCTTCCCCATATCGACAGATGGATTGTTACTGAAGTTCCGTTAGCAGTCGAAGGCGCAGACACTTTTATGCCCCCGAATTTTCTGGATGGATTCGAAATGTTTGAGCTGCGTCAGTTGGATGAAGGCTTGCGGGTGAAGTTCTATGAACGAACTGGTGATCAGGTATCTAGCCCTCCTCTTGGTTAGAACGAGCATAGACTTCTTACTAATTCCGATGCCTTCCCATTGATCGATTGCGCGCGGGTTTACCGCAAGCATGAATTCAGGTTCGTGTGATTTCGTGGATCGGATTTTCCTAAGGCAAAGAAATCGATCCACGAAACCACACGAATAAGCAGGCTAACTCTCACCTGAAAGTCGTCCTTGCTCACGCGCGGGCTTCTGATACTTCAACTAATTCCCGTCACTGCCCGTCGTATCCAGAACGTCATGCCGCGTAATGATTCCGGTGATGCGGCCGTACTCTTCGATCAGCACGGCGGGACTTGTACGCAGCTTACGTGTGACCACATTTATATCGGCATCGACTTCGACTGTAGGGAAGCCTTTGTCCATCACCTTGCTCACTGGTCCTTCGAGCAGTTCGCGGTCATTGAAGACTTTGGACAGCAGGTGATTTTCTCGCAGCGATCCAACTGACTCGCCGTCTTCCAGCACCGGAATCTGAGTCACGCCCAACTCGTTCATCTTGGCCAGCGCCGCGGCCACGCGATCGTTAGGCGATACCACCACCAGAGACTTGGGCGAGTGCGCTCCCTTGGTTTCGTTGATCAGACCCGCGGTGATTCGCTGCGGTTCGAGCAGCCGCTTTTCCTTCATCCATTCGTCGGAATGAAACTTGGTCAGATAGTGTTCGCCGGTGTCGCAGACGATAAATACGATGATCGCGTTCTCATCAAGATCTTTCGCCACCTGCAAGGCCGCCGCGCAGTTGGTCCCGGTCGAGCCGCCGCAGAAAATTCCTTCTACTCTTCCCAACTGCCGGGCGGTATCAAAACTTTCGCGATCGGAAATATTAAGGACCTCGTCGACGTACTCGAGGTGAGCGTTGCCCGGCAGGACCTCCTGCCCGATCCCTTCAACCAGGTAAGGCGTCGTTTCCGGGACCTTGCCGGTCTCTTTAACGGTCTTGTAAATCGATCCAAAAGGATCGGCGCCGATCACTTTGATCTCCGGATTTCTTTCCTTCAGATATTTTCCGGTGCCTGAGATCGTTCCGCCGGTGCCGATGCCGGACACGAAGTGCGTGATCTTGCCTTCGGTCTGTTCCCAGAGTTCGGGACCGGTGGTGCGATAGTGCGCTTCAGGATTGGCCGGGTGTGAATACTGATCGGGATAAAAGGAGTTGGGCGTCTCGGCGGCGATCCGGCGAGCCGTCGTCACGTAATGATCGGGCGTTCCCGGTTTTGCCGAGACTGGAGTAATGACTACATCGGCGCCCAGCGCCCTCAGATAACGCGACTTCTCAACCGATGACTTGTCGGTCATAACAAAGATGCATTTGTAGCCCTTCACTGAAGCGGCCAGCGCGAGCCCGATGCCGGTGTTGCCCGAGGTCGCCTCTACGATGGTGCCGCCCGGTTTCAATTTCCCTTCGCGTTCGGCGGCTTGGATCATCGAGATACCGATGCGATCTTTTACTGAAAAACCCGGATTAAGGTTCTCCATTTTTGCCAGGATCAGTGGCTTCAACCCCTTGTTCAAACGATTGAGTTTTACTAGTGGAGTGTTGCCCACCAGTCCTAAAACATCTTCGTGATAGTTCATAAGCGTCTGCCGTGAATCCGAGAATTGCGCGCGAGATTACTACAATTTAGTTTGAGCAAGAAAAGCTATTCTGTGGGAAAGGATACGGTTTTGCCAAATCAAGGTGAGGTGGCAGCGTAAACTCTGAGTTTGAGAATAGGACTCGAGTCAGGTCTGCAGGTGTTTCCGGTCCCGGTGGGCGACGGGGCAGTAGCCCAACTGTTAGGAAAGGCCGTGGCCTGCGCCCTCGTTGTAGTCTTTGTGTCCTGTCACTCATCACGCCCTCCCTCACGGTCGGGCAACTGCCCCCTCTGCACACTGGAACTATGCCGGTCGTATCCTGGTTTAGCTTTGCGACTTTTGATTTCACTCTGAGCCTTGAATTCATTCTGGCTCGACTTTGTTTCACGCAAAGGCGCAAAGCGAATACTGAAGGCGCTAAGAAAAGCGAAATCAGAATACCCCGGGCCTGCTTGACTCAGCCGCGTCCCCACGTATAATTCACTTCCGTTGTGGGCCGATAGCTCAGTTGGTAGAGCAGCTGACTCTTAATCAGCGGGTCGCAGGTTCGAGCCCTGCTCGGCTCACCATAATTTTGGAAAAGAATTAAGGGTGCTCTGAAGTGAGCACCCCTTTTGCTTGCATGGCAGGCAAGGTCCGAGTGTCTCGGCGAAGCCAGGTTACAACTCGATCCGTTCGAGTTCCACCACTTTCTCTTCTTCGGGTTCGGGAACCGGATTGAAGGGATTGCTCGTCATCGGAATCGAGAACGGCAGCTTAATGGGTGCAAGTTTTTTCTCGGCGATGGTCAGGCCGCCATATTTTATCGTTCCCTTGGCTTCACATTGGCCGGTCTGCATTTCAGTGATCGCGCCATTTTGAATCTTTAATAGAAAGCCCTTCAGGTTGAAGCTAAGCTGAATGACCAGCTCAATCTTCTTCACGGTAGCGCCTTTGATTTTCACATCAATAGACGGTTTGTGTTCGGAGTTAATCGTGTGTTGGGCCAGTTCGAGATAGACGATCTCGTCCGGGGTCTTCTTTGATTTCTCCATGACTGCCTGGATGTCCGTAACTTTCTTCCAGGCGGCAGCCAACACGTCCGGGATCTTGATATCCAATAGTTCACAAACCTTGGGAGCGAGGTCGGGCACAGTTGCGGTCCACTTGATGCCTTTGATCTCTTTACCGACTTTTTCCTGAAAGGCTTGCCAGGCGTCGTCCGAAGGGTCGGTGTCTTTTTCCGGAAGCTCGAAGAGCTGGCGCAGAGTCGGCGCGGGTTCAGCCACTACTTCGGCTTTCACATCGGCAGAGTCCTCCGCGGCCTTCGAGTGTTCGGCCGTCTCTTCAGCCGGGGCTTTCACTTCATCAGTCGTTGCTGCGGCGTTTGTGTCTTCAGCCATTGCTCTTCCTTTCGGATTTGATCAAGCTTCCTTCAGTTGTGTCGACTTTGAATTCTCCATCAGTCACATTGGGATCGAGTTCCATTTGAAAATTTATCCCCAGGGGCCCACCCTCTGTCCCCAGAGCGGCGTTTCCCGGATCTACATGCGGTTCAAGAGTCGGACTCGGTAGAAAAAAGTATTTCCATCCCTGGTAGCCGCCAAAGAGGATTAGCGCCCCGACCAGCACATACTTCCACCAGCTATCCGAAGAATCTGAATTGGTCGGCGAAGTGGGCGACGCGATAGCAGACGGAGAAGCCGTCGCATCAGGCGTTGGTGATGATGTTAGGACGATGCCGGGTGTTGGAGAGCCGTCCGGTGTAGTTGTAGGAGTCGGCGTGGTCGTAGTTGGCGTTGGCCCACCTGTTGGTGGTGTCGGTCCGCCTGGTGTTGGCGTTACCCCGCCGGTCAATGGTGTTGGTGTGCCGGTCGAAGGCGTCGGTCTTTCTTCGAAAGGGGTCGGTTCGTTCGCCGGTCCCGGAGGGATTCCAGCCGTAACCGTAACCTGCTTCTTCCTACTCGAAGCAACTCGTGCATTCGGACCCCCGGTGATTTCAACAAAGGCTGGATAGTTCCCGGCCTTTAAGTATATGTGCCAGTCTTCCAGTGTTTTCTTCCAAGCCGTAAACGGAGAGCCGTCACCAAAATTGAAACGATAACGCGTCTTGGAATTGGCCGAATCGGGAATAGCTTTGAAATAGACGGGAAACCGGATCGGTATGGATAGGGGAGCAATGAATAGATCTACACCCGTCAACGGCTCAGGCCCGACTTTGATTGACAGGGGTCCGCTGTTCGCATTTCGCTGGCCGGATCGGTTGTTCATCACTCGAACTTCAACGCTGGCTGGATAAGTGCCTGAGGCGACGTAGACGTGTTTTGCCTGGGGGCTGGTTTGCCATTCAGTTGACCGGGACCGGTCTCCAAAAGCAAAACGGTAGGTGAGGTTCAAGCCCGTCGGATCAACGTGCGCCAGGAACGTGACCTCGTCTTTGGCTTGAACTGGTAGTCGATTTGCCGTGAGTCGTACCGCGATGGTTTCGGGTCGCTGGGAGGTGACCTCAATTGCCACCCGCCGACTACCGCTGATCTGCTTTGCCGACCGGCTATTCCCAAAACCAATATCGACATAGGCCCGGTAAGTGCCCGGTGGCCGGTAACGATGCGTCGTCACCGAGCTGTCTTGCCAGTAGGTTGGCGATCCATCGGCAAACACAAAACGGTATTTTAGGTTTGGATTGTTATGAGAAAGCTCTGCTTTGAAACTCACCAGGTCGTCGGGCCTAACCGATGTCGGCGTAGCTGAAAGCTTGACCTCAGGAATTGTAGTCGAGGGTTCCGATGACTCGACCAGGATGGAGTAAGTGAAAGTGCCGGGCGAAGTATAGAGATGATTTATCTGAGTCTGACGTATTCGCTCCTGCTTCCCATCACCAAAGAGAATCGTGACCGTGTAGCGCGGATCCGAAATTACACTGGCGGGTGACAGAGTAAACGTCACCATGTCGCCCAGAGGCACGCGGCGCCTATTGGCCGTAGCCTTGACCGTAAGAATGCCTGGCTGTGGCGTGGCCACGCGCGGCCGAACATTCACGGTCTGTGGTGATTGCAGGATGGGTCGGTTTGGTTTTTGGGCGCGGGAAATTGACGCCATTTCAGCCGCAGGCCATTGGGTCAGACGCGCCTGGGGTTTAGCGCCCGCGATTTTCGGGGCACCAGAAACCAACGCAAATAAAACCAGGACCAGGGGGCAAGCTGAAATCCGCATGAACGTATACAGTTCTAAACGTGTATTGTCAGACACGTTCCCATTATTAGTAGCTGAACTTGATCATGGCGAAGCTCTAAAAGGCTGCTGAAAAACCCTTGCGGTCCACGAACTCACACGAAACAAGCACGAAGAAGACATTCAATTTTGGCCTATTTTCGTGTGATTCGTGGATCGTTCTGCCGCCGCTCGCCGAGGCTCAAACAGTTTTTCAAGCAGCCTGCTAAGGGATCTTTCCAATTGTAGACAGCCTTGTTTAACTACCGTTGCCTTACTTTGAGACTGTCGTGATTATGAGGCTCGTGTGAACAGCTCTTCTCTGAAACCCGAGAACGGTCGAACGATATTCCGTGGGTGCTTGAAAGTCAATCCACTTAGCTCGCGTCCCTTTCTTCGCTAGCGCCTATTCAGGCACGAGATCTCTTTCGGATTCGCGTCCTTTTGAAAACAGGTTCGGAGTTCCGCCTTCAGGCGGCGGAATTAGTTGTCGAAGTATTCCGCCTAAAGATGGGACGCCAAACTTAACTCACCAAGTTTGTGATACGCTTCCGCTCCATGGAAGTCGCGACCACAAAGCATTTCCAATCGCCGCTGGGTGCAAGGTTGTGGTGGCTTATCGGTGGCCGCGCAGCCGCGGTGATTGTGCTGCTGCTCGTCGGCGTGGTCTTTAAATCGAGCGCGCTTGGTCACGGCCTGGTCACTTCACTGAGTGTCGTGGCGCCGATCATTCTCACCGTCGCCGGACTTTGTCTTATCTATACAGCGGCCCGCCTGCTCTGGAAGAATTTTCTGGCGCAGGCTCGTCTGCAATTCTTCGTAGACGTTCTGTTGGTGTCGTGGCTGGTGTGGACAACTGGAAACGTCGGCTCGCCCTATGCCGCGCTGTATGTCGTGATAATTTCGATTGCCAGCCTGTTTGTCGGACCACGAGACACCATTATCACCTCTGTCGGAAGCGCGGCCGCATTCACTCTGTGTGCTTTGCCTTCGTTCAGCGGGTTCGGCCCGTTCGCCGGCCCGGATGTCAGCAGCGAGTCAATCGCCAACACGATTCAATTCGTAGGCCTTTCCGATGTTTCGTTCCTGGTGGTGGGGCTGCTGGCCGCGAAACTCGCCGATCGCCAGACGCGATCGGACGTGCAACTCGCCGCCGCTACTCGATCCCTGGCTGACTTGCGCGCCTTGCATGAACGGATCGTGGAATCGATACGATCAGGAGTAATTACCACCGACCTCCGGGGTCGCGTCTTCACCTTCAATGCCGCGGCCGAAGAAATCACGGGATATAAGTTGGCCGACGTGCGCGGCGAGGATGCTTCAATATTCTTTGGCGACATGACGCGGCAGATTACGGATTCGATGAACGCAGCGGCAAGCGGAAAAGTCAGTCCTCGTTTCCAGGCCGACTGTCTGACTCCAAATGGACTGGCGTTGCGCCTAGGATTCAGCATCGCGCCTCTCTCGGGCGAGTCCGGCGAGACCAGCGGCATGGTCATTACTTTTCAGGACCTGACCGACATCCGGGCTTTGGAAGAGACTTCGCGCCGCCAGGATCGGATGGCGGCCGTCGGGCGTCTGGCGGCATCCATTGCTCACGAGATCAGAAATCCCCTGGCGGCGATGCGCGGATCGATTCAGATGCTGCGGTCTGAAATGGAAGGCGATACGGAACAGGCCCAGTTGATGGAGATCATTCTGCGTGAGTCGGATCGCCTGAATAAGATCGTCGCCGACTATTTGAATTACGCGCGCCCGCAACCTGCTGAACTCAAAAACGTAGACATTCGCGCGCTGGTCGCCGACACCTTCAAGTTGCTGAGGAACAGCGCTGAACTAAGTCCCGGACACGTGTTGGAGGAGAACTTGCCCAACCGCCCGGCAATCGTTTCGGGGGACCCGGAGCAATTGAAGCAGGTCTGCTGGAACATCGCCAGGAACGCGCTCAAAGCGATGCCGGAGGGTGGCAGGTTCAGTGTTTCTCTGGCCGCCGTGGACGGCAACCGGCAACGACTGTCGTTCAGCGATACCGGGTGCGGCATGTCGCCCGAGCAGGTCGAGCGCCTGTTCGAGCCCTTCACCTCAACCACCGGCGGCACCGGCCTGGGACTGTCAATTGTCTATCAAATTATTCGCGACCATAGTGGTACAATCAATGTGCGCAGCAGGCTGGGAGAAGGAACTACGATTACGGTTGAGTTGCCGGTTACCCGGTAGAAACAACAATTTTTCATTTGAGATCGGCGGCCTTCTCTTCAAGAGAAACTGATTTGATAATGCTGGGAGCGCGGACGTCCCGTCCGCACACGAGCCGAAGGCGAGTCGACTCTTGCGCCGGAATGCGGACGAGGCCGTCCGCGTTCCCAGCAGGGAGTGGCCTCATTGCCTGAGCAGTACTTATGAGAACCGGAAAATGATGGGTTTCACGAACTATGCCTAACATTCTCATCGTCGATGATGAACTCGGTATGCGCCAATTCCTGACGCATCTGTTCCAGCGTGACGGGCACTCGATTCGCACGGCTGAGAACGGGCGTCAGGCAATGGAGCTGCTGCGGCAACAGCCGGCGGACGTGGTCATTTCCGATGTAAAGATGCCGGACATGGGCGGCATCGAGCTTTTGCACGCAGCCCGCGAACTGCAACCCAATATCGAAGTCATCATGATGACGGCCTTCGCCAACGAGGGCACCGCGCACGAGGCTTTCAAACTCGGCGCCTTTGATTTTGTTACCAAGCCGTTTGACAACGATCTGCTGCGAGAGAAAGTTTCCCGCGCTCTGAAGCAGATTTCGCTCAAGGACGAAAACGAAGCTCTGATCAAGGGCCAGCGCGCCCGCGGAAAACTGAGCAACATTATCGGTCAATCCGATCAGATGCAGGCCGTGTATCAAATGATCGAGACCGTGGCCCAGGTGCAATCGACCGTACTGATCACCGGAGAATCGGGGACCGGCAAGGAATTGGTAGCCCGGGCCATTCACGATCTCAGCCCGCGAGCTCAGAAACCTTTTGTCTCTGTTAACTGTGGCGCGTTTACGGAAACGCTTTTGGAGTCAGAGCTGTTTGGCTACACCAAAGGCTCGTTCACAGGAGCTACCGCCAACCGTAAAGGACTTTTCGAAGCAGCGGAACAAGGCACAATTTTTCTGGATGAGATCGGCGAAACTTCGCCTGCGATGCAGGTCAAGCTCTTGCGCGTCTTGCAGGAAAGAAAAGTCAGACCAGTGGGAGCTCACGAAGAGACTGAGGTCAATACCCGGGTGATCGCCGCCACCAATCGCGACCTCTCGGCCATGGTCAAGGACGGAACCTTTCGCGAGGATCTGTTCTATCGCGTATCCGTCATTCCAATGGTGCTGCCGCCTCTGCGAGACCGAGGCGCGGACATCGCCGAACTGGCCGATCACTTCGTGCACAAGTATTGCCAACTTACGGGGCGCCCCCTGGGGCTTAGTCCGCAGGCGTTGCGGCTGCTCGAGAATTATTTTTGGCCGGGCAATGTGCGCGAGCTCGAGCATTCAATCGAACGAGCCGTGGCCCTGGAAAAAACGGACACGATTCAGCCTGAACGCCTGCCGGAACAAGTCACCAACTATAACCCTGCTCGAGTCGCTTCAGAGCTGGAACTCCCAAGCGACGGTATCAATCTCACCGCGCATTTGGATCAACTGGAAAAGACTTATGTGATGGAGGCCCTGCACCGCACCGACGGCAATCAGACGAACGCGGCCGACCTTCTGCGGATGTCAGTGCGATCGTTGCGTCACCTGCTGGACAAGCACGGCATTCGCGGACTGACCGCGCAGATGCGCGACGAGCGGCGCACCTCCGATACGATTCCGCGTCGACGCACGACAGATCCATATCCGCGTCGCCGGGACGAAGACTTTGAGGATCCTCCCAACGCTTCCGGCCACGCCGCTCGCGCCGGCGAGCGCTGATCTGTGTCAGAAGCCCGACCGTAAGGAAGGGCCTCGATCACACCACTCACACTCGCAGAAAACAAACCCGTTTCCTTTTGCGTTTCAATATTGTCAGCCCTCCTCTCCAAGAGAAGGCGTCCGCACAATGCTGGGAGCGCGGACGTCCTCGTCCGCATTGAGCGGTTAGGCGAAAGGTTTTTTGCCGACGAGAATGGAGTGCTGCGCGCCGGCGGACGAGGCCGTCCGCGCTCCCGGCAGTGAGTGGCTTCATTGGCTAAACGTTGCTTGCCCCTTGAACAGTCACGTACGGCGCGATGCCCTCCCTCACGGTCGGGCTAATGACCCACTTCGAGCTTCGACTTAGCAACACACTGTTGGCGTCCGCATTGAGCGGGTAGCGCGAAAGGTTTTTTGCCGATGAGAATGGAGTGCTGCACGCTGGCGGACGGGCCGTCCGCGCTCCCAGCAGTGAGGGCTTCATTGGCTAAACATTGCTTGCTCCTTATACAGCCATGTATGGCAGGATGCCCTCCCTCACGGTCGGGCTTCCGATACTTTTGACGAAAACCGTCACTGTGGCTCTGACAATAATTGTCAGAAGCCCTCTCGAACTTCCCTGACTCAAACTCAATCTCCCGGAAAACGCTGAACGTTTCGTCGCATTTTGCAAAAGGAGCATCGTGGCATGGGCCTTGATAACACTAGGCGTGACAAATCGCGCGCTGCGGTTGGATCGATGAGGTAAAGCCGGTGGCGCGAAAAAAAAACCAGCTTATCTCTTCAAGGAGCAAATGAAACACATGATGAACAAAAATCAGAAGGGCTTCTCGCTAATCGAGCTGCTCATCGTTGTGGCGATCATCGGCATTATCGCCGCTATCGCTATCCCCAATCTTCTCGCTTCCCGGCGCGCTGCGAATGAAGGCTCGGCTCAACAGTCACTGCGTACAATGAGCAGTGCTGAGGCCACCTATCAGGCGACGGCCGGCAATGGTAGCTACGGAAGTCTTCCTAACCTAATGACCCAGAGCCTGGTCGACAGTGTTTTAGGTTCTGGTGCCAAGAGCGGCTACAACTTCGTTGTCGATTCGAGCATCACCGGTCCCCCGGCGCAGTTCTTCGCGCACGCGTTGCCGCAAACCACCAGCGGTGTTGGCCAGACAGGCACCCGTCGCTTCGCGATCGCAGAGGATGGCGTGCTGAGAGGCGACACCAGCCTTTCAAGTCCAGGTACTGGCGCAACGGGTCGAACCGCCGTCGGTAACATGGCTGCGGTTGGCAACTAGAGTAACAACTCAACTGCCGTTTAGTTCCTCTCGAGGGCAGGGTTGCATTATCCCCTGCCCTCTACTTTCAAAAGGCAGTGAATCGGTGAACTACAGCCGACGACTTCAGGTCTTTTGTAAGTCACAAGCCCTGGCAGTTCTTTTTCAAACACCTCAACTAAAAGAAGGGACAAAGAAAATGCAAAAGAAAACCGACAAAGGATTTTCGCTGATTGAATTACTAATCGTAGTAGCGATCATCGGCATCATCGCCGCTATCGCTATCCCCAATCTTCTTGCTTCACGGCGCGCCGCGAATGAGGGTTCGGCTCAACAGTCAATGCGCACCATTAGCAGTGCGGAAGTGACTTACCTCAACACTGCCGGCTCCGGCTCGTTCGGAACACTCAGCGACTTGATGGCCAAAAATCTGGTCGACAGCGTTCTGGGTCAGGCGGACACCACTGGCAAGAGTGGATACCTGTTTACGTTGAATCCGGTAGCCGGAACACCCGCTCAGTTCTGGGGATTCGCGTTGCCGGCCACAACGTCAGGTGTCGGCCAAACCGGCACTCGCAGATTTGCTATTAGCGAAGACGGGGTCCTGCGTGGCGACACGACTTTGACGGCTCCCGGTAGCGAACCGGAAGTTCAGGCGATGTCGGCATTGGGTAACTAAGACCGTCTTCTCCTAATTCGGAGATGGGGTAACAAATGCGAAGTAAACATGAGCAGGGGTTTTCGCTAATTGAACTCCTCATCGTTGTCACAATCATTGGGATTGTCGCCTCGATCGCTATTCCCAATCTGCTAGCGTCAAGGCGGGCCGCCAATGAAGGTTCAGCCCAACAATCAATGCGGACGATTTCCTCGTGTGAGGCTACCTACCAGTACACTTACGGCAACGGCAGCTATACCGACCTTACCTCTCTGGGTTCCAAGACTCTCACCGATAGTGTCCTCTCTACCGGAGAAAAAAGTGGCTACACCTTTGTCTTCACCGCCGTCGCCGGACCTCCAGCGCAATACTGGGGGTATGCCATCCCGACCACCACTTCGGGAATTGGTCAGACAGGAACGCGCCGATTTGCCATTGCGGAGGACGCCGTCCTGCGTGGCGATACAACCTTGACCGCACCTGCCGACCCAGCCGCGGTAAAAGCCATGAGCCCAATGGGAAACTAGGCGCCGAGCACTTAACCCAGGGCCCAGAGTCTTGACTGTCCACTGCTTTTGGAACGTCAATTCCCTGGGCCCGTAACCTTTCAGCCCGAAACGCGTCATTTCTCAAATAAAGTTGACGCTGTTTAGAGGCGGGCTACTGCCCGCCTGGTCAATGGAAGAAGGCGGGCGGTAGCCCGCCCCTAAACAATCGAGACGTCGCGCCCCATCATTCTTTGTCCGTCAAACCAGATGGAACCGCAAGCAATCAATATCCTCTCGGAGCAGGAATTCTCTGCTCATCCCATCGCGGCTGATCGTGGCGACACACCTGCGCGCGCTCGCCGGCTGGAGTTTCGCAACCTCTTTATTGTCGCAGCCGTGGCAACGGCGGTGCTGTTGCCGATCATCATCTTCGGCATTCCCAACGGGGCCGACCTTCCGAATCATCTTCGCTTTGCGCTTCCGTTTTACGACTCAATTCAGTCAGGACATTTTCATCCGGGCTGGTTGGCAGAGTCGAACTACGGGCTGGGTGATCCGCGCTTCATCTTCTATCCGCCAGGTTTGTATTACCTCCTCAGCGCAGCGCGCATGCTGACCGGCGAATGGTATTCGGCGACGATCCTGGTCTTCCTTTTTCTATCGGTCGCCGGCGGAGTCGGCGCCTACTTCTGGGCCCGCACAATCTTCAATCCCACCGTGGCGCTTTGGACGGGCGTGCTCTATGCGCTAATGCCCTACCGGCTCAACGAGCTCTACCAGGCCTCGCTTCTGTCTGAATACGCAGCCTGTTCGCTGCTGCCCTTCGTCTTCTGTTTCGTCGAACGAATCAATAGACGCAAAAGCATTTTCGACATAGTTGGATTGGGCGCTGCTTATGCTCTTTTGGTTCTCACACATCTTCCGACAGCGATGATTGGTTCGATTGCGCTGGCTATCTATGCTTTGGTTCGAATTGAGCGGAAGTCTTTCGTGTCCACGGTTGCCCGCCTCGCGGGGGGAATCATTCTGGGCCTCGCAGCCAGTTCATTCTTCTGGACTTCGATGGTGACCGAACTCAGTTGGATCAAAGGTAATGGCGCCGCACGGAATCCCTATTACGACTACCATCTGAACTTCCTGTTCTCTCGGGCAGCGCTGACTAATCGCAACACCTGGTACGCGAACATCCTGGCGCTGGCGATGATCGGTTTTCTATTGCCTGGTCTTGTTTTTGTCGGGCGATGGTTCAAGCGAGAATGGGCTAGCCGCTCGCTGAACGCTCCCCTCGTCTTGTTGGTCGTAACCTTTCTAATGGCCACCAGCATCAGCCGTCCCATCTGGGCGTTGGTTCCGAAGCTGGCTGAAATTCAGTTTCCCTGGCGTTGGCTTTCAATTACATCGTTGATGGGCTCGATTCTATTGGCCGCCAGTTTGCCGCAATGGCGGGACCAACTTCGCCAGAGGTTGCGGCCGCGCGATTTCGCCGTGGGAGTTGTCTTCATCCTCTCGTTCGTTTTTGTCGCCACCCAAATTGTCCAGGACTCTGAATTCTTGAACCGTGCAAAGTTCGAACCGATGGCTCAGGAGGTTCGCGGCGCGGTAAGCTTCAAGGACTGGCTGCCGGCCTCGGCCAGAGAATTCAATAGCGTCGAGAAGATGTCAGCGAAAGCCGATGCCGGAACCCGCCCATTGACCATCACCGCATGGGAACCGGAACGTCGGGCTTTTCAGCTCGGCCCCGGTCCTGAAACCACTGTCCGAGTGGGCACCTATTTTTATCCACGTTGGACTGCTACAGCCGATGGCCGACCGTTGCCCATAACCGCCAACGCCGATGGTCTGATAGTAATATCCGTCCCGCCCGAGGCGAGTGATATCCAGCTCGTGTTCGAGCCACCAAAAAGAGTCCGCCTGTTTGAGGTAGTGACTGCGATTAGTTGGATGCTCGTTGGCGGCGCTCTCTTATGGGCGACGCTCAGAATGCAACGTCCGCGACTGTTACGGAAGAATTGAGCCCGCTCGGGCTGGGAGCGCGGACGTCCCGTCCGCACACGAGCGAAGGCGAGGCGACTCTTGCGCCGGAATGCGGACGGGACGTCCGCGCTCCCAGCATGAAGAAACTTCTTTTGCTATCAGCCCTTGTTAGGTTAGAGTATTTTCGCCTAACCGGCTCAGCGTCATGAGCAGACAATCTGCCGACTTAATAGCCGCACCAGATTTGACCGACAACGTGGGGTTCACTACAACTGGAGTCGCCTGGCGACGCGTCGCCGCGATCGCGCGGAACGCGTTTCGCGAAGCCGTGCGCGATCGAGTCCTGTATAACCTGGTCGTTTTCGTCCTGCTCCTTATTGCCGGGGCGATCTTTCTGGGCGAAATTTCAGCGGGACAAGAAGCGAAGATCATCGTCGACCTCGGACTGAGTGCAATCCTGCTCTTCGGTGTCTTCATCGCAATCTTTGTCGGCGTCGGACTGGTCTATAAAGAGATCGAGCGCCGCACTCTCTACGCAATCCTTTCGAAACCCGTCGGGCGCGGCCAGTTTCTTTTGGGCAAGTATCTCGGTCTTTGCCTTACTCTCCTGGTCAACGTAGCCATCATGGGAGTCGGCTTGTCGCTGGCTTTAATTTACGTCAAGCGCGGCTGGGACCCTTTGGCAGTGCGCATCTGGCCGGCGATTTTTTTGATTTATGTCGAGTTGGCGATCTTAACCGGCGTCGCCATGCTGTTCTCAGCCTTCTCGTCCCCGGCGCTTTCTGCCCTGTTAACATTTTTCGTTTTCGTCATTGGGCACTTCAGCTCCGATCTGAAGACTCTGGCCGGTTCGATGGGTAGCGCACCAACCCGTTGGGTGTTCGCGGGACTATATTATCTGCTTCCCAATCTCGCCAACTACAACGCGATTACTCCTGCCGCCCACGGCCAGGTGCCGGGCACGGGGGCCCTTTTGGCGGCAGCCGTGTACGGTCTCATCTACACTGGAGTATTGCTGGCCGCCACCGCTCTTGTTTTCAGCCGGCGAAATTTGAAATGAAGCGCGACTACTTTCTGATTCTGGCGATTGTCGTCGGCCTGTCGGCCGCGGCCCTGGTTACGCGTTGGAACGACGAACACGCTCTCGATCTCAAAACCCAGTTCGCCGAAGAGCCTTTGTATCTGAACGCACCGGCGATGAAGCGTCTGACCCTGGCGTTCAACGGCGTGGCCGCGGATTGGTTCTGGCTGAAGTCGCTGCAATACGTAGGACGAAAAATCGTAAATTACGAAGACACGCATGCGGGCAATTTTGACCTGACTAATTTGTCGTCTCTGGATCTGCGCTTGTTGCCGTCGCTGCTGCGCATGACGACTACTCTCGATCCACAGTTTCTTGAACCTTACTACTACGGCGCCTTCATACTGCCCGACATCGATCCGAACGAGGCCATCGCGCTGCTCAACCAGGGCATCGCCGCGAACCCTGACAAGTGGCGACTCTATCAGCATCTGGGTTACGTCTACTGGCAGCGCGGTGATTATCAGAAGGCAGCTGAAGTCTACGCCGCCGGCGCGCAGACTCCCGGCGCGCCGCCCTGGATGTTGGCGATAAGCGCGCGCATGAAAGCCGAAGGCGGAGCAGGAGCGGCTGCCCGTGAAATGTATATTCATCTTGCGGAAGCATCCGACGATCCAACCGTAAAGGAGATGGTCGCAAAACAACTAATGCGACTGGATTCGGTTGAAGATCGGGACAAGATTCGTGGCGTGCTTTCGGAGTACGCCGCCAGGTCAGGCGGTTGCGCCACGTCCTGGAGAGAAATCAGTTTGCCTCTGCGAGCAGCCGGCATGCGATTGAACGCGGCCGGAGCGCCGCTGGATCCGAAGAACGTTCCTTATCGTCTGATTAAGAACGGTTGTGATGTCGATCTGGACGAGCACTCGGAAGTTCCGCATCAGTGAGCAAGTGGCACAGACTTCAGTCTGTGATAAGTCTGGTGAGGGTCTCAGACCAAAGGACGGTCTGCTCAAGTGCGAAGTTAGTTAATTGTACCGCGAAGCGGTTATGTAAGTTAGCCCAGGGTTGCCGCGCAGCGCGGCTACCCTGGGAAAACGGTCCTAACAATGGCAACCCCAACGGGGGTTGCGTCAGTTTCTCGAAGAGCAGGGGTGATTGATTACCATATTCGATTTCCGCAGAGATGCAACCCCGTTGGGGTTGCGACCTCTTCCATAACTCGATCCCCAGGGTAGCCGCGGGGCGCGGCAACCCTGGGCTATGTTACGAACCGCTTCGCGGTTAAAAAGTTCGGACTTGATCAGAGTTTATTTTAGTCCGAGCCACTAAATGAAAAAAGCGCAATCAAAATCAGCCAGGGCCACGCGAACACACGCTGGCACCGAGGCCAAGCCCCCGTTGCAAAGCGCCCTCGATCAAAGCCGCGCTTTATTCCTGGTGATAGCAGCCACGGTCCTGGCTTATGCCAATTCGCTTAGCGGCGCTTTTGTTTTCGACGACACCAAACAAATTGTTGGCAATCCCGCTTTGCGATCATGGGGGAACATACTGCGCGCGTTCACCAGCGACGTCTGGAGTTTTCAAAGAGGCACGTTGACCAGAGACGTCCCTCCGCCGTATTACCGGCCGCTCTTCACAGCGTATCTGACAATCAATTACAAGCTGTTCGGTTTGTGGGAGCCGGGCTGGCATCTCATGAACCTGCTGGTCCACTGCGGCGCGACCGTGGCCGTGTTCTTTCTCATCAAGCGACTCTCGGGCGACCGGCTGATGGCGACTTTGACGGCGCTCTTGTTTGGACTACATCCCGCGCACGTCGAATCAGTTTCATGGATCAGCGGCATTCCGGATCCGCTGGCAGCGTTGTTCTATGTACCGAGCCTGATCTGGTACATACGTTATCGGACCGAAGGCCAAACCAGGTTTCTCGTTGCTTCAGTAATCGCTTACGGCCTTTCGGCTTTGTGCAAAGAAACCCCGCTCGCTCTGCCGCTCGTCTTTATCGTTTGGGAACTGGCCCGCGCCAAAGGCCGGCAGAGTTTGAGCGCGCGCACTCGCGAGATCATTCTGCAGATGGTCCCGTTTGCGGTCGTGGCCGCCGCTTATCTGGCGCTGCGTTTCGCCGTGCTGGGACGCATTAGCTGGAAGCATCCATTCATGGCGCAGGTGCCCGATTCGGCGATTTGGATGACGGTGCCTTACGTATTCGTCAAGTACTTACAACATCTCGTGGCGCCCTTTTATTTGAGTTTGATTTACGGCACTTCATTCGTGACCAGCGCCGCGGACCCGCGGTTCCTCGCGCCGGTGGCGATACTCGGCGGCCTCGCTATTGTGCTTTGGATCTATCGCAAGCAATTGCCCGGACAGATATGGATCGCCCTGACGCTAATTGTCGCGCCTCTCTTGCCGGTGCTGAACCTGAAAGTATTTCACTACGAATACATCATCCAGGATCGATACTTGTATCTCCCGTCGATTGGCTTCTGTTATCTGATAGCCATCCTGCTCGTGCAATTTTCAAAAGTGAAAAGGCAGATGGCAACGGTGCTGGCCTTGATCCTTATCGTCGCATTCGGCGCAGGGACGTTTGCGCAGAATCGCGTCTGGCATGATGCCGTAGCGCTCTGGTGGCGGGCCGTCCATTACTCGCCGGATTCATGGTCTACTCACTACAATCTCGGGCTCGCTTATCTCGATCTGAAACAGCACCAGGCCGCGGTTAACGAACTGGACGAAGCGCGTCGGCTGAATCCGCGCGAGCCTACGGTCCTTAACAATCTCGCGCTGGCTCACGCGGGTGCCGGCGACACGCTGGGCGCCATTCCGATTGTGAGAGAAGCGCTGAAGCTCGATCCCACACTGATCGAGGCGCACAACAACCTGGGCGCCTTTCTATTTGAGCGACAACAATACAATGAAGCCCGGCTGGAATTCCTGGAAACATTAAAGCGCGACCCGCAGTCTCTTTCGGCCCGGTTCAATCTGGGACGAACCCTGACAGCGATGGGTGAGCACGAGCCTGCTATCCGTGAATTCGAAGCCGTGTTAGCCGCGAAGCCCGATGATGGCGAAGCTCATTATCAGTTAGGGTTAAGTTATCAAGCCACGGGACGCCGCGACGAAGCGATCCGCGAAGTGCAACGAGCTCTGAGCTACCCAAGCGACGCGAAGACGAAGCAGGAAATGGAGCAGAAACTCGCTGAACTGCGGCAGGCGAAATAGTTAGTCATGGATCAGTCTCAAACCAGAATTGAATGGAAATGGGGAGCGCTGGCCGCCCTTGCTCTGTCGATCATTGCGCTCTATCCGCAGATCAATCTCTGGATTGCTCGCGGTTCAGCTTGGCAAGGTTCGTATGTTTTGACTCAGGGAGACGAAGTGGCCTACTCGGCGTACATCAACGCCTTGATCGATGGGCGGCCCCGCAGAAACGATCCGTTCAACGGGCGTGACGATCTGCCGGGACAGCCCACGTACGAATCTCTCTTCTCGATTCAGTTCCTGCCGGCCTATGCGATTGCTCTTCCGGCAAGAGCACTGGGACTCTCGACCGGGACAATCTTCATCTGGCTAATCCTGATTGGAGCAATCACTTCTGCTTTGGCCATCTTCTGGCTCCTGGCAAACTTGACCGGTGACAGCAGGCTGGCCGGCGTCGGAGTCCTGTTCACTCTTTGCTTCGGAGCGCTCGCGGCGGCGCAGGGCGTCGCGCGATTGATGGTTTCGGGACAACGCGTACACGATATGTTTTCGTTTCTGCGACGCTACCAACCTTCGCTGGTGTTTCCGCTCTTTTTTGTCTTCTGCTTACTGGTCTGGCGAGCATTGACGTCCAAGAGTCCCCGCTCCCGAATCACGTACTCGCTGTTGGCGGGAGCTTTGTTTTCAGTGATGGTGTTTTCGTATTTCTTTATCTGGACTGCCGCCGCTGCCTGGTTCGCCGGTCTCTTGCTTCTTTGGGTTCTGTTCAGACGAGCCGAGATTAGCCGGCTCCTGATCACTGGGGGAATTGTTGGCGCGTTCGCCGCGGCCAGTGTAACGCCATTCTTTTGGATGTTGTCTCACCGCAACAGCAGCATGGACCAGACGCAATTGCTGCTGTTCACTCATGCACCCGACTTTCTTTATCCTCCCGAGATCATCGGCTTCCTGGTTCTGGCAGTAATAGTTTACTTCTGGCGGCGCAAGCTTATCGAGGTGCGAGAACCGGTTGTGCTTTTCACTTCGGCTGCCGCGCTGATGCCCTTCCTGGTTTTCAACCAGCAGATTATCAGCGGGCGTTCTCTGCAGCCTATTCATTACAAGGTTTTCATCGCGAACTATGTGGCGCTCGTTTCCGTTGTGCTGTTGTTCTCGATCTTGTGGCGGGCTCGTGACGCTGTGCGACCTATTCCCACTCGGGCGTTGGTGCTGACAGCGATCGTCGCGCTTGGTTGGGGTGTGGTCGAAGTCTCGGATATTACCAGCCGCGATTCTGCGCAGGCCCGGCTGCGCGACGACGTGGTGCCGGTCGCGCGGCGGCTCACCTCGATGATCAAGGAAGACGGTAGTTTTGCCGCCGCCCTCGCCGGCAAGGCCCCGTACCCCCTCGTTTATGTTTCGACTCTGGATGTTTCTAAGAGCATAAGTTCGGACAGCGCAGTGGCGGTCTTATGGGCGCTTCACACGCCCGCGTGCGGGGTCAGCCTGAGCGAAAGCAAACAGCGCTTCTATCAATACATGTATTATTCGGGACTCAGCCCCAGAGAGGTTGCGACTGGACTGGCCGAGCGGCGGTTTATTGTGCTGGCTCCCCTTTTTGGGGTTGAACGAATAATCGAAGGACTGTCTCCGGATCCTAAACCAATCTCGATCGATGAAATGCGCGAGGAGCTTCGTCGCTATACGGACTACTCGGATCACTTTTCATATACCGACGCCACTCATCCGCAGCTTAGCTTTGTAGTCGTGCCCACTGGCGAAGCGCAACCAAACTTTTCAAATATCGAGAAGTGGTACGAACGCGACGCCGGCGAGAAGGTCGGTATATTCACTATCTATCGAGTAAAGTTGCGAGAGGCGAGCTCAAATCTTCCGATGCCGCCAAGTGAGAAAACGGCACGGCCATAACGGCGCTGAAAATTCGATGACCATAGCGATTGAGATCGACAACCTGACTAAGGATTACGAGACTGGCTTCTGGCGCAAGCGTCGGACACGCGCGCTCGACGGCTTGTCGCTCACCGTTGAGCAAGGGCAGATATTTGGTTTCCTCGGCGCGAATGGCGCGGGCAAGACCACGACGCTGAAACTTCTGATGCGGCTCATCTATCCGACCGCCGGCACTGCGCGCATCCTCAACCGGGACATTGGCGACGTCGCGATGCATGCACGCATCGGCTACCTTCCCGAGAATCCCTACTTTTATGATTACCTGACCGCGCGAGAATTCCTGAATTACTGTGGTGAGTTATTCGGCCTGACTCGCGTTACCCGCGAGCACCGCACCAAGGAGCTTCTGACTCGCGTCAATCTGGAAGCGCAAGGTTGGGACCGGCAAATGCGCAAGTTCTCAAAAGGCATGCTACAGCGCGTTGGCCTGGCCCAGGCGCTGATCAATGATCCGGAAATTGTTTTCCTCGACGAGCCGATGAGCGGACTTGATCCCGTCGGCCGCCGCGAGGTGCGCGATCTGATTGCGTCATTGCGCACGCAGGGCAAAACAGTCTTCATGTGTTCGCACATCCTTTCGGACATCGAGGTCCTTTGCGACAGTGTCGCCATTCTCAAGCGCGGACGTCTGGCGCAGGCGGGCCCTCTGACGGAACTGCGACGTGGGGAAACAAACGCGGTTGAGATAATCGCAGCCGGGGCCGATGCGGAAGTTGTGCAGCGGCAACTTGGCGCCAACGCCAACGTGACGGTTACGGCGGGTGGTCTGCGAATCGAGGTTCGGGACGAAAGACAAGTCGACGCGGGCATCGCCGCTTTGCGACAGGCGGGTGGAAAACTGGTCTCAGTTCAACCGGTACAGATGTCTTTGGAAGAATTGTTTCTGGATGAATAGTCCGGGATGCCCGACCGTGTAAAGTAAACTTCAGTTTGCCCCAGTCTTCTCAAGGTTAAGACCAGCCGAAGCTTGTCTTACTATGCCAGGCCTTCAATGGATCCGGCCCTCCCTCACGGTCGGGCATCTGAAACTACTTCAAGATAAAGCCGGTCACTTCCATCTTGATGTTGGCGCGGTCATCGCTGTCGCTAAACCCTTCCAGCATCACCCCGACCTTCATCGTCTTGTTAGGCTCAAGCTCCGCCTGGCGTCCGGGAATCACAACCAGGGTTCGCTCTTTCACTGGTTTGTTGTCGTGATCGACCACAGCTCCCCTGATTTCCAGACCGGTGAGCGTGCGCCCGGTAAGATTGCGCACTGTGGCATGTAGTGACATCACGGTGTCGCCCAGCGTGCGCTTGGCTTCATCTGCTTCTTGCTCGTCGAGCACGATTAGCTTGCTGTATTTGTCCCAATCGGGCGAGCCGGGGCGGATGGCGCCTTGCAGAGTCGGCGGCGCGCTCGGCGCTACGGTCCTGCGCAGCAGCAGGTAGAAAAATCCTCCGATCAGAATTGCCGCTACGATCGCAATAACGATGATCAGAGTGCGCCGCGACTTCTCTTCAGGAATGCTGTGTTCTGTCGGCATGGGCTTCTTTGACTCCTATGTTACCTCAAATGTTTCCATTGGGAGAAGCAAAGTGAAACTCAGGTAGTGGGGTAAAAGTGTGGTGTTAACAGTCGGGTCGTGATTCGGGGCACTAGCCCGACCGTCAGGGAGGGCTCAACTAACTCACTTCGGAGCCCTCCCTGACGGTCGGGCTAATGCCCCGGAGACTAACACCACACTTTTACCCCACTACCGAAACTCAGTGGCTGACAAAGCAGATAAAGTACAGTCCAACTTAGTTTGGAGGCGGGCGTAGCCCGCCGCCCCACCGCTGAAATAAAGAAGGCGGGCAACGCCCGCCTCTAAACGACACCATGCTGATCAAGCACCGCACACAAAAAGCCCCGCGCCGGTGTGTTTGTACCACCGGCATGGGCTGGTTTGAACTAAGTTGAATTTACGAGACGGTAAAGCTAGCCGACTTCGAGTCCTTCTTGTCGCCGTTTTCGTCCATCAGAGTAACTTCGATCTTGTATTTTCCGGGAGGAAAACCTGATGCCGGCGGTGTGAAAGTAAACGTCGCCGTGCCGCTTCCCGACAAATCGATCGTGCTCTCGGGTCCTTTTTCGTTGGGCGCATCTTCAATGATCAGACTGCCCTTTACCTTAACCTTGCCGGGTGCATTCGCAATCGTAGCGACGGCATAGACCGTGTCGGTGGGCGCAAAGGTGCTGGTTTCAGTGGCCGCGGCTTTGTCTTTGCTTAGCTTCAATCCGCTGATATTGGCCGTGGAGGCACTGAACTTACAGGCAAGAGCCAGGACCACTAAAAGTCCCAGGCTAAGTACGAATATCGATCTCCGTGTTTGCATCTACTCTCCCCTTCTTTACTTTCCGTGTGCTAAAACAATTTCTTATCTCAGAAAACCCGTCCGCCGATCTTATCTGGAAAGACGCCGACCGGCAAGGCAGGTAGTGTGTGAGTGGCGTCTCATACTGATGGTTGAAACCCTGACGGTCCCCATGCTTCAAACGCAGAAAGTACCTTCCGAACTTTCTCAACGCGCGGCTGCAAGCTAAAGTAATGACAATGATTCTCGAGACCGACAGATTACAACTTCGCATGCTGACGACTGATGATGCGGAATTTGTCCTGCGGCTGCTCAATGAACCTTCCTTCATTCAGAACATTGGTGACCGTGAAGTGCGCACTGTCGATCAGGCGCGCGACTATATTCTGAAAGGGCCCATCGCCAGTTATGAAAAGTTTGGCTTTGGTCTTTGGTTGGTCGAGACTAAATCCGCCGCCGTGCCAATCGGAATCTGTGGCTTGCTGAAGCGTGAGGTGCTCGACGACGTCGATATCGGCTATGCCCTGCTCCATGAGTTCTGCTCACAAGGTTATGCTTTCGAATCCGCATCTGCGGTGATGTCGTACGCGAGTAAAACCCTCGGCTTGAACCGAGTTGTGGCCGTTACCAATCCCGACAATCAGTCCTCAATCCGCCTACTCGAAAAACTGGGATTTGAATTTGAGCGGATGGTTCGATTGTCCGAAGGCGCTCCTGAGATCAAGTTGTTCGCTAGGGAAGTGCAGCCAATCTGACGCATTGGTCTGACGCATCAGCCGCGACTCGAGCGCGGACATCCTGTCCGCCAGCGGACGAAGCCCGCTCAGGTTATAAGCCTGACGCTTCGACTCGGAGACTATCCATGCGCTCAAGTTTTTTCGTGTGGTCTCCTGGATCGTCACCGCCGGCCAGAAAATCGATCCACGAAATCACACGAAGCGACACGAACAATACCGGAGTCAGCTACTTCGTAGCGCCCGTCTCCTGATAAACCTGTTCAGTTGCATCCACCATTCGTCCCAGCGAAAAGCGTTCGCGAACGACGCGCCGGGCATTCTCACTAAGCCGTGCACGTTCTTCTCGGTCCGACAACATTTGTTCCATCGCGTTTGCTAAAGCTGCCGCGTCTCCAATAGGAACCAGCTGCCCGGTCTGACCCTCATCGATGATTTCGCGCGCGCCCTCTGACCTGGTCGCGATGACAGGCACGCCGGCGGCCATCGCTTCGACAATCGAGAGGCCGAACGGTTCTGATCGCGAAGGCGAAACGAAGAGATCAAACGTCTCGAGAAGCGCCGGCACGTCATCCACCCACCCAACTAAACTAATCCGTTTGCGCAGACCAAACTCGGCAATAAGTTTTTCAAGCTGGCGGCGATTGTCGCCTCCGCGCGATTTGTCTTCGCCGGCGATGATGAATTCGACATCGTCGCGCCGGCTGCAGACGGCTGCGGCCGCGCGGATGAAATCTTCCTGCCCCTTGATCCGCGCCAAGTGTCCAACCATGCCAACGCGAAGGTTCGTATCTGCCGCAGGCGCCATCGCTTCCCTGCTCTTTTCGAATCGATCCACATCAATGCCGTTATGAATGCAGGTAATCGTATTGGGTTCGAATATTTTCTGGGCGCGCAGCCCTTCGGCGACAGCTTCAGAAACTGCGATCACGCGACTTGTCCGGCGCAGGGTGAACTTGTGAATTCGGTTGAGCGGGAACAGAACGTGACGGGTAAGCACCAGCCGCGCGCCGGCGCGTCTGGCTACAGACGCCGCCAAAGGATAGTCCCGCGCAATGTGGGCATGCACGATATCAATCTCGTTCTGACGAACAAATCGAGCCAGTTTGAGAATGCTTCGGACATTCAGCGAGTTTCGCATCGCCAGTTCCAGAATATTTTGACTGGGCACGGAAGAGAGTTCTGACCGCAGCGGCGAAGCGGGTATTAGCGCGGCAAAGACATCATGACCGCGGCGAGCCAATCCGTTGGCCAGATCGGCCAGATGCTTCTCGCCGCCACCGAGTTCGCGCGCCGAACATATCTGCAGAATCTTCATCACAGAATTCCGCTGAGAATCTAACACAATACTTTTCTCGCTCCGACAAGGACGATCCACGAAATCACACGCACCTTAACGATAAACCAAACTCGGTTTAGTGTGTTTCGTGGATCGTCTTACCAAGAGAGAGGCAACCGCGATCTTTAAAGAGTTGGATTGTCTTGAAGCTGAGTAATGCTGCACTCTCAAGACACCATCCGCATAACTGGGAACGCGGGCGCCCTCGCCCGCAATGCTTCGGCTGGCAAGCCCGACTTGAGCACTTGTGTCGTGGGAAAGATTTCGCACCTGTGGTGCGATGCGGGCGAGGGCGCCCGCGCTCCCAGCTCCCAGCGTCAGTATCCAAAACGGGCGATAGTCTTGCTCAGCGCCGCGCGATCCTCGCGTATAATCCGTCCGAGGCGTTGAAGCGCCGGCGGAATATCTTCCTGCTCAAACAAGGCGTTGAATGTCCGACTCAGAGATCGAAATTAATTCGGCGGCAACCGGGCCGCTCATCGCGACCGCTCGCATAGTAACGTGGGCCGTTCCCATTACGCTCTGGCTGATCCACGTGTTGGTGATTGTCCCGATGCTCAATGCCAGGTCGGGCGACGCTAAGTTCCTGCTGGCGATGCATTTTTTTCAAGTGTCGGGCCTGTTAATGATCGTATGCTTTGGCTTATCACTGGGACTTTATCTAAGAAGCCTGTCCCGCACGGACCTTATTCCGTTACTACTGAATCTATCGTGGCTGTACTACGTCAAGGTGCTATTTCACGGACCGACGATCGGAAACCTGTAGAGCAATCCCGTGATCGGAGCGCGGACATCTTGTCCGCCTGAGCGCGCAGCGCGAACCAACCTTTGGCAGTGATATGCGGGAGGCGGAGCGTGCTGCGCACGCTGGCGGACAAGGATGTCCGCGCTCCAGTTTGAGCTTCTCCAATGTCTGTAGTACAAAAGTCAGTCTTGTCAGAACCGCCTGCGGTAGCGGGCGGCTCTTCTTGATCTCCGAATGACTTCAGCTAACACAAACGCCCGCTGCCTGCTCTGCGCGCGCAATCTCCGTCGCATCGGCGCAGACTTTACCGGGAAAGAAATATTCAAATGCGATCATTGCGAGTACGTCGCGACGCCGATCGCGGCGACGGAAGAAAACACAGCCCTGTATGACAATCCCGAATACTTCGATGGCTGGGGTTGTAATCTGGAGTTCGATTACGATCGTTTCGATCCGTCGGTTCACCGGCAGGTCCAGGACTATCTCGACTTTATCGCCAAACACACCGAAGGGAAGTCTTTGTTGGACGTGGGCACGGGCAGCGGCCTGCTGCCTCAACTCGCCCGCACACGAGGCTATGAAGTTGAAGGGACGGACCTATCAAAGCACGTCAGCGAAAACGTCCCTGCGAAAGCCGGCTTCGCAATCCATCACGGCACGATTGAGGAGATTCAGTTCACGCGCAAGTATGACATCATCACGATGCTCCACGTCCTGGAACATACGAGCAATCCGCTTTCGACTTTGCAAAGGTCCAAAGAGCTCTTGAATGACGGCGGGTTTCTGGTGGTCGTGGTGCCAAACTATCAGAGTCTGGATTCGCGCATTAAGGACGTGCTATCCGCCCTCCGTCTTAAGAGTCGGCCATACAAACATCTGGCGTTAGGACATCACAACTGGGTTTTCTCGATCAAGAGCCTGGAAATTCTGGGGGAGAAGAGCGGTTTGAAGGTAGTTCATCGCCAGACGCAACAACCGGCTTGGCGGGCCGGACGCTGGCATCGTTTGTTTGAACGCTACCGGCTGGCGACGTGGTGCTGGATCGTCTACCAGAAAGAAGCACCTTCCGTTTGAAGGAGGCTACTCTATGCTGGGAGCGCGGACGTCCCGTCCGCATTGAGCGCGAAGCGCGAACGTACGTGCTTAAGCACGTTGCGGACGGGACGTCCGCGCTCCCAGCATTAACGCGCTCTTAGAACTAAAGAATGAAGCGACCACGCAATATTAAAAAGAAACTCTTGCTCATTTTCTTTGGCCTGTTGTTCGGCCTGATCATGAGCGAGGCCTTTCTGCGTGTCATCGGCTATTCGTATCCGCTCTTCTATACAACTGATGCTTATCGCGGCTTCGCTTTGCAGCCCAGCGTCGAGGGTCACTATCAGCGCGAGGGCGAATCCTATGTTCGCATCAACAGCGACGGTTTGCGGGATCGCGAACACCCAAAACCCAAGCCCGCGGACACAGTTCGGATCGCAGTGCTCGGCGATTCTTTCTCGGAAGCCATGCACGTGCCGATGGAACAGACGTTTTGGTTTCTGCTCGAGCGCAAACTTCAGGAATGCAATGCCTTTCCGGGTAAGAAGATCGAGGTGATCAACTTTGGCGTGTCGGGTTACGGCACGGCCCAGGAGTTGATGACTCTGCGGCAAAAGGTTTGGGATTACTCGCCGGATCTGATTGTGTTGGCCTTCACTACTTACAATGATATCTACGATAACTCGCGCGCGTTGAGCCGGACCGAAGAGGTTCCCTATTTTGTCTATCGCAATGGCGAGCTGACCTACGACGATTCGTTTCGCAACTCGTCCACCTACCGCCAACGCGACTCAAAACTGAACCGACTGGGCCGCTGGATTCACAACAGCCTGCGCGTCGTGCAGCTGGTCCACTACGTGCAATTCGTTGCCAAGCTAAAATTGACCGACTGGAGAAACAAGCGGCGACTGGCCGCCCAGGCGCAGACAAAGCCCGCCGACGGGACCCCTGTGACAGTGCGCAACGCGGAAGACATCGGCATCGACAACATGATTTATGTCGAGCCGCGCGATGACAACTGGAAGGAAGCCTGGCGCGTCACTGAAGGATTGATCAAGCAGATGCGGGACGACGTCGCGCAAAAGAAAGCCAGGTTTCTGCTGGTCACACTGAGTAACGCAATTCAGGTTTATCCCGATCCAGTGGTGAGACAAAAGTTCCTTCAGCACATCGGCGCGGACTCTATTTTTTATCCCAACCTCAGACTGAAAGCGATGGCCGATCACGAACAAATTGAATTCCTGGATCTGGCTCAACCAATGCAAGCCTACGCGGACCAGAACAAGGTTTTCTTACATGGATTTGGCAGCGATCTCGGGAATGGTCACTGGAATGCCCAGGGGCACAAAGTGGCAGCGGAGCTGTTAGCGCAGAAGCTTTGCGGCAGGTAGAGAGTTTTATTTGCGCCTTGGCCGGGAGCGCGGACATCCTGTCCACACTGAGCGCGCCAGGGCGAACAGACGACTCGACAGTTGCCTCCCGGGAAGACAAACGACTCGAGCTTCGCTCGCGTGTGCGGACAGGATGTCCGCGCTCCCAGCCTGCTCACTTCACAATCTCAAAATCCATCCACTGAGTTACTGTGCGATGCTTTTCGTCAGCCAACATGTCTTTGATGATGATTTGCAGCACATACTCTCCCGGCGCCAGATCGGTTCCGAGCTGTAGTGCCCCACTCGCAACCAGCCGTTTGGGATCAATCGCCCCGGAGAAGTTCAGAGAGTTTTCTTTCCCGGTAAAGACCGGCTGACCATCTCGAAAAAGTCGTATCTGCGAGACGAGCTGCGACTTGTTCGTGGCTTTGTCGAGGCGCGGGTTGTAAATGATGAAGAGATAGTCCATCAACATGCCTTGCTTTAAATGACGCACGGCGGGACTGGCCTCGGGATTTTGCTGGTCCCTTGCATTTTGATCCTGCGCCGCCGGATCAGTCGGCTGACTCGCAGCTGCCGCACCGGTCCGTTCTCCCGGCTGCTCGCCGCGCAGCACGATGCCGGAAATAGCCAGACGATTTTTTTTCAGGTCGGGAACTTCGACGAACTGGCTGGCTGAACCGATACGTTCGCTACTCGTGTCGCGCAACGAAATTCGCAACTGGTAGGCGCCAGGTTTTTTGATGGGCACTGTCAGGTAATAGACCAGGCCGTCGCGCTGCGCATGTTTGTAAAGGGCTTCGGGCAATTCCATATTGTAGGTCCGCCCGATTTGATCGACAGGCACGCCGTTGTCGCCGAAAGTCATTGCCAGCACGTCAAAGACAGACTTGTGCATCCCGTTGGCTTCCGTGGTAAATGTCAGATCGCGGCCATCGATGTGCAGCATCGAGCGCATGATCGAACCTGCCTTGGGATCATTGCCGAATAGTGAAGTCAGTTGAAGATGGACGCCGGTCGAACCAAACGGCGATGTCAGGGCGTTGAGCAATTGCTGCGCAAGCGTGCGTTGGACCGGCGCGTGCTGGTCTGTGTCTGAGACGCCATAAAATCCGTTGCGCATGCGCACGTTGAATTTCCCCGGCCGAGTCACTTTCAAAGTCAGCTTATGAAAAGTACGGCGGCCGGTCCGCGGATCAAAAGTGGCAGTTTCGGGACGATATCCGATCAGGTAATAGCCTCTCTGGTCTTCCAACACCCGGCGAATGCCTTTGCTCAAGTCGTTGTTATTCTTAATGGCAATGCCCCCGGTTTGCTGGGCCAGAAAGTCCAGGCCTTCCTGAGTTTCGAAAGCCGCGTTGCGCCGCTTGCTTAACATTTCCCCAACGTCGGCCGAACCCGGGTTATCGGCAGCAGTCAGACCGAGAGTCTGCAAGCCGGTCGCATTCATTGTGTAGATCACAACCGAGGCTCGGCCCGCTTCATCAATCAGGCGACGGAGTTTTTCCAGAGCGAGGTAGTTACGCGAAGAGTCCTCGAGGTTGTAGATTCTGAATCCGTCCGATAGCAGAAGAATCGACTTGCGACCCGGGAGCTGTCGCAAACCCTTAACGACATAGCTGATGGCGCCCAGCGTTCCCACCGAGAACATATCTTCGCGAAACTGGTTCAGTTCTTCATTCGCGGCATCTATCGCCGGCCCCTGTGCACCGGACGTGGGTGGTTCAATGGGGGCGAACGCGCCGATGCCGCCTCGTCCAACCGAGTTCCATTTTACTCGCTCGATGGCCGCGTAGAGTTGCCGCTTGTCGGAAGTGAATTGCTGCAAAGCCCCCATGCCGCCGCCGGTGCGAACAATGGCGACTAGATCACCAGTCTGCATTTGCTCATCGACGAATTTCTTGAGCGCCTGTCGCACGAAATGCGTGCTCTCAAAAGACAGCCCCAGATCGTCCACCACTATTGCGATCGTGCGGCGAATGTCTTCAGGCTTCAACCGAGTAGGAGGCGCCGGCGGCGCGTTCTTATCAATGGTCGCGGGTTTTTCCGTGCGCGCGGGCGGGGCGGGTGATTCAGTGACGTTGTAAGAAAAGTTGGTGATCTTCTGGGCCCTGCCGTCTTCCATGATCCTTATCTCCTCAGGCTTCAGGTCAGTCACGACTTTGCCGTTCTTGTCGGTGACAACCGCATCAACCTGGACCAGGTTGGTGGTGATGCGGACGACATCTTCAGAGTCGGGCTTTTGGACCTGCTGCGATAGAGGTTTCTCCTGGGGCGGTGGCGGCGGCCCAATGTTTGGGGTTGAGGGCTGCTGGCCAAGAGCGCCCAAACTGAGTTGAGTCATTAAGAGGATGGCGAGCAAATGATGTCTTTTCAAGAGAGCCTCCCGCATAAGAGTCTGGGTGAGCTTAATACGAAAAGTCCTGATGACAAAAGATGGCTTTGCGTAATAACTTTCAGAACATCTGCCGGATAGTAGGCTGGGTTTAGCGGACTCTTTTGGGCAATGCCACAAACGATGACTGATTGGTTTCGTGATCTTTGCCGATCGGGAAAGAACGATCCACGAAATCACACGAAACTCGCTTCGTGTATTTCGTGGATCGTTCTTCCGCCGATGTTTGAAGGCCCACCGGCCCGGTGCCCGGCCCAGCGTCTCTATCCAGCTAGAATTTTTTCGTAAAACTCTATGTACTTCGGAATGACGCGGTCAGTGCTGTAGCGCGACACTGCCGAGGCCCGCGCTCGCTTGCCCATTTCGCGGCGCAGCTTCGCGTCAATCAAAAGCTTCACTGCATCCTCTGCCATCTTATCCACATCACCAACTTCGCTGAGAAAGCCGGTCTCGCCGTCATCGACAACTTCCGGCACTCCGCCAACGCGTGACGCGATCACCGGGACCTGACAGGCCATAGCTTCCAACGCCGCCAGTCCGAATGACTCCTGTTCAGACGGCAGCAGCAGCAAATCGGACGCGCAAAGATAGTCGACGATCCGCGGCTGCTTACCGACAAACACGCAGTTGTCATCGACGCCCAGACAACGCGCCCGGTGGGCCGCATTGGTGCGTTCGCTGCCATCGCCCACCATCACCAGACGCGCGGGGGTCTTCTTGAGTACTCGCGCTAGAATCTCCACGCAATCGACCGGACGTTTGACGGGACGAAAGTTTGAGACGTGAACCATGATGGGTGCGTCGTCGGGCGAAAGCTCCTTACGCAAATCGCAATCCACCTTGGGCTTATAGTCGTCCGGACAAACAAAGTTTGGAATCACTTCGATGCGATCGAATTGAAATGTCTCGATAGTCGCGTGCTTCAGGTAATTCGAAATCGCCGTGACGCCGTTGGACTGCTCGAGGGCGTAACGAGTGATTGGCAGGTAAGAGCGATCGGCTCCCACCAGCGTTATGTCCGTGCCGTGCAGAGTGGTGATCACCGGCAAGCGACGATGAGGCTTCAGCGACTCGCGCGCGAGGATTGCGCTGATCGAATGCGGAATCGCGTAATGCACATGCAGCAGATCGAGGTTCTCAGTCTCTGCTACCGAGGCCATTTTCGTCGCCAGCGCGAGGGTGTAAGGCTGATGTTCGAAGAGTGGGTAAGACATCATTTCGACTTCATGAAAGCGCACCCGCTCGTTAAGTTCAGTCAAGCGCGTGGGCAAAGCCGAAGAGATGAAGTGCACCGTGTGGCCGCGCGCGGCAAGTTCTTTGCCCAACTCAGAACCGACGATGCCGCTGCCGCCATAAGTCGGATAAACTGTGATGCCAATGTTCATGAATCAGTGTGCAGTATGCAGCGAGCAGTGAGCCGTAGGCAAACAGACCCTTGCGTCGGTACTGATGCAATTTGAAGCTCATCAAGCCATAGCGAAGATAGGCGTCTTCAGACGCGTTGCCCGAAGGGTTACTAGACCAGCGCTTTAGCGCTGGGGCCAGTCGGCGAGTTATCGGGGGCTAGCGCGCTTCGGCGTGCTTTGAAAATCAGCGCGGCCGGCGCACAGCCAGAGCCGAGAACTTTAAGCCCGTTGAAACGGGCTTTGAGATCAATCGCGCTCCACCCCGGGCGTAAAACGCCCGGTCTAGAATCCCTTCGGGAAAGCCGCGTGAACGCGGCTAAAGGAAATGCCGACGCATCGAATCCCTGCGACCTCTCGTTATAATTGGATGTGGAGCCAGTGCCCACTTTTCAAACTGCATCAGTACCCCTGCGGCCATAATCGAGGCCGCACACGGGAGCAGTAGCCCATGAGGGCTGCGAGCCAATAAAAAAGGCAGACGACCCTCGCAAATCGTCTGCCCGGCTCAACTTGTCTCAACCTTTGAGAAAAAGGGGGGCAAGTGAGACCCGAGAGTATATGCCCGTTGACCCTGACTCGCAAGGTTTTTTGCAAGACACGCCATCGGACTGCCTCTCTTCTCAGAGAATGTCATGCTTTGGAAGTGATGGCTTGCTCTCTCTGGAACTCTATGGACGAGGCCGGTCATTCCTGCTCGTTAAGGATGCGAGCTTTCCTTTGCGTTTGGGGCCGCCCCGGCATTGGCAACAACTTCTCTAGCTGCACTGCGGTTAGGGTTCTGGCGTCAAAGGACTATAATGTGGGTGAAACCAGGAAGGAACAGCGCGGCCGCCTTTAGTGAAAGTCGGTCTTCGCCTCAGGGTCAATGCCAAAGATTAACGATATTCAGGAAACGCCGAATCCAAACGCAGTGAAGTTCATTTTGCGCGAGCCCGTAACCCATGGCGTCGCCCGCCAGTTCGGCTCGGCCGATCAAGCCCAAAGCGATGTGCTCGCGAAATCCCTCTTCGACGTTGGCAGTGTGGTATCGGTGTTCTATATGGACAACATGATCACCGTCGAGAAGGAAGACCCGGCCGATTGGGACGAACTGTTGCCGACGCTGGCCGTGCCGATCCGGGCTGCCGAGTCAGTCGCTACAACCCCGCCGGGCGCCTCGGGTATTGGCGGCGCGATTGGAGTCGTCACCAGCGACGACCCACGCCTGCAGCAAATCAATAATATTCTTGACGAAAAGGTGAGACCGGCTTTGATGGGTGACGGAGGCTATGTAGAAATCATCGGCCTCGAAGAACACACTCTGAAGATTCGCTACCAGGGCGCATGCGGTAGTTGCCCCAGTTCACTCTCAGGCACGCTGATGGCAATCGAAGGCATGCTCAAGCAGGAAGTGGATCCCGAAATGGAAGTGGTCGCAGTTTAGGCTACTCTGATCCAACTCTAATTTCGGCGTTACATTCCGGAACCTCGCCCACCTCTGACGCGTGATACGCGTTTACGTAGCATTCCTGGTCTACCCAGCCTTCCGGAGGTTAAGACATGAATCGTCGTACCCCGCCCATTCTGCTTTGCTTGTTGTTCCTATGCGCAACTGTCGCCGCCCAACCAAACGAAGCCAAGAAACCCGCACCGGCTAAGGAAGTCGCCGGCAAGGGCAAGGCCGCAGCCGATCCGGAAGCGGAGCGAATTCTGCGGGAGCGCCGAGCCCAGGCGCAATCGCTGCTGATTTCATTGGCCGCGGACGCGGGCAGCTACAACGATCAGAGACTGCGCGCGCGGACCCAGGCACGGATCGCCGACGTACTTTGGGATGCTGATCCAGAAAGAGCACGCAACCTGTTCCGCAAAGCCTGGAACGCCGCTGAGATTGTCGATGAGGGTGACCCACGCCAGGTCTCGATCGACATGACGCGACCGAATAAAGGCGGAAGCATTCCCGACAGCGGGCCCACAAATGTGCGCAGCGAAGTGCTGCGTCTCGCCGCCCGACGCGATCGAGCGCTGGGCGAGGAGATGTTGGCCAAACTCAAAGTGGAAAAGGCGCGGGAGGCCACGGAAGCCGCGGACAAAACCAAAGGTGATCTGTTTGATACTCCGGATGGAGTCCGGCAGCGGCTGAGGCTGGCGAATCAACTGCTCGCAACTGATGTTGACCGGGCCCTGCAATTTGCCGATCCGGCTCTGGTCACCATTACCCGGGAAGGAATCGATTTTCTTTCTTATCTACGTGAGAAAAATGCCGCCGCCGCCGATCGTCGATATGCAGGAACGCTCGCGATGGCTGCGGGCAATTTGCAATCGGACGCGAACACGGTTTCCCTTCTATCGTCTTATCTCTTCACTCCACATATCTTCGTAACCTTCACCGACAACGGCGCTAACACGCAATCGTCGAGGAACTCCGAAGCTCCGCCGGTTGCGCCCGAATTGCGCACAGCCTTCTTTCAGATGGCGGCTGCAATATTGCTGCGACCGCAAGCTCCTCCCGGACAGGATCAGACCTCGGCGGGCTTGCAGGGCAAATACCTCATGATTAAGCGACTGCTGCCGCTATTCGAACAATTCGCTCCCCGTGATATGACTGAAGCGCTGCGCGCGCAGATGGAGGGACTGGGCGCCGCTGTGCCGGAAGAACTGCGAGAGCGCGATGATGACACCTTGCGAGACGGGATAAGGCCATCGCTGACCAGCGACGATCGAGAGAAGGCCCTGCTTGATAGACTAGACCATGCCAAAACGGCAGAGGAACGTGATGGGCTCTATGTTCAGTTGGCCAGGATCCGAGCCGACAATGGCGATATGCGCGCCCGCGACTATGTTGACAAGATCGATGACGGCGAGCTGCGTCAGAATACGCGCGCCTATACTGACGTCACCATGACTATGCGAGCGGTTGACAAGAAAAAGACCGAACAGGTTTTGGAGTTGGTTCGCACCGGCGAGTTAACGCACCTGCAAAAAGCCTGGGCGTTGGCTTCAGCCGCGAAGTTGTTGGCGAAGACTGATCATGAGAAAGCATTGGCAGTGGTTGAGGACGCAGCCGCCGAAGCGCGTCGTATTGAGGGTTCCGATCCCGACCGGCCGCGCGCACTCATGGCCGTGGCGAATGCTTTGCTGATTAACGATCGTAGTAAGACCTGGGATGCTACTTACGACGCCGTCAGAGCTGCAAACTCTGCCGAAGGTTTTACCGGAGAAGATGGCGCGATCAGAGTCAGCTTTTTTACCAAAGTAATTGCTTCCGTACACAGCTCTTCGGCGCAGGACTTTGACGTGTCCGGCATCTTTGGCGAACTCGCGAAGGAAGACTACAATCGCACCGTCGAGTTGGCGCGCGGCTTTGAACGCGAAGCGCCCCGGGCCAGCGCCGTGATTGCGATTGCCCGGTCGGTCCTGGATGAAAAGGCGAAGAAGAACTAGGCCTGCGTTAAGAGTTCCACCTTCGGGTTGCCGCTTGCAGAGGGCAAGCTAAAGCTTGAACTCTGAACCTGGTTCGTTCGGCGCGTAGTTCTTTTTCCTCAACTTTGCTGGAGTAAAAAAATGAAATGCACTCACCTGCTCCCTCTCCTCTGTCTTCCGATCATCTGCGTCACGGTTTCTGCTCAATCCAACGAAGCAAACAAAACCGCGCCGGCCAAGAGCGTGGTCGCGAACATCAAACCCGCCGCGGATCCGGAAGTTGAAAGACTTCGTCTCGCACGCAGAACGCAAGCCCAATCCCTTTTGATGTCGCTGGCAACAGACGCCGGCGCCTTTAGCGATTCGAGACTGCGCGCGCGGACACAATCGCGTATCGCCGACGTGCTCTGGGAAGACGAAACTGATCGTGCTCGCAGTTTGTTTCGCAAGGCCTGGGACGCCGCCGAGATCGCCGATGCTGAAGCCCGGCAGAAACTGCAGGACGATATTCGCGAACAGCGAGCCAGGTCCGGCGGGGGTGGTTATGCAGTAACTACACCGCCAGATTTGCGCAAAGAAGTCCTGGGTTTGGCGGTAAAGCACGATACAGCCCTTGCCGAAGAGTTCCTGGCCAGGCTGCAGGAGAAAGGTCGGGCCAAGGAGAACCCGATAAATCCCGATGATACGGACCCAGCATCAACTCAGAGAGTCGATGCGGCAAAGGAGCTACTGTCGTCGGGCGATCAGGCTCGCGCCCTGGAGTTGGGGAATCCTCTCCTAAGCACGATCAGCCAACAGGCGATCGAGTTCCTTTCATCGTTGCGGGAAAAGAATGCTGCCCTCGCGGACCAGCGTTATGCGTCTCTATTGAACCTCGCCGCGGCTAATCCGCAATCGGACCTTAACACCATCGCGTTGCTCTCATCCTACATCTTCAGCCCCCACGGGTATGTCTATTCGATCGGATCGGGTGCACTAACAAACCCCCGCATGTCTGGGGCGAAGAGTCCTCCTGATGTGACGCCGGCGTTGCGCCTGGCCTTTTTCCGCTTGGCCGCTGAAGTACTAACGCGACCCGTTCCGCCTGAGCAGGAACTAAATGTTCTCTTCACGTACCAGGCAATCCGAAACTACCTTCCACTGTTCGAGCAATTTGCCACTCCCGAATTGACCGCGGGCTTACGGACCCAACTGGCAGCGCTAACCGCTATCGTCCCCGAAAGTCTACGTTCACAAGACGAGTCCCGACGAGAAGAGGCCACTCCGCAGCAGCGGACGCAGAGCATGGAACAGTCCGTCCTCGATCGCATCGACCGCGCGAGGACATCGGCGGAACGTGACCAGGGATACTTGCAACTGGCGATATTTCGCGCAGCCTCGGGCGATCCAAAAGCCCTCGACTATGTTGATAAGATTGACGACAGTGAACTGCGGCAAAGTTTGCGGGCGTATGTCGATGCTTCAATGGCCTGGGCAGCGATCGAGAAGAAGGACGCGGAGCGCGCTTTAGAGATTGTCCGGACTGGTGAATTAACCCATTTGCAGAAAGCCTGGACCATGACCGGCGCCGCTAGACTGTTCATGTCGCCAAAGTCGGGCAAGCCGGATCGAGAGCGCGCCCTTCAACTGCTTGACGATGCCGCAACGGAAGCACGCCGCTTAGGCGCCTCAGATCCCGATCGCCCGCGCGCCTTTCTGGCCATTGCGAACGCCCTGCTGGCGATCGATCCGCCACGCGGTTGGGATTCGATGAATGACGCCGTCAGAGCCGCGAACTCTGCGCCCGACTTTACCGGTGAAGACGGGGAATTGACCTTCCGGATAATCAGCAAAGGATCGCGTTCGATGCATCAACATTCGATCCCGGATTTCGATCTGGCCGGCGTCTTCCAGAGGTTGGCGAATGCGGACTTTGACAGAGCGGTGGAACTGGCGCGGGTGTTCGAGCGTGAGGCCCCACGCGCTCACGCGGTCATGGCGATTGCTTTGACTGTTTTGAATGAGAAGAAGAAATAGAACCTTGGTCGGAACCGAGCCGCAGGCGTGTCGAAAGCCCGACCGTAAGGGAGGGCAGCTTTCGCCAACACTTCCTCAAGCCAGGAAACGCGGCGGCGCTCTTGTGTTTATGAGGATAGATCCGGTGGCGAGTGTTGCCCTCCCTTACGGTCGGGCTTCTGACACAGCCGGCCTAGGAATAAATATTCATCGGGCGGATTAACAACGCGAACGGATCTTCCACGTTTAGAGCCTCGCGAACATAGAAAGCCTCGCCCGCCTCAACCCCAATCATTGAGCCGTAATAACGCATCCGATCTTCAACCTGCCTGAGAAAGCCGGGCTCGCTAATGCGCGTCGCAGGTTCGGTTGATGCCGCACTATAGAACTGTGAGGCGTAGGCGCGAATCGCCTTCATCCTGCCTTCGGCAAACTCCGACACGTCCACTATGAAAGATGGAACCACCAGGCGCGAGTACACCGCATGCGCTATTGCCGGCATCTTGATCGCCGGCAGGCCCGTCTCTTCATCATAGTGGCGCATTGTCCCCAGGCGCGCGGCTTCGCGCACAATCCGGGAAGTAGCTGCGTGATCGGGATGAGGATCATCCCAATGCGAAGTGAAGAGCACTTTCGGAGCGCGGGTCCTGAGTACGCGGACCATTGCCCGTCGTGTCTCTTCATCGAACGTGATGCGGGCGTCCGGCTGTTCCAGATTCAGGCGCGCATCCAATCCCAGTACCCGCGCGGCTTCGAGTGCCTCTTTCGCGCGAATCTCCGGCGTGCCTCGCGTGCCCATTTCTCCGCGAGTCATATCCAGGACGCCGGTGCGATAGCCGAGCGCTTTCAACTTCAACAAAGTCCCGGCCATCGTTAGCTCCGCATCGTCGGGATGCGCGAAGACGGCGAGTATGTCGAGTTGAGTTTCCGCGGACATCGCTTGCTACTGCTTACCAGGGGCCGATCCTATCTGGCCTATCTGAATTAGCCCGTCACCGACTGTGAATGTCAGTAAGGCGCCGCCACTGCCGGCGCGAGCCTTCACCGAACGTGGCCCGATACTGTTGCGCTCGCGCGGCTCGAGGTTTGGAAAAGTGCTTTTGACCTCGCCGGTGCGCAGGACTTCGGCGTTGATGTCGCCGCTAAAGCCCGGCATCAGGTCAACGTTAAGATTGCCGCTCGCCACTTTTATTTCCGCTCGCAGGCCATGCCAGGAGCGAGCGGGAATTGTAAAGTTCACTGCGCCTTTCTGAATCAGCAGCGAAAGGTCGCTCCCCGTTAGCGACAAGTCCGCGATGCTTTCCAGAGCGTTGATACGAATCGATCCTTCGACGCCCGATACTTTGATGGGGCCGTTGCCGGCGTCGATGGTGAGCTCGGTCATCGCCGGCACCTTGATGTGATAATCAACTTTCCAGGGCACGCCGAGTAGGGACTTTGGGAAATCTTTAGCCACCCGCTTCAGAAATTTCTTGTCATGAGTCCCGGTCGTAATGATCCGAATGTGATTGGCGTCCTCGTCGATAGCAAAACGGTTTACCGTTGCCAGCCGATCGAGATCCTGGGCACTGGGAGCGCGCAACTCAACCACGGTGTTGACCTCAACTTCGCCCCGTTGCCAGCCCTCGATAGTGATAGAACCGGTAGGAGCTCCGACGATTGTGACTGCGCCACCGTATCCGAGGCGCCGGACGTCGTGCCCCGTAGTAGTGCGGGTTAAGAGCGGCGGAGCCGGCATTGATTGCGCGGGCTTCTTGTCTTTTTGCGCCGCCACCGGCGCGCAGAAATAAAGAATGGAGAGTGCTAGAAAGACGACTGCGGGAAATAGGGGTACGCTTCTTTTCACCGAAATGAATTGTGAGGGAGAAAAGAGGTGTTGTCTAGCGGCGCATGAACTTGATGTCGCCCTGGTAATTCGTGACCGTGACTGACGCGCGGCCATCGCCGACATCGCCGATGATGCGGCGGCCCTCGCCTGCCCATTTCATGCCATCATTCCAGAACTGGCCCATTGAGATCTTCTTCGCCGGCGCCGTGGCGACCAGACGGAACCCGCAACTTGCCGGAAGCCTGAGCGTAATCGTTCCCTGCCCCGACTTGAATTCATAGGTGCCACCCGAAGCGAATTCTCCGTCAAAGAAAATATTGCCGGTCGTGTTCGAAGCAAACACGCGGGCGGCGTTAACTCCAGAGAGAGTAATGTCGCCGGAAGTCCACACGTGGGCGCGAACCAGGTCGCCCTGGATGTTACTGACGCTGATTTGTCCGCTCCTGGTTTCCAGATCAACCGACGATCGCGAGGGCACCTGAATCTTGAAGTTGACGTCGCCGACGTCGCGACGATCGCGATTGTCGCCTACGATATCGATCACCAACCCGGCATCGGTTTGTCGAGGATTGAAATGCACCGCCGGCGCTTCCATGGTAGCGGTAATTCGAATCTCGTCCCTGGGCCAGGTTTCGACTGTGATAGTGCCGGACAGGTTTTTCAGTTCAATGCGAACGTTCTTGCCCGCGGGGTAGTGACGCGACACTCGCTGTTGGGCGAGCGCGCTGTTGACGGTGACGAAGACGAGGAAGAGGGCCGGAAGTGCCGCAAAACTTACTCGGTTTCGGGTGGCGAGAAAATGAAAGTTCATCGGTGGATCATAGCCGGGAACGTCCTCGGCCTTTCAGTTTTACAGCGTTGCGAACTCCTTCAACAACTCGGCCTTGTCGTTCAGAGCGGCGTTGAGAATCTCTTCCGAGACTTCATCGTGAGGATTCTGAGTCAACTGCTGCATGGACTCGTTAACGGCCGCATCGATCACACTGAGGTTCTTGTCGAACGTCTCGCGCATTTGCGGATTCCAACGGGCTTTGTTTAGCTCCACCCGCTCGTTCCAGTAGGCGATCACCTGTTGCTGTTGGCGATAGCGGTCCTTAACTGACGTGCTGCCGAGCAAGGGTACAAAGCCGGCCTGTTGAACTCCCGAACCGATCAAATTCAAATTCCGTGCACCCATCACAGCGACCATGGAAAGTACGATGAGCACTACCGTGGCGGCGGCGAGCTGCGGAAACGAAAGTCGCCAGCTTCGATTCATCAAACGAAACCACCAGCCAGCGTTCTCCGGAATCACGGCCGGCGCGGAACTCGCGGAACCGACCTCAATCATGTTACTGATTCGCAACCAAAGAGCGCGTTCGTTCGGAACGGCGTCGTACTCTCCGCGATGATCGAGACAGAAGTCGACAAGCGCATTAAGGTCGTTTCGCGCTTCGGTGCAACCGGCACAAACGCCCAGATGTGTTTCGACGCTATATTGAGCGTCGGAAGCCAACGCTCCATCAACGTATTCGCTTAGTAAATCCTGATACTGTTCGCAGTTCATTGTTCTAACCTCAGATGCGTCGCGCATCATACTACCAGGGCCTCGGACTACGCGACTGATCGCGGTCTCAAAGCAATAAAGGGGAGACTGCTTCCTTGTTTGCTTGCCGGCGGGTCAAACTCTTGCCCGATATGTCAAACTGGCCCGTCAGGGAGCGCGGGCAGTCTACCCGCCGCTTTTTAAGCCTTTTCTTGGTTGCTCCTTGGGCCGGTTCTGTTGCCTGAGAAGTCCTCGTAATTTCATTCTTGCCTTGTGTAATTGCGACTTTGACGTTCCCACAGAGCAGCCGAGCATCCGCGCAATCTCTTCATGCTCGTGTCCTTCGATATCGTGCAGGGTGAAAACCATCTTATAACCGGGCGGCAGCTGCGCAATAGCCTTGTCGAGGGCGATGCGATCGACCACGGGCATCGCGTTGGGGTTCTCAGTTCCTTTGACGATTTGGATGGGCGCTTCGCCGTCTTCGGTGGTCTGCTCAAGGCGCACGCCCCGCTTGCGAAAGTGCATCAGGACCTGATTGACGGTCAAACGATGCAGCCAGGTCGTGAACGCCGACTCGCCGCGAAAGCTGCCAATCTTGCGAAAGAGCTGAATAAAGACTTCCTGCGCCAGGTCTTCGGCTTCAGTCACGTTCCCCGTCATGCGCAAGCAGAGCGAATATACGCGCCGGTTGTGGCGCTGGTAAAGCTCTTCGAAGGCTTTCATGTCGCCTTCAGCCGCCCGCTGCGTCAAGGCGTAATCCGGGGTTTTCGGTGTTTCAGTTTCGCTGACAGCCACAGGTTTTCGGTTTACAGCCGGGCAAAATTCGAGCGCACTTGCTTGGCTGAAGGACGCCCTGGCGTTTGCCCGTTCTTAAGTTCGCAATTCCTATTTCGCTTTTAAGTATCCGATCATAGACGGGTGCTGACAAGGCGCGACGCGTTCGCAGTTAGGGAGAAAGGCTTTTTTTATGTCCAGTAAGTACGATCGAGAGAGCGATAATGCACTGCCTCGGAAACGTGAGCAGATTGGATTTCATCGGAGTTTTCCAAATCGGCAATCGTGCGGCTAACTTTGAGAATGCGATCGTAGGCGCGCGCCGACAAACCCAGCCTCGTCATTGCGCGTTCGAGCATGGTCTCGCTCTCGGCATCAATGCGGCAGAAGCGTCTAATCAATCTGGGTGTCATGGCCGCGTTGGAGAAAATCCCTTCCGGCGCCAGTCTGTTTCCCTGGCGCTCGCGCGCTGTGATTACACGCTGCCGAATGGCGGCTGAATCTTCTGAGTCGGGCGGCGGGTCCCCGGTCAAATCTCGAAAGCGAACTGCCGGCACGTCGATGTGAATGTCTATGCGATCCAACAGCGGTCCGGAAATACGCCCAACATAACGCTGGATTTGCAAAGGCGTGCAGCGGCACTCGCGGGTGGGGTCATTCCAGAAGCCGCAAGGACATGGGTTCATCGCGGCGGCCAACATGAACGAAGCAGGAAAAGTAAGCGACATTGCCGCACGACTAATAGTGACCTTCTGATCCTCGAGCGGCTGCCGCAGAACTTCCAAAACGCTCCGATCGAATTCCGGCAACTCATCCAGGAACAAGACGCCATGGTGCGCGAGCGAAACTTCGCCGGGACGCGGCAGTGCTCCGCCACCAATCAATCCGGCGTCACTGATCGTGTGATGAGGGGAACGAAAAGGCCTCTGCGTAACCAAGCCCGCACGGCCGGTCAATCCGGCGACTGAATGAATCTTGGTCAACTCGAGCGCGGCTTCGAATTCCAGCGGGGGCAGAATCGTCGGCAGGCGCTTGGCGAGCATGGTCTTGCCCGACCCCGGCGGTCCAATCAGCAGGATGTTATGCCCTCCGGCGGTGGCCACTTCCAGGGCGCGCTTGGCCGCTTGCTGCCCGCGCACTTCGCGAAAGTCGACGCTGTAATGATCGTCGTAGACGAGTATCTGGGACGGATCAACGCGGATCGGCTCGGGCGGGTTCTCGGATCTAATTGCGGCAATCATCTCGACGGCGTGACGCAGGTCGGTGACCGCATAGACGTTGACGTCGGAAACGACGGCTGCTTCCTTGGCATTCTCATCCGGCAGGAGCAGATGTTTCGTTTGCGATTGCCGTGCGCGCAGAGCGATCGGCAGCGCGCCTCTGATCGGTCGGACGCGGCCATCCAAAGACAATTCACCCACCGAAAGAATGTCGGTCAAATGCTCGGTATTGCCGAGATCGCCATTCGCCCCGAGAATGCCAAGCGCGATCGGGAGATCGAAACTGGCGCCTTCTTTTCTCACATCTGCCGGAGCCAAATTGATCGTGGTCTTGTGAAATGGAAAGAAGAAGGCACTGTTGTTGATTGCAGCCCGGATGCGCTCGCGGGACTCGCGCACTGCCAGGTCTGGCAGACCGACGATTGTCACAGAGGCCGGATTGTCGGTCTCGTTGCGAACCGGGGTCAGATCGACTTCAACATCTACCAGGTTGGCATCGATGCCATAGACGGCTGCGGACTGAGTGCGGAAGAGCATGGGGAGTTCAGTGGCCCAGACTTCAGTCTGTGATTAGATCTCAATTAATGCTACGGCACAGACTAAAGTCTGTGCCACTTAAACAGACCGAGCGCGCCTCAAACGAAGCGCGCTCGCCATTTCTTTAGCGGTCGCATACAAGCGACCCATTGGTATCTACTTAATCAGCTAATTACTTCATCTCTGTTTCGAAGTGCTCGGGCTGCCCGGCAACTTGATCTCCTGACCAGCCTGCAACTCAACGTTGGGTCCGATGCCGTTAAGCCGCGCAACCTCGTCGGCAGATAGCTTCCGAGCCGCGGCGATCCTGGCAATCGTATCTCCCTTGCGAGCCCTCACCCTGGTTAAAGCCGCCGCGCTGCCTGCGTCAGACGCATCGGGCGCGCGACGCCAGCTCGTTAGCTTGAGACCGCTGTTGGGAACGACCATTTTGTTGGTAGCCTTTAGATCGACGCCACCATTCATCGCCTGCAACGTCGCTACGCTGACGCCTGTGCGGTTGGCAACCGATTGCAGTTCTTCACCTGGAACGACGGAAATCACGCGGGCTGAATCACGTCGATCGACTGGGACCCGTTTCAGGACCGAAGCAAGCTGTTTGCCCTTACCGGCCGGCACGCGAATTTGGTATGACTCGCCACGCGGCGTGGTGTCGCGCTTCAACTCCGGATTCAAACCCGCAATGTAATCGACGCTGGTATCCGTAGCGTCGGCAATCAATCGCAGACTGGTTGCCGATGGCACAACCATCGGTTCGAAGCTCATCGGCGCTTCCGGACGAATGCCACGGAACCCATACTTCTCAGGATTCTTGGCAATCAGGATCACGGCCAAAATATTCGGCACGTAGTTGCGCGTCTCCTGCGCGATGTACGGATAAATCTGCCAGTAGTTAGCAACGCCGGCTCGAGAAATCGCGCGATCGACATTCAGCGCCCCGGTATTGTATGCAGCCATCGCCAGCAGCCAATCCCCGTTGTAGCGCCGGGCAAGATCCTTCAGGTATCGCGCCGATGCGGCCGTTGGCTTTTCAATTCCGTTACGCTCGTCAACCCAGGCGGTTTGGCGCAGACCATACTGGGCTCCAGTGCCGCCAACGAATTGCCACAGACCGGAAGCCGCGGCCCACGAGCGCGCTTTCGGGCTCCAGGCGCTTTCAACCTGGCCCAACCAGGTAATGTCTTCCGGCACGCCTTCCCGGCGGAAAGTGTCGCGGGCGATCTTCATGAAACGACCAGACCGACGCAGGCCCGATTCCATCGTTGAACGGCCGCGTCCCTGGTAGTAATTAATGTACTGCTGCACCAGCGGATTGATGGTGATGTTGAAGTCGAGTGAATTCTTCGCCTGCTCGAGTGCGTCGAGCTGCTCGCCCGACACCTTCTGCTCATCATTGGTCAGGATAAGTTTGCTGAGCGGATCAAGCGGCGAAACGTCGAAGCCCTGTTGGCGAAAGCCAATCAAAACCTGCTTGGGTACCTGTATCTTGGCAACTTCAACTTTGTCCGTCTGAGGATTTGCAGCACCCTGCGCGACCACCGGGGTCGCGTTCTGCTGCGGCGAAGCCTGAATCAGTGGGACCTCTTCGCGATAAATCTTTTCAACTAACTCCAAATAACCGGTCTGCAGACGCTGGCTGGCGCGCACATCAAGGCCGGACATAAGAATCTCGTCGATGGCTTTATCAAACTCGTCGCGAGCCTGCTCGCGCTTGTTGTCCTCGAGATTAAGCTTGCCCTTGCGAAAGTGATCGTTGGCGCGTTCCAGAACCTGGTCTACGCGTGGATCGGTTCTCTGGACTTCTGTCTGAATGTCACGAGCAGAAGAACCACCGGGAATCTGAGCTTGAATGATTGCTGGAATGAAAAGGGCTGCGGCGGCAAAAAAAGCGCTTGCAGTCAAACTAAGAGGGCTACGGGTCATCAATCGTTGTTCTCCTCTGATAGTGCTTTGGGCGAATCCCCGACTGCGACTTCCACCGGAGTCGCGCTGCGGCATTCCCTATTAAAACAATACGGAACGTGGAAAAGTTCCGGATTTTGTGGCCTAAAATCAGCCACGTGAGCCGCGAGGTTACCACACGAGCCGGGGGCTGTCAAACTACTCAACCTGCGAAAATCGGCCTGAACTAGATGACTTTTGACTCTCGCCGCTGCCCCGAAGTTGTCCGAACCAGCCGAAAGTATTTCGAGCCGATCGCGGGCCCGATCGCTACCGCTCCCGGTATCAACCCTTAAGCTTAAAAGCCTCGGGCCCCTGTGGCGGCTTGTGGTAAGCGAGAGGGCCGCGGGCTCGAAGTCAGGGCTGGTGGCGCCTTTTCCTTCAAAGCCTCACGAAAAACCTGTCTCATGTTATCAACAAAGACGAACCGAATATCTTTGAACAGCTCCTTCGGTACTTCGTCGAGGTCCCGCCGATTCTGCGTGGGCAGAATAATCTTCGTCACCCGCGCCCGGCGAGCAGCCAGGACTTTCTCCTTGACACCGCCGACGGGAAGCACGTTTCCGCGCAGCGTAATCTCGCCGGTCATCGCCACGTCCTTGCGAACAGGTCGAAGGGACAATGCCGAAACCAAAGCAGTGGCGAGAGTAATTCCGGCCGACGGTCCATCCTTGGGAATGGCGCCTTCGGGAATGTGTATGTGCATATCAAAGTTGCTAAAGTCATCGGGATCGATCTGAAGTTCCCGGGCACGCGACTTCGCATACGAGTATGCAGCCTGCGCGGACTCTCGCATTACTTCACCGAGCTGTCCCGTCAGAACCAGATTACCCTTACCCTTCATGCGCAGCGCTTCAACAAAGAGCACGTCACCACCGACAGCTGTCCAGGCCAAACCGGTCGCGACTCCGATCTGATCTTTCTTCAGCACTTCCTCAGGAATGATCTTCGGCGGGCCCAAAAACTCATGAAGGTTTTTCACTGAGACCCTCACCGGGCCCTTCTGACCTTCACCCATTCGCCGCGCGACCTTACGACAGATTGATCCAATCTCGCGTTCCAACTGTCGCAGCCCGGCCTCGTGGGTATAGCGCTGAATCATCGCCGTCAGCGCGGTGCGTGAGATATTCATGTCCCGCGCCGTGACGCCGTTCTCATCCATTTGCTTCGGCAAAAGATGGCGGCGAGCGATTTCCAGCTTTTCCTCCTCGGTATAGCCGGCTAGTCGAATTACCTCCATGCGATCTCTTAACGCCGGCTGCACCGTGTCGAGGATGTTAGCGGTCGTCATAAAGATCACGTTCGAAAGATCAAAGGTGACGCCCAGGTAATTATCGCGAAAACTATTGTTCTGTTCAGGGTCCAGGACTTCGAGCAGAGCCGAAGACGGGTCCCCGCGAAAATCAGCGCCGACTTTATCGATCTCGTCCAGCATGATCAGCGGGTTGTTTGTCCCAGCCTGCTGGACCCCCTGCATGACCCGACCCGGCATTGCTCCGACATATGTTCGCCGGTGACCGCGGATCTCGGCTTCGTCATGAACGCCGCCCAGACTAAGCCTCATAAATTTACGCCCCAGCGCCCGTGCGATGGATCGGCCCAAACTGGTCTTGCCCACGCCCGGAGGGCCAACTAAACAAAGAATTGGTCCCTTTGGTTTCTCTTTCAGCTTGCGCACGGCCAGGGCTTCAAGGATGCGCTCTTTGACTTTCTCGAGGCCGTAATGATCTTCGTTAAGAATTCTCTCGGCCTTGTGCAAGTCCAGATTGTCCTTCGAAGATTTTGACCACGGCAAATCGGTTATGATTTCCATCCAGTTGCGCAGGGTCGCCGTTTCAGCGGCATCAGGATGCATGCGTTCAAGCTTTTTCAGTTGCCGCAGCGCTTCCTCTTCGGCGGGTTTCGGCATCTTCGCAACCTCAATCTTGTCGCGGAACTGTTGGATCTCTTCAGCCAGCTCGTTCCCTTCTCCCAACTCACCCTGAATCGCCTTCATCTGCTGGCGCAGATAAAACTCTCGCTGAGAACGATCTATGTCGGCCCTCGCCTGAGTATTTATTTCCTGCTGTACGGTCAGTACTTCGATTTCCTTGTTGAGCAGCTCATTGACTCGTCGCAAGCGCGCCGTGGTGTCGGCAATTTCGAGCACTGACTGAGCGTCATCCACTTTCAGTTCCAGGTTCGACGCCGAAAGATCAGCCAGACGGCCCGAGTCGTCCAGATTCGCGATGATCGCCATTACTTCGGGCGAAATGTTCTTGCCCAGAGTGGCTGCCTTTTCCATAGACGCGCGCACGTTACGCATCAGCGCTTCAACTTCCAACGAACGCTCAGGCGCCAGCACCTCCGTCATCACCTGCAATCGCGCGTGCAGGCAATCGCCAGTAACACTCACTGACTCTACTTTGGCGCGCGAGACTCCCTGTACCAGAATGCGAATGCGGCCGTCCGGCAACTTCAGCATTCTCATAATCACCGCTACGGTGCCGACGTTGTAGAGGTCTTCCTGTTGCGGCTCTTCCTTATCCAGATCCTTCTGGCAGGTAAGCAGGATCATGCGGTGCTGGCCCAGCGCTTCATCGACCGCCCGAATCGATTTCTCGCGAGACACGAACAAAGGCACGATCATGAAGGGATAGATAACTATGTCGCGCAGAGGCAACAGCGGCAATTCATCGGGAATCTGCAACTGTTGTTCGGCGTCGGTTGGCTCAAGCACGGCAGAAATTTCGTCGGTAATGATGTCTGACATTCGTTCTCTCTTTTTATTTCCCTATTTCTTATTTCCCTATTTCGGTTCCACCTCGATAATCGGCACCCTGAATTCCGATCCGCGGCGGTCCTTTATCTTTGGCAATTTAATTAAGAGCACACCGTTGCTGAGTTCCGCGGATGCGGCCTTCACGCTGATTGTCCAACGCAGCGGCACGACCCGATTGAAATGACCGTAACTGCGCTCTGAGCACAGATGCGAAACGATCCGCTGCCTCGGACTTCGTTTCTTCTTTTCTCCATAAACGCGCAGCTTTTTGCTATTCAAACCAATCTTGATCTGGCTCGCGCTTACTCCCGGCAATTCGATGCGAATACAGATCGCGGCGGCTGTCTCGCAAACGTCAACCGGAGGCAACCAGGCGCCGGCAACTACCGGGACTTGTTCCTGAGTTGCTTCCTGCAACACGGAAAACAGCCGACCAACCCGTTCTGTCAGGCGCTTTAATTCGATCCGTTCGAGACCAGCCGCGCCTACGTTCTTAACCATTTGATTTTCTGTTGAGGTCCCCACGGCCATTCCACCAGCGACGGAACGCCACCACGCCCCAAATAAATTCAACTACCCCGAACGGCCAGGCCCCCTGGAGAAATCCATAAACCGATCCCAGGATACAAGCAAACGCAAATCCTAGAATGAACCAGCGCGTGCGATCTTCAAACGCATAGCAAACCAGCATCGCGGTCACGGCGAACAGACCGAACAGCGTCAATGGATTTAACAGTTTCGTCTCAACCAATTTCTTTAGCCGCAAAGGGGGGTTGAGTTTCTTTAGCCGCAAAGGGGGATTGAGCGATTCAAGCCCGCTTCGCCATCCCACTCTGCCGCGCCCGCACCAGGGTCTTCAGCTCGTTCATGAACTCTGAGACATCTTCGAATTCCAGATAAACCGAAGCGAAACGCACATAGGCCACCTTATCGAGCTCTTTCAAACGCCTCATGATGTGTTCACCAATCTTGTTGGTGGGCCGCTCACGCTCAGACGACTCCTGCACATATTTTTCGACGCCGTTAACGATGCTGTCGAGCTTCGAAGGAGGCACCGGACGTTTCTCGCAGGCGCGCAGGATTCCCGCCATCACCTTGTTGCGATCAAAGGTTTCACGACGACCGTCTTTCTTGATCACCATGTACGGGATTTGATCGATCCGTTCGTAAGAGGTAAAGCGCCGCTCACACTTCAAGCACTCACGCCGACGTCGGATTGCGTCACCTTCGCGCGACTCGCGCGAGTCAACCACTTTGTCTTCGAGAAAACCGCAGAAAGGACATTTCATGTTTTGATCCTCACTCTCGCATTTCTCATTTCAGAAGCTTTCAAGCGCCTTCAGCCAGCACCACCTTTTCATCTTCCACCGCATGCTCGACGGCGCTGGCCGAGGATCGCGCGCGAAGCCGTGCTACGTTGATGTCGCCGCGGAGAAAGTAGAAGAGACCGAACAAGGCTGCCGGCGCAAAATCCACCAGATGCAGAATGATCGCCACTGCAGCGGCAGTATCCCGCCCCACGCCGAGCAGCACCAACGCGGCGCCGGTGGCCGCATGAAAGGCGCCGGCAGCGCCTCCCGGAGTGGGCACTGCCGATCCCACCATCGACCATCCCAACACAAATATCACCTGCGACATCCCAAAAGGCAGGCCAAAAGCGCGGAAGACAAAGAGATTTCCCAGCGCCACGGAAAGCCAGAGCAAGACCGTCCAGCCAATGCTTATACTCAACTGCCGCACATCGGACAGCACACTCAAAGCCGTGGCGAGTTGATCGAGCGTGCTTAACAATGCTCGCTTCAATCTGCCGCGAAGCTTCGAGCGGTCGCTGATTCTCTTATCCAGCCACTCAATCACGCTTCTGGAACGGCGCTTGAACCAGATCAGCAATCCGATGGCGACTCCCAATAAAGAAACCAGGAGCCAGCCCACGATGCGCGCGCGGCTGAAGTCGGCAGCCGTCCCGGGCGCGGGCCTGAACCACACTAAGTTCACGGCAAAGAACAAAACCACTGCCATCATGTCGTACAAACGCTCGACCATGATGGTGACGAAAGATGCCGCCGGCCGCACGCGCTTGTCCCGCATGGGCAGAACTGCCGGCCGTACGACTTCAGCGGCGCGACCAACCAAAAGCACTGCGCCGAAGCCTACCGTTGTCGCGATCCACACCTCTCGCAGGCTCGCCTTGGTCAAAGGCGCGAGGAACGCTTGCCAGCGCAACGCGCGCCAGAGATATCCGAGCAAGACAAGAGCAACGGCCAGGACAATTAGACGCCAGTCTGACTTCTGGACGGCAAGCTTTACCTGAGGCCAGTCGAGCCGGCGGCCAAACCACCAGATAATCAGGACGGCCAACAAGAGCAGTCCACCGAATTCAAGGTATTTGCGATATTTTCCCAAAACGTATCTAACAGGTTCGATAAACTTTAGTCGTGATCAAAGCCTGCGGGTCCACTGCGCGCTTTGCAGACTGAACTGGGTTCGTCGCTGTAACGGGGACGTCGCGGGAACAAAACTTGACTTAAATCCTAACACGACCACAAGATATGGTGTGAACCCCGCAAGCCTACAACAGTTTAATGTTGCGCGCAAGAACCTCGATTGAAAGCAGCATGAGTCTCCCAGCGCTAAGGGAACTTTGTTTCCTGACGAAACGTAAGATGCTCCGGCTGGGACGACCAGTCGCTGAAACTGGTTCGGACATACGAACTCAATCGGGAGACGCAAGTGGGAGCCGCTAAAAGCTTGGCTACCAATGAAGGCGCTGAATTAGTCAGACGATGCCGCGCAGGTGACGGTGCGGCATGGGAGGAGATTGTCCAGACTTACACTCGTCGTATTTACAATCTTGCCTACCGCTTTACTTCCCGCGCTGATTCCGCTGAAGACCTGACCCAGGAAGTCTTTATCCGCGTTTATCGATCCCTTGAACAATACAATCCAAAGCAGGGTGATTTGCAGAACTGGCTCATGCGGCTGGCTCGAAATCTGGTAATCGACGACTACCGCAGACGTCAGCGAGCGCCGCAAGACGAAGCTGCTGACGATCTCGAGGATCATCAATATCACCTGCGAGCAGCCGGCGGCACCGTGCAGCGCGAAATGGAACGACGCGAGTTGGGCGTGCAGGTGCAGGGCGGTATCGACAAGCTTTCGCCGGATTTACGCACCTGCGTCATTTTGCGCGACATCGAAGAACTGAGTTATCAGGAGATCGTCGACCTGCTTAAAATACCGGAAGGTACCGTTAAGTCCCGGATTAATCGCGGGCGCATCGAACTTGCAAAGATTCTGCGTCGTATGCGAGTAGTGGAGGCTTAGCGACAGCGCGAGTCCTTCCGAAGATACAGAGAGAAATCAAACAAGATGGTTTGCCACGAATTTGAAGACCAGTTAACTGACTACCTCGACGGAGCGCTCGAGGCGACGGCAAACCGTGAGTTTGCCGAGCACATGATTCGCTGTCCTGTCTGTCACGATCTTCTCAGCGAGGTGAAGAATACGCTGCTCGCCTGCTCATCCTCTGAGGCTCCACCGGCGGGTACGGGCTTGGAAGCGCGTGTCCTGCTAAGAACGATGCCGGAGACGGCTATTACATGTACGGAGTTCGAAGAGTACCTGACAGATTACCTGGACGGCTTTTTAATGGCGCCCCTCTATCACCGATGGGAGCGGCATGCGGCGCTCTGCGTCAGTTGTAGCGAACTGCCGGGGGCTGTGGTGCGGGCAATCGGCGCCTGCTATACCTACAAGGAGGATGAGTTGACGGTACCGGCGGGCTTGGAAGCGCGCATCCTTCAGAGCACGATTGGCAACGTCCTGCCGCGAGAATTGCGCGCGCCGTTGACGTCTCGATTGATCGAATGGTTGCGCGGCGCGCTTGATCCGATCGTTTCGCCGCAGCTGGCGTCGGTAGCGACCATGCTGTTGGTTTCGGTGTTCATTTTGGCGAATACCGTTTCCACTGACGGATCAGTTGGTGGAATTTACCAGGCCAGTTTGCAATTAGCGGAACGCACCGCCGGCAACGCCTCGAAGAGTACGGCGCTTCCCAACGGAGTGAAGCAATTTGCCGACAGCGTCAACGACGTGATGAGCGGCGGCAGCCAGGAAGTGGGGAAAGAGAGTGATGCGAACAAGAATCAGAATACATCGAATCAAAACAGCGCGTCGCCGGGCCCGAAGAGCGGCGCCCCGCAGAGCAAACCGAAGGGCGGCGGTTCGGACCAGAAGAACCGTTGAGGCGTACGGCAAACCTTAGTTTGTCGCGGAGTTTTTGAATCGAAGACGACAAACTGAAGTTTGTCGAACAGGCAGAATCCTGATGAATTGCGCTTATCACACAAAGAATCCAGCCGCGGTGCAGTGCAATCAGTGCGCGCGGCCGCTGTGTCCTGCCTGCGATCATCGCATCCGGGGATTCGCGTTCTGTCAGGATTGCATCGTCGCAGGAGTGGAGCTATTGCGTTACCAGCAGACGCGGACCAACGATGCTCAAGTGATTCGGCGCAAGACCTCACCGGTTATTGCAACCTTCCTTTCATTTTTTGTTCCCGGCCTGGGCGCTGCCTATAACGGCCAGACGTCCAAGGCAATCGTCCACTTTGCGATCTTCGCCAGTTTTTTTCAGATGGCCGTAGTGACCGATGGCGTGACTTTCTTTGTGCTGGGAGTAATCGGCACCTGGTTGTTCGCCGCCGTCGATTCATGTCGCACAGCACAATTGATGCGCGCCGGCTTGGCGCCTGATGCTGAAGAAGATGCGATTGCCCGTCAGCTTTATGGCAATCCGATCGCGTGGGGCGTAACGCTGGTAACACTTGGTTTGATTTTCCTTGGGCATACTCTGCTCGGTTTGCAATTTCCGGTGCGCCGAACTTTGCCGGTAGCCCTCGTGATCCTGGGGGCCTATATGCTGTTCGATTATTTGAAGCGGAGGCGGCGCCGTGAAGAGATGCGTGGCTTCGATACGAACAGTCCGCCACCTTCAGTGGTCGCAAACTGGCCAGCCAGATCGGCCAGATTCGGTACTGATGATTACCCAACACACGTAAGCCCGCGTCAATTGAATTCACCAAGGTATAAGTAAGTAGCGCAAGTTGGTAACTTGCGCCGTAGCTCAGTTGGAGCGAACGCAAGTTATCAACTTGCGCTACATTGGAAGGCAGTTTTCTTATGGCAATCCTGGCAGCATTCGGTCGCGGCGGCGCAGTATTCGGACTTATTCTTTTGGTTGTAGCCCTGCTCAAACAACTCATACTCCTGGTCGGCTTCCTGCTGGCGCTCATTAAATTCGCCATCGTAATTGCATTTGTACTGATGATGGTGCTGATCGTTTTCTTCATTGTTCGCGACCGTTCGCGCCGCAAGCGCGAGGCTGAGGGGGACTAAACTGCCTGGCCATACCTCAGCGCTAACTCTCTCACCGGCGCACTAAATATTTCTATTTCAGCACTTCTCCCAAACCTCCTTTTCCGCGTTTGCCTTCTCCTGTCTCGTATGATAGGGTTCCGCGCTCAAGCAGCATCCCGGACCGCTAGAGCTGAATCCTAAGCAATTCCCGGCGATTCAGATCTGCACTCCGCTGCTAATCTTCAAGCAGGGTTTTTTAGATCTTCCGGCAGGTTCTTTTTTAAGACCTCCCAATTTACGTTCTATCAGTCGCCGTCGTCGGCAACTGTGACTTTCGCGGTCGCCACGCGGCCCCCAGTATTTACCAGCGCGCATGGCTGATCGACAGGAGCAGAATTGATGACCCGAGACGACCGTTTTTATGCCTTTATCGTTGCCCGTATTTCCCGTTCCAGAGCCCATATTCGTCGCGTAACCGTTCACAAACGCTGGCTGAAAGCGTCTGCCCTGGGACTGTTCGCCATCATGTGCGGTCTGGCTTATGGTTTCTATGGCCTGACCCAGCAGGCGGCTCACCTGCGCACCGAGCACGAAAATCAACGCCTGCGCGCCGAGAACGAAAAGCAGCGAGAAGAATTGCAGAACTTGAATAACCGAGTAGATGCTGTCGAGGATACTTCGCGAAAACTGGCTGCCGAGGTGCCAGGAGTTCAAGCCGCGGATCAGACAGCTCGCGGACAGGGTGGTCCAGCACACCCGGTTGACAGCGCTGCCGCCCTGGCAGCTTTGGAATCAAAGACCGCCAAACTCGAGCGCGATATGCGCATGTACGAAAGTTTCCTGCGGGAGCATGGCATGATTCCTTCAATTTGGCCTGTAATGGGTAAGCTTGAAAGCGGTGTAGGTGGACGGCGCAACCCATTTGGGGGCCGGGGTTTTGAATATCACGAAGGCCAGGACATTGATGCCGCTTACGGCACGCCGGTGCAGGTCGCTGCCAGCGGGCGAGTGATCATTGCCGGACGCCAGAGAGGTTATGGCAACGTCGTATATGTCGATCACGGAGCTGGCTTATCGACTCGTTATGGCCATCTTTCGGAGATTGATGTGAGCCTCGGTCAAATGGTCACACGCGGGCAAACGATCGGTTTGGTCGGTTCGACGGGACGTTCAACCGGTCCACACCTGCATTACGAGGTACGAATCAACAATCAGCCGGTCGACCCGCGTCAATATCTTCCGGGAGTTGAAAAGCAGTAAACGAAGTTTAGAGTACCAACTTCAGTTGGGCCCTCGCCTACTGAGCGAGCTCCAACTGAAGTCGGTACTCTAAACATCCTTAACCAATCCCATCCTTTAAGATTTCCCCAGCCCTCTGGTACTATCCCCCTCTTCAATTTGATCAGCTACAAAGGAAGAATTCAATGACCTCGACCTATCGGCGCGCCGCGGCCCTGCTGCTTTCATTTTTGTTTTTCGTCAGCGTGGTGCCGATCTCGGTACTGGGTGACGAGGGCATGTTCATGCCCGACAAGCTCGACCAGCTGCCGCTGAAAAAGCTACAACAGCGCGGCCTGAAAATTCCCATCACAGACATCTTCAACCCTAACGCCCCGAGTATTAAGGATGCAGTCGTGATCGTCGATGGCGGCACGGGCGAATTCCTCTCGTCTGAAGGACTGCTTCTGACAAATCATCACGTTGCTTTCGAGGCTTTGGTATCCGCTTCGGACCAGTCGAAGGATTACGCTGGAAATGGCTATCTGGCGAAAACACGCAGCGAGGAGATGCCGGCAAAAGGTTATACGGCCCAAATCACCCAGGATTTGAAGGACGTTACCGCCGATGTTTTGAGCGGCATCACCGATGCGATGCCGACCGAGGAACGAAATGCCGCGATCGCGCGCAAGACTGGTGCACTGGAAGCAGCCAGCACAAAACCCGAAGCCGGGATCAGCGCGCGCGTACTGCCGATGAATGAAGGATTGTCGTATTACCTGTTCAGCTACCTCGAGCTGCGCGACGTCCGCATCGTCTATGCCCCGCCAAAGAACATTGGATTTTTCGGCGGCGACCCGGACAATTTCGAATGGCCCCGGCACTGCGGCGACTTCACGTTTATGCGCGTGTACGGCGGACCCGACGGCAAGCCCGCCGACTACTCGGCGAAGAACGTTCCTTACAAACCCAAGAAGTTTCTTTCGATCTCCATGGGTGGCGTGAAGGAAAACGACTTTGTCATGGTGATGGGATACCCCGGTTCGACTCGGCGTTATCGTGAGAGCTATTCGATCGCCTACAACCAGGATATCTTCATGCCTTTCCTGATTGAGCTCTTCCACAAACAGCTCGAAGTTCTGGAAGGCGCTGGTAAACATGACCGTGAACTTCAGATTAAGCTCCAGAGTAGAATCTTCGACATTGCCAACACCTTGAAAGACTTTGAGGGTGGGGTCATAGCGATGCGCCGCTTCGGTGTCGTGGATCAAAAACGCAAGGACGAAGCTGCTTTTGCCACTTGGGTGAAAGCCAATCCGGATCGGCAGAAGTATGCCGATGTCCTGCCATCCCTGCAGAAAGCTTACGACGAATTGCAGAAGACACAACCACGAGACACCATAGTTCAACAGATAGCCGGACTCAGCGATTTTTTTGCGGTCGCCGGATTGGTCGGGTCAGCGGCCGCTGACAGAGAGAAGCCCCAGGCGGAAAGAAATCCTGCCCTGGCAATGGGCGCCCTGCGCGCGCGCGCCGCGCTGGCGGAAATCTTCGCTGATCGTATTCCCGGCTTCGAACGCGAAATGCTGGCGTTCCTCTTACGAAAGGCGGCCGAACTGCCACCGGAACAGAAAATCGAGCCGATTGAGAGACGCTTTGGCAAACTCAGCGGTGATGCTCGGGTGATTGCTGAAGAAGAATTCGCCCGCGCTGTTACCGAAAGTAAGAACCTGAATACTCCGGAATTGGTTTCGAAGTTGTTCGATATGAACCTGGGGCAGTTGCGTGAATTGAAAGAACCGGTGATCGACTTCGCCGCCGAAATTGGCGTGCTGAATAGTCAGATAGCCGGCCGCACCCGATCTTTCAACGCCACCGTGGGCCGGTTGCGGCCGCTGCTGGTTCGCGGCATGAGCGAGATGCGCGGAGGCATTCCTTACCCCGACGCGAACCGAACCCTGCGTTTCACCTACGGCGAAGTCAGGGGTTACATCCCACACGACGCTGCTATTTACCAGGCCTTCACGAATCTTTCGGGAGTGATCGAAAAGGACACCGGCCGTGAACCTTTCAACGCGCCGGAAAAACTTAAGCAACTTTATCGCGCTCGAGACTTTGGTCCATACGCCACGCCCGATGGACAGAACGTGCCGGTCGACTTTCTTTCTACCACCGACATCATCGGCGGCAATTCAGGCTCGCCGATCATGAACGGCCGCGGAGAACAGGTGGGCATAATCTTTGACGGCAACTATGAAGGACTCGGTAACGACTTCTTTTACAACGACGCGAAAGGCCGCGCGATTTCCGTAGACATTCGCTATGTACTGTTCATCGCCGACAAGTTCGGGGGTGCGGGCTATCTTCTCAAGGAACTCGATCTCAAGAACGCACCCGCTGCATTGCGCCGCGCCGCGTGAAAACCTAAACCTGGAATTGGAGGACAGAAGCTTTGAAGAAATTAACGATCATTTTTTGCTTGGCATTGATCAGTTCAGTGCTTGTGGCCGGTGCATCCGCGAACTCCCTCGCGGTGTCATCACGAACCGCGCAGGACGACAGATCCTTTACTCACAAAGACGCCGGCATTGAGTTCACCTTGCCCAAAGGATGGAAGGCGAAACCTGACGGCGAGGTAATAACAGTCTCAAGCGCGGATGACTCCGTACAGATTGTCTTTTGGGTGCCTGACGCCGACTCGTTCGATGCGGCGGTCAAGGAACTGGATAAAGAACTGGGCAAGACCGTTAAGAACACGAAGGTAACCAGTAAGGGCAAACAGGACACTCACAATGGCATGCCGCACTATGGGGAGAGCGGCACCGGTGAAGTTGAGGGCGCCACGATTGCCTGGAGCGTCGACGTGCTGTCCGCGAAAAAGCCTGTGCTTATCCTGACCTTTGCCGCACCTGAATTTTTGGAGAAGAACGCCGCTGACCTGGTGAAACTAATCGAGAGTATTAAGAAAAGCGAGTAATCCTTCGTTTTTGGGGAGTTTTTCCATGCTCGTGCCGGCCGAGGCCTAAAGACTTTTTTCTTGACAGGCCAAAACCGCATCGTTTAGGATTCGCCGTCGTTTCAATCAGTGCCGGGGTTGGCTTTACACCCGCCTTTGCATTTCGATTTGAAAGCGCCAAAAGACAAATGAAGTTCAGTTCTTGCTTGGAAGTATGTGCACGATGATCGCTCGCCCCGGCGTGGGATAGCGTGCATTTTGTTCGTTGTGTGTTTCCGTATTGCGCCCCAACAAGAAAGCGCGTCCGGCTCACAGCATTAACTTGGAAAAGGAGAAGTAACACACCCTTCAGTTTGTGTTACTTATGCCCGTTTTGCCGAATCGTTAGGAGGATTCGTTTGTATGTCTAGAATAACCGGTAAGGTCAAGTGGTTTAACAACTCGAAGGGTTATGGTTTTATCGAACAACCAGGCTCTTCGGACATCTTCGTCCACTATAGCGCCATTCAAGGTGACGGCTTCAAGACTCTCGAAGAGGGTCAGGAAGTTGAATTTGAAGTGACGCAAGGCCCGAAAGGACCGCAGGCCGAAAAAGTGACAAAGGCGTAGGTCTCCCCGGCCTGCTTTTTAGCAGAGCCACTGACCGCTTCCGGTCGTGAGCCCGGAAGACGCGAAACAAAAAAGGCGATCTCAGCACTGAGGTCGCCTTTTTCTTTTGTGGCACAGACTTCAGTCTGTGTTCGCGACGTACAAATCACAGACTGAAGGAACTTCTGAACAAGTACTTTCGACGCGTAGCGTCGGTATGAGTTTAGCCCGGCCTTTCAAGGTCGGGATCGGTTGGTTACGGGTTCTCGTCGCGTAGCGGCGATTGAATTCACCTTGGTTCAGGCGTCGCTATGCGACGCGAAGACTTCGTGCACATTTACCCGGCGTTGAAACGCCGGGCTAAATTCATCCGACGCTACGCGTCGAAGACACTTAATCAGAGGTTCCTTCAGTCTGTGATTACGCCTGAGACATAGACTGAAATCTGTGCACTAAAACCTATTTGTCTCCCTTGGCTTTGAAACTGACATGGCCGCCTTCGACATCGATCGAAAAGACCACGCGTTTGGATCCGATCTGAGTTTTCAGGTTTTCGGTGCGCTCCATCATCAGCCGATGGAACCGCGCAAACGAAAGATCTCGCGTCGTCTCTCCGCAACTGCGCTTGGCTTCGATCAATGCATCGTACACACCCTTCACGGTTCGAACGTCGTGACGAACGTCGGCGCAGGAAAACTCGGAACGGGTGAATGGCGCGCCGGCCTCCCGGCTAGAAGCACGCGCGGCTGCACCAACATCTCGTCCTTCTTCCCTGCCCTGCAAGATGCGGCGCCATAACTCGCGAAACGAAGCGTACCTGGTGGCCAGGGAATTATAGTGATAACGCTGTGCGAAGTTCAGTGTCCGATCATCCCCGATCCGCTTAAGATGTGATTCAACTCGCATCCTGGTGTCATACGGCGGACGTTTCGAGCCGCCATTAAAATAAACATCAAACTCAATCTTGAGACGTCGAATATCTTCCTCGAGGCGCGTCAGGCGATCCTCAATCGTCGGCTCTTCGTAGAGGCCACTCGCCCTATTCTTCTCGCGCCGCTCTTTGGCGAGCCTGGCAAACTTATTATCTTTTATGGACAAGGCAGAAGCTCCAATCGGGCGGCGCAAGCAGGGTCGCCGCCATTGATCTCAGTGTAGGTGCTGGGTTCCTCTGGTGTCAATAATGTTCTTCGCGATTGCTTCGAGTGGCTAAAACAGCATATTCTGCTGGCACTTACCGGGTTGAAGCCCGAACCTTCAGATGTCAAAAGTCCAAACCAAAAACTCGCTCAGAGCGCTGCCGTCAGTCGATTCTCTTTTGCGGACCGAGACCGCGCGGTCTCTAAAAGAGCAAATGGGCGCGACACGTCTGAGTTCCCTGGCCCGCCAGATTACCGAGGAACTGCGTTCTGAGATCCTGGCCATCGAGCAGGATGAACTCACCGATTCGAAGGAGAACCGATCCCGATCGAGCCTGTTGCAGGAAGCTGAAAAGCGCCTGGCAGCAACGCACGTCGACGAGACAGCGAGAGCGCTGCAACACGTGATCAACGCAACGGGTGTAGTGCTGCATACCAATCTGGGAAGGGCCCCTCTGTCCGACGCGGCGCGACGCGCAATCACTGACCACGCGTCCGGCTACTGCAATTTGGAATATGACATCCCCGCTGGCGAACGGGGCCGGCGCGGTCCGCGCGCCGAAGATTTACTAGCTGCCCTGACCGGCGCCGAAGCAGCCATGGTCGTAAACAATTGCGCGGCGGCGGCGCTCCTGGTACTTACAGTGATCGCCCGTGACGGTGACACAATTGTTTCGCGAGGCGAACTGGTTGAGATTGGCGGCGACTTTCGCGTTCCTGACGTAATGGCTCAATCGGGTACGCGAATGATCGAAGTTGGCACGACCAACCGAACGCGCTTGTCGGATTACAAGAAAGCGATTGGCGAAACCACTCGCCTGATCATGCGCGTGCATGCGTCGAACTATCGCATTATTGGCTTCACTAAAACGCCGACGATAAAAGAACTGGCCGCTTTGACCCATGATCAAGGATTGCCGCTCTACGAAGATGCCGGGTCGGGAGCCCTGGTCGATTTCGCTGAGTATGGCATTGAAGGCGAGCCAATCATTCGCAGTTCAATCGAGGCCGGCGCCGATGTTGTTTCATTTAGCGGAGACAAACTTCTCGGCGGACCACAGGCCGGCCTGCTGGTTGGACGATCAAGCATCATCGAACGAATGCGAAGTCATCCGCTCTATCGCGCGTTACGAGCGGACAAACTCCGCCTCGCTGCCCTCGAGGCCACGCTCGACTCATATGCTCGCGATGCTTCTGCTAGCGAAATCCCGGCGCACCGCTTCATCGCCTTGTCCGCGACCGAGATCAAAGTGCGCGCGGAGAAAATGATCACGCGTTTGGGAAGCGGAATATCCTCGGCACTTGAACTCGATACTATCGAAGGCGAGTCCGCCGCCGGTGGTGGCTCAGGGCCAATGTCACGCCTCCCTACTGTGCTGATCTCGCTGGCCCATCGCGACTTGACCGCAAACCAGATCGAAGCGAGCTTGCGCCGGGCAGCGCCTCCCGTGATTGCCAGAATCGTCGATGATCGCGTTCTCCTGGATCTGAGAACTGTCTCAGAGAACGAAGAACCCGATCTGGAGCGAGCGATTCTCTCTCTGCCCTGAGGGCAGTAGCGCGACCGTGAGGGAGGGCATAATGAGACGCGACAGTAGGCGACAACGAGCTTCGTAGGTGGACACCCTCCCTCACGGTCGCGCTACTGCCCCGTTGCCCACCGCTATTCGGGTCCTGTTTCCTTCCCAAAACCAGCGTTAAATCCCAATCCCGCTTTTCTTGCGCATAACGACGCTGGCCAGTGTATAATCTCGTTGGCCTTTCGCGTATCGCCTTCTCAAGCGAGCGCCAGCATCTCGCCCGTCGGCCTCACGAGACTCAAAACCTTTGAAAACATTTTCATGGAAATCAGTACTTGGATCACTTGGCCTGGCCTTTCTGGGCGGGGCGGCTACGTGTGCCGTTTGGCGTGCCGGCCTGATTGATTCCCTCCAGGCAGGTTTTGTAGTCAACGTTGCTCCCGGCGAGGCGCCCCTCCAAGCCCCGCAGACATGGCTCGGACTTCTGCTTATCGCCGCCATCAGCACGAGCGCGGGATTTTTGGTCAGCCGCGCCGGCGCGCGGAGATCGTTTTTGGTTCTGGGCCTGGGCTTCCTGGCCACCGCACTCGCCAGCTTGATTGCGTCGCGATATCTCAAGATCGACATCTTGTTCGCGCCCATGGCAGTCGGCGCGATTGGCGCTGTTTTCGTGGTGCAACTCTTTCGACTTTGGCTAATCGACAGAATACTCACCGCACACGTGAACGATACTTCCGTCAAAAGCGACACTGTCGGGGCCGGCATGGCCCAATCCCGCCTGACCAGCGGCCTCAGACTGCTGCAGACAATTCTTCCGCTCGAAGAGGCCGTCGTCTTCGAGCCGGATGACCTTGGCGCTCTGGTTCCATGCGCGCGCCTGCGTACCAATACAAGCGGCGCGCTCGAGCCGGGACGCAACACTGTCTGGCGTCGCTTGATCGAAGTTTGCGATCGAGCCGTAAAATCCGGCGAGATCGCGCTGGCTCCCGCCGGGCAGATCGATTCCTTTGAGAGCGTCGCGATACCCCTGCGTCATGAAGGCCGTACAGTCGGAGCTTTGCTTCTGCGCCTGACGGAGAGCTTCGATCAAAGCGATCGCAGATTGCTCTCCGCGGTTGGTGATCAGGTGGCGCGAAATCTCCAGCGCGAGGAAGCTCGCAAAAAGAAGATGGGCGGTAATCTCCCGGCGTTCGTATCAGCGCGAACCTCCAGTCATCGCCTGCATGCCTTTGATGTCATCAGCGGCGTTCTGACTGAGAACCGTTTTGGATCTCAGGTCCTGGCTGAAGCTTCGGATGGATACGCGATCGCCTATCTTGACGGAACGCTCGGCTTCGTCAATCCGGCGATGCTGGGCGCTGCGCGCCTTAATGAAGCTGAAGTCCAAAAGATCGATCTATTCGGGTTGTTGGATCGTTTTCGCTCCGGCGTCTTCGATGAGCCTTCGATTGCCGTGCGTCGCGTGCTGCAATCTGGCGAACCGTACGAACGAGAATTGAAATTCTCGGACCGGAATCAAACTCTCGAATTGCGGATTGCGCTGGCTACCGATCGGAATGGAAACGGCTCAAACGGTAATGGCAATGGCGGCGGTGGCAGTCCACTATGCTTTTCGATTCGCGTGCGCGACGTCACTCAGATGAAAGAGTTCGAACAGTTAAAGAGCGACATGATCTCCCTGATGTCGCACGAGCTGCGCACCCCCCTGACGAGCATTAACGGTTTCGCCGAACTGCTGGCACTGGACGAGAAGATGCCCGATGAATCGCGCGAGTTCCTGCAGATCATCACCAACGAATCTCAGCGCATGTCGCGAATGATCGATACGTTTTTGTCTGTGACTCAGCTGGAACGCGCCGACAAAAAGGAAGTCACGAAGGTCGCCTTGCGTCTGGACGAAGTTGTGCGCGAAGTTCTTAATACAGCGCAACCGCTGGCCAAGAAAAAACGCATTCGGCTGATCGAGCAACCTAACGGTCACATTCCCCCGGTAGCTGCTGATAAGAGCCTCATCACTCAAGCGCTCACGCGTCTGATTGAAAATGCAATCAAGTACAGCCCCGAACGCACCTCAGTCACAGTCTCAACCTTGTTGGAAGCTGAAGCCGTACGAGTGATTGTCGACGATCGTGGCTATGGCATTCCCGTCGAATCAATCGATCGCATCTGGGAAAAGTTCTACCGGGTGGCGCGCGACGGCCAGGAGAAGGACGAAGAATCAACTGGCTTGGGACTGGCATTCGTCAAGGAAGCGGTTGAGCAACACGGCGGCTCAGTCTCAGTCGAATCCGAAGTCGGCCGCGGATCGAGATTCAGTTTTGCCCTGCCACGCCTCTAGCTAGCCACTCAAGAGAAAAGACGATCCCCGAACCCGCACGAAACCAAGGCAGGAACCGGGACTCCGATTTCGTGTGAATTCGTGGATCGTTCTGCGTTCTTCGCCACGTTACTTCCCCACCACTGCCGAAACGAACTCAAGCTTCGACGTCTTAATATCCAGCAGCGGACCTAGCTCATAAACATTTCGATAACCGTAGCTGTAAAGCGAGATGTAAGTCGACAGGTTAAGCGAAGCGACCGCGATCTTGGTGGGAAAAGCTTCCTGTGCGCCAACAAAATTATTGTTACAGTAAATCAGGATCCTCGTGGTCTTGTCAGGAAGCGCAGCATTTAAGCTGTCAACCGTGATGTCGGGAAAACTCAGATTGATAGCGCCTTTGATGTGGAGCTCATCATATTTCTCCCGGCTGCGGGCATCCAGAATAACTGTGCCAGGCTCTCGGCTCGTTCGAATGAAGTCTGCTTCAGACAGCCGGCGCGATTCGCGATGCTCGGCCGCTTCGGAAGCAGCGCGAAGGTAACCCTGCATGTCGATTGCCGGATTGGCAATCCCTGTCTTTTCTTGAGCTGAGGCAATCGTGCCCGCAAACAAAAGCGTCAGCGTCAGCAGCAATAGTCGTTTCATCTGGTCGATCCTCCCTTTCCAGTTGAACGATCCAAGACCAGGACGCTTGCGCAGAAATTTAATCGATTGGTTTATTTAGTTGGCGATTATGAGAAACGAATACGATCCACGAATTCACACGAAGCCAGAACCAGGAACAAGCCTCGTTCATCTGATTTGGTGTGATTTCGTGGATAGGTCGGCTCGGCTGTACCAGCTTTGCACAAAAAGTTCCTCAACAAATCAGCGACGTTACAGAACGGCATCATCAAGCGGTAGCGAGCGGGTCAAGGAATCACGTTGGGCGAATTCGTGCTTGAAAAGTAGCGTCTTGATCCCGCTCGCTACCGCTCGCGGTTCTGTACCGTGCTACAGTTCGCGCTGAATTCCCAGCAGTGACTTTTGTGCAAGGCTGATCTGCACCGGTTCCCAATAGTCTTGAGGCGCGACCTACACACCCGGAATCCGATTGATCCGGCCACGACAGCTTGCCGCTCCGCAGTAGCAACGCTTCGAATCGGGGTGCAGAGTCTGCTCATAGTCCACGGTGATTTCGTCGCCGGGATGAATGTCGCGCAAGGCAAAGAACACAACGTGTCCATAGATCGTTCGGACGTAGGCGTTCGGTTCGCAGGAATGGTTGATGTAGTGCGTACCGTTGCCGCCGCGGCTCCCGTCAATGCTCCACACACCGTCAACATCACAGATGCGCAGCTTCGCGCGATGGGCGCGGCGTTGAGCTTCACGATCGGGAATACGCTCACCAGTGTATTCGGCTATCTTGCGACGCCTTGGAAAATATCTGGTAGCAAAGCAGCCTTTGCCGTTGATTTGTGATTTTTGAATTGAGAGGCCCGGCGCAAGTTCCAGTTTCATATGGAGAACATTGTACCTCAATGCCCGGGAGCGCGGACGTCCCGTCCGTATAGCGCCGTAGGCGCGGTTCGCGCTTCGCGCTCAAATGCGGACGGGACGTCCGCGCTCCCAGCATTAAGTACCGCATCCTGGCGATGGGACAGGTCACCGCGGCCGTCACCTCAACGGTAGATTTCTGAATCGAGCCTTGGCTACCCTCTATCGACGCGCAATTTGGAGTGCGCTGACTTGTCAGCGCTCTCCACATACCAAACTACATCTGCGGCCTGACGTAGCGGACCGATTTCAACTCAGCGAGCGCGGCCAGCTTTTCAACCGGCATCCGGCCGATCACAACTTTCGCCGTCTTTGCATTGAGTACGATTTCAAAGCCGAGGGCTTTCAGCGCCGCCATCGTTTCGTCTGATTTATCGTTCAACCAGATTTGAATTTCAGCTTTGCCGTTACGAATGAACTTCACTTCATCCGCGCCCGGCGCCGGCTTTTTGTCTTTCAAGCGATCGATAACTGCCAGTACAGATGGATGGAACTTCGACTGAAGATCAGCCCGTTTCTTTTGTTCCGGCGTCAGAACTCTGGCGACGTCGGATTCATTTACCCCATCGATCGTAAACATACCGCTGGCGGGTTTTGGTGCCGGCGCAGACGGCGCATTCATGCCCAATACGCTCGCCTGGTTAGAATTACCGCCTCCGCCTCCCGCAGCGCGCTTAGTCTTGGGCAAGGTAGACACTGACCTGCTAACATCCTGTATGGATTGTGACACCACAACTTGCTGGTAAGCGCGCCCGTTAACTGCAAGGCTTTTCATCGCCTCGCGATCGTCGCCAAACACCGCCGCGCGATTTACACCTTCCGGTACTTCCACGGGCACATCGATCCGCCGCGGTTGCCCGCCGTCGGTAACAACCATTTCTTCGACGGCGACGAATGCCGTGAACTGCGTCATAAGGCGGTATTCCAAACCAAGTTGCGTCACCGCCTGTTTCACTTCGTCTTTCACGTTGCCCTGTTGAGCGCCCTGCCAGTCCTGGCTCATCAAGTCATCGATGCGCGTACGCGCCCACAGACTCGCCAGCACGTCGTGCTGCTGTGAAGTAGAGAAGTCGACCGGGATCTCGCGCACGAAATCACGGCCCGCCATCTTCCCTTTCAAGCGAATAGTTCCGCGACCATTCCCCGAATACCGGCCAGTGACAATCACCGGTTTGGCACTGAAGAGATCAGGTACGTTCTTTGGATAGACATCGCCGACGGGCAAGCCGTTCCAGTCGATCGAAATGTCAGTCAGCAGCGGGTTGCGGACGCGTTCGTGCATGCGCCGCGCGGCCGCCGGTCCGTCATCGTTCAACCCGACATACTCGACTTCGCCCCGACCGTATTTAGCCATGTTGTCGAGCAGGAAACGATTCACAGTGCTGCCGATACCAAACGCGAACACGCGGGCATTAGGATGTTTCTGCACTTCGCCGATGATTTCCATGTCGTTACCAACATAGCCATCAGTCATGAAAACCACGATGCGAACGTGTCCCTGCGCGTCCGAAGGATCCATTGAAGCCTTGATGGCTTTCATCATTTCGGTGCCGCCGCCGCCGGTGCGCGACTCGAGAAAAGCCTGGGCCTTGGCCAGGTTTTCCTTCGTCGCCGGTACCGGTTCGGGAAACAGAATGTGTTCGTCGCCGGAAAACGTAATCAGATTGAACGTGTCGTATGGATAGAGATTGTCGAGCGCCAGCTTCATCGTCTCTTTGGCTTTCTCAATTGGAAAGCCACCCATCGATCCCGACGTGTCGAGCACGAAGACGAGTTCTTTCGGCGTTACGTCTTCAGCGGTAACGCGATCAGGCGGCTGCAGGATCAAAGTGAAGTAGCCGCCCTTATCCGACGAATGGGTCAACAGAGCATCCTCGATCTTTTTTCCAGCCACGTCATAGCGGAGGACGAAATCCTTATTGGGAATGGTCGCCAGGTCCTTCAGTCGAACCAACGCCCGGCGCGAGTCCGGACGCTCAACTGTGACATCGTGTGTCTTTGAACTCAGCGCATCAATCGGCACACCCGCGTCGAGCGAAACTTCCAACGAGACATCGTGTCCGGCGCGCATGCCCTCCGGCGCCGGCTGAGGCGTGACGCGCGAAGCATCCGGCACCTGGGTCGTATCCGGCGCGAACCCATTGCCGGTTGCTCCGGCGGGCGAACCCGGCACGTAGCGCGGCCCGACGACCATTGGAAAGACGAATTCATAGGAGCCGTCTTCGTACTTCAGCGTCTCGACATAACTAATCGTGATCTTGATTTGCTCGCCGGGCAGAATGTTGGCCACCGATTGAGTGAAGACGTTCGGCCGTTCCTGCTCTAGCAGGCTGGCTGTCTGTCCGTTTGATTTCGCCGCCTCGTAGACTGCCTGGGCTTCTTCTCGGCGCAGAATCTTTCCGCGCACAGTCCGCTCGCCAACCAACATGGTCATGTCGTCGACCGCGGCGTTTTGCGGCAGCGGAAAGGTGTAGACAGCTTCGATCTTCTCCTTGAACGGGTTCTCAAACTCCTGCGTTACGACTACTCGTGAGATAAAGCCGCTAATCTGGGCCTTAACCTCGGTATGCTTGAGCGGGCACAGCGCTTTCGGCTTACCGTTTGAATCGATTACCTGAAGCGCACCCGGCGTGATCCCGCTTTGAGCAGAGACTCGCCCGCCTGAACTTCTCAGGGTGCTCACGGCCAACACGGCTGCGACAGAAGCTGCAATTACCAACAGGGATTTGAAAAGGAAAGTTCTACTCATCGTCTCCTCCAGTTTGATCAGCGACGTTTGGAAGCAGGCGGGAACGCCGGGAAACTTCTTCTTGATCCGCTGGGTTAGAGACCCCGCCTCAGCCAATTGTTCCCGAGTACTTCCGAGGTTAGAACGCGAACGAAGGGAGACCTTGCAAGAATTATCCAGTGCTTAGAACTAACCCAGCCTACGCGCGCCGAACAACCGCAAAGCGGTTGAGCAACAGAGCCCAGGGTTGCCGCGCTTTTTATGACTCGAACCCAGGGTGGTCGCGAAGCGCGGCAACCCTGGGCTTTGTTACATAACCGCTTCGCGGTAACACCATCAAGGCGCGGATTCAGCGTTGCGGCCGGGTGGTTACCGCTCCCGGTACTGAACTCATCGCTGTCCATTAGAGTCATCGGCACTTGAGCGAGCGGTTACTTACGGTCGCCAATGCACCGGGCATCTTAATTTGTGTTCCGTGAACTGGGGAGTCCTGGTATGTATTACGGGAGACGTGGAAAAAGTTACGGGAAAAGTTCAGAGTTCAAGCTTTAGCTTGTGCTCAAAACTCGTGACCTACGGCCCGAAGGGCCGACACGCCGGTGGCCCCTTTCAAGTTAACGTGCCGCGCCTTAGGCGCTCAAATTGTTTTGGTTCTCCGATCCACGACCTTACGGTCGTGGCTATTTCATCAAGGCCCTGCGGGCCTCTAGAACAAACTGCCTTAGGGAGAACTCTGAACCTATTTCAATCTGAGACTGCGGGCGATCAAGTCCGTCTGGTTACGAATTTTCAAAAGTTTATCGCGCATTCCGGTGAAGCGCAGCACATAAACCGTACCGCTGTTGCCCTGTAGATAATAAGTGCGGCCGGCCATCGGCTTGCCCGCGGCAGAAAACTCGAACGACATGGTCGTGCCTGTCAATCGGCCCGCGAACGGTTCTTCCTTGCCGTCGACAAAGCCCGGTCGAAAGCGTTCTTTCTGATCCTGATCGCGACGCGCAAATTCCTTGACAGTTAGCCCTTCCGCCAGAGTCTCTTTACGGATACGGAGATAGCCGTCGTTGCGATCGCCAAAGACAAACTCCGCATGCTGGTGTATTTCGTCCGGCTCATCAATCAAACGCCAGGTCACCGACGGAAAGTCGAGGACATAGTCGACCTTCGCGCTCGCGTAACTATGTTCCTGAGGTGTAGCGCTCAGGTGCGCCGGTGAGGGGCTTAACGCCGCCAGAAAGAAGAGACTTAAGAAAGTTATTGCTAATCGCACTATCGAACTCCTTGTGATAGCTCTGCGGATTCGCATTGTCAGATGCCTTACCCGCTGGTCCTGTTGTCTAGCGTGATTGTGGAGCGCGGACATCCTGTCCGCCAGCGTGCGCAAGCACGCTCAATCGCTCCAATAATCAAGAATAGTTCGCGCTGACGCGCTCAATGCGGGCAGGATGCCCGCGCTCCAGTCTCAACCTAGATCTGAGCCTGGTCTATCGCCTGTCGCTGCAGCCGCACCAGCTCGGCAATTCCCTTGCGGCCCAATTCCAGGAGGTTATCCATCTCTTCGCGCGTGAAAGGCGACCCTTCCGCGGTGCCCTGCACCTCGATAAAGCGCGCGTCTCCCGTGCAGACGATATTCATGTCGACCTGGGCCCGCGAATCCTCGTCGTATTTCAAATCAAGTAGGGGCGTGCCGTCAACGATGCCGACGCTTACGGCGGCGACTTCGCCGACAACCGGTGACTTGGTGATCCGCCGTTCCTTCATCAGGCGCTTGCACGCTATCGCGAAAGCGACATAGGCGCCGGTGATCGCAGCGGTCCGCGTGCCTCCATCGGCCTGCAGAACATCGCAGTCCAAAGTTATCGTCCGGTCCCCGAGCACCTTGCGATTGGAAATGGCGCGCAGGCTGCGGCCAATCAATCTTTGAATCTCATGCGTGCGACCTGAAGGGCCGCCGCGGCCGGTCTCACGCGAAGTGCGCGTTTCGGTCGAACGCGGCAGCATGGCGTACTCGGCAGTGACCCAGCCTTCAGTCCGCTGCCCGCGCAGGTGCGGCGGCAACTTGTCTTCGACTGAGGCAGCACAGATAACTCGCGTGTTACCCATTTCGATTAAAGCCGAACCTTCCGCGTTAGGCAGAAAGCCTGGTGTAATGCGGACCGTGCGCAACTCATCAACAGCGCGATCGTCAGTGCGAGTGAAGGTCATAAACTCCCGTGGCAGGCTGGAAGCCTGCGTTCCGCCCGCAGGATGCGGGCGCTCCTATGTCGAGCGAAGCTCGTCGTGTCCCCAAACTTCAACCGCTTCCAATCGAGCGGGCTTAGTTCCCAAAAATCTCTCGGCCACTCGGGCGAAACGTTCCGCCGCGTCAGTCACATAAAAGTGATCCAAATCATCGCACAGGTGACGTTCCAGCGCACCAGTGCCCGGAGTCAGCCTCGCCAGACCTGTCTCTTTCAACAACGCCTTCACCTCGACTGCCGTCGCTTCGCCTGAATCGATCAACTCGACTTCATCGCCGACCGCCTGCTGAATCACGCGTCTCAGGATCGGGTAATGCGTACACCCAAGCACCAGCGCATCGATATTCGAACGCAAACCCTTGAGATAGGTTTCGGCAACCGTTCGCGCCACATCCTGATCCGCCCAACCTTCTTCCGCCAACGCTACGAATAATGGACAAGCACGCTCTGTCACCGCCGCGTTGGGATCGGCCTTATGAATCGCCGCAGTATAAGCACCGCTCTGCACGGTTGATTCAGTAGCAATCACTCCTATCCGTCGCTGGGAGCGCCCCCCATCCTGGGATCGCGGACGTCCCGTCCGCAATTCTTTACCAACCGCCGCCCGCGCCCCCGGCCCAATCACGCCCACGACTTCAATCTCGAGCGACTTGCGAATTGCCGGCAGCGCTAAAGCCGAAGCCGTATTGCAAGCAACGACCAGCAGCTTGATCCCACGCGCCGCCAGGAACTGCGCATTCTCGACCGCATAACGTTCGACCGTCGCCAGTGATTTGGTTCCATAGGGAACGCGCGCGGTATCGCCCAGATAGACGAAGCGTTCCTTAGGCAGATGCTCGTGCAAAGCGCGATAGACGGTGAGTCCGCCTACGCCGCTGTCGAAGATGCCGATGGGAAGATTGGTGATTGCCGATTGCCGATTGGCGATTGCCGATTGGTGTGTGCCGATATTGAGCAATTTGAATTGGCAATCGGAAATCGGCAATGGGCAATGTTTTGGTGGAGGCGCCGGGAATTGAACCCGGATCCAAGAGCCAACGCCGAAGAACTCTACATGCTTATCTGGTTCTCTTTTCGCCCGACCTTTCAGCCGGACGGGTTTTATCATGCGTTGAGTAAGTGAATCAGCAAGACCTCGACGCCGACTAGTCCGACTTTATCTCGCCCACAGCCACGGACCGAAGCTGTGGGCCAGCTCATCTGAAGTGACATCTCCATCCGCGCGCATGAGCAACTTGCGGCGGAGACGCTCGCTAACTGTTTAGGCCGCGAGAGCTAACTCGTTAGAGTTGGCAATTGTTTTTTCCCTACGCTTTTTAACGAGCTGCATAAGGTAGCCCGGCATGCATCGCGACGAACGTTGAGGCTCCTGTCGAAGCCTGTCGCCCCCATCTTGCGAGCAGGTTTAGTATAGAGGATGTGGCGGGAGATGTCAGGTTTGGCCTTGACGCCGAGCCTCGGATGTATTGAGGTCAACGGCGTGAGGAGGTCAGTACCACCTGCGTCAGCGGGTGGGTTAAGGCGCCAACGATCGCTATGAGGTCAGTACCGGGAGCGATAGCGACCGGGTCAGACTAGCCGCACATGCAAGTTAGATATGAGCGTCAACGAGCCGCGCAGCGGGGGGCAGAATTTAGCCCTGGCCCAGGATTTTTGGGAGGTGAGCGCAGATCTTCCAACTTAGGAGCGGCTAAGGTTACAAGGCAAGGGAATGCGAGACAGTAGAGACGGACAGGAAGCATTCCCGTCGCGACGATTTTTGTTTTTTCATAGTCTCAGTTCTCCACGATCGATGGGGCATTTTAACGGGGAGTTGTCAGGAGACCAATAGTGTATGTGCGTTTCGTCAAGCTCCTTGAGAGATTGACTTCGCCAGGGCAGAACGATCCACGAAATCACACGAAGAGGAAGTGGTCTCGGTTTGGTGTGGTTTCGTGGACAATCTTTTCAGCCCCGCAAAAAACCACTAAGAGAAATAGAGTGCGCAACTCCGGCATTTCTTACCGCCTTCCGTATTTGCTTTGCGCCTTTGCGTGAAACAAAGGCGAGCAAGAAGGTTTTCGCGCAAAGGCGCAGAGTGAAAACGAAAGGCGCAAAGTCAGATTAGGACAACGTCGCTGCTCGATCTCAGATCGAGGTTCCAAGCCCCATACGTTATAATCCTGATCGCTTCAAAGCGGCCAGAAAAGGGGCGACTGTGGCTACCCACGTTGTCCAGAATCGGGGCTTTGAAGCAACGTTATTCTAAAAAAGGTTGGATTTATTATGTCTGCAAAACCTCCAGGCTCGCGTTTGAAATCCTATACGCCGCAGGCGATAGTCATGGCGTCGCCCAACGAGCGCAAGCACATTCTGCGACGCTTCTGGTTCCCGGCAGTGATCCTGCTGGCGCTCGCCGCTGGCGGGCTGACGGGCATCATCGCCGCGTATCAACTGAATTACTCGCAGGCGGCCAGCGAAGTCGCAGCGCTCGCAACCTATCGGCCCAGCGTGGTCACGCGTATTTATGCGGACGACGGCCAAACCGTGATCGGTGAGTTTGCCCTGGAAAAACGCATCCCGCTCAAATACGAAGAAATTCCGCCGGTGATGAAGAACGCGATCCTCGCCGTCGAGGACGCGCGCTTCTACGATCACATCGGTATCGATCCGATCCGCATCGTCGGCGCCACCTGGAAAAATCTTACCAGCGACAAAGTCGAAGGCGGCTCAACGCTGACTCAGCAGTTGGCCAAGAACCTCTTTCTCACGCGCGAACAAACTCTGAAGCGCAAGCTGAACGAATGGCTGCTCGCTCTGCAGATCGAACGCTACTACACCAAGAGCCAGATCATGGAGCTCTATGCGAACCACATCTTTCTGGGCGCGAACGCGTACGGAGTTGAAGCCGGCGCGGAAACTTATTTCGGCAAGCACGCGAAGGATTTGACGCTTGAAGAGGCGGCCTTGCTGGCCGGCGTTCCCAAGGCGCCCAGTGAATACTCGCCAACGGCAAATCCAACCAAAGCGAAAGAACGACGGGACTTGATTCTCGATCTGATGGCCCGCACGGGCTTTGCCAGTCAATCAGAAGTTGAAGCCGCAAAAGCAAAACCGATCCAACTGGCTGACTCGGCCTACTATCAACCTCCACAGGCGCTCTCGCCCGCTTTCGATTACCCGGTTGAATACATCCGTCAGGATTTGGAAGACAGGTACACGACGCGCGTCGCGCAAACGGGCCTGTTTGTGTACTCGAGCATTAACGTCGCCGCGCAGAAGAAGGCTTATGAAGTTATGCGCTCCGGCCTGCGCCGCTATGACCAGGGCCACGGTGGTTGGCGTTCTTCATACGAAGCGATTCCTACATCTTCGAATAGCGGCGCGCCAACCACGCAGGAGTTGGCCAGCTATAAATATCCTGATTGGTATCGCAACGATTACGCTGCCGGCCGTTATTTGATGGGGTTGGTGACTAAGGTTGACCGCGCCAGGAACGAGGCGACCGTCCGCTTCGGAAACTACACTGCAACTGTCACCAGCGCCGATATGGGCTGGGGCAAGCGTTCGCCGAGCACCGAGTTCAAACCCGGTTACCTGGCTGAGTTCGAAATCAAGGAGCTCGACAAGAAGGCCCGCCGCGTCAAAGTCTCTTTAAATCAGATTCCCGCCGTGCAGGGCGCCATGATGACCCTGAATGCCAAGACCGGCGAGATCGTAACGATGATCGGCGGATATGACTTTCTTACGAACAAGTTCAACAACGCCGTTCAGGCTTATCGCCAGACAGGTTCAGCCTTCAAGCCTTTCATCTATAGCGCGGCCGTCGAGTGGGGCATGACGCCCGACACGACCGTGAGCGGCGCCGCTATCAACATCAACGGCTGGCAGCCGCATAACTACAACGGGTCGACCAGCAACGGCGACCTGCCTTTGAAAACCGCCCTGGCCCAGTCGATGAATATTCCGGCTGTGCACTTGCTGCAGACAGTGGGTATTCAAACCGGCGCGCAGATGGTGCGGCGCTTTGGTATCAAGGTGCCGATGGCTCCCTACCTCCCTTCTGCCCTGGGAGCCACCGAAGTTCCGCTCGATCAAATGGTCTCGGCCTATTCGGCGTTTCCGAACAAAGGCGTTCGGGTCGAGCCGCACATGATTCGCCGCGTGTTGGATCGTGATGGCGCGGTCATGGAAGAGTGGGAGAAGACTACTTACAAGGTTGTCAGCGAATACGTGGCGTTGACGATGGTTTCCATGATGCGCGGCGTCATTCAGGGTGGCACCGCGTCCGCCGCAACCGTGCTGGGCGTGCCGCTCGCCGGAAAGACCGGAACCGTAAACGATCACACGGACGTCTGGTTCATCGGATACACGCCAACTTACGTTACCGGAGTTTGGATGGGTTATCCGGGAAGAAAGAAACCGCTGGGCAACGAGATGACCGGGGCGCATGGGGCTCTGCCTTACTTCATCGAGTTCATGAAAGATTTTCTGAAGGAAAAGCCCAAGGAAGATTTCCCGAAGGCGCCGACGATGCCTGAGGATATGAAGGAGATGTACAAGCAGCGCCAGCGTGAACTTGCCCTGGAGCGCGCGCAAATGACCGCGGACGAGCAGCAAACCACGACGGATGAAACGGCTCCGCCCAGCGCCATTACTCAGCCGCGCCTGGAAGATAACACCCTGCCTTCGTCGAAGACGGATGCGCCGCCTGAGCCGCGCACGAACACCGAGACACCCAAGGAGAGCAAGCCTGCCGCTCCCGCAGCGACTCCCGCGCAGACTCGTCCCCGTGAAGCCGAACCGAATAAGAAGAAAGGTAAGAAGGGCGAGGATGCGCCGCCGGGATAGTCGTACGACAAACTTCAGGAACCTCTGATTAAGTGTCTTCGAACGCGTAGCGTCGGGATGAGTTTAGCCCGGCGTTTCAACGCCGGGAAAAGGTGCACGAAGTCTTCGCGTCGCATAGCGACGCCTGAACCAAGGTGAATTCAATCGTCGCTACGCGACGAGAACCCGT
>JAWVDF010000039.1:0-70694 GCA_033857635.1 Blastocatellia bacterium
GTTAAAGTAAACTTTCGCGCCCCAAAAAAAGATACTCATCGCGATCAAGAGCGGAATCACCGACCACAGCGTTTCCAATTTCATCGAGCCTTCGATGGGGCGCGGGATCTCGAAGGCATTGCGGCGGCGATATTTGATGACAAAGAAAATGATTACAAATGAAATCAGCAGAGTGAAAAAGACCGTCACGCCCGAAATATAGAAATACAGCGCGTCCACATCGCCCGAGTAGGTCGATGCGCTTTCCGGAACAAGTGGAAACCAGGATTGCATAACTATCAAAGCTTTAACTTCAAACTCAGACTATTTGAAATCTCAAATCTGAAATTTCAAATCTGAGATCTCAAAATTTCAAATCCTCTCAGATTGCTTGTCGACGCTTCCTCACGGTCGGGCTACAGCCCCGTTCGCGCGACTGCTCCGTTCCTGCCGACCACCGCGCCTCCGCAGGAACAGAATCATTCCGACCATCAAGAATATCGTTGCGGCGCCGGCGACCCGGACAATATTGATGACGATCGCCCCATATTTTCCGGTCGCCGGATCGTAATGAAAGCAGTAAAGCATCAAGGCGTCGACCGGCGTGCCGATCTTATTTTGCGAAGCTTCAACCAGCCCGAGACGCACGTCCCTCGGCCGATAATCAATGCCGTAAAAGTAGCGCGCGAGTTTTCCTTCCGGCGTCAGGATCATTATGCCGCTCGCGTGCGCAAACTGTTTTGTCGGTTCGTCCCAGGCGTAACGAAACCCAACTGCCGCAGCCAGTCGCCTGATGTTGGCTTCGTCGCCAGTCAGAAAATGCCAGCCCGCTTCGGCGCCAGGACGATTGTAAGCCTTGATGTAGGTAGCTTTTTTGGTCGCGGCCAACTCCGGTGTCTCGTGTGGATCAAAACTGACCGTCACTACTTCAAACTGTTCGCCAATATTGAAAGAGACTTGCCGAAACGAACCCATCATGCCGTTCAGGACCTGATTACAAAGCATCGGACAAGCGTAGTAGACCAGAGACAGCACTACGGGTTTGCCTTTGAAGAACTGGCCCAGACGAACTTCGCGGCCCTGCTCATCCTTGAAAACCGCATCGAGCGGAATGGTGTCGTTCAATTTCTGATCGATGCCGATATCTTTCAGGGCCTTTGGCAAGCCCGTCGAAACCGATCCGGCTGACGGCGGCCCGCCATAGAGCGGAGAGTTTGGCCGCGGCGCGCCGGGCTGGGCGGAGGCAGTGAGCAGTGAGCAGTGAGCAGTGAGCAGGAGGAGGAAGACCCGGAGATGGAGAGACACGGCGACGCGGAGAGAGTCCCGAATCGTTGCGCCGCGTCTCCGCGTCTCCGTGTCTCCCCGTCTCTTCATCTTCATTGCTTCCTCACCGGCAATCCCTGCTTCAAAATCTCTTCCTTTGCTTTTTCGATCGGCATTCCATAGCGCTTGCCGCTCTGATCGACCGGCCCGTTCTCAAGCACGTCGGTCCAGTGCTGCCGCAGAATATGGATCTCGTAGAGAGGGTCCCTCGGTTGTGACGCGCCGGCCGTGATCGCGCTGCCCGATTCTTCTCTCTTGATCGCGGCGGCCTTTTCAAGGTCTTCGGCGAAACCAGGCGCGCCCTGGAGTCTTGGTTCGGGCGGCAGCCGATCCTTTTCGGTCAAAGCCATCGGCGACCGCGGCGGCTCGGTGGCCTGTTTTTGCAGCACGCGGAAAAATCCCCACATGAGCAGGAACGTCGCGATGGTAAGAACAGACAGCCCGACGAGAAACTTCACGATCCCAGGGACATGAACGTCGCTGACTTCGTGGGTAACGTCGACGTTCTTAATGTAAGAAACGTCGGGCGTCTCAGTTTCGTGTCCGTCGTGTTTCGAGTTACTCATCCTTAACCTTGATTTCGCTTAACCTTGATTTCGTTTAGACCGCCGACTTGTCGGCTGAACCAGCGACAAGTCGCTGGGCTAAACGGTTCAGAATATCTTAATGTCCCGCGTGCGCCGTCAGGGCCTGTTCGAGTTGCGGATCGTTAATCGGGATGAGCGATCGTTTCTGCAACTGCCACGCAAAGGTCGCGATCCAAATGCCGCCCATGGCGATGGGCACGACCACGTCCATCCAACTCAAATGAAACCTTTGGCGATTGAAGCTGGGCTCGATCAGCCAGATTACATCCACCACTCGCGTAATTAGAATCAGGAGCGCCAGCATCCCAAGTCTCTGCGGACTCTTCTTTGCGGCGCGCGACAGAAGCGTCAGGAACGGAAACGCGAATTGCAGGATCACAATCCCCAGAGCGATCACGCCCCAGCCCCCATGCTTGCGCGCGACGTACCAGGTCGTCTCTTCCGGCAGGTTGGCCGACCAGATGATCAGGTATTGCGAGAACGCGAAGTACATCCAAAGCATGACCAGGGCCATCAACAGATTGCCCCAATCATGAAAATGCGAAGTGCGCACCACCGCGTTCATCGGCTCGCGTTTCGCCAGCCAGGACATCACCAGAATTGCGAACGCCAGCGCGCTCAAACTCCACGAGGCTACAAAAATTAATCCATAAATCGTCGAAGACCAGGCCGGGTCCAGAGACATTACCCAGTCGATCGAAGCGAACGTGATCGTTATTATCAGCACGCCCAACCCCGGCCCGCTGATCATTTGCAGCCGTTTGGCGAAGCGTCTATCCGCCGTCCGATCGTGCTGGAGTGAAAACGCATTCAGGACCAGCATCAGCAGCGACCAAACCGCGAAATAGACCGCCGCGCGGGTCATGAAGAACGCCGGGTTGAGATAGTGCGCCGCCTTTTCCCGCAGCGCCGGAACCTGATCCATCTCTGCCCGATTGGTCCACGAATAGATCAGATTCAAGCGGAGCAGAATAGGAATGAATAGAATCAACATTAGCGGCAGGGTGCGGGTGGCGGCCTCGAGCACGCGCCGAATTATCACGCCCCAGGCGCCGCCGGTCAGATGCTGCAACATCAAAAGCGCCATGCTGCCGAGCGTGATTCCGATCCAGAAGATGAATCCCACCAGGTAAGCGTGAAAGAACTGCGCCCGATCGATTAGTAAACCAAAGACAAACAGAGCAAAGAACAAAGCGCCAACGGCGAGCGCCAGAGTGCTAACTCGCTTCAGTTCCCGCGGAGGTGTATATCCAGTTTGAATCACGCTATTCTATGGAGCGCGGACATCCTGTCCGCTTCTCTTTTTCTTAATCCCTCTCATTTGCGGGAGGGCTTGCCTAAGCTCTCAAACTCTAACCCCTCCCAAGGGGAGAGGAACCGTCTTTACTTTTTCTCTGTCCCCCCGGCCGTCGTCCCCGGCGCCGGAGTCCCCTGCGCCTGCGCCGGCATCTGGCTCAACTGCAAAGCGCGAATGTAAGCGATGATCCGCCAGCGGTCTTCGACCGGAACCTGTGAAGCATAGGAAGGCATCGCTCCCCACCCATTGCTCATCACGTCAAAGAAATGTCCGACCGGCGCCTGCCGCAGGCGGTCCTGGTTATACGAAGCGGGCAGCGGTTTATTAAAGCCGCGCCGCGCGATCATGCCGTCGCCGTTTCCGGTCGCGCCATGACAGACCGAGCAGAAAATCTGGTAGCGTTCCTGGCCGCGATCCAGATCCTTCTTCGTAATCGGAATCGGGAAGTTCTCGACATCATCCGGATACAACGACGCCGGATTTGTCTGAGCACTCGGGGTCGTGGCTGTTTGCGGCGCCTGATTCACCGCCGTGCTTCCCGTGTTGGCTTTCTTGCCCAGATAAAATTCGCGATCGGCGCGCAGGTAACCACGCGCCACCGTTCCCGGAATCAACGGCCGCATTGAAAGGTCGTCGCGGAAGAAAGTACTTTCGCGATAAGGAATTGCCTTGGGCTGATCCTGCATGTCTCTTCTGCAGGCAGTAGTGAGCAGTAAGCCGTGAGCAGTGAGCAGCAGAAGAATCAGCCTAACCGATAGAGAAGCGTGTGACCTTGGCGATGCGGCTCTGCCGCCCTGATGTGCGGAAAGTCTGTGCCTTTCCGGCAGGCACCTACTTAGAAATTGCGAGGCTATGCCTCGCGGAGTTTGACGAGGCGTAGCCTCGCCCAATTTTGGAGCTTTCGGAAGGGCACAGACTTTCCGCACATCAGGGCGGCGAAGCCGCTGACTGCTCACTGCTAACCGCTGACTGCTCACTGTTTCACAGCTCAACATCATTCACTTCTCTGGCTTCCAAACTTTTCAGAAACCTGAACGCTTCGTCGTGATCGAACTTTGGGTCCTTGGCTTCGATGACCAGAAAAAAACTGTCGCGCGTGGCCAGCGCAAAGTTCGGCGCGTTGAAAACCGGATGGTAAGGCTGGGGCAACTTGTTCAGTGCCAGCATCCCGAACACGGCTGCGAACGCCGCGCACAGAACGGTGCATTCAAAAGTGATCGGAATAAACGCCGGCCAACTATTGAAAGGCTTGCCGCCGACGTTGATTGGATAGGCGATCACTTCCATCCAGTACTGCATGAAAAATCCGCCCAGTGCCCCGATGATTCCGCCCGCCAGCACAATCAAAGGCAGCGTGGTGCGCTTGAATCCAATCGCGTCCGAAAGTTCCTCAATCGGAAACGGCGAGTAGCCGTTGATCTGTCGATAGCCGGCCGCGTACGTCTCGCGCGCCGCCGCGACCAGCGCGCTGGGACTGTCGAACTGGGCCATTACGCCGTAAATCTTTGGTTTTGATTGTGGCATTTCTCAAAATAGGACCTATGCGACTTATAGGACCTATTACTCATCAACTTCCGCCTCCGGCAGAATCGTTCTCATCTCGAAAATCGAAATCATCGGCAGGAAGCGAATAAATAGAAACAGCAAAGCAAAGAAGAACCCAATCGTCCCGACGAACATCGCCCAATCCCACTGGGTCGGTGAATAAAAGCCCCATGACGAAGGCAGAAAATCCCGGTGCAGACTGGTCACCACGATCACGAACCGCTCCAGCCACATGCCCAGGCTGACGACCAAAGAAATCAACCATAGCAGCAAAAGATTTGAACGAATCTTCTTGAACCAGAGCAGCTGCGGCGTGACGCCGTTGCACAAGAGCAGCACCCAGTAGTAAGGCGCATAAGGCCCGTGCATGCGGTTCCAAATCATGAACCGTTCGTATTGATTGCCGCTGTACCAGCCAAAGAACGCTTCAATCATGTAGCCGTACACCACGATCAAACCCGTAGCCAGCATGACCTTGGCCATGTTGTGCATGTGGCGCATCGTGATGAAACTTTCCAGCCCAAAAACTTTGCGCAAAGGAATTGTCAGCAGCAGGACCATCGCAAAGCCTGCATAGATCGCTCCGGCCACAAAGTAGGGCGGAAAGATCGTCGCGTGCCATCCCGGAATGATGCTGACCGCAAAATCAAAACTAACGATCGTGTGCACGGAAAGCACCAGCGGCGTTGCCAGGCCGGCCAGCAGCAGATAGGCCGTCTCGTAACGGTGCCAGTGACGCGCGGACCCACGCCAACCCATCGCCAGCAGCCCGTAAATCAGCCGGAAGGATTTGCTGTTCGCGCGATCGCGCAGCGTGGCAAAGTCGGGAATCAAACCGACGAACCAGAATAGCGCCGACACGGTGGCGTAAGTTGAAACCGCGAACACGTCCCACATCAAAGGGCTGCGAAACTGCGGCCAGATGCCCATCGTGTTGGGATACGGGAACAACCAATAGCCCAGCCACGGACGCCCGAGGTGCATCAGCGGAAACACACCCGCCTGGGCCACTGCAAACAGCGTCATCGCTTCCGCGAATCGGTTGATCGAAGTCCGCCATTTCTGCCGCAGCAAAAGCAGGATTGCCGAAATCAGAGTGCCCGCGTGGCCGATACCGATCCACCAGACGAAGTTCAGAATGTCCAGGCCCCAACCGACGGGAATATTCACGCCCCACAACCCGATGCCTTTGAAGAGCAGGTTCGTGATCGCCAGGAGCATGAGCTGGAAGAGCGCAAACGATATAGCAAAGCCGATGAACCACCAGATCGGCGTCTTGCGCTTCAAGACAATCGCGCTGATCTTGTCGGTGACCGAGCCAAAGGTCAGCTCTGATCCCACGACCGGATGGGTCGCGTGGATTGATATGTGGCGATCGTCGCGTGGTTCGTCCATTAGTAAATTTCAAATCTCAAATTTGAGATCTCAAATCTAAGATCCAATCTCCGGATTCGGATTTCTTAGCGCCGACAAGTAGGTCGTCCGCGGCCGTGTGTTCAGCTCACCCAGCAAGGAATAATCTCGATCCAGCGCTTTCAACTTTGAAACCTTGCTGTTGGGATCGTTGATGTCGCCGAACACGATCGCCTCGGTCGGACAAACCGACTGACACGCGGTAACGATCTCGCCATCGTGCACCGGCCGGCCTTCGATCTCGGATTGGATCTTCGCGGACTGAATCCGCTGCACGCAGTAGGTGCACTTCTCCATCACACCGCGGCTGCGCACAGTCACCTCAGGATTGCGCATCAACTGATAAGTCGGCGTCTCCCAATCCTGATACAGATAAAAGTTAAAGCGGCGGACCTTGTACGGACAGTTGTTCGAACAATACTTGGTGCCGACACAGCGGTTATAGACCATGTCGTTCAGGCCTTCAGAACTGTGCACCGTCGCGTGCACCGGACAGACCGGTTCGCAGGGCGCGTTCTCGCAATGCATGCAGGGGACGGGTTGGAAGAAAGGCCCCTCCGGTTTGTTGGCGTCGCCCTTGAAATAAGTATCTACCCGGATCCAATGCATCTCGCGACTGCGGATCACCTGGTCCTTGCCCACGATGGGAATGTTGTTTTCCGACTGGCAGGCGATCATGCAGGCGTTGCAGCCGACGCAGCTGTTCAAGTCGATCGACATGCCCCAGGCGTAACCGTTGCCCTGGTTCTTGTAATCAACCTCCGGGTAAAGCGAGAGCTCGTGCAGCTCCTTCTTTTGCTTCTCTTGTTCTTCGCGCAGGAAGTCTTTCTCTTTCAAATATTCTTCGAGGGAAGTTTCGCGCAGAAGGTCCCGGCCTTCCATTGAAAAGTGAATCTGGGTCGCCCCGAGTTCGTAATGGCCGGCGGCTTTCGTGGCTTGCGCGCCGAACGCGATCCAGGGCGCATCGGCGGTGCGAATCTCGTAAGCGTTGAAGCCCTGCCCATTGCCGACGCGGCCGGCGTGGGCGCGGCCATAGCCGAGATGAATCGTGATCACGTCGTCGGGTTGGCCCGGCATGATCCAGGCGGGCAGCGACTTGCTGATGCCGCGGCCGTTCACTTTGAGATCGATTTGATCGACGAAAGCCTCGCGGCCCTTCTTCCCTTTGTCATAGTCCTGGGCTGCGACGCCGATTTTCTTCGCTGTGTTGGCGCTCATCAGGGCGACGTTGTCCCAGGTGAGTTTCGTCAGAGGCTTGGGCAATTCCTGCAACCAACCATTGTTCGCAAAGGAACCGTCGTAGATGGAAGGATCGGTGCGGAAGACGACTTCATAGCCCCCCGCCGGGAGCGCGGACATCCTGTCCGCATCCTGACTGGATTGATTAGCCCAATCCGATTTCAAAGCAACCGTTTTGGTTGGCAGAGCAGAGTTAGGAACAAACCCGTCATGCAAACATTTCCGCCACCACGATTCAAAATCCGGAGCGCCCGATCCCGGAGCGCCCGCATCCTGCGGGCGGTTCGCGGGCATCCTGCCCGCATCGGGTCCGCTCTCGCTACTAACTACCTGCCCGGCCCCCGCTTGTGACCGCCAGTACTCCTTCACAATATCGTAAGGCTTGCGATCGTAATTGTCAGAGAACAGCGCCAGCACTTCATACGCGCTGCGGCCTTCGTAGAGCGGCTGAATCAAAGGCTGAACCAGAGTGACGGTGCCGTCATAAGAACGAGCATCGCCCCACGTTTCCAGGTAATGAGTAGCGGGAATATGCCAATGACAAATATCGGAAGTCTCGTCGTTAAAGAGACTGACGTGCGCGCGCAGCTTAACCTTTTCCAGGCGATTGAAATCCAGCCTCAGATCAGCCGGTGTGTTGTAAGCCGGATTGCCGCCGAAAATGATCAGCGTCTCGACTTTGCCGGCGTCGATGTCTGTGGCGAGTTCGCGCAGCGACTGAGTTTGATCGACTGAGTTGGCTTCAACTGGATCGGTGTAGAAGACCGTCTTGCCGACGTTGCCGAGTGCAGCATTCATCGCGTGTGCGAGCGCGTGAACTATCGGCGGCTGATCGTCGCCAACGATGACGATCGAGGCGCCTTTATTACTATCCAGGTCCTTCGAAATGGCGTTAATCGACGCGGCGGCGCCGCTCGAAGCAGGTGATGCGACCTTCATTAACGAGCCGCCGAGTAACGCACCGGCGAAGCCGGCCATCTCGCTCGGCTTCACCGAAAATCGATGATCGGCATTCGCGCCGGTTGTCGTGGGGGTGCTCTCGACTACATACAATCGGCTCATGCCGCCAAGCAATTGGCCTCCGACTTGAACAAAAGTTTGAGACGTGTCGATGCGCCGTCGCGCAGCATAGTCACGCGCGTATCGCAGCGTGCCCGGATGAGCCGCCAGAAAATCTGAACCGAGCGAAAGAATCCGATCCGCTTTGCTGAAGTCGTAAATCGTATTAACCGCTTGGCCAAACGCCATCATCGCGCCGGCGCGCGCGTTGTCGCGATTGACGGGTTCGTACTGATGCCACTTCGCTTCCGGAAAATCCGTGAGCACTGATTTCATTTGCGCGGCCAGGCTGGGTGACGTGATCGTTTCAGTCAGGAAGCGGAGGCCCGCACCCTTCTTCGCCTTAATCCCGTCGCCTTCCTTTTCGATCAGGCCGCGAATCTCGCCCATGAACTGCGTCCAGGGCCGCGTCTCGGTGCGGTAAAGCGGTGTCTGCGATCGATCGGGATCGTAAAGCGTTAGAATCGAAGCCTGCGAAAAGATGTCGGTCGCGCTCGATCCTTTGTCGTTGGGATCGCTGTTGCGATTGTTCGGATGATCGGGATTGCCTTCCAGCTTGGTTGGCCGTCCTTCGTTACTGCGCGCCAGCAGCGGCGTCGCGATGCCGCCCAACGAAAACGCCGTAGCAAAGTAGAGACCTTTGCCCGGAACTTCTTCTTCAGGCTGCTTAACGTAAGGAACGATCTTCTCCGGCGGTTGAATCACGCAGCCACTGACACCGGCCAGCGCCAGCGACGCGCCCATTAGTTTGAGAAACGTGCGGCGCTCGACGGGATCGTTCCACTCTTCGGCAGCCTGCGGGAACTCGCGCTGGACGAACTCTTCGAAGATTGGAGAGTCGGCGAGTTCTTCCAGGCTGCGCCAGTACTGCTTACCCGCGGGGGCGGACGAGCCGTCCGCGCTCCCAGCACCAAGTATGCGGTCGCGCAGCAGCTTGAAATTTATGTGACGATCGTTATCCATTAATCAACTCGATACGGAACCGCTCACGGAATGGAGTCAGTACTACCTGCGTCAGCCCGGGGGGTTCAGGTACTCGACGGCTGCTTGACCCTTTGGCCCACCTGCTCACGCAGGTGGTACTGACCTCATCGCGCGCTCAACTCATCTATGACAGGTCGAACAGCTGGTCAAGACGTTCGGTTCCTGAATGTGAAACTTCTTCTTCAACTCCAAACCTTCGGCGATCTCGGCCTTAGTGCTGTTCCGTTGTCGCCATTCCATGTCGAAAATCTTTTCTTTCGGTCTGACAAAATCTTCCGGGCGACGATGACACTCGAGGCACCATTCCATCTGCAAGGAATTAGCCTGCGACACCACCGGCATCTGATCGATCCGGCCATGGCAGGTCGAACATCCGACGCCTTTGTTAACGTGAATCGAATGATTGAAATAGGCAAAGTCGGGCAGGTCGTGCACGCGAATCCATTGCAACGGCTTACCTGTTTTGAAACTTGCGCGCACCGGTTCCAGATAAGGACTGTCCGCCCAAATCTGTTTGTGACAATTCATGCAGACGGCCGTCGAGGGGATGCCGGCCGATGCCGCACTCTCAACCGACGTGTGGCAATAGCGACAGTCAATACCGTCGTCGCCGACGTGATGCTTATGACTGAATTGGATTGGTTGTTGGGTCTCGATCCACTGACCCGTGTTCCATCCGGATCGGGTGATCTCTGCCGTTACCCAAAGGGCCGCGAACAGAATAAACACGGCGCCGTAAATCGTAGCCCGGGCCAGATAGTTCGTGCTGTGACGGAAAATCTGTGGCATTGCGCCGTTGAAAAAGACATGCTCGTTTTAGAAGGCGGAGTTGTCCGCATATCGTCGCGAGCGGGCGGGACAAGTCCCGCCTCTAAACGTCACCCATCAAGACTAAAATGAATTGCTCTAGTGTCGTCTACTTTAGCGAGGTGAGGAGATTTTTTCAAACCACGCGGCGAAAAAGTGATGCCAAATAGTGATTAGGTGGTAGCATGACGCCTCAAACCTATGTTCATTGGTCACTATGCAGTAGGACTGGCGTCGAAAAACCTGGCGCCGCGCGCGTCACTCGGTGCATTAATTGCGGCGCCGATTCTGCTCGATCTTCTCTGGCCGATCTTTTTATTGCTTGGCTGGGAACATGTTTCAGTCGAGCCAAACCCGAACCCATTTCTGCGCCTCGCATTCGATTCTTATCCGCTCTCGCACGGCCTGGTGGCGGTGCTCGGTTGGGCCACGCTATTTGCGGCGCTTTACTATGGATTCACCCGTTACGGGGCCGGCACGATCGTGATCTGGATCGGCGTAGTCAGTCACTGGCTGATGGACTACATCGTGCACCGCCCGGATCTACCGCTGTACGCCGGTGGTGCGCGGCTGGTCGGAATGGGATTGTGGACTCATCGCTGGTGGGCCATCGGCGTCGAGGTCGTTTTGTTCGCCGGTGGCATTTGGGTTTATGTGAAACAAACGAAGGCTAAGGATAAGATCGGTGACTACGCATGCTGGGGCTTCATCGCTTTCCTGCTGCTGGCATACGGGATAGCTGTCTTCGGTCCGCCGCCGCCGACCAGTATCAGGAAGCTTGCGATCATGACCCTGTGTACTGCCGTGACGATCCCGTGGGCCTGGTGGTTCGACAGCCACCGGGAAGCGCGCGAAGTCGGATCATAGCCGGCAGGTCAGACTCGCCGCCGGCTGATTAGGTTGATCAAAGCCACGAACAGGGCCGCGCCAATAATCGACCAAATCACAGGAAACTTGGTTCCGCCCACGGGAATGACAATTAGCTCCGGCAGATGCAGTTGAGCGGCAATCCACGACCCCAGCAGTGCCCCAATAAATCCGAGCGCGATCGAAACCAGACACCCGCCGTGCGAGTAACCGCCGATCGCCTGTCCCACGGCGCCGCAAACACCGGCAATCAAAAGCAACACCAAAAGTTGAATAAGCATGAACGTTTCTCCGCTTTCATGTAGCGCAAGTTGGTAACTTGCGTCCGTTGCCTGCCGCCTACTTCGATACGCAAGTTAACAACTTGCGCTACAAAAACCTTCCCCAACGCGCGGCCAATATCGTATAATCTGTTCAGCTCGTTGGCCGCGGTTCTCTTCCCCGGGTCTTTCCAGCGGCTCTTGACCCATCAGTTGATTTGACAAGCCGAATCGCTCTCCTCGACAAAGCCGGCGTCGGCTCCACTATTTCACTTTAGGAGTTCAAAATATGTCGAAAGTTCTCTCAGTGCTTCTTATTATCATCGCATCAGCTTCGGTCGCGCTCTCCCAGGAACCAACGCGAAACAATGCTACTCAACCCAGCCAGGGTATCGCTCCCAAAGTGCCTAATGGCATCGGCCGTGCCGACGTTCGCGTGTTTGACGAGAATGGCAATCCTATCAGAAACGCCTACGTCAAACTAGAATCTACCCGCTCGGACGGTTTCTTCTGCGAGAGCTGGGGCGACACGGACGACAATGGAATCATCAGGCTGCTGCCGATTCATATGGGCAGCCTCAAATTCAAGGTCAAGGCAAAAGGGTTCCGACCTCAGGAACTGGATGTGCCGGCAGAAAGTTTGGGAGAGCCGGTGCAGGTTACTTTGAAGAAGAAATAGGCTGGGATCGGATAATCGAAATGTTTAGAGGGCGGACTTGTCCGCCCTCTTTTCGTAAACGAAGCCCGCACTCTACTGACCAGCGCCGACAGGTTGCGCAGCATTAGCCGGCGCGTAGTAAAGAATTCGATTGCAGTTGTCGCAGGTAATAATTTCCGCTCCGCGTCTTACGTCGGCCATGATCTGCGGACGCAGGGACATGTGGCACGCGGTGCAGGCACCGTTACGAGCTTCAGCCATCGCGACGCCGTCGCGAATCCGTGCGGCGATCCGTTTGTAAAGCGCGCTGGTGGCTTTGGGAAGTTCGTTCGTCAAGCGCTCGCGTTCGCTGATCGCTGCGGTGATCTGCTGTTGCAACGTTCGCACTTGCTCGTCAAAGGCCTTGAAACGCTCGGCCATGTCCACGCCCAGCTTCTCGACTTCCGGGGCGCGCTCCGCCAGGTTTTTTTCCGCCTGTTCTGAGATTTCCATCTGCTCGAGGACCTGCGTCTCGAACGCGGAGATCTGTTTGCGGGCGGCATCGGCCTCACGAATTGCGGCCGTGTATTCATCGGGCTTCTTGGCGGCCATCAAATTTCGATCGGCGCGTTCGGCACGTTGTTTTTGTTCGAAGATTTCCACTTCCAGGCGGGCTCGTTCGTTCCGAGCATTATCGCGCAACTCTTCCAGTCCGCGAATTTCAAAGGCGCGCTGATCGAACTCTTTTTCGATCTCGGCGCGCCTATCAGGAATGCTTTCTATGTCTGCCTGTAGTCTTCTTATATTAGTATCAGCAATCTGCAAAGCTATTAACTGCGCTAACTCCGCTTTCACTCTTTATCGACTCCTCGCAAGATTATGGTGGCTGTGAATGGTGGCATTCATGAACCAATAATCACACAGGGATAGGCGGGTGCGCAAGCTAGGTCGACTCAGGTCCTGTCTTATTTTGAGAGATTGACGCTTGCCAGGTACAACGATCCACGAAAGGACACGAAGTCGAGCCGGTTTGGTGTGATTTCGCGGATCGCTTCTCTTAGCGCCTTGCGGCATTTGCTTTGCGCCTTTGCGTGAAACAATGTCGAGCAAGAATGAATTTCGCGCAAAGGCGCAGCGTGAAGCAGAAGGCGCAAAGGGAGATTAGGACAACACCGTAGGGTACGTGAGGCTTGATGGCTTACTCAGCGCGTGTTATAGGAAGCCTCCATGAGATCAATGAAAGCCGGGGCCCGATTGGCCATACTCGCTGTGGCGATAATTCTGGGCGCCGCGATTACCGCGCCGGCCCAGGCTCCGACGCCCACGCCCGCGACGTCGCCGGCGGCCACTGATATTTTTCTTATCGACCTTGGAACCGGCTCGGGAGGTAAATTGAAGCTGGGCCAGCCGGTAAAAATCTCAACCTCTGCCGGCTACAACAACCAACCTTCGTTCATGCCCGACGGCAACAGCATTCTCTACACATCAATTCGAGACAAACAGGCGGACGTCTATCGTTATGACCTGCGCGCGGCGTCGACGACTGAGGTTACCGACACTCCCGAAAGCGAATATTCGCCGACGCTAATGCCCGACGGAAAATCGATTTCCGTGGTGCGCGTCGAAGCGGATGGAACGCAAAGGCTTTGGAAGTTTCCGCTCGCGGGAGGTTCGCCGGCACTCATCTTGGAAAAGATTAAGCCGGTCGGATATCACCTTTGGATTGATCGGGACACCCTGGCGCTTTTTGTTTTAGGCAAACCGAATACTCTGCAGTTGGTTGATCTGAAATCTGGAAAGACGGAGTGGGTGGCTGATAATCCCGGCCGTATCCTTCGTCGCTTGCCGCATCAGAACAAATTCAGTTTCGTGCACAAGGTTTCAGATCAGGAGTGGCTGATCAAAATCTTCGACCTGAAAACCAGAAGCGTGGCCACCTTCATCAAGACCTTTCCCGGCGCTGAAGATTATGCCTGGACGCCTAACGGTGTGCTGCTGATGGCCAATGGTTCGAAGCTATTCGCACGCAAAGAATCGGATTGGGCCTGGGTAGAGTTGGCGGATTTCTCCAGCGCCAGTTTGAAGAACATCACCCGGATCGCGGTTAGCCCGAATGGCGATCGGATCGCAGTGGTGGCGCGTCGCTGATCTGGAAGCTGGCGAGAGATTCTTGGTAAACTGACTCGGTGGAGGAAGTCATGGTAACCGAACCAATAACTTTGCAAATTGAAGTTGATGCAGCGCGAGCTTTTAGAACCGCGTCCCCTGACGAACAGGAGAAGCTCCAGCTGTTAATGAGTGTGCTGATGAAGGAGTACGCTAAAACTAACCCCCCTTCCTTAAAGCAATCAATGGATGAGATTGGTGAGCGTGCGAGAGAGAAAGGACTGACGTCCGAGCTTCTGGATTCAATTCTAAGGGACGATTGATTTGCGGATTGTACTGGACACGAATGTTGTTGTAAGTGCGTTGTTGCTTTCTGATTCTGTTCCGCGCCAGGCCTTTGATAAAGCGATTGACGACGGAGAAGTCGTAATCTCAACCCCAGTTTTGATTGACCTCGCTGAAGTCCTTGCTCGCGATAAACTCAACAAATACCTCACCGAACAAGAGCGAATGCGCTTTTTGGTAGCTCTCCTCAAGGCCTCCGAGCTAGTGGGCATAACAGAGCAGATTCACAATTGTCGCGATCCCAGCGACAACAAGTTTCTCGAGCTGGCTGTTTGTGGCAATGCCGACGTGATTGTTAGTGGAGATGACGATCTGCTTGTGCTGAATCCGTTTCGCGGGATTGCCATTTTGACGCCAAGAGATTTTCTCAGTTTCAGCCTGCCATCACAGCCTTCGCCACGTTAATCCTACCGCGTTCCGGGCAAATCAGATTCGATAATTCCGCCCGTTAAAGTTAAATAGCCGCAACTGCCGATCAGTTGCGCGATACTCATAGCTCTTATCATTCGTGTTGAGCCTAATGCGCCATCCGGGAGTGATCACTTGCGCGCTCATCTCGTCCGCGACCGGCGCGCCCAGGGCTGCGTCGGAAAATTCGGCCGGCTCAACGACTGCTTCCAGAATCTCCTCGTCACTTACACCCAGGCGTTGCGCCAGATCCCGGCGCGCGCGAACCAGTGCCTGCGCGACTACCTCTTGTCCGATAAGTCCCATAGAAAATCTCTCATGTGAAACGATCAGATTGCTTCGGCTGTTCGTGGGTGTTGTAGCTTGAGCACAAGCGCTTTACCGGTGCAGCTGAGACACGTCCTTTTGGGGTTGCGGCTATGCCGCGGCGAAGCCGCAAAGGACCTGAATTAAAGACGGCCCTGGGAGATGAAGAGCGAATTCTCAAACCAGATCTCCGAAGCGATGCTGCAGCAAAGTGACTACGGCAATCCCCGCTGTCTCAGCGCGCAAGGTGCGGCCGCCCAGCGTGACAATTCCCCAACCGCCATCGCGGGCGGCTGCAATCTCATCGTCACCCCAGCCACCCTCGGGACCCACCGCAGCGATAATCCCAGCCGGCGCCGGAAGGTTGGCCGTCGCCTCCACCAACGATGCACCGTCACGCTCTGAGAACATCAATCGAGCAGTGCTAGACAGAGTGCCTTCCTCGTTCGACGAGAGCAGGAAATTGAAAGAAGCAGGTGCGGTGATTTCAGGTACGAAGGCGCGGCCGGTTTGCTTGGCAGCTTCCAGGGCGATGCGCCGCCAACGCGCCACCCGTTTTTGCGAGCTGTCGCTATCTCGCAGGCGGACGTCGGCGCGTTCTGTGTCCAGCGGCACAATCCGGTTAACGCCTAACTCGGTAGTTTTCTGAATTACCAGATCAAACTTCTCGCCCTTCAGCAGAGCAATTGCCAGAGTGAGATTGAGTGGTGATTCAGGGCGAGCCGGTGCGACTTCTTCGATCAGACTAAGACTGGTCGAGTTTCTGCTGATGCTTAGGACGGCACAACGGAATTCGCGGCCGGTGCCATCAAAGACGAAAACCTCTTCGCCTGTTTGCAGCCGCAGGACATCGCGCGCGTGCCGAGTCTCTTCCGCGCTCAATGTGACGGACTTTTCATCGGCCGCGAACGCGGCAGGTGGGGCGTAGAATCTGCGACCAGCCACTCGACTCCTTTGCGCCTTTGCGCCTTGGCGAGAAATAGTCTTCACGCCAAGGCGCAAAGACGCAAAGACGCAAAGTTAAAAGTATCGTCAGACCACCAGCGCGATCCACTCGCCATCCTGTTCGATTTCAAAGTTGTCGGTTCCCAATTCCAACAAACGCGAACGCACCTGTTCGATCTGTTCAGCAAGTATGCCAGACAGCACCAGGCGCCCACAGGTGGCGCCCAGCAACAAAGGCAGGAGCTCCACGATTACCGGCGCCGTTAAATTGGCGCAGACCAAATCAGCTGAAGACGTTTGTTCGCTGACACCGCCGACCTGAAATGCGATCTGGTCTGAAACGCTATTCAAACGAGCATTCTCCCGCGCAATCTCGACGGCTTCCGGGTCCGTGTCCAGCGCTTCGATGTGAGCATCGGGAAACAGTTTAGCCGCGGCCATTGCCAGTATGCCCGTTCCGGTCCCGACATCAAGAAAGCTGCCACCGCGAAAATACTTCTCGATTGCTTTCAGACACAGCCGCGTGGTTTCGTGAGTGCCGGTGCCAAAGGCCATGCCCGGTTCTATTCGGATCACGATGCTGTCGCTGGTGATCTCGCTCCAGGGCGGTGCGACGATGAAGCGGCCCACCTGGACCGGTTGCCAATCTCTTTTCCACTCGGCCAACCAATCGCGGTGGGGGACTTCACGAGTGGTGAGATCGATCAAAGCCGCCGCGTCCAGACCGTAAATCCGCAGCGCGTCCAGCAGTGCCGTCCGCACAATTGGGGTGTCAGGACTCGTTTCGAAATAGCCGCTAACCAGAACTTTCGCACCGTCACGTTCGTTGGTTTCCGTCCCCTGGGCGCCGGCTTCCATCAACCCATACTCAATCGCTTCCGCAGCTTCGCGCATCGCGATCGCGTCGACGGCGTACCAGGTTCTCGCTGAACTGCTCACTACTTAATTCCCATTTCATCGAGCAGGTGCGTCCGTTCGCGCCAATCCTTCTCAACCTTGACGAACAGCTCCAGATGACAGCGATGGCCCAGCATCGCTTCAATATCGCGCCGCGCTTTGATCCCGATTTCTTTCAGTCTCTGTGCGCCGTGGCCGATGATGATTTTTTTCTGCGAGTCTCTTTCGACAAAAATCGTGCAGTAGATGCGCACGAAATCCTCGCGCACCTCTTCGAAGCGTTCGGTGACAACCGCCGTCACATACGGGATCTCTTCACCGGTGACTTCCAGGATTTTCTCGCGCACCATTTCCGACGCCAGCGCCCGCGCGGATTGATCGGTGAACTCATCGGCCAGGTATAACGGCGGGCCTTCGGGCAGATGCCTGGTCATTTCAGTCAGCAGGTGTTCGATCTGATCGCCTTTCAAAGCCGAGATGGGGACAACGGCTTCCCATTCATGCTCGCTCTGGTACCACTCGATCAACGGCAGCAGTCGTGACTTGTCTTTCAGCTTGTCGGTTTTATTGAGCAGCAGCAGGGCGGGCTTTCCGGATTGTTTGATGAGATCGAGCACGAACTGATCGCCATTGCCGGTCGCTGCCGCAGCGTCACGGATCAGGCAAACCAGATCCACGCCGAGCAGAGCGTCATGCACGGCCGTCATCATGCGCCGGTTGAGTTCATAGCCTGGTTTATGAACACCCGGCGTATCGACCAAAACAATCTGGCCATCGGGTCGAGTGACTATGCCGAGTATTTTGAAGCGAGTAGTTTGCGGCTTGTTAGAAACGGCCGCGATCTTTTCGCCCGCCAGCCGGTTGAGCAGAGTTGACTTGCCGGCGTTCGGTCGACCGATGAAGGCAACGTGACCGGCGCGATGGATTGCTTCGGAATTATTCGTTTGGTTCTGTGACATCGGTTGGAATGATGATTTCTTCGGGCGGGACAATAACGACTTTACCATCTTTCCAGGTGGCGATGGGATTGCCGAGGCGTTTGTGCATCAGGAGGGCATGATTGACGGCGCGCTGGAGAACCTTCTCGATGTCCTTACCGTGGTCTATGAAAAGTCGTTTGGTGAGTTTGATCTCAGCGCTCATTGGCACATTCCTTCAAAAGTTTCCCAGAGGTCAGCCTGAATAATACGATACTCCTCGCCTTGACTACCTTGGGCGATCATCACTGGACTTGGCAAGTGTGAATTGTCGTAAACGGCCCATGTGTCTGCCAGTGGCCGGTACAGTTTCGCAAAGTTATTGAGCCCGGCTGAGTATCTCCTTCGGATAACCGGCTCCGGGACATGGTGCCCGCCAGCATGGACGCGCGCCCGGACTCGCTCGACCGCAAGGTCTGCGCTTGGTAGCCAGAGGAACATTAATTGAAATGCGTACCCGTCGTGGTGCAGCTTCGAAATCCATGACGCGTAGTGCTTCGCCGCCAGCGTGCTTTCAAGAGCGAAGGTTCGCCGTTGCTCGGCAAGGTCGTGCAGGCGTTTGAGCATTACGCGCCCCGCTTCGAATGCCACGCTCGCCGGATCGAAACCTGAAAGCCCGAGCGCGATTGGATCGGCGTTCACGTATTCGAGCACGCCCAGCTCGTCGCGTAAGAGAAATGGTGACAGCGTGGTTTTTCCGGCGCCGTTCGGGCCGGCAATAACAATAATCTGAGGGCTGGTTTCATTCATTCCATGTGAGTCTATCAGGGTCGAGTCTGTGCTGGGAGCGCGGACGTCTCGTCCGCCCGCACACAATACTCTCTCGCCGGTTTGTTCGCGCTTCGCGCTCATGCGGACGGGACCTCCGAGCGACTACTGGCCTAAACCTTTCAGCGGCTGACCCGCCGTGAACTCCACAATATGTCCGTCAGGATCTTTGACCATCGCAAAGTACCCAACGACACCGCCAATATCCACGGGCGGCTCAACCAGAATATTTTGTTGCCGGGCCTGTGCGGCAATGCGATCGACTTCTTCCCGGCTGTCGCATTGGAAGCCGAAGTGATCCAGGCGAGCTTTCACTTCATCCTGAACGATCACCAAAACGAAGACCGGATCTTCTCCTGGCGGAGTGGCCGGACCGAGCCAGACGTTATGCCGCCCCTCGACCCGACGATCCCGCACGATGGAAAGACCGCAAAGCGAAGTGTAAAAGTCGACCGAGGCGTCGATGTCGCTGCAGTTGATCGTGATGTGTGTCCAGTGAGTCGGCATACGATGTTTAGCTCTCTGAGAGGTTCGCGTCACCAATTTGAAGGCAACGCAATCTGTGATTAGCCGCGGGGTTGGCTGCGCTGGGTTCGCTATGTTCTACCTGTCAGTGAGCCGCGCGTTGGTAATGTTGTCGTAGAGCTTCTTTGCCAGCTCAGCATCCAGCCCGGCCAGGATTCGCTGCTGTTCGAGCGCGGCGGCATTGTCACCAAGCACATGATAGGCGAGGCCGAGATGAAAGTGGGCCAGCGCATGATCTGGCTTTAACTGGAGGGCGCGCTTGAAAGGCTCAACGGACTCTTTGGGATGTCCTGCCTTCGACCAGGCCCATCCGAGAAGAAATTGATACTCGGGACTAACCGGATTAAGTTGCGCCGCGCGCTTAACTGCCTCCAGAGAGCCTTCATGATCACCCGTCCGGTCATATGCCAAGCTCAATTTGATATAAGCGTCAGCCCAGTCTGATCTGAGTTCAGTAACGCGCTTCAGAGCTGTAATGGCGAGCTTATTTTGTCCTGCCAGAATGTAATTACAGCCGAGCAGATAATGAGCTTCCGCCCACTCCGGCTTAATTACCGTGACTCGAAGAAAATCGTCGATAGCCTCGTTGTATCGTCCGGAACTCGCGTAAGCATTGCCGAGGAACCAATGGGGGAACTCTGACTCAGGCTGCAGCTTTGAAGCCGCCTTATACGAATCGATTGCTTCACCAATGTGGCCCGCATGCTGATAAGCGGCGCCCAGATTCATTAAAGCATCGAAAAATTCGGGTCGGAGTTTGAGTGCTTGTTTGAAAGACTCAATCGCGTCGGTGTACTTGCCTGCTTTACTGGACTCCTCGCCTTTCCGGTTCCATGCCGCGGCGTCATTTTCGTCCTGAAAGAAATGCGGAACAGCCGCATAATAGTCGGCCGTCGCCCCGGCAAGAATGACCAAAAAACTAAGAGCAATCCTTCTCATTGCAATTTCACTTCGCCGCCAACTCACCGTTCAGCTTCATGATCTCCAAAGTCATGTCAGCCGCGGCGTACATGTCTTTCACGTCCAGCCATTCCTTGACTGTGTGAATCGCGCGCATGCCGGTGCCGAGGTTGGCGCACTCGATTCCCCTGCGATTGAAGACGTTCGCGTCACAGCCGCCGCCTGAAGCCATCGTCTTGACGTCGAGGCCCATGCGCGCGGCCGCCTGAAGCACCAGTTGGACCACGTGCGAACTGTCGGGCACGTCCATCGATGAATAGTCGCGTTCGATATGAGATTCGACCGAAGCTTTAGTAGTTTTGCCTTCGACGGTCACTTCGTACCTGGCTGCCGCATCGTCGAGGCATTTAGTCATGTGCTGCGTTTGCGCTTCCAGTTTTTCTTCACTGTGCGAACGTGCCTCGCCTTTCAGCACGACCCGATTCGGAATGATGTTGGTCGCCATGCCGCCTTCAATCTGGCCGATGTTGGCAGTCGTTTCCGAATCGATGCGGCCGAGCTTCATCGCGGCGATGCCTTCGGCGGCAATCTTGATCGCCGAAATTCCTTCTTCAGGGGCGACGCCCGCGTGCGATTCGAGCCCGTGAATCCTGTATTCCATATGATTCGACGAAGGGCCTTTGGTAAAGAGAAAACCCGGGTCGTCGGAATCGAAAACTATTCCGTACTTAGCCTTGATCTTCGAGACGTCTACGTTCTTGGCGCCCAGCAGCCCGACTTCTTCGCAGATGGAAAAGATTGCTTCGATGGGCGCGTGGGGGATGTTCTGCTCCTGCAGACAGCGAATCACTTCGATGATCACGGCGCAGCCGGACTTGTCATCGCCGCCGAGAACGGTCGTGCCGTCGGTCCGAATGATGTCACCTTCGACGACGGGCTTGACGCCTTCGCCGGGCACGACAGTGTCCATATGCGCGCTCATCATGATCGATTCGGCATTGGGGATCGTGCCCGGAAAACGCGCGATCACGTTGCCGCTGTTGCCGCCGACCTTTTCACCGGCGTCATCGATCTCGACCTGCGCGCCAATTTCTTCACAGTACTTCTTAATGCACTGCGCGACTTCGCGTTCCTTGCGCGAGTGGCTGTCGATTTGGACCAATTCCAGCAGCAGATTCTTGATGCGTTCCTGGTTAATCATCGGACCTCCGTCTGGGTTTGTCAGGGTTGAGCCATCGTACTACATCCCGTTACGAGCTATGAAATCAGCGCGGCCGGAGTTTCGCTTTGCGTCTCTCGTATTTCTTTGCGCCTTTGCGTGAGTATAAACGCGCGCCAAGAATTTCACGCAAAGGCGCAAAGGAAGCCGGAAGGCGCGAAGTTACCCTAAGACACGAAACCAGACAGCCTTTGCTGCGCGCCACTCGTCGCCACGACGGGTGAGTTCATCCAGGGCGCTCTGCAGTTCGTCGCGTTTCGCGTCGAGTTCCGCGTCGTCCGCGTCGGGCCGCACGAAGATCGGCGCCGCAATGCCGACCAACGCGCGCGTGAAGGGTTTTGGCACCTGAAACCCGTCCCAACTTTTCTTAGCTTCCCAAAACTTATCCGCGGTAATCGTGAACGGCAAAATCGGATTGCCGGTTTTCTTTGCCAGCAGCACCGCGCCCATCTTGGCAACGTAGCGCGGGCCTTTGGGACCGTCGATCGTAAACGCGGTGGGACAGCCGGCGCGCATCAGACGCACCATTTCCACGACTGCGCCGGTTGCGCCACGCGTGGACGAGCCGCGCGCCGCACCGTAGCCGAATCGTTGAATGAAGCGCGCGATGTACTCGCCGTCAAAGCTGCGCGAGGTCATCACCACGATCCGGCGGCGGCGCCAGAAATAAGTCGAGAGAAAAACTCGGTTATGCCAGAACGTGTAGATTGGCAGATGACCGTCCTGCGAAGCGGCTTCCCAATTTTCCCAACCTTCGATCCTGAACTTAACCGTGCGGCCGATGAATTTGATGAGCAGGAAAAAGGCCACATCGGCGGCGCGAATCAGCATGCGATCCTTGAATGAGTAGGTCGAAAGCGGCGCGAAGGAATACGCGCGGGCGAGGTTGGCTGATGAAGGATGGCCGGTCATTAATTGCTTTGCGGCTGTGCCGCCTGATGTGCGGAAAGCCTATGGCTTTCCGTCAGTGTTTGAAAATTCTTAGGAGGCTATGCCTCCGGCGCGAGGCGTAGCCTCGCTATCAATAAAGGTCGCACATCGGAAAGGCAGAGCCTTTCCGCACATCAGGCGGCATAGCCGCGGTTGGACGCGTCGCCTGATTTCAAGTGGCCTTTGACGGTGAGGCGGAGCCGGGGGAGCCTTACCGCACTGGGGAGCGGCAAGCCGCCACTCCTTAATAAATCCCCGGCTCGCCCGGCGGCCTCGTCTTCCAGCGGCGGTGAATCCAAAGCCACTGGTCAGGATAACGCCGCACATATTTCTCGACCACACCGGTAAACGATTGCGTCAGGCGGCGCACGTCTTCTTCATCGGTGCCCGAGCGTTCGATAGCGAGCGGTTCGCCGATCTTCAGCAGAAACTTTCCGCGTTTGTGATCCCACGGAGCAAACACCGGCAAGACTGCAGCGTCGGTCCGCAAAGCGAGTTTGGCCAACACGAAAGTGGTCGACGCGGGCACGCCGAAAAAATCGACGAAGATTCCCTCGCGATCCAGAGTGTTGAGATCGACCAGGATTCCAAGCGTCCCGCCGCTCTGGAGAATCTGCAGCATCTCGCGCGCGGCAGAGCGCTTGTCGATGGTGCGATTGCCGAAGCGCACACGCCGCTCATCGATCAGCTTTTCAATCTTCGGATTGTCGAGCCGCCGCACCAAGAAGCTCAAAGGATAATCGAATAGTGAGAGGGCGAGACTCGAAAGTTCCCAGGCCCCGACGTGTCCGGTGAAAAGAATAGTGCCGCGGCCACTGGCTCGGGCGGCTTCGATGTGCTCCAGCCCTTCGCACTCGATCAGGCTCTGCAAATTTTTCGGATCGCCGGTAGCAAACTGGCTGAAGATCCCCAGCAGGCGGCCCAAACTCTGGAAGCAACCACGCAGCAAACGTCGGCGCTCCTCCTGAGTCGAATCGGGAAATGCCAACTCCAAATTCCGCAGACCCGTGCGCCGCAGACGACTGGACAAGTAGTAGGCACAGCCGCCCATCCGCGACCCCACGACCAAAGCCGCGCGCATTGGCAACCAGCCAAAAACGGTTAACAGCGTTCGGGCGATGAGGTACTCGAGATTGATTTGCGCGTTGGATTTGCTCATCAGCGGAAGCGATCGCGAGGTGAGTGTAGCGCATGAGTGGCGAATATTTGGAGTGCGCCCGACTGCGGCGGCGCTTTGGATCCGCGCGCTGAACGCTATGACCAATGACTCCAGATTCTGCGTCGAACGACCAATCTGTTACGGAACCCCGACTGGTCGGGGTAGCAAGCGGGTAATCTCGTTCAAACCACCCGGTCGTTATCGAGGTTGTGTCAAAAGTCGATGACACGTGAAGGTGCGAAACTTCATACGCCGAAGGCGTCCCCTAACTCAGCCCAGGGTAACACCATGGGATCAAAGATCCCGAAGGATTTATTACCTTGTAAGGGTTTAAGAATTCATTCACTTGCGGGTTTTGCATCCGGTCATTATTCAACGCCTTCAGCGTAGGCTCAAATCCTCACCCTAGCCCCAGGGTTTTTACCCTGGGCTGAGTTAGGGAACGCCTTCGGCGTTAAGAACTCGACTTTTGACACAGGCTCTACCGCGACCAGTTCTGTACGGACCAGTCCTTTTGGGCAAGGCAACGTTGGAGCGCTGTGCCGCCAGGCATCCAAAGCGGCGTCGCGCTGCGCTTGCCGCCGCACTCCAAATCGCACTTTACTCGTCACGTTTCACTTCCTCTGATATATTCTGCAACGCGATCGGCGAACCTTTCGTATTTAAAAGTCAGGAAGGCCTTCGGCTAATCTCTCCGCTGCCGAAATTTCGATCAGATGATCCAGAGCGGTTCCGACAAGTGCCGGGTCCTCATCGTTGAGAGCGATGAAGACATTCGTGCCGGTTTGGCCCTTGAGCTGACCCAGCTCGGCCATGAAGTGACTTTGGAGCGCCAGCGGGCCAAAGCTCTCGCTCGTACCGATCTGGCCCAGTTCGATCTAATCATCAGCGATCTGGTCGATCACGAACCTGTGCCTACGACTCCGGCTGCGGCTGATAGCGTGCGTTCTTTTAAGATGGGCGTGACCAGCCTGCAAGCCCGCCGCACCATCTCCGAACTGCACGACATCATCGAGAAGACTCTGGTCTTCAAACTGCTACGCATCGATCCGGATCAGAAAGCCGTGCGGGAAAAGATCGACCTGGAACTTCCCAGCGACCTTACGCTGATGAATGCCGTGCTCGAATACCTGCTGGATCGCGTCGCCAAACTCGGCTTAATCAAATTAGAGCAATCGAATTTGTTCGTGGCCCTGGACGAGGCTTTTGTGAACGCCGTCAAGCATGGGAATCGAAACGATCCGGCGAAGCTGCTGCGCGTGACTGCCGAGCTGTCCGCTCACGAAGCCATCTTCACGGTCGAGGATGAAGGCGAAGGGTTCGACGTGCGCTCGATTCCCGATCCGCGCGATCCGGCCAACCTTTTCAAATCAAACGGACGTGGCGTGCTGCTGATTTACAACATCATGGACGAAGTTGAGTATAGCGAACGCGGCACGCGGCTCAAGATGGTTAAGCGTCCCGACTCGGGCGCCCCGATCATTTGAATCTCCCCTTTATGGAAGTACCCGTTAACGAAGCTTCATCCTTTCAGCGTCCCGCGCGACTTCCGGCAAACGAGAACTTCTTTCGCGCCTTTCCTTTCTGGTTGGGGCCGGCCCTGGTTGCGCTGGCGCTCACGCTGATTTATCTGAACCCCTTCATCGGCGATTGGGACGGGCTCGATTACACGGTGTTCTCTCTGCGCGGCGAGCCTTCGTCGATGGCGCTGGGGCGTTCGCTCTTCACTCTCTTTAATCACGGATTATTCAAGTTGGCCCATGCGATCTTCGGGGTGCAGCCTGAGCATGCTTATCTGCTTTTCAAATACGCGGTGGTAGCGCAGACTCCGCTGGCCGTAATCGTCTGTTGGGTCCTGGCCCGCGATCTCACCGGTTCAGTTCGTTCCGCGACTGTCGCCGCGCTGATGGTTGCCCTGTCGCCGATGCTGGTGATCTATGGCGGTCAGGTGATGACCGACGTTCCTTCCGTGCTGTTCTCGGCATTGGCTTTGGTGATTCATCTGCGCGGGGTGCAAAGGCGGCGAGTTTGGTTGATTCTGGCGGGCGCCGCTTTGCTGGGTCTCGGGGTGAACTTGCGAGAGACAGTCGGCCTTTATCTTCCCTGGTTGGTGTTCGCTCCGCTGGTCGGCGGTTGGAAACTGGATCGTCGCACCATCGCCGTGGTGGTCGGGTCGTTGGCTTTCTTCTTCATCTTCGCGTTCGGCATCTTCGCGATTTGGTTTGCGTCTGATCCCTTGTATCGAGCGCATTGGCACGTTTGGCTTTCATCGATGAAGAGCGAGTCAGCGCGCCACCCGGTCAGCATCGGCAACCTGCGGCCTTTCTTCATTTACTTTTTCTTAGCAGCCCCGCTGATTTTCATAGCGTTGCCGGTGGCCGCCTGGAAGGAATGGCGCGCGCGCGGCTGGACACTGACACTAACCGCCGCCGCGTGTGGTTTGTTCGCGACCGCAATGCTGTTCTTTAACTACAGCACAACGATCAACTGGCGATACTTTCTGACCGGCGTGCCGGCGCTCGCGCCTCTGGTAGGGGACTACTTTGTCAGATCGCAAACCGAAAAGTTGGGAAGCGCACGACGCGCGTTTGTGACCGCAGTGGTTGGCGTACTGTTGGTGGCGGGCTTGATGGGTCTCTTGATCCGGCCGGCGGGCAGCGAGTATTTCAATCGCCTGGCGCTGGCCAAGACTTATGACGAGCGGCTCAAGTTAATGCCGCGCAATGCGGTGGTGATCGCCGGCTCGCAAACAATCGCGGTGAATTACTGGCGCGGAATTGGCACGGGCGAATGGGACGCGATTGGCGTCGGCGCCGGCTGGCCGCAGGGAAAACTGATTCAGACGATCGAAGAATATTTGAGGTCAGGCCGTCGTGTCTTTCTCGATACGGACCCGCGTTGGTGGCAGCCGTGCGCCTGGCACCTTCCTGAGATTGAAGAGCTGGCAAAGATCGATAAGCGCTTCCACTTCCGCCGCGTGGCGGCGACTGTTTTTGAAGTGCGGCCGATGGATGATCCTACGGCCACCGACGAACCTCATCTGGAAAACCTGTTACCCGCGAATCGGCCCGAGGAAGTGCAGAAGTGTTTTAATTCGGGGTGATAGGATCTTTGAGGGTGAGGTCATTACCGGGAGCGGTAGCGACCGGGTAATTATGTAGCAGACCTAAAATCGCGAGGTAGACCTGTTGCTACCGAGGCCGTGTCAAAACTTCGGACGTGCGCCTAAGGTAAGCATTTTTTAAACGCAGAGGACGCAGTCCTCTGCGTTAAGATCCTCTTTGATCCCAGAAACCCTATGGCTTTTGTTCCTGGTATGCCATAGTTCGAGTCTCAAACGAGGTTACCTCTTATGCTAAGCCTGACTCCCCGGTTGCTCGTCATCATCGTAACAAGCTTTCTGGTCGGCGCCATAGGCTCGGGCTGCATAACCTTAAACAGCTCAACTGCGCAGAACTCACTCGCGGCAGAAAAGCCTTGCCGCGACGGCTTGATCGTCGTCGAAAGGCAACCCGAAGCTCCAGTGCGAATCGCGAACCTGAAGACCGACTGTCGGAATCCGTATATCCCCGGCGCAAGCTTTCAAGTTGAACCGAACGTCGCTCGACCAATTCGTTACTATGAGGTTCGCATTCTCCAGAGTTACGACGGAGTCTACTCCAGCTACAGCACAGCCTCGGCCGGGACCAGGGAAGCCGGTGGATCAGTATTCTCCAAAGACTCTTCCTCATCGGATTACATGAGTTGGGGATTAAAGCGCGGTTGGTTCAAGGATCCCGAGCCTAAGTTCACCTTCACCGTTTGGTCGGTGACATACGTAGACGGGAGTACCTGGGATCGCGCGGCGGCGGTTGCGGAAAGTCGGCTTTGAGTCGGCTTAGGTGGGAAGGCGTCGAGCGATGAGGTCAGTACCGGGAGCGGTAGCGACCGGGTCCTCAATGCACTTGACGGTCGAGTTCGCCAGCAGGATTACCGGTCGCTACCGCTCCCGGTACTGACTCCGTTCTTGTAGTTGGACGCTCGCTCAAATAACTACGCGGAGCGCAACTGCACGGTTGCCGGTATTGCCACCGGCTGGGCCGGGACAAAGTAGTCGCCGGTGCCGGGGAACATGGTCTCTTGCCAGTGCGGCTTCTTTGTAATCCAGGCTGATACTGCTTCGGCATCCACTGGCCGCGAGAAAAGGTAACCTTGTCCGTACTGGCATTTCAGCTTGCGTAGTTGCTTTAACTGACTCAAGGTCTCGATGCCTTCCGCGACGACTTCCATGCCCATGTTTTCGGCCAGCGAAATTACGGTGCGCACGATTTCAATGTTCTCGGCCGCTTCGCCTATACGTCCCACGAACGAGCGATCGATCTTCAGAGTGTTGACTGGGAACCGGTGCAGATAGCTGAGCGAAGAATAGCCGGTGCCAAAATCGTCTATGCTCAGTTGCACACCCAGGGCCTTCAAGCGCTTCAGCAGGCGCGCGGCCATGTCGGCATTTTCCATCACCGCGCTTTCAGTAATTTCGAGTTTCAAATACTTTGCCTCGACGTGTGTCTCGGCGAGGATCTCGCTGATGTCTGATACGAGGCTGGGGACCGCTACCTGTTTACCCGAGAGGTTGACGCTCATGAACAGCGAGCGATTCGCCGGCGATTGCCACTGCCATTTGCAGAGTTGCTGGCACGCGCGCTTCAGAATCCACAGTCCCAGCGGCACGATCAAACCAGTGTCCTCGGCCAGCGGAATAAAGTCGGACGGATTGATGAATCCACGTTCGGGATGCTGCCAGCGAATCAGCGCTTCAAAGCCGGCCAGCTGTCCGTTGTCCAGCGAAACGATCGGCTGATAGTAAACGCGCAGCTCTTCGCGATCGATTGCGCGGCGCAGGTCGTTCTCCATTTGCAGCAGATAGACCGCATGCGTGTGCATCCCCTTATCGAATACTTCGTAACAGGCTTTGCCCTGGGCCTTGGCGCGGTACATCGCCGTATCGGCGTCGCGCAGCATGTTCTCGGGGTGATCGTATCCGGTCGAGCTGAGCGCTATGCCGATGCTGGTGCTGGTAAAGACCTCGTGCCCGCTGAGGTTGAAAGGCGACATCAGTTTTTCCTGAATGCGCCGGGCCATGTTGGTTGCTTCGGCCTGGTTGGGAATCCCGTCGAGCAGGATCGCGAATTCATCGCCGCCCAAGCGGGCCACCATATCGACTTCGCGGATACAGCTTTCCAGTCGCCGCGCCATAGTGATCAGCAGTTGATCGCCGATTGAATGACCCAGACTGTCGTTGACGTTCTTGAATCGATCCAGATCCAGAAACAGGACCGCGAACTGATAGTCTTCGTGCTGCCGAGCGCGCTCGATGACAAATTTCAGGTTCTCAGCCAGCAGTGCGCGATTAGGCAGATTGGTCAGCGTGTCGTGAAACGCGGCGTGACGAAAATGGTCCTTGCTCTCCTGCAACTGGACACTGATTCTCTCCTGCTCGGCGATGTGCCGGCTCAATTCTTCCACGTGACGTTCGGCCTGCTCGGCACGTTCTCGCTCAGCCTCTGCCCGTGCTTTTTCGGCTTCGGCGCGTTCGCGTTCGGCCTGTTCCGCCTGGGCCGAAGTGGACTTAATTTCATTCAGATATTTTTGATAAGTGAAATAGAGCAGGAAAATCACAGGCGCGCCCACGACCAAAATCGTCAGACCAGCGCGCTCGATTGAATTCGAAGCCGCCGCTGCCACCCCGGCGCCCGCCAGATAAGTGACTGAACTCCAGAGATAATGTTTCTGCCAGGTTGCCCAAACAGAGTGTCCGGTCTTAAGGGCCAGACCGACGGCGCAGATGCCGCTGTTCGAGACGTACTGGACCAGCGCCATCGTGGCGATGCCGGCGATGAAGGTGGACCATTCATGAGATCTCAACTCGGAGATTGGTCCAAAGAAGAGCCGCATGACAACCACCGTGATAAAGGTCGACGAGACCATCATCCCGCAGTTGAAAAAGATCGTGGTCGTGTTGCCGCGAATGCGCAGCGCGCCTAACAGACCGTCAGCCAGAGCTAAAAGGATGCCGGCGAACCCGCCGTAGACGAGCATCACCAGGAAGATGAACGTATCCGAAACTGTGATGTTGGTATTAACGCGGGGAATCTGCACCGAGAGGCGCGCGCTGACCACCACCATCACCGCGGACAGCGTCAGGAAACGCAGATCGAATCGGGGCAGCGGCAGCCAGTAAGCCGAGTAAGCGAGCGCCGCGGCCCCGAGGGCCACGATCGTCCACAAATAGAAATTCGTAAATTTGTGTTTGCCTGTTTGAGCTGCGGTGTCCACGGTTTTCCTTCGACTGAGAGATTTCTTTAGCGGAGATAAATGGTTTCGTAATGGCTGTGAAATTGAAAGCCGGCTTTCTCGTACAACTCAGCCGCGTGCTTGTTCTTCTCATTGACCGTCAGGCAGATCGACTGACTGCGTGCCAGCAATATTGACGACAAGCTGGTCAGGCAACGAAGGCCGTAACCTCTGCGACGCTCTTCGGCATGGACGTGAACGCCTTCCAGATAGGTGACCTCGGGAGTTTCGGCGACGACGTCGGCCTTGAAGACCAACCGGTCGGCCTGCACCCAAACCCAGATTCGGCCCTGCTCGATGCGGCGCGCAGTGCGAGCGCGAAAGCCTCCTGGATCGTTTTGCATGGGACTGACGCCGGCTTCCTGAAGGGCCATGGAGGCGTTAACTGCGAGGACCTTGTCGAGATCTTTGACCGATGCCGGCCTGAGGTCGTTGACGCCTTCGAAGGTTGCGAGTGCTCTTTGTTCGAAGAGCATCTCGCGGCAGACCAAACGCGGCTCCTGCCTGCTGTTGACATAGTGTTTCCAGAAGGCGCCGATCGTTTCCCGCTCGCCGCGGATCAGGTGAGCGTTCAGACAATTGCGCGCCAAACGCGCAAACGAAGCCAACGCATTTGGCGAACGTGTTTCAATCAGAGTCGCATGACCCAGGAGGGCCACGCCTTCCAGCCGGCCATAGCCGTCGCGGCAGGAATAAAACGAGCCGCGGTTTCGCGGGCTCACCAATCCGTTGTCGCGGATCAGACTGGACATGAACACCGTATGGATCGTGCGCGCCGACAGAAATTCAAGCACTTCGGGTTCATCCGACGAACCCAATTCACCTATAGTGCAGGCTTCGTCACGACCGAATCCGCCCAGCGACGCTGGTTCGGATTCGTACTGCATCAGTGTTACTGCCATCAGCTCTTCTTTCTGCGGATTGGATTGGAAAACTCGGTGGTCCCGCGCGGATGGTCTCGCGCGGGAGCTGTCCACGCGAGCTAGTTGTCGCCGTAGATCATTGCGCGCGAGGCCATCGCTTGCACGGCGGCGTCACCAAGAATTACGCCGTCGCCGAGAATCACGCCGTCGCCCAGAATGACTCCGTCGCCGAGAATCACGCCGTCGCCGAGGATGACTCCGTCGCCCAGGATGACCCCATCACAGAAGACTGTGCCGTCGCCCAGGATTACGCCGGCGCTGGTGAAAATGCTGTCGCCGAGTATGACCCCATCGCCGAGAATCACTCCGTCGCCGAGGATTACTCCATCGCCGAGAATGACGCCGTTGCCGAGGACTATTCCGTCACCCAATGCTGCGCCCTGCTCGTAGTAAGACTGATAGTTCGTGATCAGAGATGAGCCCTTGGCGTACCAATGTTTCAAGATGATTCCCTGCGCCCAGGTAAAGGTCTGCCCGCCAATAGTTGTTTGCGGATTTGGCGCGGGTCCCGTCAACAAGGGGCTACCCTGCGGCGTGCTCGCATTGATATCAGTGCGTACCAGCTTCGCCAATCGCATAGCTCCTTCGACGTTTAGCTCACCCGTGCCTTGCTCGAGCATGTTAAAGCCCTTGATGGGGCCCGCCGTGTACATCAGGATCATCTTGACCATGTTGGGCGTCAGTTTGGGATTGGCCTGGAGCAAGAGAGCCGCCGCGCCGGAGACCACCGGCGTAGCCATTGAGGTACCGCTCAGGTACATCAAACGCCGATTGTCGTCGTCCCTGATTCCGGAATCCAGATCGGGATGCTGCGTTACGAGTAGGTTCAGACTGACATTTGTGACGCCAATCAGAGTCGGAGTTCCCATATCTGCTTCGGCATAGATCAACTTGTTTCCGGGAGCAACCAGGTCGGGCTTCAGCAGATTGTCGTAATGCTTGACGCCGTTGGTATCCGTGGTGAAGCTGCGCGTCGGACCGCGCGAACTGTAGGTGGCGACAACATCGTCGTTGCGGCCTTCAGTGCCATAGGTATTGGCCGCGCCTACCGTGATCACCGACGGTTCGTTACCGGGCGAATGAATCTGGCCATAAAGCTTTTTGCCCGTGCTGTCCTTACCATTGTTCCCGGCGGCGGCGACCACGACTATGCCGGCATCGACCAAAGCGCGCGCGGCGCGGCAAACCGGATCGTTCTTGTAAGAACTGACTGCCGGGGCGCCGAGACTCATGTTGACGATGCGGATGTTGTATTTGTCTTTATTGAGCGGATTAGACGAGGACACCGCTTTGGTTGGATCAGCCGGGCTGAGAATCCAGTTCAGCGCGTCCAGCAAACCTGACGCACTTCCGACACCGTTTTTATCGAGTACCCGCAGGTTGATGATGGATACTCCGGGCGCGACGCCCGAGTAGGTCGTGCCATTGGTCGTGCTGGTGCCTCCCGCGGACGACGCCACGTGCGTGCCGTGTCCATAAGGATCGCTGGTAGAGTTGTTTTCAGTGGTGAAGTCTTTGCTGAACTTGATTCCGGAATTGAAAGCGCGGTGGCCGGTATCGATGCCTGAGTCGAGCACCGCGATGCCGATGCCCCTGCCATCGAAGGTCGTAGTTGTAGTTGTGGTGAGGCCTAAAAGACCGGTGCTCGTGGTCGTTTGAGTTCTGATCTGGTCCGTGCCGGTCGTTGCCGTCACATGACCAAAGGATTCGAGCTTTACTTCAGGCGAAATGTAATTGGCCGCACGGCTCTTGGCCAGCTCTTCAATCGCTTTGGCCGGCATTTGAACTTTCATCGCGCCGAGCTGCGCCATTCGGTCCGCAACCAGTACTCCATGACGAGCCAGCAGGGAACGAACTTCGCGACTATTAACATCATCAACCTGGAGGATCGCAGTCACACGGCCGTTAGGGCCGGCGCTCTTGATCAGGTCGCGCATGTCCGGAGATATCTTGTCGCCTTCAAACTCTTCATTAATGGGGCTCTTGCGTTTGTCTTTGACTGCTGTCGCGTCGGCGGTGTCTTCGCTCAACCCGTCGATCGATATTGAATCGAAGAGTTTGGCGACGCTCTCGTCTGTTGCAATGTAATTTGAGTAAGCCGCGGGGCTCGCGCCGCCGATGACTTTGAAGTGATTCGCTTCGATGGCGGCCTTCACCGTCGCTGAAGCCACGCTGGTCGCGCGACCGCCGGCGTACTGGTGCATCTGATCGACAAAAAGAATTACCTGTCCCTGCGCCTGGTCGGCTTCCGCAAAAACTGCCTGCACCCGGCTCTCGAAGACTTCACTGGTCTGCGCGCCTTTGGCCAGCGCTTCCAGGCTCAGTCTAAACACGTGCTTGTTGCGCAGCGCCTTGGGCACGTTGCCGAGAGCGATTCGGAAAGCTACGCCGCGAGCAATCGCGTCGCGCTCAAGATCTGAATCGCCCAGCACGAGGGGGGCTTTGCTTGTATTTGCAAGACTGGCGATGACGCTGGCCACGCCCGGCTCGGAACTGGGCTCGAGTTTGCCGTTGAGCGCGAGCAAAGTCAGGTCAGTCGCATACTTTGAGAGCGTTGGATATCTGTTATCGGGAGCAGTTCGGACTTCGCTCCGAGTTTTCTTTTCGTACTGGGCTTTGGTGCGCTGGCTAAAAGTCAGACTGGCGCACATCGAAACCAGGACGGCGACTGCGGTAATCCACTTTACAAGGGGGGTTCGTTTTGTATTTGTCATTTTCATCTATCTTTCCTGTAAGTTCGACCGGTCTTCATTTGGACCGGCTGTATTTTCAAGGGCAGCTACTTACAGCCTCGCTCGTTCGGGGATGAAACGAAATTCTGAGAAGTTCCTGCTGACCGCACTAGCGCAAGCAAACTTTCCATGTTCATCTTGCGAAGAGTCATTTGAAAGATCATTCACGTAGAGAGAGCTCCACGCGTGCTTTCGCTAGTGCGAGCCCTGTGCCATCTCGTCGGTTAAAAGAAAGTGTTTGAAACGGTGGGGGTTAGCGGATCAGCGGATTTGTGCAGGGTGGAAGGGCTAATCAGGTTGACGGGTGTCCTCGGTCAGATTAACGAGGGCAATCCTTTTGACGGGCAATAATGGGAAATTGCTTCCAGGGAAATCGCCAGTTGGAGTCAGCACATCTGGCCTGAGTTTAGAGGTGGGTTACCGCCCGCCCGACTCTGCGGTTCATGAGGGGCGGGCAGTAGCCGCCTCAAAACGAGTCGTTGAATCCAGTTCCTCGACGGCTTGCTGCCGGTCCCAGACTTAAATCGCTTCTTACCTTTTGCGCATTGCGCTATAATGCCGCCGTTGATAGTTCCGATAGCGCGGTTCGCAATCCTAGACAGTCTGTAGCGCGAGTTGATAACTTGCGATCGCAAATTAGCAATTTGCGCTACGTTAATCGAAATGTTCGAACGCTACACTGAAAAAGCGCGACGGGTGATCTTCTTTGCGCGGTATGAGGCGTCGCAGTTCGGCGCGCCCGCAATCGAGCCTGAGCATCTTTTGCTCGGTTTGATGCGCGAAGACAAAACCCTGACCGGCCGTTTCTTTCCGCGCGCCCAAATCACCATCGAGTCTATTAGAAGAGAGATCGAAGGCCGCACGCTCCTGCGCGAACGGATTCCGACTTCGGTCGAACTGCCTTTGGCGCCGGAGACCAAGCGCGTCCTTCATTACTCGCACGAAGAATCCGATCGCTTGCAGCATCGCCACATCGGAACTGAGCATCTGCTGCTCGGCCTTTTGCGCGAAGAACGTTCGATGGCCGCGCAGATTCTTTTCGAGCGCGGACTCCGTCTAGCCGCGGTGCGAGATGAGATCGCCCGCCAGAGCGGCGCCGACTCGCGTCATCGCAAAGACATTCCGCACCTGCTCGAGTTTTCTCGGGACCTGACCGAAGATGCTTCAAACGATCGCCTCGATCCTTTAATCGGGCGCGACAACGAAATCGATAGACTGATTCAGATTCTTTGCCGCCGCACCAAGAACAATCCAGTCCTGATTGGCGAACCCGGCGTGGGCAAGACCGCCATCGTCGAAGGTCTCGCCCAGCGCATAGTCCGCGACGAAGTGCCGTCGTTTCTAGCTAACAAACGAATTCTTTCGCTGGATATCAGCCTGATTGTCGCCGGCACAAAATATCGCGGACAGTTTGAAGAGCGCTTGAAACAGATCATGCGCGAGTTGATCGAGAACCCGCAGTACATCGTCTTTATTGACGAGCTGCACACGCTGGTCGGCGCCGGTTCAGCGGAAGGCTCGCTCGACGCCGCGAACATTTTGAAGCCTGCCCTGTCGCGCGGCGAGATTCAATGCATCGGCGCCACCACTCCGGCTGAGTTTCGTAAGTCGATCGAGAAAGACCGTTCGCTCGAACGCCGCTTTCAATCCGTCAAAGTGCCGCCGCCGTCCGAAGCGGAAGCGATCCAAATCCTCAAGGGCGTGCGCGAACGATACGAGAGTTTCCACCAGGTGCGATATACCGACGAGGCTTTGGAAGCCGCGGTGATTCAATCTACGCGCTATATTCCCGATCGCTTTCTGCCTGACAAAGCAATCGACGTGATTGACGAAGCCGGCGCACGCGTCAAATTGCGCGTGCGCGCCGAGCAGGGAAACCTCGATGCGCTCACTGCGTCCCTGACGGAGTGGGAGCGCGCGACTTACGGCCGGGCGCAAGCGCCGATCGAAGAAGACGAAGACGCGATCGTAGTGGCTGAGGTAACCCGCGCGGATGTCGAAGAGGTCATAGCCCGCTGGACCGGGATTCCTATTACCTCCTTAAAGGAAGGCGAATCGCAGAAGTTGTTGCGGATCGAGCTGGAGCTGCACAAGCGCGTGATCTCTCAGCGGCCGGCGATCTCGGCCCTGGCGCGCGCGATTCGACGTTCGCGCGCTGGTCTGAAGAATCCGCACCGGCCGGTGGGTTCGTTTCTCTTTCTTGGCCCGACGGGTGTTGGTAAGACAGAAATGGCCCGATCCCTAGCGCACTTCCTGTTCGGAACAGAGCGGTCGATGATTCGCTTTGATATGTCCGAGTTCATGGAGAAGCATTCGGTATCCAAGTTGATCGGATCGCCGCCCGGCTATGTCGGACACGAAGAAGGCGGGCAGCTGACTGAACGGGTAAAGCGTTCCCCTTACGCGGTGCTGCTGTTTGACGAGATCGAGAAAGCGCACCCGGACATTTTCAATATCCTGCTGCAGGTTTTCGAAGATGGCATTCTGACGGACGCGCTCGGAAACACCATCGACTTCAAGAATGCGATCATCATCATGACCTCGAATATCGGCGCGCGCTTCATTATGAAAAAGGGCGCGATGGGATTTCAGGGCTCGGCCGATATCTCGCGCACTAAGTTGGAAGAAATGGTGATGAACGCCGTCCGCCAGACTTTCAATCCGGAATTCATCAACCGGCTCGACGAGATCATCATCTTCGACGAATTGGGTGATGAAGAATTGCTTGAGGTCGTCCAGTTGCAGATTGATCAAATGAACAGCACGATGTCCAATCACGGATTTATCGTGCGCCTGGCCGAAGACGCTAAGCGCTGGATTATTCAGAAAACCTGCGCCGATCGTTCCTATGGCGCGCGTCCGCTGCGCCGGGCCCTGCAAAAATATGTGGAAGATCCTCTGTCAGAGGCCTTGATCCAGGGCCATCTGGGCGAGGCCTCCCTGGTAGAAATGTTTGTGGACGGTGACGAATTGAACTTCCGCTCGATCACGATCGACGAAACCGGCATCGAGCAAAGCAGCGATCTACTTCTCACGCCTTAAGAGAGTGTGTCAGAAGCCCGACCGTAAGGGACGGCTACACTCGCGATGACACTCAATTCAGAAAATTGGTGGCGACTGTTTGCGTAGATGCGGTAGATGATTCTCACGAGCATTGCCCTCCCTCACGGTCGGGCTTCTAACACACTTACTTCAGATCCGGCTTTTCACACCTCAATTAGGCAAATCCAAAGAATTAAAATTCAAGGGCACGCTGCGTTTTGGACTTTCGCTTTATTTTCCCGGTATAATGCGCCACTTTGCTAAATAGGAACTAAATAGGAAATTGGCAACGAGTCTGGGCTGCGGCGAATCAAAGTGCTCCCCAGACAGCGCCACCGGGGCGAGTTTGTGTTACGGTTTTCCTGAAGCAAGCGCTTAACTTTTCATACGCCGAGTATATTCCCAGGGAGAAGACTCTTAAGGGAACCGTCACTTATGCACTCTTATCGCGTCGTTCGGCTCGCTGTCCTGAGCCTCGTCATTGCTACCTCCTCTTTATTCGTCGCCAGTCCCGCGCGCGCCCAACAACCGCAACAACGCGTAGTTGAAGAAGTCGATGTCCAGGGCAATCGTCGTCTGCGCAAGGACGACATTCTCTACTGGATCCAGACCCGCCCGGGCGACAACTATAATCCGGATCAAGTCGCGCGCGATTTACAGGCGATCAATGGACTCGGTTTTTTTGAGAAGACCGAAACCCGGGTCACCATCGAAGACGCTCCGCGCGGCGGCATCAGGGTGACCTTCATCGTTAAGGAGTTGCCGATCATCCGCGACCTTCAGTTTGAAGGACTGAAGAGCGTTTCGGAATCCGACGTGCTGAAGACTTTCCGCGAGCGCCGCGTCGGCGTTTCCAAGGAAGCCATCTACGATCCGGTCAAGGTTCGTAACGCGACTCGAGTGTTGAAAGAACTTCTGGCCGCCAAGGGCCATCCCAACGCTACCATCGCCGAAGACCGAGAGAATGTGTCGGCGACTTCCGTGGCCGTTACCTTTCAGATAAACGAAGGTCCCCGCGTCCGCGTGGCCCAGATCGAGTTCGAAGGCAGCAAGGTCTTTAAGAGCAGCAAGCTTCGCGATCAGATGAAGTACGTCAGGGAATCCGGGCTCATCTCACGCTTTAAGGAACACGACATTTTGGATCGCGCCAAGTTGGATTTCGACCTGCACCACGTCGACAACTACATGCGCTCGAAGGGCTATTTGCAGGCCCGTCATGGCGAGCCGCGCATTGAAGGTCTGGGCAAGCGTCGCACCGGCTTTCCTATTCTGCCGCTGCCTTTTCTTTCGTCGGTCGACGATGTGCTGAAAATCACTGTCCCAATCATCGACGGAAAACTTTATCGCCTCGGCGAAATGAAAGTCGAAGGCAATTCGATTTTTTCTGAGCAGGCGATTAAGGGGATCATCGGACTGCAAAAAGGCGACGTCGCGAACGGCGAAGCCTTGAGCAAAGCTCTGTATGAAAATCTCAAGAAGTTTTATGGCCAGCAGGGTTTCATCCAATACACCGCGGAAATCACGCCCACATTTAAAGACAGCCCGACGAATCCCAACGAGGGTGTCGCTGATTTTCTAATTACGATCGACGAAGGAAAGCAGTTTACGCTGCGCCGTTTGGAGTTTACCGGCAATACGTTCACGCGCGACAACGTGCTGCGCCGCGAAGTTCTGTTGAACGAAGGCGACATCTATAGCCAGGGCACGTTCGAGTTTTCAATCACGCGCTTGAATCAGCTGGGCTACTTCAATCCGATTGATAAGGACAAGGACGCCGATTATCGGACCAACGAGGAAGAGGGCCTGGTGGATGTCACCGTGAAGGTGTCAGAGAAGGGTCGTCAGCAGATTTCCTTTAACGGAGGCATTTCAGGCATTGGCGGATCGTTTTTCGGTCTCGAGTATTCAACCAACAACCTGTTCGGACGTGGCGAGGTGCTTTCACTAAATCTCGCCGCCGGTAATCGACAGCGGTCGTTTCAGTTTTCTTTTACTGAGCCCTACATCAACAATCGGCCGATCACCGCGGGCTTTACAATTTTTGCGTACTCGCAAAAATTCTTTGGAGAGGGGACCTTTCTTTCCACCAACACCGCGGCCCAGCAGGATTTGTTGAGCCAGTCGCTTGGTTTGTTTAATACCAACGAAGCGAATCTTTTCACGCGAAATTCGCTGGGCGCTTCGATTTTTGCCAGCGCTCCCTTGTCGGAATTTTACCGCAAGCGCCCATTCACCCAGTTTTCGCGGGTCGGCCTTTCGTATCAGTTGGCCCAGTCCAGCGTAAAAGATCCGGCGGTCAACACTACCGGGACTACCGCCCAGTTCATTCCGGTGATTTATCGCCAGCCAAACATCATTACCAGCCGCGCCACGGCCACATTTATTTATGACACGCGCAACGGCAGTATCGATCCGACCGCAGGACGATCTCTTTCGATGTCGGTTGGTCTGGCCGGACTTGGCGGCGACGTGCGCACCTACCAGCCGACACTCGAGTTTACCCAGTTTTACAAAGTCCGAAACAAGCGGTCCGAGCACCCGCACGTTTTTGGCATGCGCATTTTGGCCGGGACCACGGGAAGCTTTGCGACTTCGGCTAAAGTAAGAAACGCCAACTCGCTGGCCTTTGTCGATGGGGTGCCGATTTACGAGCGCTTCTTCCTCGGCGACGAGTTTACGATTCGCGGATACAATGTCCGATCAATCAGTCCCGTAACGCCGCTGGACACCTATATCACTTCCAAGAACGTGGTTGTAGCCACCAATCCTTCGGGGACGCCCGTTGCAGTTCCCGGCCTGTCCCAGTCTTTTGCGGCGATTGGTACCTTCACCGGTTCGAGCGGGAGCAACATCGCGGCGCTGCCGCGCGCTTATACGGCCACCGGCGCCGATACGCAGGTGCTGGGCAACTTCGAATACAGGTTTCCGATTGTAGGCAATGTGGTGGGCGGCGCGCTTTTCGTCGATGTCGGCTCGGCGTTTAATCTTCGCTCAAACGGTACCCAGAGCTATTCGAGTGAGTTCCTCGCCGACCAGCCGTTTCTAAGTACAATTGGTGGGATTCGGTGTCCGCGACTCGACTCTGGGACAACCCTGGGCGTAGTGGCGGCGAGTCTCAACGCATTGGCTGCCTGCGGCACCTACTCAAACCTTGCTTACAGTCCGTTCTTTGGTGCGCTGGTAGCGCGCGATAACCGCATCGTGACCCAGGCCGAACTTGATCAGGCACTGGCTCACGGGCCGATCCAAAGCCAGGGTCTGCCAGTCGGGTTCTTTCCAGTATTTATGCGGGGCGACGCGCAGACAAATACCGTGGTCCGGCTTAATGAAAGTTTGTTCGCCAAGTTCACGGATATACGGAGCAGCATGGGCGCCGAGGTTCGCTTTCAGATACCTATTCTCAACGTGCCTTTTCGCCTTATTTATGCTTATAATCCCAACGCGCGGAAAGACCAGTTCATCAACGGTTTTCCATTTATCTTTAGTGAGAAAAAGAGCGTTTTCCGGTTCAGCGTAGGCCGCACTTTCTAAGAGATTGACCGGCCCTACGGGTCGCCAATTGAAGCAAACCAAACCTGGGGGCAGGAACAACTAACGGTTGACCAAAATCGCCCCTCAAAATTAAGGAGTACGACAATTAAAGTCATGAAGATATTTCATGCGATAGCCGCAATCGCTTTCTTAGCGGCGATCAGTGCCGGATCAGCTTTGGCCCAACCGCGCACCACTTCACCGGCCGGCCCAGCGCCGACCCAGACGGGCGCCATTCCGGAAACCAAACTCGCTCTGGTCAACACCGATGACTTTGCGGACGAAAAGACCGGCATCACGCGTCTGGTGGCTGCGATGAAACGCGTGGATGGAGAGTTTCAGCCTCGGCGGACGGAATTGCAGACATTGCAAACCCAGATCGAGAAGGCTACCGCTGATCTCACCAAGGCCCAGCCGCTTCAGGACGCCAGGGTGTCCCAGCAGCAAAACGACAAGATCGAAGCTATGAAGACTGAGTTCAAGCGCAAAGGTGAAGATGCGCAGGCCGCATATCAGAAGCGTTTGCAGGATGTTCTCGGACCAATCTACGACGACATCGGCAAAGCTCTCGACGCTTATGCAAAGGCCCACGGCATCACGCTGATTCTGGATGTAACTAAAACTCAGGGCATCGTGAGTGCTGCAGAGTCGCTGAATATTACGGCGCCTTTTATTATTGAGTTCAATAGCAAGAACCCCGCGACTGCGTCGTTGACGCCGAAGGAGTAACTGCTCCTTTTTGTGAGTATGAGACGGTGCGGAGATGCGGCAAGGGCGCGCGTCTCCGCATCTTTCGGCTTGAGGAGTATTAAATAATGAACAGGACTTTCTTGACGTTAGCCTTTGCTTTGGTCGCGTTCGGCTCAGTCGCCCGGGCGCAGGCGCCCGCACAACCACGTCCGTCTACTACTGTTGCCAACGTGCCGGTGAGTAAGATGGCGGTGATCTATTCCGAGGCGTTTCAAGATCCAAAAAGCGGCATTACGCGCTTCACCGTTACCCTTAATAAACTGAACACTGAGTTTCAGAAAGTTCAGGACGACCTGACTCAAACGGCGCAGAGACTCAAGGGCCTGCAGGAGGAAATCACCAGGCTGCAGCAGGCCGGCGCCACAACTCCGGCCCAGATCCAAACAAAGATCGACACGCTGGATGCGCAAAAGCGAGACTACACGCGCAAGGGTGAGGACGCTAAGGCGCAGTATCAAAAGCGCTATCAGGAATTGTTCCTGCCGCTCCAGGAAGATGTCAGCAAGGCCCTGGATGTGTACGGCAAGGCCCGCGGTCTCACCATGATCATCGACGGCAGCCAGACGCCAATTCTGTATGCCGTCGAAAGCATGGATATTACCCGGGCGTTCATTAGCGACTACAATTCTAAGAACCCGGCCACGGCCCAGGCGACGCCGGCAAAGTGATCGACACGATTAAGGTTATACCCGGCGCTCGCTTATTCACTTTCGACAATCTCTGAGAAGCTCATGGAAACGGTCCTCGATTCCGAAGCAATCAAAAAACTTCTGCCGCATCGTTACCCGTTCCTGCTGGTCGACCGGGTCATCGAACTAGTTCCGCTCCAACGCATTGTCGGCATCAAGCAGGTCAGCGTTAACGAATCTTTTTTCCAGGGCCATTTTCCCGGCGCGCCGGTAATGCCCGGCGTACTGGTTATCGAGGCACTGGCACAGTGCGGCGCGATCCTGGCCTTGCGCGAAATTGCCGATCGCGATCAGAAGCTGGTTCTCTTTACCGGGATCAAAGAAGCGCGCTTTCGCCGCCCTGTAACCCCGGGCGACACTCTGGTCCTTGAAGTCACGGCGCTGAGATTCGGTCCGCGCATTCAACGCATGCGCGGCGAAGCCAAAGTGGACGGCCAACTCTGCGCCGACGCTGAACTCATGAGCATCATCGCTGACCGGCCGACTTCCTAGCTATGAGTGCGCCATCCATTCAGACCCCCGCGCATTCGGAGCCTTCAATGCAGATCCATTCCAGCGCGGTCGTTAGTCCCACTGCCCGGCTCGGAGCGGGCTGCTACATCGGTCCCTATACAATAGTCGGCGATGAAGTCACCCTCGGTAACGGCGTGCACATCGACAGCCATTGCGTCGTTGACGGCCGCACCCGAATCGGGGACGAAACATACGTCTACCCGTTTGTCTCGATCGGGTTGCCGCCGCAGGATTTGAAGTTTGCCGGCGAAGCCACTGAGACTGAGATAGGCCGCCGCACTCGCATCCGTGAGTTCGTGACGATTCATCGCGGCACCAAAGGCGGCGGCGGGCTAACCAAAGTCGGCGATGACTGCTTCATCATGGCCCAGGCGCATATCGCGCATGATTGCCTGATCGGTAACCAGGTAATCATGGCCAACGCCGCGACGCTGGCTGGTCACGTTATCGTAGCCGACGGCGCGAACATCGGCGCCTATTCGGGCGTGCACCAATTCTGTCGGGTGGGCCGCGAGGCCTACGTCGGCGGCTATTCGGTCGTTGTAAAAGATGCTCTGCCGTTTGCCCTTACCGTGGGCAATCATGCGAAATGCTATGGCCTGAACAAGGTTGGCGTACGTCGTCGCGGCTATTCGCGCGAGACGATAGCCGCCTTGCATCACGCATTTCATCTGTTGCTGTCCGCCAAGCTCAATACCACCCAGGCCCTCGATCGTATTCGTGAAGAGCTCAAAGACTCTGCCGAAGTCGACTACCTGGTGCGGTTTATCGAGGACTCAAAACGAGGGATTGTTAAGTAGGAGAGCGGGGGCCAAGCCCCCTTCCCAACCTGAGAGGTTGTTTGGGTTGAGCTGTGTGCTGAACTGAGAGCTGTTCGACAACTCGAGGTCAGGAAGGGGGCTTGCCCCCGCATTATGTCTATGAAGCTTGGACTAATTGCAGGCAACGGAAAATTTCCCTTCCTCGTGCTCGAGGGCGCGAAGCGCGCCGGCGCGTCCGTGGCCGTCGCTGCAATTCGCGAAGAGACCGATCCCGAAATTGAACGTCTCGCCGATCGTCTGACCTGGGTGGGCATCGGCCAGCTCGGCAAGATGCTTCGCTTCTTTAAAGCCGAAGGCGTCGACCAGGCGATCATGGCCGGCCAGGTCAAACACGTGCAGATTTTCAGCCGGGCGATTCCTGACGTGCGAATGCTGAAAATGCTCCTGCGATTACCAAAGCGCAACACGGACACGCTGATCGGCGCAGTGGCCAGTGAGCTGGCCAGCGAAGGCATCGAGTTAATCGACTCAACTTATTTTCTTAAAGACCAACTGCCGCAACGGGGCACTCTCAGCAAGCGCAAACCGGACGAGCGCGAGCGTGGTGACATCGAATACGGTCTCGAGATCGCGAACGAAATTGCGCGGTTGGATCTGGGCCAAACCATCGTCGTTCGCGAACGCGCCTGTGTAGCCATCGAGGCCATGGAAGGAACCGATGCAGTGATTCGCCGCGCGGGCCAACTCGTGCGTGGCCGCCTCACCGTAGTCAAGATCGCAAAACCGGATCAAGACATGAGGTTCGATGTTCCCGTGGTCGGTTTGCCCACCATTGAAGCCATGATCGAATCAGGCGCGACCTGTCTTTGCCTGACCGCCGGCAAGACCTTGATCTTCGACCGCGAGGAAATGCTGGCCCTGGCGAATAAGAATAAGATCGCGGTAGTGGCGGCCTAAGCCGGGAGCGCGGACGTCTCGTCCGCACTGAGCGCCGAGCGCGAACCTCAGTTCGCGGCAGTTACGGTCGTTTAAGCGGCTGTGCCGCCTGATGTGGGGAAAGGTTATGCCTTTCCGAAAGCAGCCACGATTTTGCCTGGGACTCCGCCCCCAATCTGCGCGAAGCTCAGAAGTAATACAATCCCGCGCACATCGAGCGGCAGAGCCGCGCAGAGCCATCCCGCTTATCTCAATCGGCCTCATGGATTCGATCCGCTATCAGATTCAGATTTGATTTCGTGCGGGCGCTCACCTTGACTTGCCTTCGGTTTAGCGCTAAAAGTCGCTCAGTCAACAAAAACAATTTAAGTCGGTTTGAAGTGATCTGCCGGGGTCTAACTGACTTCCAAAAAGAAAAAGGAGTACCTAATCATGTCTTTACGCTTAGGCGATGTGGCGCCTGACTTCAACGCTGAAACCACCGAAGGCCCAATCAGTTTCCACGAGTGGATTGGCGATAGCTGGGCCGTTTTGTTTTCTCATCCGAAAGATTTCACTCCGGTGTGCACCACTGAACTGGGCGAGTGCGCGCGGCTGAAGCCGGAATTTGACCGGCGCAACGTCAAGGTGATTGGACTGAGCGTCGATCCCACCGATTCGCATAAGCGCTGGGCTGAAGATATCGCCGAGACGCAGGGGACCGCGCTCAACTTTCCGGTCATCGCCGACCCTGATCATAAAGTTGCCGAGCTCTACGACATGATCCATCCGGAGATCAGCGACGTATTCACCGTCCGCTCAGTTTTCATCGTAGGCCCGGACAAGAAGATCAAGTTGATGCTCACTTATCCGGCCAGCACCGGACGCAACTTTGAAGAGATCCTGCGGGTAATCGATTCCTTGCAGTTGACGGCTGGATACAGCGTGGCCACGCCGGTCAACTGGAAAGACGGCGACGATGTAATCATTGTGCCTTCGCTCAGCGATGAAGCGGCCAAGGAGAAATTTCCCGGCGGTTGGAAGACTGTGAAGCCTTACCTGCGCGTCGTGCCGCAGCCGAATAAACAGACCAAGACGGCCGAACAAAAGTGAGCTTGCAGTCACCGGGGATCTTCACAGTGCGGGGCACGGCATGCCGTGCCCTTCGCATTTTGCGGGAGGAGTCCAGACCTTTCTGATGCGTGCAATCGTCACCACTCGCAACGGCGGAGTCGATGCGTTGAAAGTAGAAACGCGTCCAGATCCTGTCCCCGGCCCCGGCGAAGTTCTAGTCCGCGTCAAAGCGTCCGGATTGAACTTTGCCGACATCCTCGCGCGTCAGGGGCTGTATCCTGACGCGCCTCCGAAGCCTTGTGTGATGGGTTATGAAGTTTCCGGCAACGTCGAAGCTGTCGGCAATGGCGGTGACAAGTCATTGATCGGCGAAGCTGTGTTTGCGCTGACGCGTTTCGGCGGACAAGCTGAGCTGGTCGCCGTTCCGTTGACCCAGGTGTTTGCCAAGCCGGAACAACTCACCTTCGAACAGGGCGCGGCGATTCCGGTGAATTATCTAACGGCCTGGGCGCTGTTGGTGACCATGGGTGGATTGAAGAAAGACGAGTCGGTCCTGATTCATAACGCGGGCGGCGGTGTAGGTCTCGCCGCGCTCGACATAGCGAAACATATCGGCGCGACGACTTTCGGGACGGCCAGTGCTTCGAAGCACGAGTTTTTGAAAGCGCGCGGTCTCGGTCAAGCGATCGATTATCGCAGTCAGGATTGGTTGGCGGTGTTGATGGACCTCACCGGCAAACGCGGCGTTGAACTCGTCATCGATCCGCTCGGCGGGTCGAGTTGGAAGAAAAGTTTTCGCGCGCTGCGGGCGACCGGACGAATGGGCGTCTTTGGCATGTCCACGGCTTCGGCCAACGGCATTCTGGGAAAAGTGCGCGCCCTGAAAGCCGTGATGCAAAGCCCTCGACTCAGTCCGCTGGGTTTGATGAGTCGCAATAAAGGGGTCTTTGGGTTGAACCTCGGGCACCTCTGGAGCGAACCCGAGAAGCTTTCGACCTGGATGAAAGAGATACTGAACGGGATCGACGAAGGCTGGATCCATCCTCATGTCGATCGGGCTTTCCCCTTTGATCAAGTAGCTGACGCGCACCGCTACATTGAGGCGCGAAAGAATATCGGCAAGGTTGTACTGGTGCCGTAAAGCATTTATCGTTGTCTTCGTCATAAGCTAATACGCGAACGCTGGTAGCAGAGATTGACCTTAGAAATGGACGAGCGAAAATATCCACCGGGTTGGGACGAGAAATGCGTTCGAGAGGTTCTGGTGCATTACGAGCAACAGACTCAAGAAGAAGCCATTGCCGAAGACGAAGCTGGGCTTGAGCGCAACGACGAATCCGTAATACAGGTGCAATTTGATTTGGTGCCGCTGGTGCGAGAGTTGATCGCGAAACGCCATGACTGATTTCCCGCGAGCGTAGGGCTGTTCTCATATGGGACTTACACACGTCACGGTAAGAGTTAGAGACATGGCTACGACGAATGGCGGCTATGAGGCGGATTTCCTCGTAGACACGGGCGCTACAGATTCTTTGGTGCCTGGTGCGGAGTTGCGAAAGATTGGATTGCGCCCTGTCGGCAAGACTGTTTATGAACTAGCGAACGGCGCCCTCCAGGAATATGAATATGGGCTCGCTGAGATCAGTTTCATGGGCGAAGTCACGGCAGGCCGGATCATCTTCGGTCCTGATAACGCCGAACCGTTGCTGGGTGTGACCGCGCTCGAATCAGTTGGGATCACAATCGATCCCGCCAACCGTACCCTCAAGCGACTGCCGGCGATTCCATTGAAGTGAAGCGGAGGATTCGATGCCAGAGTTTGTGAAAGTTGCCCGCCTCGGTGAGATCGCTGCCGGCCAGGCCAAATTGATCGAAGCAGCCGGTAAAGAAATCGCCCTCTTCAATGTAGCCGGCGCGTTTCACGCCATCGATAACAACTGTACGCATGTTGGCGGCCCTCTATGTGAAGGCGAGCTCGACGGCATCGAAGTCACCTGCCCCTGGCACGGGGCCGCTTTTGATGTAACCACCGGTGCGACGCTCGGCCCCCCGGCCGGCGCGCCTGTCAATCGCTACAATGTCCGCATTGAAGGTTCCGACATCGAAGTCGAGATCTGATAGCCTCCTGAAATACACCTTACCGTTTAGAGGCGAGCTACTGCCCGCCTTTTCCGATCAATAAATACAGACCGGCGGGCAGTAGCCCGCCCCTAAACGTTCCGTGTTGCTGTTGCTTGTCTTTGTCTCGCAAAGTACTTGACACGGCAGAACGGTCGCGTATATCTTAGCCAGCGAGATGATTCGACTGGCTAAATCAGCGCAGCCTCCCGCCCTTCACGATCGGGCGATGGACAATCTGCGTTACATCCGTGAAACGATGGAGCGCGCTTCAGCTTTTACCGCAGTGCCAGGCTGGGGCCAGGTTGCGATTGGCGTGTCGGCGCTGGCGGCCACCTACGTGGCTGCTCATCAACCCACCGCTCGCGCCTGGCTGGGCGCCTGGGTGGCTGAAGCGGTCATCTCATTGTTGATTGCCGGTTGGTTGATGGATCGCAAGGCGCGCGCTTTAGGAACACCGCTGCTATCAGGTCCGGGTCGCAAAGTCGCCTTCAGTCTTTCACCCCCGATGATTGTCGGCGCGCTTCTGACTGTGGTGATGTTTCGCTCCGGATTGACCTCAGCGATTCCCGGTGTGTGGCTGTTGCTCTACGGGACCGGCGTGGTGACCGGCGGAATGTTTTCCGTCAGCGTGGTGCCAGTAATGGGAATTTGCTTCATGGTGCTGGGAGCGGCGGCTCTGTTCGTTCCGGGCGAATGGGGCAACTGGCTCATGGCCGCGGGCTTCGGAGGCCTGCACATTATTTTCGGAACAATCATAGCGAGGAAGTACGGTGGCTAAAACGCAAGCGCTGAAGCGCGAACCAAAAAAGGGAGCAGCTGAGAAAGAGCGTCTGCGCGGCATCCAGGGTGGCGCGCCACACAGCGCCCATGACATTGACCGCGTGATTCATGAGCGACTGCGGCTGGGAATCATTAGTGCGCTGGCCGTCAAGGATTCGCTGACTTTCAACGAGCTCAAGCACACGGTCAAGACAACCGACGGCAATTTGAGTGTGCACGCTCGCAAACTCGAGGAAGCTGGATATGTCAGCTGTTCGAAAACTTTCGAGGGGCGCACTCCTAAAACTGAATACAGTCTGACGCCGTTCGGGCGCCGAGCGCTGGAGCAATATCTTAATCACATGGAGGCGCTCCTGGGAAAAATGCGCAGAGGGTAATCGGAGTAAATTTTTTATCTCGCTGCTTTGCCTTATAAAGCGCTTTGCTCTGATTTTGGAATAGGGGCGGCGATGCTGACGGGGCGTGGCTGTTGATTCGAGAACGCCCTCCATTACGCTCGGGCTACTGCCTGGCTGAGAAGGAATTGCCATGAACACAAACGTAAATCTGCTCGCGCCAATCGGCGCCATGGCGTTTTTGGGGACCGGCTTTCTTTTTCTGATAGCGACTCTGGCGCTGATTCATTCGCTGGTAGTTCGCCGCAGGACGCGCGCGAAATTCGTCCTGCTGGCGATGCTGGTAATCGCGGGAACTTACCTGGCGGCGATTGTGATCTTCTCGGTCGCGAGTCATGAAAAGATCCTGGCGCGTGGCGAAGAGAAACACTTCTGCGAAATTGACTGTCATCTGGCTTACTCGGTAGTCGACACTCGCCAATCCAGGACGCTCGGCGATCCACCGAACCAAACAACCGCGCGGGGAACTTATCTGGTTGTGACGATCAAGACGCGCTTTGACCAAACCACGATCTCGCCGCAGCGGGGCGACGCCTTACTCTATCCAAACAGCCGCGTACTAACCATCGTCGATCAGCGGGGAAATACGTACGCGGTAACCGGCGATGCTCAACGGACGATGCGAAACGCGCAGTCCAGCGGCAAGCCGCTGACGACGCCCCTGCGGCCCGGCGAGTCCTACACAACCGAGGCGATTTTCGATCTGCCGGCGGATGCAAAACCCTCTACTCTGCTGATCAACGAAGGCGAATGGGTGACGCATCTGGTAATTGGTCACGAGAACAGCCTGCTCCACCGAAAGACACGATTCCAACTCTAAGCGCCCGTAATTCACGCGAAAAACGCCAAGCGAGTTCGAACCGCCGGCTAATCCGAAGAGGAGGAGGCTTTGAACGCAAGACGAATTTTTGGAAAGACGCTTAGAAGCGTGAAGTTGATTCTTCCCGCGCTTACCGAAGCCACCAGCCCCTATTGGCGGCCGATCAAGTACTCGCTGTTTCCGCCGCTGGGCCTGGCAACTCTGGCTGCGTATTTAGATCCCGACATCGAGATTTCTCTGCAGGATGAGCACGTCGAGAAGCTCGACCTCAACGACCAACCAGACCTGGTGATCATTCAGGTCTACATTACGAACGCCTATCGCGCCTATCAGATTGCTGACGACTATCGTGCGCGGGGTTGCTACGTACTGCTCGGCGGTCTGCACGTCACCTCTCTGCCCGACGAGGCTGCACTTCATGCGGACACGATCTTCATCGGCCCGGGAGAGCACACCTTTCCGAAATTTTTGCAGGACCTGGCGGCCGGAACGCCGCGGCGCCGTTACGATTCGGCGGTGCGTACTCTGGAAGGATTGCCGCCCATACGGCGGGACCTGATTAAGAGACACCGTTACCTGGTGCCCAACTCGATTGTCGTCACACGCGGCTGTCCCCACCACTGCACTTTTTGCTATAAGGACGGCTTCTTCGCGGGAGGACGATCGTTCTACACGCAGGTCGTCGACGACGCGCTCGCCGAAATTAACCGCCTACCCGGCCGGCATCTCTACTTTCTCGACGATCATCTGCTGGGGGACGTTCGGTTCGCCCGAGACCTCTTTGGCGGCATGAAAGGGATGGGTCGCGTCTTTCAGGGCGCGGCAACCGTGGATTCGGTCCTGCGCGATGATCTGATCGAAGAGGCCGCTGCCGCCGGTTTGCGAAGTCTGTTTATTGGCTTCGAAACGCTTTCCAGCCGCAGCCTCAAGGGCGCAGGCAAGCGGCAAAACCTCGGCCGAAGCTACCGCGAGGTGGTGCGCAAACTCGACAGCCTCGGCATCATGATCAACGGCAGCTTCGTCTTTGGTCTGGATGGAGAGGATGCCGACGTCTTTGCCCGCACGGTCGACTGGGCGGTCGAGGCCGGCATCACCACCGCGACTTTTCATATTCTGACGCCGTATCCCGGCACGGCGCTTTTCGCGGACATGGCCGCGCAGAATCGGATTGAAACGCGAAATTGGGATCTCTACGATACGCGCCACGTGGTCTATCGCCCCAAAGGATTGTCACCGGCAGAACTGAAGCGCGGGTACGACTGGTCCTACGAAGCGTTCTACCGCTGGGCCAACATCTTTGAGGCAGCGTCGGCGCACAGTTCAGTCAAGCATCAGCTAAAGCACTTTTTCTATAGCGCGGGGTGGAAGAAGTTCGAGCGCGCCTGGGACCTCGCCATTCGGATCAGGCAATTGTCCCAACTGCGTCCTCTGCTTGAAGCAGTACTCGCGCCGGTGGCGTCCTCGAAATCGGATCGCGCGCCAGTATCTGACAAGCCAATCGAGCTCACGTTTGAAGAGACATCCTGATTTACTTAAAAAAGGGCTTTGCCTGAGAGTAGATTTATCAGTCCGCAAAGCGGGCGAATGATAGGAGCCCAGCAGTTTAGAGGGCGTGTCAAAAGTCGATGACACGTGAAGGTGCGACCTCCATACGCCGAAGGCGTTTCCTAACTCAGCCCAGGGTAACACCCTGGGATTAAAGACCCCGAAGGCTTTATTACCCTGTAAGGGTTTAAAAATTCATTCCCTTGGGGGTTTGGCATCCGGTCATTATTCAACGCCTTCAGCGTAGGCTCAAATGCTCGCCCAAGTCCCCAGGGTGTTACCCTGGGCTGAGTTATGAAACGCCTTCGGCGTTAAGAAATCGTCTTTTGACACAAGCTCTTTAGCTGGGCTATTTGCAACCGTCCGCTAAACGCGGACTCAGCGGAACCGTGGTCGACCAGGGCCCTTACCGCCTCCCAGTTTCTATTGACAACCCGTCCCCTTGAGCATACAAGGTAAGACGCAACTCAATGCTCTTGGCTCCTCGCGCTGAGAACTCAACTCAATCACACCTGGAGGTAAACGCATCATGAAGAAACTTTTCCTGGCGTTGCTGCTTTGCTTCGCTCCGCTTGTTGTTAAAGCTGTGCCGCTGAAGGTCGTCAATGTCAACGCGCCGGCAATCAACTGCGTCTTCAATCCGACCTGCACGGTGACCGTCAACGACACGTCGGACAACATTCCCCTGAGCGCCGGCGGCAGTGGCTTTCTGCAATCGCGAACATACCAGGGCGCGGCGGGTTCCCCGGCTGCAGGTTTGTACGCGTACGAGTATCGGATCGATTTGCGCAATGCAGTTGGGGCGGTGAACATTGCGTGTATCAACTGGATGACGATTAGTTTTGGTCCAGTGGTCGGCACGCTTAATTATGGCGGTGACGCTAAACCGGATCAGGTTTTCGTCGTGACCAGCGGCGGGATCGGCACGATTGGTATCGCCTCCGCGATCCAGACCGGAAGCACTATTAAATTCAATTTCGCCTCGCCCATCTGCGAAGGCGGAGCACCCGGCAAAGGCGACAGCAGCTTCTTCTGGGGCCTGGTCTCGAAACAGCCACCGAAGAACGTTACCGCAACACTGCACGAAACCGGCGGCGCCACGCACGTGGTGAAGGCGCGCTCGCCACAATGACGCGCCAAGCGGATTGATGGTGCGAAAATTCGTTTTGGGAAAGTGGCACGGGCTTCCGCGCCGTGCCACGATCACACTTGCCAGCAGTACTTAGCTCGATGAGGTAGCCACCATTCGGGCGCAGTCGGGTTGGCTGTCAAATGATCACCATCCTCGCTCAAACTCCCGGAACTCTTCTTCAAGCCGCCACTGCAGCTTTGCCTTCTGGTTGTTATCCAGGTACTGACGACAGCCGGTTGAAGTGAGCTTCATCACAACCGTGTCTTGGGTGCACTGTTCGACGGACGCGAACTTTCGGCTGTCGCTCCACAGACTCCCGCCCGCGATGAAGGCGTATTGAAGGCTGTTCCGCGCCATCGTTTTGAGTTGAAGATAACCGAGCCCCTGATCCTCCGCCGCCTTCAAAAACTCTCTAGAAATTTCTGAACGTGAGACTCCCTCGTCGTCGGTAGCCAGCGCCACGGGCACACCATATTTCACGTAAGTCGCGAGCGGATGCTGCGGCCCGCTGATGCCCAGAATCCCTTGGTTGCTCGAGAGGCAGATTTCGACCATCACCTGGCGCCGAGCCAACTCTTTCAGCAGTTCGTAAGGATCGGTTTCGTGCATGATATCCACGCCGTGGCCGATCCGGTCGGCGTGGGCGACCATCACTGAGTCACGTATGTGAAACGTCAAACCGTCAGGAGTAACCATGCCGGGGGCGAGTTCACCGGCGTGCAGGCTGATATGCGCTTGCGGGTACATCGGTCGCAGAAAACTCAACATCTGCATCTGCACCGAAAAGTTTTGCATTGACGCAAGACTGTCCTCGGGTTGCACCAAATTCAAAGCCACGACTTTTGAATTCGGATTGTTGGACAAAGCGAAACCGGTCACCATCTGCGCAAAGACCTGGCTCAGCCCGCCGCCGCGCGATACCTGGGCGATGTAGCGAACCGTCACCGCGCAACCCACGTCGGCCTGGGCTGTGCCGCATTTCAGCAGCCGATCCTTTTCGGCCTCGGCGGCTTGAAGACTCTTAATTCCCAAGGCGGCTGCGTCGTCGATGCCATTGCTCTTCAAGCTGCTCAACATGCTTTCGAAGTTTCCATTCCAAACAACTTTGTCCGCGATCTGGCTGGACATGACGCCGGTAGTAGTGCCGTCTGGCGTCAACATCAATTCCAGGTAGAGCACCTGCCCGCGGGCCGCGCGCGCAACCACCTCGGCCAGCATCCTTCCGTTCTGGTTCCAGGTGGCCGGGCCAAACTTCGAGAAGGTATCAAAGAAATGATCGTGACCACTTTGACCGGACAGTTGCCAGTTGCGCATGGACCACGCATCGATCATCTTGCCGTACAGACTGGAACTGGTGAGCGCCATTCCGGCCGGCGCTTGATCTGATTTGGGATCGCATTTCGCAGGCGGCTTCGGCGCTGACAACGCCATCGTCCTGGTGTTGATGCACAAACCATTGTCCGCTGCCCACTGAATGTAAGACTCGGCATAAACCGCGCCGGAAAGATGAGTGTGAAGATCACCGCCTTTCGGCATTCTGAGCAGGAAGGCCAGTTCCTGCGGTGGTGATTTGCGAATCGATTCGAAGTACCGCGCGGTTCTTTGTTCGGCTGGAATTGAACCGCGGGTACTGGTCTCCCTTGGCTGGGCCTGTTGAGCAAACACGCACAGCAGCAGCAGAGGAAGAGTACGGATCGCGTTTACCAGCCGCGACCTAAGTGAAAAGATTCCGCGCATGTGGTGGGTCTCCTGTCTTTGCGTCTGATTCGGCCACTTCTTTTTCCGAGGCATTGTAGGTGGTGAACAGCGAGGCGTCCAGATTTATCGACAAGTTGTGCGAGGGATTACAGGAACAGGCCGGCGAGTTCGAAGGAACAGGGTCAGTACCGGGAGCGCCAATGGAGCGCGGACATCCTGTCCGCCAGCGTGCGCAGCACGCTCAACCGCATCGGATCCTCATTCAGCCCCCTGTTCGCGCTTCGCGCTCAGGCGGACAGGATGTCCGCGCTCCATTAGCGCTCCGGGTGCTGACCTCACCACTCAACGCCAAGACAAATTAAAACACGCCAATTTCCCCGCAACTGTCTTAATCCGCCACTTCAGCGTATAGTGAACAATATGAACACTGTGGAAAATGAATCACCAACCAGCATTGTCGGCCAATTCTGCATGACACCCGATGGCCATCGGGTCCAGGTAGAAAAGGTCGGGGCCGAATTGGACTCGTCGGCGCGCGCCATCGTCCGCCGCGTTGAGGGACCAAAGGCCGGAACTCGATCGAGCTGTTTTGTCTCCAGCCTTAAGCCGCTTGGTTTTGACATCGTTCTAGAGTAGCGACCTTCCCGACCTAAGCAATTCAAAATATTTTGTAATCTCGAGTGAGGGTTGCGAGGCACCTCTCTGTTCGTGGCCCATCCCCGATCTGATATCCTGAAATACAACCAGACTCGATCAACTTCAGCGGAAGTGGAAGGGAATAGTTTGCTTAACTTCGCCATTCAAACCGCGCGCGACGCCGGGCGAATACTGGCCGAACGATTCGGCCGCGCGCTGCAGATATCCAACAAGGGTGAGCTGGATCTGGTTACTGAATCCGATCTCGCGTCGGAACGACTGATCATCGAACGGATTAGGACTTACTATCCGCGTCACGCAATTTTGGCTGAAGAATCAGGCGCCAGCGGCCCGGCAGATCAGGAAGGGCCGGACGAGTGGCGCTGGATTATCGATCCGCTCGACGGCACGACTAACTACGCTCACGGCTATCCATGCTTTTGTGTTTCGATCGGGCTCGAGCACAAAGGACGAATGGAAGTCGGCGTGGTTTACGATCCGATGCGAGATGAATTGTTCACGGCGGAACGCGGCGGGGGCGCCGCGCTCAATGGCCGGCGGATTCAGGTATCGCCGGTCGACTCGCTGAACGGAGCGCTTTTGTGCACGGGATTCCCCTATGACGTGCGCGAGCGCAGCGAGTTCGCGCGTCACTTTGCGAACTTCATCATGAACGCTCAGGCAGTGCGCCGGGATGGAGCGGCGGCGCTTGATCTAGCCTACGTTGCCTGCGGCCGGTTCGATGGTTTTTGGGAAGAAGGTCTAAAGCCCTGGGACGTTGCCGCCGGGTCGCTGCTGGTTGAAGAAGCCGGCGGACGCCTCTCAAAATATGACGGCGCGCCGTTGAGCATTTACACGCCGCCGGTTCTGGCGAGTAATGGTTTGCTGCATGAAGAGATGATGAGAGTGCTCAGCGTGTGAATTTCAGATCTCAGATTTCAGATCTCAAGATTTCAAATTTCAGATCTCAGATCTCAGATTTGAGAAAGCGAATCCTCAAAGCGCCGAGCGAACTATCTCAGCCAGTCTCTCTGATTCACGCCGCGCGCACTCGCGCACGTCTTCATTCTCGCGTTGCTCGATCACAAAAAGTGGGTGATAGATGATTTCGATTGGATAGCCGAACCGCGGGACGCGGAAGGAGGTGGGCCAGACTTTTTGTCCGCCGCGAACGGTGACCGGCAGGATCGGCACTCCGGCTTCCAGAGCCATTCGCACCGCGCCGCCTTTGAACCTTTTCATCGAACCGTCCGGATTACCGCGGCCGCCTTCGGGGAACAGCACCACGGCCCCGCCTTCTCGAACCCACTGTAACGTCAAACGAATGGGCGCCGGATCATGTCCTTCCAAGTTCAGCGGCCAAGAGCCAAACAAAGCCGTCAGCGTTCCGACCAGGGGCCAACTAAAGACGGCGTCCCAGGCCAGAAACCGGACTGGCCTTTTTATCTGGCTGCCAATCCAGAACGGATCGAAATAGGTCTGATGGTTACCGGCGATGATCACACCGCCCGTGTCCGGAATGTTTTCCACGTTCCGCCAACGAATGCGCCAGAAAATCCGGGAGAGCAGTGCGACGGTCGGCCGCACTATCCCGAGCACCCACTGCGGAAGCACTCTGGGATAAGGACGCGATGGGCTACGCCGTTGGGGTTGTTCGATGCTGGTGGTCAGGCTCAAAACAGTAGGCCAGTATGGCAGGATCCGTACGAAAGTGTTCTTGCCAAACCGGGAATTAGTCCGGGGTCGTCCAGGAGTCAGGCAATTCTGACTCGCTCGCACGATCTTCATTCCAGCGTTGGCATTGCAAGCAGGCGAACCCACGGTACTCAATTGCTTCTGGTTTCGTCAAACCGATTTGATTCCTGGCCTGGCAGTCAGGAAACGTGCAACGCCGCTCGATTTCAATCAGCAGCGTCGTGCGTGGAAAATGAAAGGTCTGTTTTCGTTTCGTAGACATCATGTTGTGGCACGCGCATCTTGCGCGTGTCTTCACGGGCGGGACGCCCGTGCCACTTCACAGCGGCCATTCGCTGCCGACGAATTCCAAATGCAGACGCACTATACCATCCGCGGCGACGTGTCGATTTCTGACCACTGCAAGCATGGCGGACGGGTATTGCGGACTGGTAACTTTCACAAAGCGTCCCGGCGAGAGTTCGAGGGTGGTGAACACTGCGGCCCCATGCCGGCTGATATTCTCAGTAACCGTACTTTCGCTCTGCGACAGACTTCCGCTCTTATCAAAAACCTCAATCAGCACTTCCACGGGAATACTATGCCGCGTGTCCTTTCGCTTCTCCGAGATTATGAGTTCATTGATTGTCTCGCTTGATTCTTCCTGCACCGCCCAGAGACCGGTCTCACTAGCGGTTCGAGCAATCTCATAACGCCTCGATGGATCGATCTCAAAACTCCTGGGCGGACGCTTGCCTACAAACGCTACACCAATTTCTACCAACGCTCCTTTCTCCTGATTTGGATCGAGTAGTTTCACATTCCGCACCAGCGACCAGACGCGATATTGATCCTCCACGTGATCGAAACATCTAAGCGGACGAGGCATGGGCAAAGTCAGCAGCAGCAGGCGTCCGGTTTCGGTCGGTCGCTTCAATCGCAGCCGCGCACCGAAAGGAGTGACATCCACCAGCCGCGACATTTCGATCCACTCGTGGTCCACGCTCTCACGGCAGTGCACGCGGACAGGCAGCGCTAACTCAAACCGCTCGCGCAGCCGCCGCGATTTCTCATCGCTTTTTCCAGACTTTATCACCACGCGATTAGTCTTTCCCGGCAACGCTTAGAGGGATTCTTTAGGCACGACAGCTCGCTGGACCAAAGACATTGATTTACTTGCCTTTACGCTGTTTTTTGGCTTGGCGAACTGGGCGGTTTCAGGTAAAATAAGCGTGCAATTTAACTGCGTGATTATTTCTTGCTCGAACCTCGAGAAAGCACCAAAGCCTTCGAAAATTCGTGCCGGATAAACTCGGTGAGCGAACGCCACCTGTGATGAGCGTAGCACGGGCAGCGCGGATTGTAGCGGAAAGGTCTGATTAATGGAAACCTCTGAACGACAACATATAAGTATTGAAGACGAGATGCGGCGGTCGTATCTCGACTATGCCATGTCGGTGATTATCGGCCGCGCGCTGCCCGACGTTCGTGACGGTTTGAAGCCGGTGCACCGGCGCGTGCTGTGGGCCATGAACGAACTCGGCAACACCTACAACAAAGCCTATAAGAAGAGCGCCCGCGTGGTCGGCGACGTTATCGGCAAGTATCACCCTCACGGAGATACTGCGGTCTACGACACGATTGTTCGTCTGGCCCAGGACTTCTCCATGCGCTACCCGTTGGTGGATGGGCAGGGCAACTTCGGTTCGGTCGATGGCGACGCTCCCGCGGCCATGCGCTACACCGAAGTGCGCATGTCGAAACTCGCGAACGAATTACTCGCCGACATCGAGAAAGAAACGGTCAACTTTCAGCCGAACTATGACGAGAGTTTGAGCGAGCCAACGGTTCTGCCGGCTCGGATTCCGAGTCTGCTGATTAACGGTTCAGATGGAATTGCCGTGGGCATGGCGACGAAAATCGCGCCGCACAATCTGACCGAGATCCTTGATGCCACTATCGCAGTTTTGGGCGATCCTGAGATTGACATCGAAGACTTGCTCAAGATCGTAAAGGGCCCGGACTTTCCCACGCGCGGCTTTATCTGTGGCCGCGAAGAGATTCGCAACTCGTATCTAACCGGCCGCGGCATTCTACAGATGCGCGCCCGGGCTTCAATTGATCGCGTCGGCCGCGGCACCCAGGAACGCGACGCTGTGATCATCACCGAAATCCCTTTCCAGGTTAACAAGGCCAGGCTGATCGAGCGGATTGCCGAACTGGCTAATGAAAAGAAACTCGAAGGCATCGCCGAAGTACGCGACGAGTCTGATCGCCAGGGCATGCGCGTGGTGGTCGAACTCAAGCGCGACGCCGTGCCCCAGGTAGTGCTCAACAAGCTGTTCAAGATGACGCCGATGCAATCATCGTTCGGCGTGATCAATCTGGCCATCGTCAACGGCCAGCCGCGCGTTCTCAACCTGAAGCAGATCCTGGAAGCCTTTGTAGACTTTCGTCGCGAGGTGGTGCGGCGTCGCACTGAGTATGAGTTGCGCAAAGCGAAGGCCCGGGCGCACATCCTCGAAGGACTCACGAAAGCGATCGACGCTCTGGATCACATCGTGACTCTGATTCGCAACTCGCGTTCGGTTGATGAGGCGCGGCAGTGGCTGCAGGGCGAACTGAAGACGACCAGCGAACTCAAAACCTGGAAAGGTATTCCCGGAGGCGATTCACTCAATAAGTACCTGCCGAAGCTGAAGAAAGCGATGGAAAGCCTGGCGTTTTCTGAGATTCAGGCGCAGGCAATCCTTGATTTGCAACTGCGACGCTTGTCGGCGCTGGAACGCCAGAAAATCATCGACGAGTACGAAGGGATAATCAAACATATTGCCGAGTTGGAAGAAATTCTGGGCAACGAGCAGTCTCTGCGTCGCGTGATCATTACCGAACTCGAAGACGTCAAGAAAGAGTTTGGCGACGCGCGGCGGACGGAGATCACCGAGGCGGGAACTGACTATTCAATCGAGGATCTGATTGCCGACGAGGACGTCGCGATCACTGTCACCAAGAGCGGATACATCAAGCGCACGCCGATTACGACTTATTCTCGCCAGGGACGCGGCGGCAAGGGACGCTTTGGCGCGATGGCCAAGAATGACGACTATGTCGAGCATCTGTTCATCGCTTCGACGCACGCTTACCTGATGATCTTCACCGACGACGGTTTGGTTTATAAGGTCAAGGTCCATGAGGTGCCGGACGCGGCCGCGTCCGCGCGGGGCAAAGCGATCGTGAATCTGATCCAGATTTCTTCCGAGCGAAAGCTGGCCGGCGTGGTGCCGGTGCGCGAGTTCTCGGAAGGCCGGTACGTGCTGATGGTCACCAAGAGGGGCGTAATCAAAAAGACGGCGCTCTCTGATTTTCAGAACATACGTTCGAACGGGATCATCGCCATCAATATCGACGAAGGGGACGAGTTGTTGGACGTGGTAACGACCGATGGCAGCAAACGCATCTTCATCGCGACGAACAACGGCTTTGCGATCCGCTTTGACGAAAAGAACGCCCGGCCCATGGGCCGGGCCACGCGGGGCACGCGCGGCATCGATCTCCGCAAGGACGATTTCGTAGTTTCGCTCTGCGCGGTTTCGGCGGACGATTCAGAAAAAATGCTTTCGGTTTCTGAACGGGGCTATGGCAAGCAGACGCCGATCTCGACTTATCGTCTGCAATCGCGCGGCGGCAAGGGCGTCATAAACATGAAGACGACCGATAAGACCGGCAAGGTAGTCGCGGTATTCCCCGTCGACGCCGACTCGGAAATCATGATCATCACGCAGCAGGCCAAGTTGATTCGTCTGGAAGCCGACGCCATTCGCAAGACCGGCCGCAGCGCCCAGGGCGTGCGACTGATCAAGACCGATGAAGGCGACATAGTCACGAGTGCTTCGCTGGTTGAGGCTGCGACTGAAGAAGAAGGCGAAGAGACGCCGGCGAGCTAAGAGTCACTGGAAAGGGATCGGCGATTTCTTTTCTAGGGGTGCTTTCAAGAGGAAATATCTGCTAAGATTACGATATGTCGATGAAGCTCTACGTAGGAAAGCTCGTGTTTCAGACTTCGCGCGAAGATTTGCAGAAACTCTTCGCGCAAGCCGGCACGGTTGAATCAGCAGCGGTCGTCGAAGACCGCAACACGGGCCGTTCACGAGGCTTTGGCTTCGTCGAAATGTCCAGCAAAGAGGAAGGCGCAACCGCTATTTCTCAGTTCAATAGCAGGGAAGTAAATGGCCGCACCTTGAATGTCAATGAAGCCAAACCTCGCGAGAATCGCGGCGGCTTGGAGGCTAAGAGGCAGGGACGTGCCAGTAGGAGGGAACAAGAATTCGGCGTTATTGAGATACTTGCGGAGGACGGTGAAAAGCCCACAGGCCATGCGATTATTTTTGGGCCAGCCCAAGACGAAAAAGTTGCGAAATACTTCACGGACATTGCCGAATCACGAAAACGCGCCCACAAGACGCAGACCGAGATCAATCGCGTCAAGAAAAAGACTTTAGCCATTCTCAATGAACTGTCTTAATGTGGAAGACTCTCCTTACCATCCTTCAGAATGTCCTCACGCTAGCTCGCGATCTTGAAGAAAACCGCAAAGAGATAAGGGAACTTAACGAGAAACTCTACTCGCTGGCATCCGTGGTGCGGAGTCTGTCCGAAAAGATTGAAGCAAACGCTCAACTCGGGGAATCGGAGCGGAAAGCATTGATCCTCCAGTTAGAAAATGAGTTGCTCAGAGTCCGTAACGAGAGTCGCTCTCTCAACGCACGTCCCCGGACTGCCCGAAGCAAGAAAGCTACAAAAAAGTGAGAGAGATGATCCTCCCAAATTCAAACATCGCTTGGAGCGCCTTCGCCTTCGACCCAAACCTCGCCGTCTTCGAAAAACTCTTTCTTCCAAATCGGCACCGTGCGTTTGAGTTCACGGATGGCCCATTCGCAGGCTTCGAAAGCGGCACGTCGGTGAGGCGCGCTGACGGCGATGACTACGCTGGTTTCGCCGATATCGAGACGGCCGGTGCGGTGCACGATGCCGATGTGAGCGATCGCGAACTTCTCGTGTACTCGCGCGCCCAGGTATCGCATCTCACTCAGCGCCATGGGTGCATACGCCTCGTAGACCAGATGCAGCGTCCGCCGGCCGCGCGTCCACTGGCGCGCGTAGCCGTCGAGCGTCACGGTCGCACCGCATTCCGGCGGCACGACACGACGAGCAACAGCGCCGACGTCGATTGGATCCGTGGTTAATTCGAAGAAGTCTCTCGCAGAGGTAGATGCGGACGGGACGTCTGCGCTCCCAGCATTTGATCCGCCGCTTACGGGCGGGAAGATCGCCAGTTCGTCGCCGTCTGAGATTTCACGATTGGCGTGCGCGTACTCCTGGTTTACGGCCAGCAACAGAGAATTTCCGAAACGTCGCAAGCCGGGATAGGTGGTCAGTACCTGCTCGAGCGCGCTGTGAGAATCGTGAGGAGTATCGAGTGTTAATCGAACTTCGTCGGTGCCCGTGGCATCACGCGCGGCGCCAAAGAAAAGAACGTTAACCTTGATGCTGTCGGATTGCATGTGAAAATGGTCGTGCAAGTGGCCCAGACTTCAGCCTGTGATTTCCTCAATAACGCCAAGTAGTGGCGCGTGCCAAGACGATCGGCGAAAACACACGAACTGAATCCCGCTGGCTTGGTGTGATTTCATGGATCGTTCTACTCCAAAGGGAAAGGAACCACAGTTAAAAACCTTTACTCGTCCGGACAAACGAATCACAGACTAAGTCTGTGCCAGTTATTCGATCTCGATCTTCTTGCCGCCGTGCCCGTTGCTCTTGGCGACTGAATGAATCCGCGCACGCTCTTCATAACCTTTAACTACGCGCGCAAGCACATCGCTCAACCGGCTCAAGCGCTCGGACGTAGATCGCAGTTCCAGCAGTTCCTGCTTCGTTTCGATTTCGATCTCCATTGCAGCCGCCACCAGAAACGAGAGCTTCTGGGGCTCAGTGTCTTTGATATCAGGCAGGTTGCCGCGCTCATCGTTGATTACCCTGATGGCGTTGGCTACTCGCATGAACATGGATGCGACTTCGCGAGAGTTCGCCGCCAATGCCGCGGCGTCTTCATCCTCGTCTTCAAAGTAGCTGACCCGGACTACCAGGTAAGAATCGCCGCGCTCGATGTAATCTTCAACCTGATAGCGCACCACGCCGACCGCGAGTACGTTTGAGCGTCCATCCGGCAGCGCCTGGGTCTCGGTGATTTCGGCGACACAACCGATGTGACCGGCCGGCGGCACGTCTTTGTCTGAAGTGCCGGAGTCGAAATAAGAAAGACCGAAGAGATTATCGGCGGTGCGGATGTCGGCCATCATCTTGCGGTAACGCGGTTCAAAAATGTGCAGCGGCATCGGCATGCCCGGAAAGAGCACGACCGGCAAGGGAAAAAGCGGCAACTCGCGCACGCCACGGACTTTGTCCAAAGCCTCACTCATAATCGCAAACCGATGTCCACAGGTTACTGTGATGGAAAGATTCGGAACGGGCATTATCGCAGACCAGCTGACAGAAGTCAGCAGCGTGTGTTTCGTCTCGTTATCTCATATTGTTGGAGATCGAACCGCAGCAGCTAAAAAGATCCACGAAATGCACGAAGCGGAAATTGTTTTGTTCGTCCTGTTTCGTGTGATTTCGTGGACCGCTTGGGTGAATCGCGGAACAAACACTAAACGAAGATCTGTTCGAGTACCGCAAAGGGTAGCGACCCACAGCCCAGGTTTGCCGCCGCGGCTAACCTGGGTATCGAGCTCTGAAACCCAACACCTTAATCTCAATACTAAGTCGTGATCCAGGATACCAGCAGATAAGCTGTGATAGTCTGAGCCAGCTCTACAGAATTGAAGAATTTGGAGGACGGACGATGGCAGAGTTAGCTGAACGTCAATGCGTGCCGTGTCGTGGCGGCGTGCCCCCTTTGCAGGGAGCTGAGATCGAAAAGCTCCTGGGCCAAGTGGATGGATGGCAAGTCATAAACGAACATCATCTGCAAAAGAGTTATCGGTTCGAGGACTTTCGCGCCAGCCTTCACTTCGTCAATAGGATCGGCGAATTGGCCGAGTCACAGGGACATCATCCGGATATCTGCTTTGGTTGGGGCCAGGCCGAGGTCAAGATCTGGACGCACAAGATCGACGGACTGACTGAGAGCGATTTCGTTCTGGCCGCCAAAATCGACAAATTGTAAGCGTGAGGTGGCGCGTCGCTTTCGACCGCCGGGATGCATCGGCTTGATCCGGGTTGGTATACTGAATCGCCAATATTCTTCGAAAGGGCAACTGACGTAAGTCGCGAACGCATCGAAACGGCGGTTCGCGAGCACTGCCTCAAAGTTCCGATCCAATAATCATGAAAAAGTCTTTCGCTCAATTGCTGTCTATCTCTCTGCTGCTCGCTGGTTCCGCGGTGAATTTTGCCCAGCAACCCCGGCAAACAAAGCCCCAAAAACCGGCCCAGCCAAGTATGACCGAGCAGGGACAGGAGAGGCCGGAAGTCATTAATGTGAGGCGAGTCCGCCTGCCAATAACCGTTCTGGACAAGAAAGGGCAGTTGGTAACCGGGCTAACCCAGAGTGACTTTCTCATTCTGGAAGACAAGGTGCCGCAGCAGATCGATTCGTTTACCAGCGAAGAGAGTAACAACTTGCCGCTCTACGTCGGCGTGCTGATGGATACGTCGCCGTCAACCGCGGGCAAATTGAAGTTCGAACAGGAATCCGCGATGAACTTCATTCAAACCGTGGTGCGACCGCGAAAGGATCGAGTGCTGTTTGCGACCTTCGACGATCAGGTTACTTTGCGGCAGGATTTTACAGACCGTCTGGAGTTGTTGGACCGCGCAGTCTTTGCGGTAAAGGCGACCGGCAAACAGACCGCGCTGTACGATGCTATCTGGCAATTCTGCGACGAGAAGATGCGCTCGGCCCAGGGACGACGGTCGCTGGTGATCATTACGGACGGCGACGACACCTATAGCCGTGCAGATATCAACGACGCGATCGATATCGCCCAGCGCACCGAAACAACCCTCTTCGCGATCTCAACTAAAGCCGGACTGTCGGGCGCAGTACCTGGCGTTGAGGCAGGGACTGTAAAGGATAAAGGCGATAAAGGACTGGAACGGCTCTGTGAAGAAACCGGCGGAGCTGCGTTTTTCACTGGCGACATGTTGGCCCTGGAGCGTTCGTTTACCAAGATTGCCCGGGAACTCCGCTCGCAGTATTTGATTACCTACAAATCAACCAACAACACTTACGACGGCGCCTACCGGCGCGTCGAAGTAAAAATAACTTCGGGAAAAGACAATCTGAGGCCCCGCACAAAGCGTGGCTACAAGGCTGTCTCAGATAGCGTAACCGCAAAATGACTGACGCCAGGATCTCATTAAGAAAAAGATGGAGCGCCGTCTTTGCACTGCTGATCGCGATAGCAATCTCAGTTGTCTTTGCGTGCGCGTCGCTGGCCCAGAGCAGCGCAGAGTCGCTGAACTCCAGCCGGCCGCGTCGCACCGAAGACATTCCCCAGGCGACGCCTACTCCACCAAAGAAGGAAGACGACGTAACGCTGGGTTCCGATGAAGTTGTGCGCGTTGATACCAGCCTGACAAATGTTTTCTTCACTGCCGCCGACAAACAAAAACGCTTTATCAGCAACCTGAAACGTGAGGACGTGCGCGTGCTCGAAGACGGCGCCCCGCAGGAGATTTTCACTTTCCAGCAAAGTGCCGAGTTGCCTTTGACACTTGCCGTTCTGATCGATTGCAGTGGATCGGAAGAACGCACTCTGCCGGAAGAGAAGGCAGCCGCTCGATCATTTCTGGAATCGATCATGCGTCCGGCAAAGGACGAAGCGGCGATCGTTTCGTTCACTGGTGAAGTTACGCTCGAACAGGGATTGACGGGGAATGTCGCGCGCTTGCGCCGGGCGATCGATCAGGTCGAGTTTGTCCCGCCCTCCGGCTATATCGGAGGAGGTGTAGTCGTCGGAGGCACGCCGCCGATCTCCGGAACTCAACAGACGCTCGCCGGCTCGACGGCGATCTGGGATGCTATCTGGGCCACCTCGAATGAATTGCTAACAGCGTCAGCCGAACATCAGCGGCGGGCGATCATTCTTTTGACCGACGGTGAGGATACGATTAGCCAGGTGCGGATGCAGGAAGCGATTGAGCGGGCCCTGAAAGTCGATGCCCTGATCTATGCGATTGGAATCGGCGATCGCTACCAGTTCGGCATCAACGAAGGAGCGCTAAAGAAAATTACTGAGAGCACCGGAGGGCGAGCCTACTTCCCGCGAAACGAACGGGACTTGCGGGACGCTTTCGCGCAGATTGAGCACGAATTGAGAGAGCAATACCTGATTGCCTATTCACCCTCCAACAAGACCCGCGACGGTTCATATCGCCGCGTGACAATCGAAGTCGTGAGCCCCGAGCTTCGCAAAGACAACCTCCGACTGACCTATCGTCCGGGCTATTTTGCCAAGACGGCTGGCGCCTCACCAGCTGAAAAACCCAAAAAGCCCTGAATTTTCGCAAGTTTCCTCTAGTGACAAACGCGGTTGGCCTCTGCTATACTCCCTTAGGCTTACGGCAGTCTCCGCCTAAGCCTTAGCTTCCGACCTGTTCTGCTCTCCATTTTAAAAGCGCTCTTAGACAGCCGTCCCTCAGAATCTCTTAGTCCAAATCCGCAGGCCTGCTCCTGATGAATAGACATCCGGAAAATCCGCCGACCGTCCTGATCGTCAACGATGATCAGTCGGCCCTCGATCTGTTTAAGGACTTGCTCGAGCCGGAAGGCTACAAGGTATTCACTGCGCCGAGCGCGCAGCACGCTTTAGAAATCACGTCTACTCTGCGAACCGATATCATCGTCTGCGATGTGGTGATGCCGGAAATGGACGGGATGGAATTATGCCGCAAGCTGAAGCGCAATTCCCGGACCTGCACCACGCCTGTTTTGTTGGTGAGCGCGATCCGCAAGGAAGAAGCAGCTATGCTGGAAGGCTTCGCGGCCGGCGCTGATGACTATATCGAGATTCCTTTTCGTCATGAGGAGTTGCTGGTCAAAGTAGCGCGCCTGGCGGAGCGTCATCGCGTCGAACGTCGCTATCGCGACATTGTCGAACAAGCGGTCGACATCATTTACACCCGCGATATGGAGGGACGGATCACCAGCATTAACGAAGCTGGGGCGCGGTTCTTTGGCAGGCCGGCGTTCGAGCTAATTGGGCAGCCGCTCAATGTGTTGATTGGCGATGAAGCCGCCGCATGCGACATCGCTGCGATGCAGAAGATCAAGAGCTTCGAACCGATTCGTTTTACCAGCTGTCTGAAAAATGCCCTGGGGGAATTCCGTGACCTCGAAGGCATAGTCAGTCTTGAACGTGATTCACAGGGCGCTTTCCTCGGCGTTCGTGGCGTTGTTCGTGACGTTACCGAACAGCAGATGACAGAGAAGGCGCTGCGCGAAAGCGAAGTGCGCTACCGGGTGGTGGCTGAGACAGCTTCGGACGCCATCATGACCATCGAGGAGTCCACGAAGATACTGTTTGCGAATCCCGCCGCCGAAAAAATCTTTGGATATCCGGTCTCTGAATTGTTGGGATCCTCTGTGACCCGACTGGTCCCTGAGTATTCAGGTCTTATCAAAGGGCTGGGCCTGGCCGGCGCCTTCGATACAGGTCAGCAAGTGGAATGTAAGGCGGTCAGCGTCTCCGGCTGTCACCGCGACGGGTACGAGGTGCTGCTGGAAATATCTTTCGGTCAGGTATTGGCCGACGGCAAACGCGTCTTCACCGCGGTCGTACGGGACGTCACTGGGCGGCAACGCGCGGAAGCAGCTTTACAGAAACAAAACGAAGAGTATCGGATCCTCTTTGAATCCAATCCCTGCCCGATGTACGTCTGCGCGGAAGACAATCTGGAGTTTCTCGCCGTTAACGAAGCCGCCGTTCTTCACTATGGATATTCGCGCGAAGAGTTCCTCGGCATGACCATTTTGAACATCCGCCCCACTGAAGATGTCGCCCCCTTGCTTAACTACATGGCGAAGCATCCGGGAAGAAACGATCAAGGCCGATCCTGGAAACATCGAAAGAAAGACGGCTCGATAATCGACGTCGAGGTGAACTGGCAAAAACTCGATTTTGCCGGGAGAGCCGCTTACATGGTGATGGCCAATGACATCACCGAGCAGAAGCTGGCCGAGAGAGCGATGCGCGACAGCGAAGAGCGGTATCGCGAGTTGTTCCAGAACGCCAACGACATTATTTACACGATCGATCTGGCCGGCAATTTCACTTCACTAAATCAAACCGGCGAGCGGCTGACTGGTTACACTCAGGCAGAAGCGCTCACGATGAACCTTACCCAGGTAGTCGCACCCGACCAGCTTGCCATCGTGCGCGAAAATCTTGCGCGTAAGATCGAGAGTAATGCTTCAAGCGTCTATGAGACCGAGATCATTACCAGGAACGGGCGGCATCTTCCGCTCGAGCTTAGCAGCCGGCTTATGTTTCAGGATGGACAACCGGTCGGCGTGCAAGGGATCGCTCGGGATATCAGCGCGCGCAAAGGCGCCGAGGAAGCGCTGAAAGACAGTGAAGAAAAGTTCCGTTCGATCGTTGAGACTACCAACGAATGGATCTGGGCAATTGATCTCGAAGGCAACCATACCTATACGAATCCGGCGATCGAACACATTCTCGGCTACAAGGTAGATGAGATATTGGGCGCGCCGGCCCTGGATTTTGTTCACCCCCAAGACCGGGAGGAGCTGGAGCAGCTGCTCGCCCGATGTATTGTTGAAAAAAGAGGCTGGACCGGCCTCGTACTGAGATGGACGCACAAGCACGGAGGCTTTCGTTATCTCGAGTCGAATGGTCTTCCGGTGCTCGATCCACAGGGTAACCTGGTGGGCTATCGCGGCGCGGACCGGGACATCACCGAGCGGAAACTTGCCGAAGAGGCGTTGAGTCAGCAGGCAGAACGCGCGGCGCTGACCAATCGCATTTCGCAGGCGGTGCGTCGAACGCTCGACGTTTCAGAAGTCTTTGAAACGGCGGTCCGTGAGTTGGGCGTGCACCTTGAAGTCGATCGTTGCTCGCTTTTCATGAAGGATGAACAAGCCGGGAAGATCACCAACGCGGCGGAATACCATGTGTCCGATGTGACGCCGGCCGGCAGTAATTTTGACTTGCCGCAAGTTCAGGGTCTCAATGCCGCGATGGAGAAGCATGGCGTCCTGGCCTTCGACGATGTGGCGAAGGACGAAAGAATCCGAGAGGCGTCGTTCTTGTCGTTAGACGTCAAATCGATCATGTATGTAGGCGTCACGGTTGGCAACGAACTGCTGGGTGCCTTTGCGCTGTCGACCACCCGCGAACTTCGTCACTGGAGCGAAGCTGATATTGAAGTAGCCAAGGCCGCGGCCGATCAAACCGGCATCGCCATCCGGCAGGCGCGGCTTTATCAAAAGGCAGCGGCCACGTCGATGCGCGAGGCCCTGGTCAACAAGTTGAGCGTGGCCATTCGGGCTTCGCTGAGTCTGACATCGGTGCTGAACACGGCCACGCGGGAATTAGGACAGGCGCTTTCGGCTTCACGCGTCGAAGTACGTCTTTACGAAGCCACCGGTGATCAGTCGTTCGCCCGCGGCGAATACGTGGCGGAGGGCTGCGAGAGCGTCAATGACTTTGACGCCAACTACGATGACTTGCTCCGTGGTCATTTTCTGAAGTCCGCCAAGCCGCTGGTGATTCGTGATACACAACAATACTCGGAAGGGACGGCTGAGTTCGCCAACTGCATTCGTCTTCGCACCGCTTGCACCGGCGCGCGATCGCAAATCGATTATCCGCTGACGGTCAGCGGCGAGTTCCGCGGTGTGATCTCGATCCATCAGACCGAATCCATTCGTCGCTGGACCGAAGATGAAGTGCTGCTGGTTGAATCAGTAGCGGCGCAGTTGGCGACCGGTATCGCTCAGGCCGAGCTTTTTGAAATGGTCGCCCGGGCCAAGAAAGAATGGGAATCGACCTTTGATGCGATGTCCGACGGCATTTTCATTTTCGACCAAAGCGGAAAGCTGGCTCGCGTTAACCGCGCCGGCGCGGCCATGGACAAGTCGCATCCCGAAAAGCTGCTTGGCCGTCAGTGTTGCGATATCCTGCGGACAAGTTCCGATGGCGCCGCGTGTATTGTGGAGCAGTCCCTGCGCCAATCCGAAAGCATCAATCTGGAGATAGTGCCTCAACACCTGGATCGACCCGTGCTGGTAACGGTTGAGCCGGTCCTTGATGAACGCGGCCAGGTTGCCGGAGCAGTTTGCACCGCCCGCGACCTGTCAGAGCTGCGCAAAGTCGAAGCCGTGGCGCGCGAACGGCAATCGCTGCTCAAGAACATTATGGAAAGCGCACAGGAAGCCATCTATGCGTTGGACAAAGAAGGCAACTACAAATGGTGCAACCAGGCCATGCTCACCATGACCGGATATGAACTGGACGCGATCATCGGTCACCATTTCCTCGAGCGCACTCACGAAGACGATCGCGAAATGCGCATCGAGCGATTTGCCGAAGCCCTTCGCGGCGAACCGCAGAGTTTTGAATCGCGTTATATCGCACAGGATGGCAGCATCCGCTTTGCTTCGGTAAACAGCGCGCCCATCGTTGTCGACGGAGAGACCAACGGCGTCCTGGGCATCGCGCATGATGTTACTGAACAGAAGCAGGAGCGAGAGCGCGCTGCTCGGGCTGATAAGCTGCGTGCGCTGGGCCAACTCGCCTCAGGCGTGGCGCATGACTTTAATAATTCGCTGGCCGCTATCCTGGGCCGCGCGCAACTCATTCTGCGCCGCGTGAAGGATGAAGAACTGGTTCGCAGTCTTGGCATAATCGTGACTGCGGCCGAAGATGCGGCAGCGACGGTGCGCCGCATTCAGACGTTCGCGCGTAAGTCTGTGGCCGCTGAATTGGAACTGCTTGATGTCGGCAGCCTGCTCGGCGATGCGATCGAAATCACCCGCACTCGCTGGCAGAACGAAGCACGCGCGGAAGGCTCGAACGTCGAGGTTACCTTGAATGCCGAACCCGGTTTGCTGACTCTCGGCAATGCTTCTGAGTTGCGTGAAGTATTCGTCAATCTGATCGTCAACGCAGTAGACGCGATGCCGCACGGCGGCAGTCTAAACATTTGCTGTAACCGCAACGGCAACCGGCTGCGGTTGCGTTTTGCCGACACCGGATCCGGCATGAAGGAGGAAGTGCGGGAGCGGGTGTTCGAACCTTTCTATACTACCAAGGGCGTGCACGGAACGGGTCTGGGGTTGGCGGTCAGCTACGGCATCATCGAACGCCACCAGGGCCTTATTTCCGTCGAGTCTAAGCTGGGCCGGGGCACGACGTTCTACATCGATCTTCCGCACGCAGAGGCTGTCGAAGTGGTGCCGGAGGAAAAAACAGCCGACGCTCACTCTCCTTCGCTCTCAGTCCTGGTTGTGGATGACGAACAGTTCGTGCGAGAGACGCTGGCTGAGATGCTTTTGGATCTCGATCACCGGGTGGTTACCGTTGAAGGCGGCCGCGAAGCACTGCTGCAGGTTTCGAGCTGTGACTTTGATTTGGTATTTACCGACCTGGCCATGCCCGAGATGGACGGTTGGGAAACTGCCCGGGCTATTCACAAACAAAAGCCGGGGCTGCCCGTTGTGCTGGTCACGGGCTATGGCGCAACTGCTCAGCCGCCGTCAGGCGAACTCGACCTGGTCGCCGGCATCATCGGTAAGCCTTTCGACTTTGATCAAGTAACGGGAACTATCGCGCGGGTCTGCAATGGAACAGACCTGCCGGCTTGAGCCAGAGTACGACAAACTTCAGTTTGTGATTGACTGTATCAAACGCGTTGTGGGCTGCATGCTGACCCCTTGACCAGCAGCCTGTATTGAGATCAGGACTGGAACACCGACTGAAGGATGCTCTGAACAAGCACCTTCGACGCGTAGCGTCGGTTGAGTTTAGCCCGGCCTTTCAAGGCCGGGATCGGTTGGTTACGGGTTCTCGTCGCGTAGCGACGATTGAATTCACCTTGGTTCAGGCGTCGCTACGCGACGCGA
>JAWVDF010000040.1:0-16327 GCA_033857635.1 Blastocatellia bacterium
CGGGTTCTGTACCGGACGCTTTGTCGCCGACTCAGCGGCAACTTGTCCCTAACGCAGTTGTCTCCCGCCACGTCACCTCAACCGCTGGATTGATCTGGGTACAGAACCGGGAGCGATAGCGACCGGGTCAAACACTCAACTTTCGTCAACACGCTAATCGCACGCACTAATGCTCAGAGGATTTCAACACGAGAACTGTTCGACCCACCCAGTAAGTGGCGGGACCCCGTCGCTACCGCTCCGGGTTCTGTACCGGACGCTTTGTCGCCGACTCAGCGGCAACTTGTCCCTAACGCAGTTGTCTCCCGCCACGTCACCTCAACCGCTGGATTGATCTTGGTACAGAACCGGGAGCGGTAGCGACCGGGTCAAACACTCAACTTTCGTCAACGACACGCAAATCGCTCGGACCAATGCTCAGAGGATTTCAACACGAGAACTGTTCGACCCACGCAGCAAGTGGCGGGACCCCGTCGCTACCGCTCCGGGTTCTGTACCGGACGCTTTATTGCCGAGGCGCAACAACGCGAGGGGGACCACTGGTTCCAACCTACTATTCACCCGCTCGCATGCGAACTGGAAACATCTTCACCTACTTTACCGCTATTTCCGAAACCGGACAGACGGACTCTGCCGAGCCTGCTAAATCCTCCCCGTCCCAATTCGACGGCCAGAGGTTTATGAATGCCCCTCAAAGCTCGAATTCTCTGCACAGAGGATGATGTCGATACCCGCGACATTTTGTGCGCAATACTGGAAATGCACGGCTTCGAAGTCATCTGCGCCAAAGACTCGACGCAAGCGATTGACCTGGCGACTGCGACGAAGTTCGACCTATACCTCCTGGACAATTGGCTGCCGGGAATGACTGGAGACGATCTCTGTAGAAAGCTACGCGGGATTGACCCGATTACTCCTGTTCTATTTTACTCAGGTGCGGCCTACGACTCTGACAAAGCCCGGGCTTTGGCCGCGGGTGCTCAGGGCTACGTTGTCAAACCAGCCGATCCCGAAGATCTAGTCCGCGAGATATCCAGACTAATTCCATCCAAAGAATAGCTTGCTACCTGCCGGCGTGTGTTAGCTCACAGACAGGACAAGGGCCACTGCGTAGTCTTTCATTTTACAATTTATTTTTTCCAGTGGGAGTGCGGCGGAGTGTTACTCGACATTGACCAGGCCCATTCTAATCGCGAAACGGACCAGCGAGGCTACCTCGTAAATGCCCAGGCGTTCCATCAACTGCGCGCGGTGTGATTCAACCGTCTTCACGCTGATGCTCAAGGTACATGCAATGTCTTTCATCGTGTGGCCTTCAGCAATCAGAGTCAGGATCTCGCGTTGCCTCGGCGTGAGTCTCTCCAGCAACTGAATCTGTTCAGTTACTTTCGCCTGCTGTAGGACTGTCTTCCGGGCGATGTCTCCCGAGACATAGCTTTTGCCTTCGGCAACATTCCTGATTGCTTCGTGAAGTTCAACGCTGGCGGCGCTCTTGGGAAGGAAGCCCGCGGCGCCGGCACGCAGGGCCTCAACCGCGTAGTGTCCGGATTCGTGCACGGTAAGCACGATCACGCGAATGCTGGGAAAACGCTTCGCCGTGTGTGCCAGCACTTCGAATCCACTCAACCCCGGCATTGATAGATCGAGCAGTAGGATGTCGGGTTGCAATTCTTCGATCAGTGGCAAAGCTTCGTCGCCATTGCCGGCTTCGCCGACAACTTCCACTCCATCAACGTCGCTCACCAACGCCCGAATTCCGGCGCGGACAAGCGCGTGATCGTCGATTAGCAAAACGCGAATCCGCTTCACGTGGTCCTTGTCACGAAGTTAAAGTAAGGGAGAAACCAATTGGGGAGCGTTTCTATCAGAAGTCGCACAGGCGGCTGATGGATTTGACGGGAGCCGGCTATGCTTCTCTCTCTCGTCCAGAAATCGATGCATCAAATAACGCTGCGCCTCTTGAGGTCGTTGGAACAGACGATCTTAACTTAAAGAGTTCCGCAGAGACAATCAGGAAAAACCTTACTGGATTGTCACCCGGACGAGGAGACGGATTTAAAGATGCAGATCAACCAGACCAACCTTGACGGCATAACGGACCAGGCCGGCAACGTCGCGCACCCCAATCCGTTTCATCAGGGCGGAGCGATGCGTCTCTACCGTCTTTACGCTGATTGCAAGATTTAGGGCGACCTGTTTTGTGGTCTGGCCTTCGGCAATCAGTTTCAGGATCTGAGTCTGACGCGGCGAGAGGCCCTCGCGTGGGCTAAGCCCGACATTCGTGCGTCGGATGTATTCCATGATCACCGGTTTTGAGACCGGAGGGCTCAGATAAGTTTCGCCCCGGGCCACCGACCTGATCGCGAGTTCCAGTTCTTCGGTCGCGGCGCCCTTCATCAAATAGCCCGCGGCGCCGGCGCGCAGCGACTGGTAAACATGCTCTTCATCCGAATAGATGGACAGAATAATCACGCGCACTTTGGGAAACATTTTGGTGAGGTGCTTAGTCGCCTCGAGACCGTTGACTTCGGGCATCGCGAGATCCATCAACACAACTTGCGGATGGTGTTCTGCGACGAGTTGGAGGGCCTCTCTCCCGTCACTGGCTTCAGCAACTACTTCCATCTCCGGCAACCGTTCGAGCAGCGACCGAATGCCGGCGCGAACCAGCTTATGATCGTCGGCGAGTAAGACTCGAATCTTTTTCATCGCGGTCGGCTGATTCGCTTCAGCGGAAAACGAGCGTGGACTTCCGTGCCGTTTCCCGGAGAGGAGACAATTTTAATCTGCCCGTTCATCGCCGTTGCGCGCTCTATCATTCCGCGCAGCCCCAGCGTCGTTGCCGCGGATCCCGTCCGCAGGAGATTCTCGCTGTCAAAACCAATCCCATTATCGGTAATCGTCAGCACCAAAGTGTCGAGACCACCGTCAACCCGGACGCAAACTCGCTTGGCTTGCGCGTGACGAACTACATTAGTCAGGGCCTCCTGCGCAATCCGGAAGCATTCGGTCTCGAGCTCTCGCGGCAGACGACCACGATCCTCGAAACTACAAAGAACTTCCGCCACGATGCCGGTGCGCTGGCCATAACGATCGACATACCAACGCAACGCCGACGCCAATCCGAGATCGTCCAGCAACGACGGACGCAATTCCAAAGAGAGGTCGCGGATCCGTCCCAGCGCCTCGTCCACAATGACGATGCTCTCGTCGACCTGGGGCAGGGACTGGTCCTTACGACGCGAGCTCTGAATGGATTGTAAGTTGATCCTTACGGCCGTTAGCACCTGGCCAATCTCGTCGTGCAACTCGCGCGCGAGGCTTTGCCGTTCAGCTTCCTGGGCTTCGATCAGACGGCGAGAATAAATTTGCAACGCTTCCTGGGCCCGTTTCCGTTCCGTGATATCACGCGCGGTGCCCTGGACGCCGATCGCTCGGCCATTCTCATAGATCAAACGGCTGTTAACCTCGACCGGAACGCGGCGTCGATCTTTGGTAATCAGATCTATTTGATAGGCCGTCTCGCCCTCCTCGTCGAGCTTCTTACAAAGATTTCTGCGGACGTGTTTCAAGTCGCGCGGGGCCACGAAGTTCGAAAAGTGTTTGCCGATGATCTCCTCACGGCTGAAACCAGTGAGTTTTTCCGCCGCCTGATTCAACGAGGTATAGCGTCCGCTGAGATCGTGGACGTAGATGGCGTCTTTGGCATTCTCGAACAATTCGCGATAGCGCTCTTCGCTTTCACGAAGAGATTCCTCCGCGTGCTTGCTTTCGGTGATGTCCTGGGCAATGGCAGCCACCAGGTAAATTTCGCCGGCCGTGTTTCGCATCGGAAACGAGCGGCGAAATATCCAGCGAACTGAACCATCCGGCCAAATAATCCGGAATTCGATCGGCTCATGCTCGCCGTTCCTTTCCCGTTCTAATTGCCCCGCGACCAGGGCGCGATCCTCAGGATGCACCGTGTCGATAAAGGACGTCAGCCGAGCGTACAAGCTTTCGCAGGTGAGTCTGAAAATCCCTTCGTAGGCGGGATTGACATAGAGGGCTTTGTCGATTTTTCTATCGGTCAACAAAACGGCGTCTTCAAAGTGCTCCGCCATTTGCCGGAATCGCTCTTCACTCTCGTAGAAAGATTCTTCGGCGCGGATCCGATTCAGGGCTGCGCCACAGTGATCCGCCAAAGCTTCAAGAGTATTAAGTGCGGCCGCGTCGTAAGCCTGGTGTGCATAGCTCTGAATTGAGAGCAAGCCCACGACTTTCGTGGCGTGCCGCACGGGTACGGTCATAATCGAGGCGGAAGGCCTGTTCACATCACCGAAAGGAACGGCGTCGTAGTCGAACTGGATAGGATCTTCGCGGAGCCGCAATTCAGGGCCGTGATCCATGACTCGACGCCCCCTGGGGGTCGGCTTTCCTTCGGCGCACGTAGCGGTAACATCCAGACGCCGACCCTCAACAGTGTCGACACTTAACATTGGAATTACCAGATCGCGATCTGAGTCGTACAAGTCGAGATTACAGGCGTCCCAGCCAACCAATTGGCGGGCTGTTTCCGCAATTATCAACCCAGCATCCACCTGCGTAGCCGCCCCGCTAAGTTTTCGGGCCAGGGCGCCAAAAGCCGCGCTCCTCGCTTCAGCCATTCTGCGCTGGTTGATATCCTGCGTGGTGCCCTCGTAATAGAGAGTGTTTCCCAGTTCGTCTCGCACCACGCGCGCATTTACGGAGATCCAGATCTTAGTGCGGTCCCGGCGAAAGATCTGGTGTTCGAAGTCGCGGACGTAACCCTGTTTTTCGAGCAGGGCTTTGAATTCCTGCCGGCGGCCGGGCTCAACGTAAACCTCCCGGGAGATATTGCTGAGACTGCTCACCATTTCGGCGGGAGAGCCAAAGCCGTGCATCCGGGCCAGAGTCGGATTGACGACGAGGTATCGGCCCTCGGGCGTGGTTTGAAAGATTCCTTCGCCGGCATTTTCAAAAATGTCGCGATATTTCTGCTCTGCTTTAAGCAACGCCTCTGCAGCGTGCTTATTCTCAGTAACATCACGAAGGATGCAAGCTGCGCGGTCTATCTGTCCCGAACCTTCAATGGGAAAATAAGAACAGAGAAGGTCCCTTTCCCCCAGTTTGGGATACAGGTACTTAAGCTCATACTGGACCACCCTGCCTTGAAAGCATTCTTCCAATCTTGGCTTCACCGTCTGCTCAAACACTGTCGCATCCAGGCATTCGGAAACAAGGCGGCCCACCACCTGGTCCCTTGGCAAGTCTCGGTAGTTCAGGAAGGCGCGATTGGCTATTAGATAGCGATAGTCCCGATCAACTACCGTGATCATTTCATCCAGGCCTTCGACGACTTTCTCGTATTCGCGCAGTTTCTCAAACATCTGCTTACGTTGGGTGATCTCGCTCGCGAACACTGCGAGCCCATCAGGCGCCGGAGAGAAATGATTTTCCCACCAGGTCCCGACCGTCGAATAATAGAAGTCAAAAGACACGGCGATGCGTTCATTCATAGCGCGCCGGTATTGGCGCTCCAGTTCCGTGCCGATGATATCGGGATACAACTCCCAGAGTGTGCGTCCGAGTATTTGTTCGCGCGGCCGGCCGATGGCGCGCACCGCGGCGGAATTAAGAGAGGCGTAGCGCCATTGGTAATCCAAGAGAATAAATACATCGGTCACGCTGTCCGGACCCTCCTCAGGCTGGGCGCGGGCCTTACGCAAATCGTTCTTGGGGTTCTGGCGCGCTGAAGCGTCCCGGTCGAGATTTGTTTCTATGCCAGGAAGGGCAATAACTCGAGACCCGAATTTTTTGTCGTCTCTCATGGTTGGTCGAGGCTCAGTTCCGAGACGGCCAAACGGCCACCGGAACCACGGGCGGTACGGCCCAAATTTTATCGAGAAAGAATCAGCGAAGGCGAGAGGTTCGATCGGTAGCGCCTGGGAACACTGAAAATCGGGACGATGGTGTCCGAAGACGCCTGGAACACCGGGAGACCTCAAGTCTTGCGGCGATTCTAATGCGCAAGATGATAAGGCGCAACCATAAATCGCCTCAACTGCCGGAACCAATGGTTAGTCTCCGCCTAGCCCGGGCACTAGCCCGACCGTCGGGGAGGGCTCGGAAAGGTACCGTAACAGAGCCTCCCTGACGATTGGGCTAATGCTCCGCCCCGAGTCTCGACTTGGCAACACTCTGTTAGGACCACTAGCGCAGAATCCACTTATGTCCATCGGAACCCTGGCACGCCAGGTGCCCTGGTGTTGGTGAGCGCGATTTGGGCGCCGTGATCTCACAGTTCCGGACAGAATGCCCCGGTGTTCTGCGCCAGTTGCGCACTTCTGACCCAACCACTGAACTTTGAACGGCCACAGCTCACGTTCGCTCAACTGCCTCTTTCCACTTCCAATCCGCGCGGCCGCAAGACATGAAATCTGGAACCTCAAGAATGCTATTCACCGCCGCTGGTGTGCTTTGGTTGTCGCTGATCGGCGCTGGCGTTGCGTACGTTTGGGATCACGAAAACACTGCCGGTCGGCCCGGTGAGCCGCCAGCCGATTGGCCCACCGCAAGTCGCATTCAGTCCTCGGCGCAACTGCCCATGCTGGTACTAATGATTCATCCCCATTGTCCCTGCTCTCGGGCAACGATTGGCGAGCTGGCCGTCCTAATGGCACATGCCCAGGGACTGGTGAACGCCAATGTTCTTTTTATTAAGCCGCGCGGGTTCGCCGAAGACTGGGAGAAGACCGATCTTTGGAATAGTGCCAGGAACATTCCCGGCGTACGGGTCATGACCGACCCAGACGGAGTTGAAGCCGCTCTGTTTGGATCGCTGACATCCGGGCAAGCCATGCTCTATGACACGACTGGCCGGTTGATCTTTACCGGCGGCATTACAGCTTCACGCGGCCATGCCGGCGATAACGAAGGTCGGAAAGCGATACTGTCGTGGCTAACGGCCGGGGCGACTAATACCAAACACACGGCTGTTTTTGGTTGTCCGCTTTTCACAGCCGGTAACGAACCCCCCACCGAGGATTTTTGCGATGGACTCCATCCCAACTAAGGCCGCCCTGCATCCGTCAACCACACTGATCGCGGAAAGAGAGTTTCGCGATCACCAGTTGATTATTTACCGGCGCACCGATCGTATGTTCGCTGCCTTGATGTTGATCCAGTGGCTCGCGGGCATTGCAGTCGCGGTTTGGATTTCACCGAAAGCGTGGGTCGGCTCAACCAGTCACATCCACCTGCACGTCTGGGCAGCGATCTTCCTGGGAGCATTAATCACTGTGCTCCCGACGCTGCTGGCAATGTTACGGCCCGGCGCAACTTCCACTCGATACGTAATCGCCATCGCTCAGATGCTGATGGGCGCACTCCTGATCCATCTAACCGGAGGAAGGATTGAGACACACTTCCATATCTTCGGTTCACTCGCGTTTCTGGCCTTCTATCGTGACTGGAAGGTGCTGATTCCGGCCACGCTGGTGGTCGCGACGGACCATTTTCTCCGCGGAGTATTCTGGCCCCAGTCTGTGTATGGAGTTCTTGGCCCGGATGGATGGCGCACGTTCGAACATACCGGTTGGGTGTTGTTTGAGGTGTTCTTTCTCATCATTGCCTGCGCCCATAGCCGGCGTGATATGTGGGAAAGAGCTCTGAAGCACGCGACCCTCGAAGCGATCGAAGAAAGCTTTCGCCACATGGCTAATGTTATGCCTCAGATAGTCTGGACCTCACGCCCGGACGGGTGGCTCGATTATTACAATCAACGTTGGTTTGACTATAGCGGCATGACGCTGGCGGAGACGGAAGGCTGGGGCTGGAAACCGGTCGTGCATCCTGACGATTTGCAAGGCTGCGTTGATAGCTGGACCACGTCCGTGCGCACCGGGGACCCTTTCGAAATCCGCTACCGCTTCAAACGCGCATCGGACGGCGCTTATCGTTGGCATCTCGGCCGCGCAGCGGCGGTGCGAGACGACACGGGCCAGATCATCAAGTGGTTTGGCACCCTTACTGATATTAATGATCAGAAGCTGGCTGAAGACGCGCTGCTTTCGGCGCGAGGAGAACTCGAAGAGCGGGTTCGTGAAAGGACTGCCGCACTGGCCACGGCGAATACCGAGTTGAAAGCCGAAATCCTGGACCGCCGGAATATAGAAGCGGCCCTGCGTCATAGCGAAGAGCAATACCGCGACCTCTTTGAAAACGCTAATGACATGATTTACACGCAGGATCTCGACGGTAATTACACATCACTTAACAAAGCCTGTGAAAGGATCGTCGGCTATGCCAGGCAGGAAGCTCTGCAAATGAATCTGGCTCAAATCGTTGCCCCGGAATATCTCGAGCATGTCAAGGGAGTGCTGGCGCGCAAGGCGTTAGAAAAAACACTATCTGTTTATGAGCTCGAGATTATTGCTAAAGACGGGCGCAGACTGACAATTGAAGTTAACTCACGTCTTACCTATCAGGATGGAAATCCGACCGGAATACAGGGCATAGCTCGCGACATCACCGAACGCAAGCGGGCTGAACAAGCCCTGCAAGAGAGCGAGACCCGCAACCGCTTAATGGTCGAGACGCTGCCTCTGATCATTTATTCCGTTGATGCCGAGACCCCCTATTCCCCCACCTACGTGAGCGCAAATATCCAGTCGCTCGGCTACTCCATAGACGAATGGTACAACACGCCTGACTTGTGGCTGAGTCTATTGCATCCCGAAGACCGCGAGCGAGTGTTACAGGAAACCGAGACCGCAATAGCGGGCGGTGGGGCGACAGAATCCGAGTATCGCGTCGTTGCCAAACACGGCTCGGTAGTGTGGCTCCATGATCGCGGGCGTGTCGTCGCCGACTCAAACGACAAACGAGTCTGGCAGGGCGTCATGCTGGACATCACTGAGCGTAAGCGAATCGAGGCGGAGCTCAAGACGAACGAAAAGTTGCTGTCTGAAGCAGAGCGAATCGCTCATTTTGGAAGCTGGGAGCACGATGCCGCTTCGGGAGAAGTGAAATGGTCGCAGGAAGAATGGCGAATCTTTGGTCTCGACGAACGCGAGTTCGGGCCATCCTTTGAAGAATTTTTGACGCTGATTCATCCGGACGACCGCCAAATCTTTAAGAGCATTAATCAAAGGTCGCGGCAATCAGGGACCGACGACGGATATGACTACCGCATCACTCGCCCCGACGGGAAGGTGCGGGTAATTCGCGCCAACAACCGGAGTCAATGTGATGAATTTGGACGAGTGGTGAAAATCACGGGCACCGATCAGGACGTCACTGAACAGAAACAGATCGAAGATGATTTGCACCAGGCGCGCGACATGGCGCTTGAATCAGTGCGTCTCAAGTCGGAATTCCTGGCCAACATGAGCCACGAGATTCGTACGCCGATGAACGGCGTCATCGGCATGACCGGGATCTTACTGGACACTACCCTGGATGAAGAGCAACGCGACTGTGCCGAGATAATTCGCGCCAGTGGCGAAGCGCTGTTGACGATCATTAACGACATCCTCGACTTTTCAAAAATCGAAGCCGGCAAGCTCCAGTTTGAAATGCTCGACTTTGACCTGCGTAACGCGGTCGAAGGAACGGTCGAACTGCTGGCTTCGCGGGCCCATGCCAAACATATCGAATTGGCCTCATTAATCTACAGCGACGTGCCCACCGGACTGCTTGGGGATCCCGGCCGGTTGCGACAAGTGCTCACTAACTTGATTGGCAACGCCATAAAGTTTACTGAATGCGGCGAAGTGATCGTACGAGCTGAGAGGGAGCGGGAAACCGACAACCAGATCGTCATCCGCTTTTCGGTGAGCGATACGGGAATCGGAATCAGTGAAGCGGCTCAGAAGAATCTGTTTCAGCCATTTACTCAGGCTGATGGCTCGACGACGCGCAAGTACGGTGGAACCGGGCTCGGGCTGGCCATCTCGAAGCAACTGGTTGAATTGATGGGCGGAGAGATCGGGGTCACCAGCACCGAGGGGAAGGGCTCGACCTTCTGGTTCACCGCCGGATTTGCCAAGCAGGCAACACCTGTTGTTAGCAGCAAACCGGATCTGCTAAGTCTCGATCGACTGCACGCGCTGATCGTCGACGACAACGCCACGAATCGGAAGATACTCTCGCACCAATTGGACTCGTGGGGAATGAGTCATGAAGAGGCCGACTCGGGACCGCGGGCGCTGGAGCTTTTGCGGGCTGCCGCCGCTGATGGAAGGCCTCATGATCTGGTCATTCTTGATTTCATGATGCCGGGAATGGACGGCTTCGAGTTGGCGCGAAGGATCAGAGCCGATCAGTCGATCGCGGCCGTCTCTTTAGTGCTCCTGACCTCATTCGGACAGCGTGGCGACGGAGCGGCGGCCACTGCTGCCGGCATCGCCGCGTATCTCACCAAGCCTGTGCGTCAGTCTCAGTTGTTCGACTGTCTGACAAACGTCATTAGCCGGACTTCGCGCTCAATCGCGCCGGCGTCCCGTAATTCAAAACTAGTTACTAAACACACCCTGTCAGAGGCTAACCCTGTGTCAAACAAACTAATCCTGCTGGCCGAAGACAACATCGTCAATCAGAAAGTCGCGGCCCGCCAGTTACAAAAGTTAGGTTATCGCGCGGACGTCGTCGCGAATGGTCACGAAGCGTTGGAAGCTTTGGGGCGGATTCCTTACGACCTGGTGTTGATGGATTGTCAGATGCCTGAGATGGACGGCTATGAGGCAACGGCCGCCATTCGTCGCCTTGAAGGAAAAAGCAAACACACTGCAATCGTGGCGATGACGGCACATGCTTTAGCAGGCGACCGGGCGAAATGTATTAGCGCGGGAATGGACGAATACATCACTAAGCCCGTGAAGCAGGAAGAACTTAAACGCGTGCTCGAGTTGTTCTTCAACAACGCGAGTGGCGGCTCCTTGAACGAAGCCGGCGACAACGCTTTTCCGTTGGTAGACGTTGAGCGAATGCACGAAATGATGGGCGAAGAAGCGGCTGAGTTTTCTGAAATATTGAATCTGTATCTGGACGAAATGCGAAAGAACCTGGGCCTGCTGGACGACGCGGTCGCGGTGGGCGATCGCCGGGAAGTTGAACTGCTCGCTCACAACTGTGCGGGCGCCAGCGCGAACTGCGGCATGACAGCCGTTTCGATACCGTTCCGCGAACTTGAAGAGGCGGGCAGAACTGATCGCCTGGCTGTGGCTCCCGCTGCCCTGGCGCAAGCCCACAAACTATTCGCCGAAACCCGAGATTTTCTCGCACACCATGGCCCACAAGGTCGGGAGTCCCTCGGGTTGAGATTGTAAGAATTGAGGATCGATCGCATGGAAACATTTCGCATGACCTTAAAAGAGACAACCCCCAAACGGGTCCTGATCGCGGATGACGATCCAGTGATGAGGCATCTCGTAACTACCATTGTGAAGCAGCAGGATTGCGAAGTAGTCCTGGCGAATGATGGCCGCGACGCTTATCGCATCCTGCAGTCTGATTCACAATTCACGGCCGCGATTCTGGACATGACGATGCCGTTTCTGGAAGGCCTTGATCTGATTCGCTATATGCGATCGGAAAGACGCCTGATGCGCATTCCGATAATGATAATTACCGCTCAGCAAGACATCAAACTCATGGCCAGCAGTTTCGCGGCCGGCGCCACGGCGTTTCTGCCCAAGCCTTTTACGCCTGAGCAACTTCAAAGCGCTATCCGCATGTTGATCGGAAACCGAAAGCCGACACGCCGGGCGGCCTAGATCTGAAAGAGAAAGAACCCAATGTCATTTGATCACATCGCCAACAATAAACGCACACGAACGGATCCTTTCCCCTTTGATCCCGCTGCTACGACCAGGGACGACGTACTGGACCTGGCGTCGCTGAAGGCCTTTGAGGAGTTACAGTCAGACGATGGCTCCGATCTGATTATTGAACTAATCGATCTATACCTTGTGGATGCTCCCCAACAGATCCTGGCGATCCGTAAGGCCGTCGCCATAACGCAGTGGGAGGTGCTAAGACGAGCTGCTCATAACTTAAAAGGAAGCAGCAGTACCTTGGGGGTCAATCAAGTAGCGGTGATTTGTGAAGAGCTTGAAGCAACAAATTCTTCTGATTCTTCTGAGGTAGTAGAGGCGCTGGTACAAGTATTGGATTACAAGTTCGCTAAAGCAAGACAGGCGCTGACGACCGAGCGCCAGAGGAGACTGAGTTGAGAGTAGTTATCGCTGAAGACGACGCCGTTTCCCGGCGCATCCTCGAAACCCTACTTAGGAAGTGGGGTTATGAGGTGACGACAACTCTGGACGGCGGCGCCGCCTGGAATGCCTTGCAGGAATCGTCTGTTCCCACACTGGCCATCCTGGACATCATGATGCCCGGGATGGACGGTCTGGAGCTGTGCCGCCGCGTGCGCCAGTTACCGGGCAGTATTCCTCCTTACATTATTCTGCTCACCGCAAACCATGGCGTGCGCGAGATAGTTAAAGGAATCGAGGCTGGAGCCGACGATTATCTAACCAAGCCTTACGATCATGACGAATTGCGTGTGCGGGTGCAGGTTGGCGCTCGGATGATCGCACTGCAAGCGAAATTGGCTGAGCATGTGCAGGAGCTGGAGACAGCGCTGGGCGAGGTCAAGCAACTACAGGGAATTCTGCCCATCTGTTCGTACTGCAAAAAAGTTCGTGACGATTCGAACTATTGGCAGAACGTCGAAAGTTACATTTCTGATCATTCGCATGCTGAATTCTCACACGGCATCTGTCCGTCATGTTACGAGACTACGGTCAGACCTCAGCTCGAATCGATATTGAAATCACCATCCGCGGAATAGTTTTTATCCCCTCTCCCTTTGGGACGGCGTTAATATATTTGGCGCATCAGGAACCTTTCCGGCGACGGTCAATAGCGCCGGAGGCGCTCGCGAATCGCAGCCCAGGGCAACGCCCTGGGTTTGGATTCCATTGATTTAGGAACTCTGAAAGGGTTCGCGTCGGCGCGATGCCAAGGGTAACGGCTGCTTCACACGCCCAGTCGGCGGCACGCGAAAGCTTGGTTGCGAGGGCAGTCTGGCGAACTCTTTCAGAGTTCACCGACCTTGACCTATTTCTTTCCCAGGGCGCTGCCCTGGGCTGGAATTGACTAACGCCTTCGGCGTTGTGCGGATGTCCGTAACCTGGATCGTGATGCGTCAAATATATTAACGCCCTCCCAAAGGGAGAGGGACTCATCCGAAACAGATTCGCTCGCGAGTTTCGAAATGCAGACGGGACGTTCCGCGCTCCCAGCATTAAGAGCTTCGATCCGATTGGACTGACATTGGTGGCACGCCAGGTGCCCTTACACCCCGCGGGCGTAGTTTGCGCCTTAATCACGCGGTCTGTGGGCAGAATTCCCCGGCGTTCGTCACCAATCGTTCGCTTCTGCCGCAACTCCCCTCAGTTCCCTGGGACACCCTTCGGAAACTCGCCGCTCAATTTCAAATAGATCCACACCGCTCGTTCTGGTTCACTCGAATCTGAAAAGGAAAGGCCCTAAAGATGTTTCAAATCCACCGCTCGTTTCGATCCGCCTCTGTTCTATTTCTTCTAATCGCACTGTCTCTCTCGCAAATCAAAATCGTGGCCGCCAAGAGCCCGGCGAAAAATCAAAAACGTGCAGCCGCCGCTAAACGCGACCCGCGCGGTCGTCGCGCCGAACTTCAGCGTCTGGCCGCCCGCCGGCGCGCGGAAGCTGCCCACCTGGCGGCCATCGCTCGACAGCGTGCGGCGGAACGCGCGGCTGAAGAAGCTCTGCGAGATCACGTGCAATCGCTGATCAAACTGGACGATGTCGCCGGCGAAGATCCGGAAGTGCGTCGCGTGGCCGTCAACGCTCTCGGTCGACATGCCGGGACCGTCGTCGTCATGGACCCGAAAACCGGTCGAGTCTATTCAGTAGTTAACCAACAGTGGGGATTACGAGAAGGGGTCAAGCCCTGCTCGACCATCAAACTGGTGACGGGGCTGGCCGGCTTGAATGAAAAAGTCATCGACTCTGTCAACACCACCGCCATCTCTGATTCGAACAGAGTCGATCTAACTCGTGCCCTGGCCTACTCAAAGAACGAATATTTCCAGCAGGTGGGCGGGCAGGTCGGCTTCAACAAAATGATGTCCTACGCGCACCAGCTCGGGCTGGGCGAGAAAACCGGCATCAATACTCGGGATGAATCAGCCGGTCGAGTGCCACGGCTAAAGTCAGGCTTTGCAGTCAATCACATGTCCTCGCATGGCGACGACTTCAAAGTCACCGCACTGCAATTGGGAACGCTCATTTCGGCCATGGCAAACGGCGGCAAGTTGATCACTCCCTTCGTCCCACGCACACCGCAGGAAGAAAAAAGATTCACTCCCAAGGTTCGTCGCGTCGTCGATATTAGCGCGGACGCTTTCCAACACATGGTCCCCGGAATGATCGGCTCAGTTAGTTATGGCTCCGGCCGGAAGGCGGGCAATTCCCAGGAAGTCATCGCCGGAAAAACCGGCACCTGCATTGAGCAAGGCGCTTGGATCGGTCTGTTCACTTCTTATGCCCCGCTCAATAATCCCCGTCTCGCGGTCGTCGTGATTGGACGAGGCGTCGATGGCCGCAATCACTTTCCAGCCGCCGTCGCCGGACGCATCTACCGCGACCTCGGCGCGCGCTTTGGCGCTCCCGGAATTGAGCGAATCGCCGGAAACACTGAATCGGCAACTGACTCAACGGCGTCCGACAGCAAGTCTCTCGTCGTCGATGACGAGGAGGCCGAAGCAGTTGCCGACGAAAAAGCCACGATTGCAGCGCAGCAGAAGATCATGTCGCCTACGACAATTTGGGGAGATGTTCGCCAGCCCGCCGACAGCAAAGTCAAACGCGTCGTCATGCCAATCTCGAACCGGATTGATCCAATAACCAAACCGGCCAAAGCTGCGACCGAAGCAAAACCATTAGAGAGACCCCGCCGCGTCGCGTCTTCAAGGAAATAGTCGAGCCGGCCTAAGGGGCACAGATTTCAGTCTGTGATTCTTCTTGCGCGAGGGTTAATCACAGACTGAAGTCTGTGCCACTTGTTTTCGTATTACACGATCATTCCTACCTTTAAGAAACGCCCCGCCACCACCGCTCTGAAAGAAATCAAATGAAATCCCTTGCAAAGAACAGCCAATTAATATCTTTGGCCGCGGCATTCCTCGCCGTCACTCTCTTCAGCGTCACCGGAAAGGCCTCAGCCGGGGTTAGCGACAGCCCGCTCAATCCCGGCGATGTCCTGATTGGACCATGCGGCGTTCCCGGCGCTATGGGCCCGTCGGGAGTGAACGACGACTTTACAAACCGCAGTGTTAACACCGGCATTGCTAACGTTCCTCCCGGGGGCGTCACCACCGCCGCGGGCACAATCGTTTTCAAGAACACCATCCAAAACACCGGCGGAGGCGATGACGTGTTTCGGATTAGCGCGCCAATTGCGCCGGCCGGCTTTACCGTCGAGGTCAGCACCGACAGCGGCGACCATTACCTGTCTCTGAACGACCCAAATGCCATCGTCGCTCTCGCGGTCAGTTACCGCGCGGCAGCAATCGTGTTCGTGCGGATTACCGTTCCGGCTGGACTAAAAATACTCACAGGCTTTGATACCGTCATCCGCGCTGCCTCAACCGCGACCGCAACGGCAACCAACGATACGATCGATCGCGTCTACACCGGATTCATTCGCCTGGATAAGTCGGCGACAGTCCTTAACACAACGACTGGCACAAGCGCTGCAGTGCCCGGAGCGGAGATCGAGTTCGCCATTACCTACGCCAACATCAGTAGCGCAGCCGGGGTGGGCAACGACTTGTTGACGGCCCATAACCTGATCATTAGCGAGAACGGCAATTCGGCTCCCAACAACTGGGGCGAGACGACAGACCACGTTGTCGGCGCGTCGGACACATTCGGCGGAGAGATCATCGGAGATCAAAACGGATCGAAATCGCTTACCGACATCGTCACAACGCTCGAAGCCGGACAATCAGGTGTCTTCAGATTCAAGCGCAGAGTGAAGTAGTTGAGTTGCAGTCGAGTGGACGTAGGACAAACTTCAGTTTGTCCCGATGTTTCAGAGCGCTGGCCCAGAAAAGGACAAAGGACAAACTGAAGGATGCTCTGAACAATCACCTTCGACGCGTAGCGTCGGTTGAGTTTAGCCCGGCCTTTCAAGGCCGGGATCGGTTGGTTACGGGTTCTCGTCGCGTAGCGACGATTGAATTCACCTTGGTTCAGGCGTCGCTACGCGACGCGA
>JAWVDF010000041.1:0-135619 GCA_033857635.1 Blastocatellia bacterium
CTGAACCAAGGTGAATTCAATCGTCGCTACGCGACGAGAACCCGTAACCAACCGATCCCGGCCTTGAAAGGCCGGGCTAAACTCATACCGACGCTACGCGTCGAAAGTACTTGTTCAGAGCATCCTGGAGTTTGTCGAACAGGAATAGTAGCTCCGGAGAAAAACCCCAATGTCAGACGAGCCCATCAACTTGAGCGACGAGGCCGAGAGCCTGTCGCGCGTCCCTCTTTTCAAACGCCTCGAGCCGCACGAACTGGAACATCTCGCCGAGGATGTCGCGCAGGTGGACTACAAAGCCGGCCAGACGATCTTCAACGAACACGATCTGGGTGACGGTCTCTATGTCGTGGAAACTGGGTCGGTGCGCATCTGGGTTATGGACGAAGACGTCACCGAAGTAACCCTGGCTGAACTAAAGCCGGGCGATTTCTTTGGCGAGCTGGCGGTATTGGATCGCGGCGAGCGTTCAAGCAGCGCCAAGGCCCTCACCGACACACATCTTCACAAGCTAAGCAGCGACGCTTTTCAGGAATTTCTGATAGAGCATCCGGACGCTGCCATCGACGTCATTTGCGAAATTGCCCAGCGCATGCGACAGACTAACCTGCTGGTTTCAAAACGCGCCTCGCGCAATATCAACGTCGAGATGGAAGAGAACGCGACCATCGGCCAGCGCATCGCCGACAAGGTGGCGTCGTTCGGCGGTTCGTGGACATTCATCATCATCTACGTCACTTTTCTGGTTCTGTGGATGGCCGCTAACACGTTCGCGCTGGCTTACTATGGCCACGGAGAGAATGGGGCCCAGTTCGATCCTTACCCGTATATCCTCTTGAACCTTATGCTCTCAATGACGGCAGCTTTGCAGGCGCCGATCATCATGATGTCGCAGAACCGCGCGGCCACAAAAGACCGGCTGGCGGCTGAACAGGACTTCAAAGTGAATCTGAAGAGCGAACTGATGCTGGAAGAATTGATCCGGAAGCAGAGGATGCGCGACGTGCAGATGGAAGATCTCAATCGCACGCTCGCGGAATTGAAGCAGGCGTGACTGTAGCCCGACCGTTAGGGAGGGCGGCCCCTACGCGCTCGTTGTCGTCCTCGATCCTGTCGCCATGAATACGCCCTGTAATGAATGCTATATTCCTGTTCTTAAGATTAATAAGGAGCGATGAGTAATGAGCAAAATCCTGGATGAGGTAATAGGTGCAAACACTAAGTACGCTGAAAGCTTTGGCGACAAAGCCAATCTCGCGATGCCGCCTGGACGGCGTTTTGCCATCCTCACTTGTATGGATGCGCGTTTAGATCCTGCCAAGTTTGCCGGGCTGGCTGAAGGGGATGCACATGTGATCCGAAATGCGGGTGGGCGCGCCAGCGATGACGCCATTCGCTCTCTGGTAATCTCGTATAAACTTTTGGGCACGCGTGAGTGGTTTGTCATTCACCATTCTAATTGCGGCATGGAAACATTCACCGACGAGATAATGCGCGGCTTGCTCGCGAGCAGTCTCAAAACCTCCACGGTTGACGAAACGGGATGGCATGACGGTGGCGAAGGGCCAGGTTCATCTGAAGCCGATTACATCGACTGGCTCACCATCAGTGATCAAACGAAGAGTGTGTTAGCAGACGTGCAGCGCATCAGAACGCATCCATTAGTGCCTCAGGAGATTCCGATTTACGCGTACGTTTACGACGTCAAGTCGGGCCGTTTAATTGAAGTGCCTGAAGCGGGGTAGCGCAAGTTGTTAACTTGCGCTGTTTGAAACCGACGAGAAGAACGCAAGTTAACAACTTGCGCTACCTACTGTTCCTTCGTTTAAGCAGGAGTTCCGCGCCCGAGTTCGCTTCGCACAATGCTCACCATTTACCTCCTTCGCCACGGACAAACCGATCTCAGCCGCGAAGACAACTTCTGCGGTTCCGGCTTGGACCCTCAACTCACTGCTGATGGTCTTAAGATGGCCGAGGCCTTTGCCGATGCTTATCGCACCACGGCCTGGCGGGCGATTTATTCCAGCGGCTTGAAGCGGGCGATCAATACCGCGAAGCCTCTCTGCGATGCTCTGGCTGTTCCATTACAAGCACGGGGAGGTCTGAACGAGATTGCTTACGGTGCGTGGGAAGGACTTTCAAAAGAGACGGTCAAAGAAATCTACACGGACGATTACGTTAGCTGGCTGGATGATCCTGCCCGGCACGCACCCACCGGAGGAGAATTGGCAACCGTCGTTGCCCAGCGTGCGCTGCAGGTAATCGAAGAGATCAAACAGCAGTTCAGCGAGGGGCGCGTTTTAATAGTCTCTCACAAAGCGACTATCAGGATTATTCTTTGCAGCTTGCTGGGCATCGATGTGCGGTGGTTTCGTTTCCGTCTGGCCTGTCCGGTGGGATCAGTAAGCGTCGTGGAATTCAGTTCACATGGACCATTGCTGCAGGTTCTGGCCGATCGTTCACACCTAAGCGAATCGTTACGGGCTTTGCCTGGTACGTAACTCAACGTGGTCGTTTGATTAGAGGTGTTCAGAGTACCGACTTTAGTCGGGCCTTTTATCCAAGAGAAGAGCCTAACTAAAGTTGGTACTCTAAACACCCCTCCACTCAGATTGCGGTAGCCTGGGAAGAGCTCTTAGAGAATGTTGACAGCTCGCGCCGCCAACAGAGCCAGCACTGTGAGTGAGACGAGCGATTGCAGCATCATTAGAAATTTGGCCCAACGCGCCAGCACCGGCACGTCTGTCGGCGAAAAGGCTGTGCTGGTATTGAAAGCCAGAAATAGATAGTCCGCGAAATTCGGCGACCACCCGTGTTCATCGGCGGCGGCCTTCGCTTCGTCAGTCATTGTCATCTGCGGAAACAGGAACGCACCTTCGGGATGACCGAATCGTTTGTCGCGCCCGTGAGGCCCGCCCGCATCCAGCCGCCAGTACCACAAAGCAAAGACCAGGATATTTGTAAACCAGAGAGCCGACGCTGAAAGCAAAAGGTCAGTGGGACTTTCCTGATGCGCGGGCAGCGCGCGTATCAACAAGCCAACCGACGCAAACAAGCCAACAGTTATCACCAGGTTGACTGTGAACCCAAAGAACCGATTTAACCGATGATGGCCGGTGCCGTGCGAAATGACCGTGGGCACGAGGAGCGTCAAGACAATTGCCGGAAACAACCAATGTGGGCCGATAACGAGATAACGCGGCAACGCTGCATACAAACCGCCGACTGCAAGGATAGCAATAAAAGCCGGCCAACGAGGTTCGGGGTCCCACCGGTCCATGAGCTGATGTTCCTTGCTATTCATCAATCAGCTTTCCTCTATTGCGAGGAAGTCTTACCTCGTTCGAGCTTTTCAAATCGCGCCATCATTTGCTCGTAAAGGCGATCGGTCTTTTCGTGCAGATGCGCGACCTCGAGTTCCGCTTTGATATTCACTTCGTATTCAATGTCGGCGCGGTATTTGTCCTTTTGCGCCTGCCGGTTTTGACTGATTAGCACAAAGCAGGCGAGGAAGATTGCTTCCAATGAAACGATCATTGTGAGCAGACCGAACGGGAATGGATCGAAGGCCTTGTCGCCCATTATTATGGTATTGAGGGAAATCCAGATGATGAACCAGAAAGTATGAGAGATCAGAAAAGGCATGCTGCCACTGAACCAGGCCAACCAGTCAGCAATCTTCTGCAGGAACGTCGAGTGGACCTCCATCTCTTCGTTGACGTTGCGCGAGACGCGCGTCCGCAGTAACTCGTCAGCCTTGCGCGTCAGTCCGCTCAAAGCTGCCAGCATGTGCAGAGCTGCTTCGGGTTTTCGCTGGAAGAGTAAGACCAGATCATCACGGTCGAGCACCAGCACGTCGCTGTCGTTCAGCGCCAAAGCCGTGGCCGTGCGTGGTCCGGTATCCAGCATCGCCAACTCACCAAACATATCCCCGGCTTCGGCCGTGGTGAGGACAATCTTTTGACCGGCAGTGTCTTTGATGAAGAGTTCGATCTGGCCCTCACGAACGATGAAGAGTGAATCGCCCGGATCACCCGCCTGAAAAAGTGTGTGGCCCTCAGGCACTTTCAACTCGTCGACGACCTTGGCGAGGGCGACTCGATCGTCTTCGTTGAGCAACTCAAACATCTTGATGTTGGCGAGAAATCCAGGATCACAAGGCATCGTTAGTTCTACTCCCAGGAGCAAACAGTTTGAAGAGCGGCGGCATTATAGTCTAAAGCGTTTGAAAAGTGAGGGAATGATTGAAGAGACGAACGCGCGACTGGAGCGAGGACATCCTGTCCGCCTGAGCGCGAAGCGCGAACAGTGATTGAATGGCGATAAGATGCGGCGTGGCGTGTTATGCACGCTGGCGGACAGGATGTCCGCGCTCCATCCGGCAACTAGGGAGACTTTCGCGTCGGATTACTTGAAGGCCGGCGCGTGTTGTTGTTAACCGGCGTAGCGACGGGTTTCGGCGCCGGTCTCGCGGAAGTACTCACGCCCGCCGTGCGTCCCGAACGCGTGAGAGCGATGCGTTTCCCTTGTCCAGCGGCATCGGCCACCGTCACCTTGATCGAACGATAGCTGCCGTCGTGGGCCTTGTTTGTCGGATCGTAACTGACGACATATTGAGTGCGCAGGTCGCGAACAATTTCATTCGCAATCCCAGGCACTTCGGCTAGTGAAGTTGGGAAAAAGGCGCGGCCGCCGGTTTCGCTGGCGAGCCGGTTGAGAAGATTAACAGCTTTGTCGCGCGGACTCTTTCTGATCAGACCTTTGTCGGCCTCCAACTCGTTTACAAATCCGATGACAAAAATCTGAACGTCTTCCTCTCGCAGCCGCTGAAACAGTTGCGCCTCTGGGTAATAGCTGGACCGGTCTTCACCATCGGTGACGACGATCAAGGCGCGTCGCCGGCGATCGTCGTCGCCGCCCTTCCTGTATTCAGCTACGTGTTCGGCCGCCAGGTACACACCATCGATCACGGCCGTCTGCCCGCCTTCGACATACAATGTGTCGAGTCCGTCCATCAGCGCATCCTTATTGGACGTGAAATCCTGGACCGTCTCGATTTTGTCGCTGCTGATAAAGCGCTCAAGGAATGTTTCGTCGTCCTTCTTATTGCTGTTGATGATCGCCTTCCCAGCGGTAATGACCTGCTCAAAGGCCGGACGCAAAGAACCGGAAGTGTCTATGGCTAATCCGTACATGACCGGAACTTCTTCGCGCGTGAAGGAAAAAATCGGTTGTGGGACGCCGTCTTCCAGGATGCGGAACTCTTCCTTCTGCACGTTGTTAATTGGATGGTTGTTGCGATCGATGACGCGGACGTGCAGGGTCACCAACTCAGTATTCATGACCAGCCGGCTGCCTTCGTCAATTTCCGCCGTTGTCGGATCGGGTACAGGCGTCGGCTTGGGCTTCAGGATGGGCGGCGGCGGCGGTGCGCCAAGTTGGGGCGCGATGCGCCGGCCCGGGCCAGTCTGGGGAATTGGCGTGGGCGTGGGCGTAGCGGCCCCTGTCTGTCGCGGCCGCGAATCAACTGGTTGCTGCGCGCTGCCGGCGCCGACAATCACGAACGAAAGTGACGCTACTATGCCGATCAGGAGCAACAGCATTCCGCGGCGTGCTCCCAGGAAATTTTCAGTGTGAAGTTTCATTAACAACTAAACCTTCTCTGAGTAAAAGCTCAATGTCAAACGATTTTCGCGATTAGGAAGAGGAGCGCGCGCGCCAACTCGGTTGCAGACGCTGACTTTAGCGCATTCTAAAGATGCAGGGAAGCTCACAGAGCGTTGCCGCACAGTCCGTTTAGAGTTCAAGCTTCAGCTTGAGACTCACAAAAACACAACCTGAAGGTTGAACTCTAAACACAGGACTTCACTTGGGGTTGGCGATCGCGAAGTAGCCTTCTTTGCTGCGCACGAACAGGCGGGGCAAGCCGCGTGGCGGGGCCACCTTGACCTTAATCTTGTGCCACTTGCCGTCATTGGTGAAGTTTGGCGGCCGGTAGCCGATGGAATACTGGTGACGAAGTTCGAGGGCGATCTGCTCAAAGATGTCGTCCATCTCGGCGTTCGAGCGCGGATAAAAAGCCTTCCCGCCTGAGACACCGGCCAGCTCGTCCATGATTCCCTGGCCTTCCATTCCCAGAGAGCTGCCCACGTCGCTGCCGCCGAGAATTCCGATCGCATAGAGCACAACATCCGATTCCTTGAGAACCCGCCGCAGCTCGTTGAAGGTGTAACGCGAGTTGTTGTCCTGCCCGTCACTGATCAGCAGCAGAGCGCGTTTGGGATGCGTACCGCGTTGCACCCTCTCTACGCCGAGATAGCAGGCGTCGTAGAGCGCAGTGTTGTTCTTCGTCTGCACAAACGTGAGCTTGTCGAGCACGGCGTTACCGTCGCGCGTTCGATCCATTAGCAGTTGTGCTCGAGAATTGAATCCGATTAAAAAATATTCGTCGCGGTCGTGGCTGGTCTGGACAAAGTGGCCCAGCGCGTCGCGCGCCCGCCGGACCTTATCACCGCTCATCGAACCGGAAACATCGAACAGAATTCCCACCGAAACCGGCGAATCGTCATCGCTAAAAAAAGTAATGTTCTGCTCGGCCTTGTCGTCAAAAATAGTGAAGGCCTTCTGTCCCAGGCCCGACACGAATCGTCCGTAAATGTCGGTCACGGTCACAGTGAAAGTAATTAAATCGGTATTGGTGATGACCGGATTCTTGTCGTCAACGTCACCACCCGGCAATTGAATCCTGGTGTCTGTCTTTTGCGGCGACTTCTTAGGGGTGGCATCGGGCGGTGTTGGCTGGGCGGCCGGCTCGACCTTTAGCAGATCTTTCTTTTCGGTGGGTTGAGCGGGTTTGTCCTCGGGCTTTTGTTGGGCGATTGCGAGCGGCGCCGCAGCGAAAGCGACGGTCAGGATCATGCAGGCGGCCAGCACTGCCGGCTCAACATAGCGACGCGATTTCATGGAACCCCCCTGTCTTGTGCGCGACGCCGGGCTTGTGATTAGCGGACGCGGGTGGCAGAAGATTTCTCTGCATAGTAAGGCGAACCTCGGATAGATCACGGTCCGAAAAGGATTCACCTTCACTGGTTCACACGAGTCTGCGCCTTGCTTTCATGAAAGCAGCCGAGCGCATTTCAGTTTCAAAAAAATAACGAAAAGGGGAGACGCCGCGCAATGCCAGGCAGTCTGTGCTGATGCGTCGCATTGTAGGCCCAGCGGAGGCGCGGGCGCAAGGGGGATGTGCAGTGCAAAATGTCCTAAAGTTGTGTTGATAGTCTTTGAAGCGTAGACCGGGGCATTAGCCCGACCGTTAGGGAGGGCTCTGATTAAGAGCATGGAACGGAATAGCAGAGCCCTCCCTAACGGTCGGGCTAATGCCCCCGTCCGGGCGAACTGAAATTGATCTGAACGAGCTGATCGAACTAGAGCTTGCTGAGACTCGATTTGATCCTCTCCGCGGTCTTTGGTCCAATGCCGTCAACCGAGTCCAGCCCGCCACCCTCGACAAACTTTCGCAAATCAGACAGCGATGCGATCTTGAATTTCTGGTGGAGCATGGCGGCGGTCTTGGGACCGACGCCGGGCAGCTCGAGCAGGTCGAGCACGGTCTCAGGTGTTTCCGCGACCAGCCGGTCCCAGGCGTCGTAAGTTCCTCGTTCGATCAAGTCAACGATCTTACCGGCCAGAGCTTTGCCGACGCCCGGGATTTCCTGCAAACCGGCGGCGCCTTGCTCCTTTACAATCTGGCGCATCTCTGTGGGCCAGGTTTCGATCGCCTCGGCGGCCATTCGATAAGAACGAAGGCGAAACTGATCCTCGCCGCGGACCTCCATCAGCGCGGCCATGCGATTAAAGCGACGAGCGATTTCTTCGTTGTCCATTCGTTGACAGGATTAACAAGATTCACCGGAAAAGCAAGAAAGATTTGGCGGGTCCACATTGTGAATGCTGGGAACGCGGACGTCCCGACCGCACGGCGCCATCGGCGCAAAGTTCGTCCGCTGATAGAAGCGTGCCAGGTTATCGTTCGCGCTTCGCGCTCAGGACGGACGGGCCGTCCGCGCCCCCAGCAATAAGCAGCGTCCTGGGTTGAAACTGAACCCCATGAACTTGACAGAATGCGTCCTCAGCGATTACTAATTCCGAGGCATCCAATTGGACAGCAAAATGCTCTAAGACCTTCTCCCGTAAACGAATTCTTCGAGGTAACCAATGAAATTTAGAAAAGTATTGTGCGCGCTGATACTGGCGCTTTTCAGCCTTCAAACATTTAATCTAACCGCTCTGGCCGACGAAGGCATGTGGACGTTCAACAACGTGCCTCGCGCTGAGATCAAAGCGAAGTACGGCTTTGACGTGACCGACGAATGGCTGAAGAAAGTGCAACTGGCTTCGGTGCGATTCAATAACGGCGGTTCGGGTTCGTTCGTTTCTCCCAACGGCCTGGTGCTGACCAACTATCACATCGTGGAAGACATCGTTAACGAAGTCAGCACGCCGCAGAAGGACCTGGCCAAAGAAGGTTTCGTTGCCCGCACGCGCGGCGAAGAGATCAAGGCGCCCAGTCTTGAACTCAACGTCCTGATAAGCATTGAAGACGTCACCACCCGCGTCAACGGCGTGGTCAAAGCGGGCATGTCGGACGCCGAAGCGTTCGCCGCGCGACGCGCGGAGACTTCCGCGATTGAAGGCGAGTCAACCAAAGCCACCGGGCTTCGTTCCGATGTCATCACCCTCTATCAGGGCGGGCAATACAATCTTTATCGTTATAAGAAATACACCGACGTCCGGCTGGTCTTCGTGCCTGAGTTCCAGGCGGCTTTCTTTGGCGGCGACCCTGATAACTTCAATTTCCCGCGCTTCAATATCGACATGGCGCTGGTGCGGGTCTATGAAAACGATCAGCCGGTTCATCCGGGAAGCTTTTTCAAGTGGTCGACCGCGGGCGCTAAAGAAGGCGATCTGGTTTTCGTCACCGGCAATCCCGGCTCGACAGCGCGTCTGAACACGGTCGCTCATCTACAGGAACTGCGCGACACCAGCATCCCGATCGTGCTGCGCCTGCTGGAACGGCGAGAAGCGATGCTGAAGAAATACATGGCGATGGGAGAAGAGCAAACCCGCCAGTCACAGAATGAGCTGAACAGCGTGCAAAACAGTCTGAAAGTTTATCGCGGACAGCTTGCCGGCCTGAAAGACAAAGCGCTGATGGACCGCAAGATGAAAGACGAGGCGGCGTTTGCGAAGAATCCCATGTATAGCGGGGCGGTGGCCGCAATTGCCAAAGTGCATCAGAGTCTGCCGTCCTATATCCGCGAACGAAGAATTTTTGACCTGGGTTCAGGCTTCAACACGACTACCTTTGGCATCGCGCGCACGCTGGTCAGGCTGGCGGCTGAGAGCGAAAAGCCGAACGCTGAGCGACTGCTTGAGTTCACCGACGCCCGGCGCGCCTCGTTGGAATTAGCGCTCTATTCCCCAGCGCCGATTCACGACGACTTCGAAAAACTAAAGCTGGCTGATTCGCTCGGCTTCATGGTGGAACTTCTGGGCGCTGATCATCCCCTCGTCAAACAGATCCTGAATGGCAAGTCACCTGAAGTGCGAGCTGCCGAACTGATCGACGGAACCAAGTTGAAGGATCCCGCCTTTCGCAAAGAACTCGCAGCCGGCGGCAGCAAGGCAATTGAGTCTTCCACCGATCCAATGATCGTCCTGGCGCGTACCATCGACCCGAAAGCGCGCGAGTTGCGTAAGCGTTACGAGAACGAAGTCATCGGTGTCGAGCGCGCTAGCTACAGCAAGATTGCGCGCGCCCGATTCGAGACCGAAGGCACCAAACTTTATCCCGATGCGACCTTCACTCTGCGTCTCTCTTATGGCGCCGTCAAAGGCTATATGGAGAACGGAAAGAAAGTTACGCCGTTCACCACGCTGGGTGGTCTCTATGATCGCGCGACGCAGTTCAAGTCTGCGTTCCCCTACAACCTGCCGCCGCGCTGGCTCGAGAAGAAGCCGTCGGTGGATCTGAAGACGCCATTTAATTTTGTTTCGACCGATGACATCATCGGCGGCAACTCCGGCTCGCCCACGATAAACAAGGAAGGCGAGTTGGTCGGCCTGATCTTTGACGGAAATATTCAATCGCTGGTGGGCGACTTTATCTACGACGAGTCAGTCAACCGCGCGATTTCGGTCGACGTGCGCGCGATGAGAGAAGTCCTGCGCAAGGTGTTCGACGCCAATGAAATTGCGGATGAACTGACGAAGGGCTGATAAGCGCCAGGACTTTGCCGCGCCACAGTGCGGCGAGGCTTGCCTGACCGTTGATGTGGCGAAAAGAAGGTGCGGCCACGTCTCAAATCCGAGGCGTGGCCTTAACAGTTTGAACGAAGCGCTTCGCTGGGAGCGCGGACGCCCCGTCCGCATTGCACGCAAAGCGCGAACAATCGACTCGCCTTCGGCTCGTGTGCGGACGGGACGTCCGCGCTCCCAGCGACGGGAGGCCTCCTGACTCGTAAAAGCCGTCGTCACCGATGCCCAGCTTGCCCCTCCTTCTCCTTCGGTATAAGCTACAACTCGCAACCCCCCTCTTAATTCTCTTCCCGAAGAATTTGATGAAGGATCAAACGTGCTGATTCGTTGGCAGAGTGTTCTGTTGAACTGAAAGGAAAAAGATATGAAGAAAATTATTTTAGCTTTAACGATGCTGCTATTGGCGGCCACATTCGCCGCGGCGGACACGCTCTATCTGCGGGACGGCCGAACGGTACGCGGTACTTTGCTGGGCTTTATCAACGGGCGCTTTGTCGTGCGGGTCGAGCAGCGTTATTCGACGCAGCCGAGCGCCACATCCGACCCCGAGGTCGCCCGTAGACGTGCCAACGAAGGCGAGATTCAGTATTTCCGTCCCGACGAAGTTGAGCGCATTGAGATCGAAGGCCGCTCGCTCGACGAATCGCGTTACGAAACCAGCACAGTGCAGGTAGGTCTTGAGTCTAACTGGGTTGACACCGGCATTACTCTGCGGCGCAACGAGCGAGTACAGATCGATGCCTCGGGCGTAATCACCGCCGGACGCGCGCGCATAAGTCCGGACGGACTGCGTTCGACCGATCCGAACTCGCCTTTGCCGAACGCTGCCGAAGGCATGCTGATCGGCACTGTAGGTGATGATCGGAACGCGCCAGTTCTCGAACTTGGTTCAAGGCGCGAGTTCACCGCTGACCGCGACGGTCGACTTTATCTGACCGCGAATCGCAGTTCGTTTAGCGATGCGCGCGGAAGCTTCACCGTTCAGATCAAACGCGAGCGAGGCACTGATTATGCCGGCGTCGATCAACGTCCCGGCCGCATTCGTTCGCGCGACAGACGACCGTTGGATCCAAACGATCGTAATCGCGACAACAACAATCAGCAGCGGGAGATTACGATCGCCGTTCCCGCCACTTCGCGGGGGGTGGACACAGGCATCGACGTGCGCGCCGGCGATCCGATCAATATCACAGCTACCGGCATGATCATCGCCGGCCAACGTGTGGGCCAGGTTGGTCCCGACGGATCGAACAGGACGGGCTTTGGTTCAGTAGTGAATGCTCGACCGGTGCCGAGTGCCGGCGTTGGCGCCCTGATCGCCTATATTCGTCAGGCGAATGGCCAAATGAGTGCCCCGTATCTGATTGGAAGTCAGCTGAGTTCTACCGTTCCCGCCGATGGCCGGCTGATACTTGCCGTCAATGACGACAACTATGGCGACAACAGCGGCAGCTTCAGTGTGAGGATTAGGTACTAAGGTTTGTCAGAACCGGGAGCGGTAGCGACCGGATCAATTCACACAGAGTGCAAACAAGGGACGCCGTTCGCAATCGCGGGCGGCGTCTTGTTGTTTAAGCACGGCAGATCACGCGAAGGCAATAATTGATTCGGCTCAGAGGATGCACGGCGGGTTTACAAAAGAAACCATTTACGCAGAAGGCTTTGGGAGATACTGCCATAATAAGACAGCCAATTCAGATACTGGGAATGGAATCATGCTGCACGGATTTCCACGTACTCGATACTCGAGGAAGGCGCGGGGATCGGCTGGCCATCTTGGCGCAAGCCCTCGACGTGAAATTCGATTGCCTCTTCGATGAGCCGCAAGACTTCGTCTCGGGTCTCGGCAACGGCTACACATCCTGGTAGATCGGGCGCATACGCTCCGAAGCTGGTTTCTCCTTCTTCAACGATTACGGCATAGCGCATCTCTTATGGCCTCTCTTTCTTTAGTCCAGCTTGCTTCAAGATACTATGAAGCGTGCCCGGTGGTATATCGATGCTCGGTTTTCCGGAAACAGTAACTGCGCCAGACTTGTTGCGGTGCTTGAGTTGTCGATGACTCCCTTTTGTTCTAGCCAGATACCATCCATCTTCTTCAAGAAGCCTGAGGATCTCCTTGACCTTCATTCACCGATAACAAAGGAATTGTTAAGCGAGGGAAAGACTGCCAGAGAACGCTGGTCGTCGCGAGCAAAATAATAGTATTTTTAGCTCGTGAACATTCTCAAAGCACCGTGTGACGAAGGCGTAATCTCCGCGAACAAACCCGCGGCGCCGTGCGGCAAAGCGCGTGGGCGCTGGATTCTCGCCGCCACTATTCTCGGCTCGAGCATGGTCTTCATTGACGGCACGGTTGTGAATGTCGCCCTGCCCGCGTTGCAGTCCAACCTCAACGCTACGGCCGTCGACGTGCAGTGGGTGGTCGAAGCTTACGCGCTGTTTCTGGCGGCGCTGTTATTGCTCGGCGGGTCGCTTGGCGATCATTTTGGACGGCGACGCATTTACGCAATCGGCGTCGTGCTGTTCGCGCTTGCTTCCATTTGGTGCGGCCTGGCCCCGAGCATCAGCCAGCTGATCGCCGCGCGAGCTTTGCAGGGAATCGGCGGGGCGATGTTGGTTCCCGGCAGTCTGGCCATTATCAGCGCGTCATTTCCTGAAGAGGAACGCGGTCAGGCGATCGGCACCTGGTCGGGCTCGACCGCGATCACGACGGCGATGGGTCCACTCATCGGCGGATGGTTAATCGAACACGTTTCCTGGCGAGCGGTTTTCTTTCTCAATCTGCCGCTGGCAGTGGGCGTTCTGATCCTAATAGCTAGGTGCGTTCCTGAAAGCCGTAGTGAGGAAAAGTCTCGCAAGCTGGATTTCCTCGGAGCCACCCTGGCGACGGTCAGTCTCGGCGCGATCGTTTACGGATTGATCGAGTCATCGCGTCTCGGGTTACAAAGCACGACAGTAATCAGCGCCCTCTCAGTTGGTATGATCATTTTTGCGGCCTTCATTCTGGTTGAAGCGCGCGTGCGTCACCCGATGATGCCGCTGACACTTTTTCGATCGCGAAACTTTGCCGGCGCTAATCTTCTGACCTTGTTCTTGTATGCGTCGCTGGCCGGCACGCTCTACTTCATGCCGCTCAATCTGATTCAGGTGCAGGGCTATACAGCGACGGCCGCGGGCGCGGCCACGCTTCCGTTCATTCTGATCATGTTCCTGTTGTCGCGCTGGTCGGGCGGATTGGTTAAGCGTTTCGGCGCGCGTCTCCCTCTGGTAGTGGGGCCCATCATCGGCGCGTGCGGGTTCGCTCTGTTTCTCAGACCCGGCGTGGGCGGCAGTTACTTCACGACTTTCTTTCCGGCAGTAGTCGTGCTGGGACTTGGCATGGCGATCAGTGTAGCCCCGCTGACTACAACCGTGATGAATTCAGTTAAGTCTGATCACGCTGGGATAGCGTCCGGGGTTAACAACGCCGTTTCGCGCACGGCGGGCTTGCTGGCAGTGGCCGTGTTTGGACTAATTATGTTTCAAGCTTTCAATAGTTGTCTCGAGCCACGTCTGGAAGCGATTTCCATTCCGGCGGAAGCGAGACAGGCCCTGAACACTGAGCGACTCAAGCTAGCCGCGGCCGAAATTCCAACAAGCTTGAATGAAGAAACTCGCCTGGCGATTAGAAAGACGATCAAAGAATGCTTCGTCTTTGGCTTTCGTCGCGTAATGCTCGCCGGCGCCGGCTTGGCGCTGTTCGGCTCGCTGCTCGCGTGGTTAACGATCCGAAGAAGATGACGAGCGCATATTGGAACGCCTAAGGGAGCGCGGACATCCTTGTCCGCCAGCGGGCGCGGCACGGTCATACTTCACCCAGGAATCTCTTTAAGAGCTTGTTCGCGCTGCGCGCTCAGGCGGACAGGATGTCCGCGCTCCAATAAGTAAGACGTTCCAATAAGACGTTCTGTCACGAAATCGCAACCATTAGGGCTGCTCGAAGGTCTATGGTGGATCATCGCCCGTCTGGACAGACCCGACTTATCTGATCAGAGCTCATCGTGTCGAATTTCGCGTGAGGTAACTTCATGGCAAAACAAGCTGGTCTTTCCACGATTCTGGTTGTCGAAGATTATCCGGATAGCCGGACGCTATTGTCTTCGCTTTTGCGGGCGAAAGGGTACAAAGTCGTCGAGGCCGGCGACGGCAAGGAAGGCCTGCGTCAGGCCTACCGCGCAACTCCGGATCTAATCCTAATGGATCTCGCCATGCCCGAAATGGACGGCATCGAAGCGACCCGCCAAATTCGTCAACGGCACACCTTGTCGCGCACACCGATATTTGCAATCAGTGCCTACACCACCGCCGACGTCAAGCAAGACGCGATGGCCGCCGGCTGCGCCGAAGTATTCGCCAAGCCTCTCGACATTGAATCGCTGCTGGGCAGGATCAAAGCAACACTCGGAGCTTGAGCGTTTACGGAGCGCGGACATCCTGTCTGCCTGAGGCGCGCAGCGCGAAGAACTTCGTAAAGTGATGCTGCGTGAGGCTGAGCGTGCGCACGCTGGCGGACAGGGATGTCCGCGCTCCATTAAGGGGCTCCATCTCACTTCGTTAGGTCGCGATCGATGGCGACGCTGCGAACCAAACTCTCCAATTCCGCCTGCAGTCGTTCCCTCTCAGCCTGCTGCGCCTGCTTGTCCCTGGTTAGCTGTTCCAGCCGCGTTTCCTGCGTGTCGGCCTTCGACACATAGCGCGTGATCAGCTGCCGCGCCTCGGCCGTGGCCGTCAGTGCCTTGATGTTGTCGCGCAGACGCTGTTGGTCCGTCCCGATTTCGGTTACCTCCTGATCGATTACTTCGATGCGCGCTTCCGCGGCGGCCATCCGGCTCTTGATATCGATGATCCTTTCCAGAACCGCTCGCGTGTTTGAGTCGATATAGTTGCGAGAAACAAACAACTCCAGATCCTGCCGCGTAAAGTTGAGCAGAGCGTAGCTGTCCATCAAAGCTCTGCGCTCGGTCACGGCAAGCTCGACTTTCTGATGAGCTTCGAGCGGCACGCGGAACCGGTAGTACCGCGAGCTCTTGCCATCGGGTTTTTGCGTATCAGTGCTCAACTCCCAACCGTCGCGCAGCGGATGCTCGACATAGACGACTCGCGGCTTGTCAGTTTGGTTAGTCAAAACGTAAGTCTTCTGCGCGGTTTGATGATAGTGGGCCTGGAACACGCCGTTGACGACGCGCACCAGGAAGGTCGGCGCCCGATCTTCTTTTACGCGGACGTTAACCAGCGTGCCGAGATCCAGCGAGAAGGAAATCAATCGCTGTTCAGCCGGCTTGAGCCGTTCCAATAAAGCTTCGCCCGCATAAGCGTCGCCGTCGATCACGGTCAGAGCGCCGTCTTCAAGCGTCAGCGAAGAGGTGTTTTTTAAGAGCATGCCGCCCATCGGCCGGTCTCGCCGCGCGCCTTCGTTATAGATCGAAACGCGCTCACCATCCATCCGCGTTTGCAGAATGGGAATTAGCGCCGAACGATCGCGCAGCACGGTGACGGGCTGGTCGATTCGATATTCAAACAGATCGCCGACCTCGCTGCCGGTAGCGGCCGCCTCTACACCTGAGTCCGGGCGGGTGATGGCATCGCTTAATGAAACTCTTTCCATCGAAGAGTTGTTCGCTGGCGACAACAAGCTGAGATTACTCGCATTGCGACCGTTTATCGGTAACTGCGAGATTTGTCTTTGGCTCATTGAATTCGCAAGCTGAGAATTACCTGCCGTTACGGTCACCGTCTCGGTAACACCGCCGACTTCCAGTGCTGCATTTACGTGGGCAGGCCAGGCCCCTCCTACAACGACGTTCTGGACCCTGTAACCCTTAAAGCCAGGTGAGCTAATCGAAATTGAATAATTTCCCGGCGCCAGGACCGGCGATCGGTAGACGCCATTATTGTCGCTGCTGGTTGTGATCGATTGATTGGTCGTCGAATTGGTGATCGTAACGCTGGCATTGGGCACGACGGCTCCGTTGGGATCCGTGATAGTGCCGCTGAGGGTGCCCGCGCTCTCGCCTTCACTCGCTTCATATGTTTGCGGCGTGAGCTTCAAATCCGCGGGCATTCCTACCACGGGCCGGTAACGATAGAAGGGCTTTTGAATGGGCTGGATGAAAGAAACGGGAGAGCCGGACACGAGCGACAGCGAAATGTTAGTCCAGTCTTCGTCGCTGACATTGTCGACGATCGCCCATCCCTGAAAGAAGGGCTTGCCCTGTGAATCAAGCACCACGCGATAAGTAGTTTTCCAGATAGGCGCGGCGATTGTATAACTGACCAGCATCTCGCGCGCCCCGGCGCCATCGGAAGTGACCACGATCGTTTTTGCATCGCGTCGACGAGCCGAGGACGTCGCGTTCGCGAATTCGCCTACGTCGCGCCGGGCGCCTTCATCCACCAGTTTGACTGAACGCACGTCAGCTAGATCAAAGCTGGTCAACTCGCCATTCTCGGACGCAATCACCAGAGCATGTGTCACCAACGCCGGCTTGTCGGCATCGATCTGCGACTTTCGTTCTTCAACGGTGAGAATCGATCCGGTGGCGGTGCGGTTAGCAGTCGCGACGATGACCCTCGCTCCCTGCAGTTGGCCCAAAACGCCGGCCAGTCCGCCATTGCTGTCACCGCCGGATCCGGGTTGAATTGAGAAGGGAATCTCAGCCAGGCGCGCGGACGGCGGCGCGCTGGAGTTATAACTCACCGCGCCGATGCGCCCCTGCCCGAGGTCAAGCACGACCATCGATTTCAAAACATCATCGACCTGCGATTGCTTGAAGGACAGGCTGACTTCGGCATGACCCGTGACTGTGCCGCGCCGCTCAATATAGGCAACGCCATTGCTATACAGAATCACTCGGCGAATCGGGAGTGTCTGAGTGTTGGGTTTGATTGTGGTTGCGGGCTGAGTAGTTGTGCGCGCTACGCGGCGCAACTGCGCGAAAGATTGAACGGAGAGTAGACACACGAGTACCAACAGGAGAGTGCGTTTCATGGGCTTGGCCTCCTAAGACGAAATAAGTTTTTCGATCTGGGGAGACCGGTGGACGGGTCAACTGAAGTGCCTGACGAAAAGCTGGATCGTTATCCGAGTAATGGATGCCGGGTCATGGCCGCGGGTTGGACTGGTAAATTGGAGACGTGAGTGGGGCGCGGGCATCCTTGCCCGCCTGAGCGCGAAGCGCGAACAAACCTCGTAAGGTGTTCCTGCGGGTAAGAGCCGAGCGTGCTGCGCACGCTGGCGGACAAGGATGTCCGCGCTCCATGGACGCAAGTGCGCGCAGGAAAATTCGCGGTCTATCCGGATTCTGGGTTGGAGAGATTGCGGGGAGCTTCTGCCGGAGATGCCTGGCGCTAAAGAAATTCCTACTCTTTTCAAATACAGATCGGTCTACCGCTTCCCGTGCACCGAACCGCTGATTTTCTTGCGTGTGGTTTCGCCGGTGTGCAGGACAGGAATGGCCTGATCGACATCTGAGTGGGGCCGGGGAATGATGTGAGTCGCGACGACTTCGCCGACGCGCCGGCCGGCAGCAGCGCCTGATTCTACCGCGGCCTTAACGGCGCCGACTTCACCGCGAACGATCGCGGTCACCAGGCCGGCGTCTATTTTTTCCCAACCGACCAGAACGACGTTGGCAGATTTAACGGCCGCGTCCGCGGCTTCGATCATTGCTACCAGACCGCGACATTCGATTAGTCCCAGAGCTTCACGTTCCATTTGTTTAGTAGTCTCCGATTTGGGAGGAGAGAATAGCACAAAGTGTGCTTTGGGCCGGACTCGATCTATCGCGGAGGATATAACTTCAACGGTGCCGCCCAACGTAGTTGTTAGACTGTCTGCTTCGACATTAGGTGAGTCAGTACTTGGCGAAGCTTTTCTTCAGCAATGTGGAACTGCCCACGATTAAACCAGACTATCTCAAGGTCGCCTTCCAATCCGCCGGTATCGGTTGGTACTGATATCCCTTCCTCAACAAGCGCGAGCACTGGGCGGTTAGGGTTCTGCCCGAGCGAATACCCCTTCTCTTCAATAACCCACGCACTAGTGGTCCAGGCATGCGCATCCTCGATATAGTGTCGGCGGGTCATGAGCGCCACAAACAATCCCGATGCGGCAATTCGATCCTTGATTTTTTCATTGACTCCACGTGCTTCATACCGTTCTCCTGTCAAGACCGAAACGCCACTTTGGCCCAGCGTTTCGATGACCGACGCAACGACTGGCGAATCCTCTACCGCGAAGCCGTGAGCAACGAAGGCAATGAGTTTGTTAACTTTCAAAACGAATCGTATGGAAGGCTATGCGACATCCGAGCGCGCCACGGTAAAATCGGTATGAGCGACGCCCTTAACTTTTACGATGGCCCCTACTAGGTTTTTGCGCTTCACCTGATACTTGACTTCACCAAAAGTAAGACTGGGCGGCCATGCTTCCAGTCGAGGGATCTCACCCGGGATGTGGTCTCGCGCCAGAACTACTACAATTCCCTCGCCAACTCCGCGACTCCAGAAAAGGCCGCCCATAGTGGTTTCAACACTGGTGCCTTGTATCCCATTATCAGCGGGTCGCTCGAGTAACGGCGTGCATGTCTTGGCGATCTCGTCGAGAAGGTTCATCAGTCCAAGCAGACCTACAACTGGATTGAGGAAATCCCTCGCTCCAATCTCCCACCGCCCCGGATCATCCGTACCGCAGAATAGCCTTGCAGATGAGCCTTTCCTAGAAACTAGTTTCTTGGGCACAATTGCCTTGGCAAGAACCGTTCGCATTTTTTCGTCCAGATTTGCCAACCTAGGCTTCTTGATCATCGGCGTAAACGTACCTATGTCTTCGCTCAACCCGACCGCATCCTCATACTCTCCATAGCCGGTTAGGAGAACGAGATGAGTTCCCTCGTTCTTCCTGGCGATGTGGCGCAAGATTGCCAATCCGTCCCGGTTGCTGGCGTCGTTTTCAACGAGGCGCATGTCTACCACAGCCACGTCAAACGCCTGGCGGTCAGCAAGTTCCAGGGCATCTTGTCGGTTAGAAGCCGTAATAGGAGTCAATCCTGCCTCAGTTACGATTTGCGTCAGCATCTTTTGAACGCCCGCATTGTCGTCCACGATCAAAACACTCTTTTTCCTGAGTCCGATCTTAGTGTTTGTTACGTCAACCATCCTTTCCATCCTCCTCGATCTGGGCGGCGACGCCTTCACGCGTTAAAGGAAACCATATTCGGATTTTTGTGCCGTGTCCCACTTCACTCTCTATCCTTCTCTTGCCTTCCCAACGATCAATAAAAGTGTCTACCCACCATAGACCATACCCGGTCTTGCGTCCCGCTTTGCTTGAGTAGTCGAGTTGAAATATCTGTTGCAGCATGTCCTCGGGTACTCCATGCCCGTTGTCGTAGACCCACAACTCGAACGCCTCTATTTGATTCGTATATCGACCGAATACGATTTTCGTTCCGACGGTGAGTTCGCCGGCTTGGCCATCTTTGATCGCCGCCTGTGCGTTACTAATAAGGTTCCAAAAGACATGGTAAATGCCGGGCGAAACGCGCAAGTTTGGCATATTCTCGTCAAGTTCCCATCGGAGCTGTAATTCCTTACGAGTAACCAAGTCCTCTACAACCCTCCGCGCCAGTTGGTTAACATTCACATTTTCATCGACTATTCGAGCCCCAGCGTACATGTCTTGAAGCTTATTAATACTCTCATCAATGGAAGGCGCCACCGATTTCAACCATTCTATTTGAGCCTTGAGCTTATCCTGGATGATTTGATCGCCTTCGGAAGCAATCTGCTCCAGGTTCTTTGCGATCAACTCCAAAGGCAACAAACCGCTGTTGAGCGTATGGATCAAGTGTCCCGCGATATTACCCACTGTGGCCATCTTCTCAAGCGCCAAGATACTCTTTGATTTGTGGATACGAGTCCAAACGCTTGCGTTCGAAGCGATTACCGTGAGCATATACTCATCGTACCTACTGAAGGCATCGTTGTCAGGGCTCTCTACGTTCAATACTCCGATTATGCGCCCATCTTCCTTTATCGGGACAGCGAGTTCTGATTGTGTGGGCTCAAAGCCTGCGTCTCCGACTGTATCCTTAAAAAGCTGAGGATGGTCTCGTCTTACATTATTAGAACGAACCGCGGTGCCACGCTGAATCACAAGTCCTGAAAAGGAGTCGGTGACTAGCACGCTTTTGCCCTCGGTGCCCTCAACGGTGCTCGATTCAATAACTAGTGAGTCAGAGGCTCGGTCGTATATGAGAAACTGAACGATTACTCCTTCTTGGAACAAGACAGATAGATGTTCAAGCGTGCTTCGGAGAGCTTTGTCCGGGTCTTGCGAAAGCGACTTAATGTCTTCGGCTAATCTGAGCGTGAGGGCGAGGCCCGTGTGTATCCGGGCATTGTTTATAGCTGCGCCTGCTTGAAGTGCAAATTTCTCGACCAATTCAATCTGGCTTACATGGAATGCGTTGGGGAGTGGGGATTCAATATTAATGACTCCTGCTACTATTTGATCTGATTCATCCGCGGCTCGCGCATCGTCCTCGATATGCGCGTAGATCGGAACCGCGACTTCGCTAACCATCTTGTGCTCTTCCTCACGGCCGAGAATCCATTGGTAGCGCTCGGGAAAATCACTTTCGACGTTTCCAGAAGACACTGTCCGATGTTCAGCCAGAGCGACTCCGCAGACGCACTCCTCGATCCGAAAAGCGAGGCCCTTATCGGTCGCTTGGGTACTGTGCACGACAACGAGAGCGGGGCCCCTGCGGAGCAGGACCTGTGCATACTCAGCTCCGACCAGATCGCGCAGTCCTTTAAGCATTTCTTCCAACAGAGCGTCAAGATCGAAACTTGTTTGGAAGATCTTGCGGTCGAGCGCAACAATCAAATCAAGAGCCTGGACGAGGCGACGAAACTCACTCTCTAAGTCGCGTAGGCTTTCTTCCCACTTTGGTGAGGTATTGGGCATTGGCTCTCCTTCCCCTGGTGTGCCTCGGAAACAGGGCTCTAACAATGCCCACTCCAGAGCTCGGGACGAAGGCCAATCTTATAAGGTGCTTGGCGGGATTAGCAAGGACCCCTACCACTTGCCGGTCGTGATGGCAATCGCAGCGTGATGTCCCGTCACGAGCGAGGCAGGTCCTGGCTTAGTTGCGCAGAGAGTGAATGGGCGCGGGAATCCGCCCACCGCGGCGGATGAATTGTTCAGACGAAAATCGATTCACGGCCATGATGGGCGCGCTGCCGAGCAAGCCGCCGAACTCAACCATTTCGCCCGCGTCGCGCCCGGGCACAGGGATAATGCGCACGGCCGTCGTCTTATTATTCATTACTCCAATGGCCATCTCGTCCGCGATGATCGCGGCGATGGTCTCGGCTGAAGTCGATCCGGGCACGGCTACCATGTCGATGCCGACTGAGCAGACGCTGGTCCATGCTTCGAGTTTTTCCAAAGTCAGTGCCCCGAGCTGCGCGGCCTCGATCATGCCGGCGTCTTCGGATACGGGAATGAACGCGCCGCTCATTCCGCCGACCGAGTTGCTGGCCATCGCGCCGCCTTTCTTAACTGCGTCAGTCAACATCGCCAGCGCCGCGGTCGTGCCATGCGCGCCGGCGCGCTCAAAACCCATCCCTTCCAGAATGTTCGCGACCGAGTCGCCGGGCACCGGCGTTGGCGCCAAAGACAGATCGATGATGCCGAAAGGAATTCCCAAACGACGCGCGGCCTCGCGCCCCACCAACTCGCCGGCGCGCGCAAGTTTGAAGGAAAGTTTTTTGATCAGCTCTGCGAGTTCATGCAAAGGCATGTCTTTGGGTGCATGCTGCACCGCGCGATTGACCACGCCCGGACCGGACACGCCGACATTCAGGACCGCCTCGGGTTCGCCGATGCCATGAAAGGCACCCGCCATGAAGGGATTGTCTTCGACGGCGTTGGCAAAGCAGACGAACTTGGCGCAAGCCAGGCCGGAAGTTTCGCGGGTGCGCTCGGCAGCGTCTTTGATCAAGCGCCCGACCCGCGCGACTGCATCCATGTTGATGCCGGCACGAGTAGTGGCCACGTTCAGTGAAGAGCAGAGCCGCTTAGTCACGGACAGCGCTTCGGGAATCGAGTCGAGAAACTCGCTCTCTTTCAGAGTAAAGCCCTTGTGCACCAGCGCCGAATAGCCGCCCACGAAATCCACGCCGACGCCTGCTGCTGCTTCATCGATCGCCCGCGCCAAATCCACCGGATTACCGCGCGCGCTTTCAGTCAGGATTGAAACGGGAGTGATGGCGATGCGTTTGTTGGCAACGCGAATTCCGATCTCGTTGCCGATTTCATCAACCGTACTCACCAGGTTCCTGGCAGTCCTGGCAATCTTCTCGCGTACTTTTTCGGATGTGCTCTCGATCGAGTCGGTAGCGCAATCGCGCAGGCTTAAGCCCAGTGTGACAGTGCGAATGTCGAGATGCTCCATCTCGGTCATGCGCACGGTTTGCAGAATTTCGGCCTGGGTATATTCCATAAGAAGACGGAGGTCAGAAGCCCGACCGTGAGGGAGGGCCTTTCTCGATAGTAGCCCTCCCTTACGGTCGGGCTTCTGACAGAGAATGACCTCTCGCAGTTCTATCCCATTACTTTGCTGAGCACCAGCAGGATCACGAAGACGAGGAACAGGCCCAAGGCCACCAGTACAAAGCGCAGGCTCGGATCGTAGTGAGCTTCCTCAAACATTGCGGTGGATGCGTGATGAATCTTTTCTACGCGTTTCACGTTGTCTCCAATTGCTCCGCGCGCGGCGGTCGAAGCGCGGTGCAGCCTCTCTTTCGTTCGTTCCCTGGCGCCGGGGTGCGACCCTGGTTCATTCGCGGGCGGCTCCTCGGCTATTGGTTTGGAATTAGCCGCCGCAACGACAACTTCGCTCGGCGTAGGCGTTTCTCCTTCTGCCGCAACGGGTTCCACAGCAGTCGCGGCGGTGCCAGCAGCGTCTACGGCCGCAGGTTCGGTCACGGTGGGAGCTGTCGTCTGTGGTTGGCCGCACTCTGGACAGAACATCGCCGGCTCGCGAAGCGATGCGCCGCATGACGAACAACGATGCGAGATTTCAGGTTGCATAAGAGATAGGTTTTACCACAGAGGGCACAGAGAACTAGTACAAAGAGATAGAAAGCGATGTCTTGATTTGGTTTCGCGGCTTCTTTCCGCTTGGATAGGAACGATCCACGAAATCACACTAAGCCAGCCAGTCGCACTTTCGTGTGTTTTCGTGGATCGTTTTTTCTCTCAAAATAAGACACCAAATAGAAAGCTCCCTCCACCATTCAATTAAATCTTCCTTCTTCTCTGTGTCCTCTGTGGTTAAATCAATTGAAAATCGGCAATGCCTAAATGCGATGCATCGCATTGAACAAGTCTTCGCGCTGCGCATAGATGTGCACGCCGAGCTTCTCGCCCTCAGAACGCAGCCGATCCTTCAGTTCGGTGACCGACAACCGCGAACGCGAGGTGTTGGCGATGATCACCATCGCAAACTTTCCCTGCACAACTGTTTGATTGATGTCGACGATGCTGCAACCTGCTTCGGCCAGAATTTGGGTGACGCCGGCCACGATGCCGGGATGATCCATGCCAAAGACCGAGATGACCAGCCGTTCCGCAGAGCCTTCCGCACCGGTGTTTGCTCCGGGCGACGACGAACCCATAGAACTCGGTGATCGGTTTGGGCCCGCGCCATTTCCGGCCAGGGCCGGCTCGATTGTCTGATAGATGTCGGTGACCAGTTGCTCGACCGCAGTCTCATCCGCGGTGGAACCGAGACGCTCGTAGATTGCGCGAGTGATGCGGTAAATCAGCTCTTCGTTGGGCATTATCGATCGCCGGTTGCTCTATGAACAGTTAGCCACACGCACAAAGATTTGATACAGAACCCGGAGCGGTAGCGACGGGGTCCAAGTGGATAGTTTCGTCTTTGACCCGGTCGCTACCGCTCCCGGTTCCCCATTTTGAAGGCGCCCGAGCATTATCGATCGCCGGTTGCTCTATGGACAGTTGGCCACAAAAAGGCACAAACCGCACAAAAGATTGATACAGAACCCGGAGCGGTAGCGACGGGGTCCAAGTGAATAATTGCGTCTTTGACCCGGTCGCTACCGCTCCCGGTTCTGTACCGCTCGGATCGTGAAGTTCGAATGAATCAACCCCGCTCAGCTCGTTTGTGCCTTCTGTGCCTTTTCGCGGCGATATTCCGGAGCTACCCTTGTCCGTTGTCCCGACCAAGAGTGCGCGCCGCCTGGCGCAGTTCTTCCGAGTTGCTGTCGGTCAGGTCAACCCGGTCGACGATGCCGACGACAGCGGCCTCGATTGACATATCCTGATTGCCGATCGCGGTGCGCGCTGCTTTGCCGAACGCGCACATGACCGTCTCTCCCGGGCCGGCGCCGAGGCGGTCCGCCACCACGACTACGTTTTTCGTTGGCTCGTGATCCAGATCGTAAGGATGCACGATCAGAAAACGGACGCCTTCGAGATCAGGCGTCTTCTTGGTGGACCAGACTGTGCCGACGACTTTGCCTAAGAACATGTTAATTGTCAGTGGTCAGTTGTTAGTAGTCAGTGACGTTCCGTTGCGACTGACAACGAACAACTGACTACTGACGTTTTTAGATCTTGGCGAACACTTCCGCCGGATCGCCAATGTCGCGAGCTGAAGGCGTGATGATTGTGCGCGGACCAACGTAGATCTTTTCGCCCTTCTGGATGGCCTGCTTCACGTCGTCTTCGCTGACAAATTCAGCGGCCTTGCGTCCATTGGTTGATGCAACACTCGCCGATGAGCGCGAACCACCGTTGTCGGTTTTATGATCAGATCGCGCGGCAGCGGGCGCGGGCGCGGGCGGCGGCGCAGATGGTTCAGGCTCTCGATTTGCCAAAAACCGATCGACGATGGCGGCAATTTCCTGACGGCTAACCTTTGGAGCTCCGGGACTGCTCGGCGCAGTCCTGTTAAGCGCCGGCTGATGTGAAGTCGCCGCGGCTTGGACCGTGACTGCCGGTCTTTTGCTCGCGACCGGGCGCGTTTCGAACGCGACGCGTTTGATGTCCATCAGATGCAGCGGCGAAACATTATCTGAAGTCACGTTGCCGCCCCACGAGCCACAACCCAGAGTCATGGATGGCGGCAGCGCCGTCGAAAAACCAATCGCGCCGTGCGTGGTCGGCGTGTTGACGGTTACCCGCGACGCCGGCATTTCGCTGCCATAGCGAACAGCGGCTTCACGCGAACCAGTATGAATGCCGGCAGTATGGCCCATGCCTCCGTAATGGAGGACTTCGTTACATCGCGCCGCGCCGCGCTCGATACCATCCTCGACATAGAAGGCAAGAATCGGAGAGAGCTTTTCCATCGACAGCGGATAGTCACGGCCGACGCCCGCGACCTCAGCCATCAAACAGCGAGTTCCGGGCGGCACGCTGATGCCGGCCATGTTCGCTATTACCTCGACTGATTTGCCGACGATGCCGGGATTCAAAGTTCGCTGTGGCGTAGCCACAACTTTCGCCAGCAGGTCAGATTCGGCCTGACTGACGAAATAAGCGCCCTGCATCTTGAACTGTTCGCGCACGGCCATCTCAATCGGCGCATCCACAACGACTGCCTGCTCAGACGCGCAGATGGTCCCGTTGTCAAAGCACTTTCCGGTAAGAATATCCTGGACTGCCTTGGGCACGTTGGCGCTGCGTTCAATGAATACCGGTACGTTTCCTGGGCCGACTCCAAACGCAGGCTTGCCGGATGAATACGCTGCGCGCACCAGGCCGATCCCGCCGGTGGCCAGAATCACCGCAGTCATTTTGTGCTTCATCAAGGCTTCGGTGCCTTCGATGGTGGCGGTCGTCATGCAGCCAACGGCGTCGTTGGGCAGTCCGGCTTTCAATCCCGCGTCCCGCATCGCTTTGACAGTTTCGTTTATGCAGCGCGCTGCTGAAGGATGCGGCGAGAGCACAATCGTATTGCGGGATTTGATTGCGATCAGAATTTTGAAAATAGCGGTCGAGGTAGGGTTGGTCGAAGGAATAATGCCGCAGACCACACCGCGCGGGCTGGCGATTTCGACCACGTCTTTCGTTTCTGAAACCACGCCGACCGTGCGCAGATTCTTGAAATAATTCCAAACGTCTTCCGCTGCAAAGCGGTTTTTTTCGTGCTTGTCGGCCGCCACGCCATAGCCGGTTTCTTCGACCGCGAGCGCTGCGAGGCGCGGCGATTCGCGCAAAGCGGCTCCGGCCATGGCCTCACAAATATGATCGATTTTCGCCTGGTCGAAACGGACTAACTCTTGCTGGGCGCGATAGGCGGCTTCGACCAGGTCTCGGGCCTGCTGCACGGAAATTAAATCTTTGTCGGCCGACATGACTCCTCCATTGCCGATTGCCAATTGCCAATTTCCGATTTGAACTCAATCCGAGTTGATCACGCACGCCATAAGAACTTCTCAATCGGCAATCGGCAATCAAAAATCGGCAATGCCCCTACTTGGATCTTTCTCGGGCGCTTTCTCTGGCAGTCAACGAGCGGTTGGCGTCGCCCTGGCCCAACTGGCCGCGCGCTCCGCCTTGCAATTGTGATTCGTCGGGGCTGAATCCGGTGTTGCCGCTGACTGGCAGGACGCGCTCGACCTCGGCATGCGGGCGGGGAATCACGTGTACGCTGATTAGCTCGCCGACTCGTCTGGCTGCGGCGGCCCCGGCATCAGTTGCCGCCTTCACTGCGCCTACATCGCCGCGGACAAACACGGTCACATATCCTGCGCCGATGTATTCCTTACCCAACAGTTGCACGTTGGCTGCTTTGACCATGGCATCGGCCGCTTCGACAGCGCCGACAAAGCCTTTGGTCTCGACCATTCCGAGTGCTTCAAGAGCCATCTCTGTCAGTCCTCACTTTTCAAGATTGTAGAAGTTAAAAACAAAGCAGATTGGTTTCTGCGAACGACTCAAGCTACCACCCTGCGCGATAAGAATCAAGACAGGCCAAAACTCGAATTCAATAAAGTTTGACAACGTTATGATCGGGGGCTATAGTGCGGCCAAAGAACAGCTTGATGGTGCCTGTTGGGTGTTAGTGGGGAGGGCACGAATTCATCTTGGGAGCTGTTCGATACCTCCATATGATCGTCGTCGTCTGAGGCCGGCTCAACTTAAAATGGCGGAAAGCATCGGAGAAAAACTGCGACTCGCACGCGAGACGCGAGGGATTGCTCTACGTGATATCTCGGACCAGACGCGAATCTCGATGCGTTATCTCGAAGCTATCGAGTCGGATGATTATCGGCGGCTGCCGGGCGGTATTTTTAATCGCAGTTTCATTCGGGCCTATGCGAAGTTCATCGGGTATGACGAGAATCAGGCGATCGAAGATTATAGTCGCACGTTGCGTGAACTGGGCCAGCCGGATGAAGAAACCAAGTCTCATAAGTCGTTGGTTTACACGGACGACGGGGCCCATAACCGTTCGCCTCTGATGACGCTGTTGCTGGCCCTGGTAATTCTGGCTGTGCTCACGCTTTGCGTGTGGGCCGGCCTTCATTTTTATCAGCGCAGCATGGCGCCAAAAGCGCGGCCGGCAACCGGGCGCCGGTATGCACCGGGAACGCCTCGGGCTGATCGCCGGGTGGGCATTCCGGAAGTTCATCAGACGGCGGGGGACGATCACGAATTCAGTGCGTAAAGGCGGCCGTGGCGATGAGGTCCGTACCGGGAGCGGTGATGGAGCGCGGTCATCCTGTCCGCCTGAGCGCGAAGCGCGAACAGTCGCTGAACGAAGACACGCCGATGCTGAACGGGCTGCGCACGCTGGCGGACAAAATGTTCGGGCTCCATTACCGCTCCCGGTACCGACCTTATTGCCTGTCCAGAGGTTCTCCCGAAACACGACCGCCCGCAGCGAACTGCGGGCGTTTTCTTTTTGAGTTAGAGTTAGGTAAGCATTGAATCCAAGGAGTAGTTTTATAGCGCTATGATAACTGAGAAGATTCCTGAAGGACTTACTTTCGATGATGTTCTGTTGGTGCCGGCGCGTTCAGATGTGCTGCCGACAGAAACCGACACCTCGACCCAATTCACGCGCGGCATTCGTTTGCAGATTCCGCTTTGTTCAGCGGCAATGGATACGGTCACCGAAGCATCTCTGGCAATTGCCATCGCCCAGCAAGGCGGCATCGGCGTCGTACACAAGAACCTGACTATCGATCGCCAGGCGGAAGAAGTCGACAAGGTGAAGCGTTCGGAGTCCGGGATGATCGTCGACCCGGTAACGATTTGGCAGGACCGTCCGGTGCGTGAAGCGCTCGACGTCATGCAGCGTTATCACATCAGCGGCGTCCCCGTCGTCGATGAAGACGGGCACCTGGTGGGCATTATTACTAATCGCGATCTGCGTTTTGAAGAGCGTTTTGATCTGCCCGTCTCTGAAGTGATGACCAAGCAGCCGCTGGTCACAGTTTCCGTGGGCACTACTCTGGATCAGGCCAAGCAGGTGCTGCAAAAGCATCGCATTGAAAAGCTTCTGGTGATTGACGAAGACAAACATCTGAAGGGCTTGATTACAGTCAAAGACATTCAAAAGGCGATCAAGTATCCGACTGCCGCGAAAGACGACCTCGGCCGTTTGCGCGTGGCCGCGGCGATCGGCGCGACGGGCGACTTCAGGGAACGCGCCGATGCTTTGGTGCAGGCCCGAGTCGACTGTCTGGTGATCGATACCGCGCATGGTCATTCTTCGCGGGTGATCGAAGCCGTACGCGAGATCAAGCGTCAGCATCCCGATACGCAACTGATTGCCGGAAACGTTGGCACCGGCGACGGCGCCAGCGAGTTAATCGATGCCGGCGTTGACGGAGTGAAGGTCGGGATTGGTCCCGGTTCGATTTGCACCACGCGCGTTGTTACCGGCGCGGGCGTGCCGCAGATCTCCGCGATTCAATCCTGTGTCGAGGCCGCCAAGGGAACTGGCGTCCCGATCATCTCCGATGGCGGCGTGAAATTTTCCGGCGACATGGCCAAAGCCATCGCCGCCGGCGCCGACGTGGTGATGGTTGGATCGCTTTTCGCCGGCACGGAAGAAGCGCCCGGCGAAGTCATTCTTTACCAGGGCCGCAGTTTTAAAATGTATCGCGGCATGGGCTCGATTGGCGCGATGCGCGAGGGCTCGCGCGATCGTTATTCACAGGAGCAGATCGAGTTAGAGTCAAAGCTGGTACCGGAAGGGATAGAAGGCCGCGTGCCTTATCGCGGCACCCTGGCTGAGATGGTGACGCAACTCGTCGGCGGCCTGCGGTCGGGGATGGGCTACACCGGCTGTCGCACGATTACCGAGTTCCAGCAGAACACGCGTTTCCTGCGAATCACACCGGCCGGCTTGCGAGAGTCGCACGTGCACGACGTCGTGATTACTAAAGAGGCGCCGAATTATCGTTTGGAATAGGGTTCATGGTAGATTGAGGTTATGGCTGCGAACCTGGAAAAACGTGTTGACGCGCTGGAACGACAACTCAAATCGCTAAAATCGGCTGTTCAAAAGAATGAGAGTGAAGGGCCTTGGTGGGAGCGCCTTGCCGGGACCTTCAAAGATGATCGTTTATTCGATGAAATGGTAGAGGCTGGGCGAAAGTACCGCAAATCCCAAACGCGTCGCTTAAATGGTCGTAATTCTTGACACCGATCATCTGACGGTAATACAGCGCCGGGCAGAGCCTGCTTACTCGCGCCTTCGAGGTCGCCTTTCAAAGGTTTCGCCTAACACAATTCAAACCACCATCATTAGCTTCGAGGAGCAAATGAGAGGCTGGCTTTCTCTGATCGCCCGTCTTCGCAATAAGTCCACAGAGGTTGGCGCGTACCAACGCCTTATGACGTTGTTACGATTCTTTAACGAGATTCCTGTGTTGGACTATACAGATTCTGTTGCCGCTCAATTTGAAGATTTAAGGCGCTCAAAACTGCGCGTCGGCTCTATGGATCTGAAAATCGCTTCGATTACACTCTCGCATGACGGTCTTCTGCTGTCGAGTAATCTGAGGGACTTTAGCCAAGTCCCCGAGCTGCGGGTCGAAGACTGGACCAAGTGACTCGTGCCTTAGCGTTACCTCATCAACAACAACACGTCAGTCAAACGATTCACTACTCCTAACATTGACCGTCCCGCCTGATCGAAACGGCCGGCGGCGGCCAGGTCTTCGGCCGCGGCGGCGCCCGATGCCGACCCAACCAACGTCCTGTAATAGCCTTCGAGACCGGGCGTGCTGCGAAAATACACTTCCAGTTGATCGAGGCCTTCGCGCACGTTTCGCAAACTATTCTTAACCGTCGCTTTGTTCTGCTCGTTCTGTTGTAGAGCTGTGGGTGAGGCTTCATTCTTTTTCGCCGCTTCGTCCACCTGCTCGATACCTTTGGCGACGCCGCCCATCAGATACACGAACCGGGTCAGGTTCTTGATTTGATCGGCTATTTTGGTTGCGCCGGCTGTTTTGGCTTCAGAGTTGACTAGCGGCGCGGCAGTTTTGCTGGGAGGCGCACCGCGCCTGGTGGTGCGAGAGCGCGTTTGCGCCAGAGCGGTCGTCGACAACAACAAGAGGCAAACCAGAACCAGGATTTTCTTCATCATCTCTCCTTAGCCAATTTTTCTGATAAGCCTGCGGCATCTACCCGGTGCCAGTCAAGCACGAACTGAAGGTCGCTGATTCTTCTTTGCGCCTTCCGGTCCTCTTTGCGCCTTTGCGTGAAATTCTTCGGCGCCAGTAGATTTCACGCAAAGGCGCGAAGCACAACGTGAGGCGCAAAGAAAAAACTTCAACTCCACACGATCGCCGCTGAATTTGCTCTCACTCAAGCCCCGGCTGCAATTCAGGGTTGCACCGTGTAAGATCAACCGCCCGCTACCGCAGGGGGTTCTGACCAGATGGCGAAGCGAACCTTAAAAGTTGAACGATTGGAACGCGTCGAATACGGCGCGGCGCTCGACCTGCAAAAGCAAACCGAGCGCGCGGTTTTGACGGGCGCACAACCGGATACGTTGCTTCTGCTGGAACATCCGCACACGCTGACCGTCGGCCGGCGAGCCGGTGATGGTGGCATCATTGCTACCGAGGATGTCTTAGAAGCAAAAGGCGTGACGGTGTTTGAAACAAACCGCGGCGGAAAGGTTACTTATCATGGACTGGGTCAAACCGTCGGCTATCCAATTGTAAACTTGAGCCCGGATCGCGAGGACGTGCACCGCTTTGTGCGCGATTTGGAAGAAGTTCTGATGCGTACGATGCGCGATTTTGAGATCGAATCGTTTCGCATCGACGGATTGACCGGCGTGCACACTGCGCGCGGAAAGGTCGCAGCCATCGGCGTGCACATCGCGCGTTGGGTAACGACGCACGGGTTCGCGCTGAACGTTAATACCGATCTGACTTACTTCGATTTGATTGTTGCCTGTGAAGGCGAGCCGGTGACTTCGATGAAGGAATTGCTGGGAAGCGAAGTCGAAATGAGCACTGTCGAAGATCGGATCATCGAACGCTTTGCAGAAGTTTTTGAAATGGAACTTTACGGCCACAAAAAGGCGCAACAGGCACAAGATGGGGAGAGCAGCCTGGTCGGCATTTCCTGACTTTACCTGCTTCGTGCCTTTTGTGCTTTTTTGTGGCTCAATTCCGGTTTCCAATGCTGACACTCGAACTTATCAAAGAAGCCGCTGCGCGGATCGCCGGCCGCGTTCACCGCACGCCCGTCGTCACTTCGCACTCTTTCAACCAGGTTGCCGGGTGCGAAGTCTTCTTCAAATGCGAAAACCTGCAACGCGCCGGCGCCTTCAAGATTCGCGGCGCAACCAACAAGATCCAATCGCTAACGGATGACGAAAAACAACGCGGCGTGATCGCAGTCTCTTCGGGCAATCACGCTCAGGCCGTTGCTCTGGCTTCGCGCGAAGCAGGCATTCGTTCCGTCGTAGCCATACCGGCCGACGCACCCAAAGCAAAGGTCGAAGCGACGCGGAACTATGGCGCGGACATTCGTTTTTTCGATCGACACCAAGATGATCGCGATGCTTTCGGCCGCGAGATCGCCGAACGCGAAGGCCTGGCGATGGTGCCCGCCTATGACGACTATCTAATCATGGCCGGCCAGGGCACCTGCGGTTTGGAACTTCTTGAAGAGGTCCCCGATCTCGACTGCGTGCTAACGCCTTGCAGCGGCGGCGGATTGTTTGCCGGAGTGAGCACGGCGGCGAAAGCCATCAAACCATCGATCCGTTGCTTTGCCGTCGAGCCGGAAACCGCCAACGATACTCAACAGTCGATGGCCAGGGGTGAGCGGGTCGCGATTCCGCCGCCGCCGACGATAGCCGACGGCTTGCGCGTGCAAACACCGGGCGCGCTCACTTTTCCGATCACGCGCGCGAATGCCGACGACGTCTTGACGGTAAGCGATCAAGAAATCACCGAGGCTATTCGGTTCATGTTGTTCCGGATGAAATTGTTGGTCGAGCCTTCGGGAGCGGCCGCAGTGGCCGCGGTGTTCTTCAAAAAACTGCCTGATGAAATGAGTCGAGTCGGCGTAGTTTTATCGGGGGGCAATATTGACAGTGACGTGCTGGCTCAACTGCTGGGTGAGAAGGGAAAGTAGTGAGTCAGTTTGAGGTTTTTGGGTGGGTAAGGCTACTTAGTACTGGGAACGCGGGCGCCCTCGCCCGCATTGAGCGCGAAGCGCGAACGCGTTTTCTTTCGCAGGTTAGCTTAACCAAGTTCAGCAGGCTAGGGCGCCCGCGTTCCCAGTACCAAGTGACCTCTTAAACCAAACTGATCTACTGCCGAAAGGAAAATCCTGATGACTTATACGATCTTGTTTGATATCGCACCAGACCCGAATCCTGGCGGCGCCGGAGTTTTGCTGGCAGTGCTCCTTTTTGTAATCGGCTTTATTGCTTTGCTCGCTGCCGGCCTGGTCGTCTATTTGTGGTATCGAAAGCGCAGCCTGCGCGGCTTCGAGATGACTCGTCCGGACGATATATCCAGCGCTCAACCCAGCAATCCAAACCAACTGTAAGCACTCAGGATCTCACCACCGACAAACGACGCCAGATTTGCGAGCACGATCGCGCCAAAGTCCCGCCACATTGAAGCCTTACCAACCTGTTCAGATTCGCCGTATGCCAGCCAGAACAGAATGCACTCAGCCACGGGAGCGAACACTTCGGCGACGACCAGGTAGAGCGCTTGCGAACTGTTACTGAAAGCAAACGGGAGCACGAGCACCACTATCGGATAGGTGCACGCGGTCAGCCAGACCCCGGCCAAAAGTCGTCGCTTGATCGGATGACGGCGAGAGAGACCGACAACAAGGATCGGCGTTTCGATCAGAATTGAGAATAAATAGCCGAGCGGAAAGAAGTGCCAGAGTTCAGAAGGAGACATGGAATGGACCGATCACCCGATCGTGCGCAATGCTAATCGTCGCCAGGAGGTCAGTACCGGGAGCGGTAGCGACCGGGTCGCGACTCTCAATCCTTGTGTGCTGGAGCGTTGAGACCCGGTCGCTACCGCTCCCGGTACTGACCTCACTCCAATCGAACTTTTCAGATCATCCTGAGCAGGAACGGCGCCTCAGCCAGCACGTGTGCCATCGCCACCGCGAAATAGACATCGCGCATCGCCGAATAATTAACCGAGAATCCAAACCAAAGCAAAGCGACGGCGAACAACCCTAAAATAAGGACCGCCGCGATCAGTTTTGGAAAGCCATTGCGTCGCCGGGCCAGCGGGATCGTGCTGACGTTCCAGACAGCGCCCGTCGCTCCGATTAGCGGCAGCGCCACTATCCAAATGCCGTAGTGAAGCATCTCGAGGAACACATGTACCGAGACCAGCATGTGGCTGGAAACGTTTGGCAGGAGATCCGCCCCCGCATGTTGAGTGATGCGCCAGAACAATCCGTTGTCATCGGCCAGCGATGTTGTCTGTCCCAGTTTCCAGATCATGCCGGCGACGAGCAGCGGCAGCAACAGCAGGCAGCGATGATAAGTCGCCAGCCATTCTGGCCGCGTGCGCCGCAGATGGCGATCAAGAAACCAAAGCGCGACCAGCGGATGAAGGTAAACAATCGCCAGACTTAATAGCTGTGGCGCCAGCCAATTCGCAGCGCACAGCAGAAAGACGACAGGCAGCGCCCAGAACCAGTCGCGTCGCGAACTTTGCCGGCTACGCATCAGAACGAGGGTGCCCAGCCACAACAACATCAGCGTGTTCCAAGCCGCAATCGCGTCCGGCCAATTTGCTCCCGACCAAAGATCCGCATAGTACAGCGCAGGCATCGCCAGATAAGCGGCAGTGAGTAGGAAGATGCCCGCGAAGGCGACTGCAAAGAAGTTGCGGGAGCGGCCAAACCGCGCCGGCAGACGCATTAAGAAGTAGCGCAACTCGAACCAGTTGTGCGGCCCGGCAAAAAGAAACACGGTAACAATGGACACTTGCAGCGGCAGCCAACTCGCAAGCACCGCTGACAGAAACGCGCTCGCTATCAACATCACGGCGAACAAACGCACGCCGGCGCGGGTGCGAATGCCCGGGCGCGTTTGGCGCCACGCCGTCAAAGAAATGTTTGATGCTCGTTCCATTTTGGATTCAGCCGTCAACGGAGCTCGGACCAAGCGGGGTCCCCGGTTGGGCAGCCCCGCCGGGGTGCTCGTCCTGTCCGCCTGAGCGCGCAGCGCGAACCGCCTCTCAAAGTGATTTGCATCATGAATCTGAGCAGGCTTTGCCCGCTGGCGGACAGGATGTCCGCGCTCCGTCGAACCTATTCTTCGCCGTACTCGTTTGTCTTCTTCATTGGGACGATTAGTTTGATACCGCTGTCGTCGCCCGGAACGATCTCGATATCGAGACCGCCGCGCGTGGTCTCTCCCTTGGATAAATTCTTTGGCAGGTTTCGCCAGTAGAAAATTCCCGGAGGTCCTGCGTTGGCGCGCACTATCACAGTCGTCGCACCCAGCACGCCCACCGCGAGCACGACAGCCGCAATCGCTTTCCGGCCGCGACGCTGGCTCGACCTCGCCAACCAAACACCGGCGAAAGAGACCGCGAGGAACATGAACATGCCGGCCATGACCGTTCGCGTCGAGCTTTGCATCAAACGCTGAGTCATTGTCAGGTTGGAAGAAGTGCTGCCACTCGATTGACGTATCAGGTCAAGCGTCTTTTGCGAAATCTGCAGGCGCGCTTCGTAGGACTTCGAATCCGGCACGATTTGCAGGCCGGTGTGAAGTACGACCTTCCGCTCGGCGGGCGCAGGTGTGGGCGTCGCCTTTGGACGTGCGATATCGCCGAAAGCGTAAATGGCGCTGCCGATCAGTAACAAAACTGTGGCGCAGAGAACAACGATTCGTTTCATGATTTTCCTCCAGGAACTCAATTTGACGCCGCGCAGTATAGCGTAAAGCGATGAATGCCGGCTCAGGTTTAGGGATAGACGAAATCTCCTGGCGGCTTGCCGCAGCACAGTGCGGTAAGGCTATGCCTTACCGGCACGCCGTGAAAAAAGTTAGGAGGCTGCGCCTCCGTCGAGGCATAGCCTCGAAAGAATTTGGAAAGAACCACGGTGAGGCAAGCCTCACCGCACTGGTCGGCGGCACAGCCGCAAATCGGGCAATGGCAAAGATTCACTCGCCCTCACACCTGACTATCGCCGTCAGCTCCGCTTGGATGCCTAATTCAATAGTGGATGCTAGAATGCTTCTTTCGATAAAGAGGTAAATCGATTGGCCCGCGAACTTCACGTTCTCAACCAAAAGCCGCGTCAACCAAAGCCCGAATGGCTGCGCATTCGGCTGGGTGACCCGACGAATCAGAACCACCTGCTCAAGTTGATCGAGGGGCTGAACCTGCACACGGTTTGTCAGGAAGCGAAGTGCCCCAACATTTTCGAGTGCTGGTCGGATCGCACCGCCACTTTCATGTTGGGCGGCGACATCTGCACGCGTCATTGTGGTTTTTGCGCGGTTGGCAAAGGCGAGCCGGGACAGCTTGATGCGGATGAACCACGCCACGTGGCGGAGGCAGTGCGGCATTTGAATCTCGCGCACAGCGTGATTACTTCCGTGAATCGCGACGACTTGCCTGATGGCGGCGCAGCACATTGGGCCGAAACGATTCGTCAGGTGCGCGCCCTAAACCCGGAGTGCAAAGTCGAAGTCCTGATCCCGGATTTCAATGGTGACGAAGACGCTTTGAATACCGTGCTCGACGCCCGACCGGACGTGCTCAATCACAATACTGAGACCATCGCCCGGCTTTATCGCCGCGTGCGTCCGGATGCTGACTATCGACAATCTCTAACTCTCATTCGGCGTGCCGCTGAACGGCGTGATCGCGATCAGAGCGGAATGATCACCAAGAGCGGCATCATGGTCGGACTGGGCGAGACCTTCGACGAAGTTGTCGAGTTGATGAAAGACCTGCACGAAGTTTCCTGCGATGTGATGACCATCGGTCAATACCTGCAGCCGCAGCCTAGACGCCTGCCCGTCGAGCGGTACGTCACGCCCGAAGAGTTCGATCGCTGGCGCGACATTGGTCTGGCGATGGGATTCAAACACGTCCAATCCAGTCCGCTGACCCGCTCGTCATACCACGCCCGCGAACAAGCTGGTCGTGAACCCATCACAGTCTGAGTTGGAACAGCTCAACGAGCCTGCGAAAGCAGGCGGCAGAGAGTAGCCCCGGGCGTAAGCCCGGGGTAAAGACCCAAATAATTTAGTTAGCCCCGAAGGGGCGACAGAAACGCCGGGTCGGTGGGTCAGTTTGAGTTTAAGAAACGACCTGGTAAGTATTTGGCGGCTCTGCCGCAAGTTGGAACAAGGCGCTCCGACGTCTGACACGGGCTTTCTAATTCTGTCGCCCGCTCAAGCGGGCTCAGTTAGTTTAAGGGATGGTACCCAGGGTTCCGCTCGCCGCGCTCGCTACACCCTGGGCTATTTTCTGCCGTTGGCTACGCCGACTCGTTGTGTGCTTTCGCGTTGCTGAGTCGTTGGTTGCCGGTTCAGGTAAGCACTTCCATCGCGGCATCCAAAAGCTTCATCTTCCAGCTAAGCCATTGTTTGCTGAATGTGCTGGCCGTGCATTCGATGCTGCGGGCATTCGCCAGATCCGGGACCATGACGCGCCGCCTGAAATCGGACACCACTTCTGGATCCGTAATCACCGCCAGCAGCTCCTGATGAATCCGATAGCTGAGGTAATCAAAGTTTGAAGAGCCGGCAATCAAAGTCTCATCGTCAATCAGCATAGCCTTCAGGTGGCTCATGCCGCCCTGAAACAATCGCAAGTCAATCTCTGATCGCGCTGATTCCAGTCGCGCATAATTGGCAAAGAACCGCCAGTTGTTCTGACCCGGAGTCACGATCTTTACTGTGACGCCGCGGCGGGTAGCAACGCGCAGACGCTCGTAAAAAGGAAACGTGATGTACGGACTCTCAACAAAAATAGTTTGCTCAGCGCTATCGATTAAATCCAGCACTCGCTGAAACGCCGCGCGGTTCTCCCGACCATCCGCCGTGAGCAGCTGTATCCCATCGAACTGTTGCTGGGCTACGCGATCGCGTCCAGTCCACGTCGAAAGAAAATCCTGACGCAGAAACTCGGCGGCCGCTTCGTCTTCGATGCGCAACATCATGTCGTGCCAGGCAGCATTGTGTTCGCTGAAGTTTATCCCCCCGAGATAAGCCGTCCGGTCGTCCAGCACGATTAGCTTCTTGTGATTGCGGCTGAGGAGCCGGCGTGGCGAAATCCCATACGGATTTGTGTAGCGCATTTCTACGCCCGCGCTCTTGAGCCGGCCCACGATGATCTCGGTCTCGCGCGCCTCTCGCCGCAGTTCATCATCAAAGAAATTGGCGGGCGAGTAACGAAAGCGATCGCTCAGAACGACTCGAGTAAATGAATCGACGAGGATGCGCTTGTCGGTCGCCGTTGATGAGAGCAGGGCGGACGAAAGTTGCTTGCCGACCGAATCTCCCTCGAAAGCGAACGTTTGAACGAACACGGATCGGCGGGCGAGCGCGATGTCTTCGCTCAGTCTCGTCCAAAATTCGTTGTAATCGACTAAGAGTTCTGCTTTCATGGTCGAAAATGGCCGCGCCGATTGTATTCGATCCGGCAAAAGAACAGAAGATAGGCTGGATGAGCGTAGCGTCTTATTTGATGCGGTTGACGCTGGCCTGGTAAAACGATCCATGAAACACACGAAAGTGGAAATGGTTTCGTCGTTTCGGTTTCGTGTGATTTCGTGGATCGTACTTCTCGAGGGAAGAGCACTAAACTAAAAACGCCTCAAGCTGCTTTGCGCCTTCCGGTGCTCTTCGCGACTTTGCGTGAAACGTATTTTTTGATTGGTGATATTCACGCAAAGACGCAAAGGCGCCACGACGCTGGCGGCTGATGGTGATAGAATCCCGCGACAATCGAACCGCGGAATCCGCGTATGCTTCATATTCACAACGGCGATTCAACGGCGGGAACCGCAAAGAAGGCGTCTATCCCCGGAGAGCACCTCGCCTGGCGCGAGGCCCTGGTTTGCGGACCGGTCCCTGGAGGTTTATCCGCCGACGCGTTTCGCCGTGTCCGCGCCGAGCATTTGGCTTCGGCTTACGGCGTCAGTATTGAAAAGTGTGAACAGGAACTGCGTAAGCAGGAAGACGCTCTCTCCGCTTTCTCAGCTCACGAAGAAGTTGTCCTCTGGTTCGAACATGATTTGTTCTGTCAGGTTCAATTGATCTATTTGCTCGATTGGTTTGCCCAGCGTGAACTCGGTTCGACGAAGCTGAGTCTCGTCTGCATCGGTGAGTTTCCCGGCATCGAGTATTTTCGCGGACTGGGTCAGCTTAACGAAGCGCAACTGGCTTCGCTCTTTCCCCAACGACAGGAAGTCTCAGAGTCCCAGTTGCAACTCGGCTCAAAAGCCTGGCAGGCGTACTCGTCGCCTAACCCAGCAGACCTTCTTTCGCTGATGGCTTTGGATCTGTCGGCAATGCCGTTTTTGGAGCGCGCCTTCACAAAGCACCTGCAACGTTTTCCTTCAACCGAAAACGGGCTTGGCAGAATTGGAAACGTCGGTCTCGGTTTGATCGCCCGGGGCTACCAGCGTTTCAGATCTTTGTTCCCTGCTTTCGTCAGTCGCGAATCCGAATATGGCTTCGGCGATGCCCAGCTTTACCTCGAATTGAAACAGCTCGCGAAAGCGCCTGCTCCGCTGCTGACCTTGAGCAGTACCGTCAAGGGAAGGTCAACGGATGCGGCGGAAATGTTGCTCTCAACCTTTGTGCTTACTGATGTGGGCAGGGCGGTGCTCGACGGGAAAGAGGATTTTGTGAGAAGGAATGGAATCGACGCGTGGGTGGGCGGAGTGCATTTGCAAGGTAATGAGTCGGACTATCGCTGGGAAGAACAGGCGCACGAACTACTGGCAAGACTGTGAAAGGTGGCAGACGAACCGTGACTCGCCTTCGGCTCGTGTGCGGACGGGACGTCCGCGCTCCCAGCATGGACAAGCCCTATGTGTCACTCACTTATCCTGAGCGCACCTGAACCCGCTAATCATCCACCGCTCGTGCGGATGGAAAAAGTTTCGATAAGTCGTCCGGATATGAATACGCGGAGTCGCGAACGAACCACCGCGCAGGACCTTCTGGCCGACGAACCATTTGTCGTTGTATTCGTCAAATTCCGATTTGAATCCCGGATAAGGCACATAGTCCGAAGTCGTCCACTCCCACGCGTCGCCAATCATTTGCTGGCATCCGTAAGCACTCTGACCTTCAGGGTATGACCCGATTTGGGCGACGCTCCACAGCCCGGTCTCAAAAAGATTTCCCAGGCTTTGATCGGGTGCGCGGTCGCCCCAGGGAAACTCCTGTTTGCGTTTGAGCGAGGGCGAAAAACTCGCGGCCTTTTCCCACTCAGCTTCAGTCGGCAAGCGCTTGCCCGCCCACTTCGCATAAGCCGAGGCTTCGAGAAAGCTGACATGCGTCACCGGCTCGTTGAGTTTTTCTTCGACGCGATGCAGCCCGGAAAAATCGCGAATCATCCATTCGCCGTCAAGGCCTTCCCAATACATTGGCGCTTGCCATGCTTCGGAATTGACGTGTTCCCATCCGGCTGAGTGCCACCAACGAAAATCCTGGTAACCGCGGGCCTTGATGAACTCCAGATAGTCGCCGTTTGAGATCGGCGCGCGAGCGATCAGAAAGTCCTGCAGGAAGACCTTGTGCTGCGGCTTCTCGTTATCAAAAGCAAACAAAGGGAGCGCCCCTGGGAGCGCCCGCATCCCTGCGGGCGGTTCACCGGCATCCGTGCCGGTACTGTATCCCAACTCAAACAGTCCCCCCTCGACCTCAGCCATGCCCGTCACACTTTCAACTGAAGCAGGCCCCGCCGCCATCGGCGCGTCGAATTGATCGCAAAGCAAATGCTTGATGTCGTAAACCAGAAGTTCCTGATGCTGCATCTCGTGCTCGAGCCCAAGTCGCACGATCGATAGAATCTCTTCCGCCTCGCGGTGATTCGAAACCGTTTCAAGGAATCGCGACATCTGCTCGTCGATGTGTGCGCGATACCGTTTGGTTTCAGCGACAGTCGGCCGTGAACGAGTGCCGCGCTTGGGCCGCTCGATGCGCGCGCCAAAACCTTCGTAGTAGGAATTGAAGTAGAAGAGGTATTCGTCCGAATAGATTTTGTAGCCGGCCTGATATTTTTGCAGGACGGTTTCAAAGAACCAGGAGGTGTGACCGATGTGCCAGCGCGGCGGACTCATGAACTCAGCCGTCTGGATCACGTAGTCTTCTATCTCGAGCGGCGCCACGATCTCGAGCGTGCGCGCGCGAACGGTTTGGTAGAGGGCGGCGATTGATGGCGCCTGAGGTTTCAGTTCTTGAATTGAAGAAGCCATTACTAGCCCAATGATACTCGGCAAACCCTGGGTCAACCAAAGTGTAAGCATCGGCGAGCCGCGAAGCGGCGGCAGAGTGTAGCCCCGGGCGTAAGCCCGGGGTTAGGTACCCCAGTAATTTTGTGAGCCCCGTAAGGGGGCGACACAACGGATGAATATTTCTACCCCAAAATCTGTCGCCCTCTTCGAGGGCTCAATATCTGTTAGAGGCCGGTTACCCCGGGCTTACGCCCGGGGCTACACTCTGCCGCCATCTTCGATGGCTAGTTGTGCGATTATCACCATGGGGTTTCGCCATGCTTTCGCCGCATCTCACTTATCCAACGCCATAAACAAATTATTCAAAGACTCAGCCAGTGTCGGATGCGCAAAGATTCCATCTTTCACAACTGTGTAAGGCAGTTTGCCCAACATGGCGATTTCAAACATCGCCATCAGCTCGCCGCCTTCGACGCCGAGCACGGTCGCGCCGAGGATTTGATTCGTCTCAGCGTCGACAATCGCTTTCATGAAGCCGCGCGTTTCGCTCATCTCGATTGCCCGAGCGACGTGGGTCATTTCCAGCTTTGCCACCCGAATATTCCGGCCCCTGGCTTCGCTTTCGTTCAAGCCAATCCGCCCCAGTTGTGGATCGATGAAGATGGTGTAGGGAACGAATCGTCCATCAGTCGTGGCGTCGCCGCCTTCCAGCAGGTTCGTGCGAATGATACGAAAGTCATCGTAGGAAATGTGCGTGAACTGCGGCCCCCCCTTTACGTCGCCGAGCGCGTAAACACCCGCGACATTGGTTTCCAACCTGGGATTCACTTTGACGTTGCCATGCTTGTCTGTTTCCACTCCGGCGGCGGCGAGATTCAAATCTTCGGTGTTTGGTTTGCGCCCGACGGCGAGGAGCAAATGAGTGCCGCTCAAAGTTTGCTCGCCTTCAGACGTGCGGACAGTCAATGCGATCTCTTCGCCAACTTTCTTCACGCTAACGGCTTCCGTGTTGAGCAGGACTCCGATGCCGTCCTCCTCCATGACCTTCAGCACGGCCTCGGCGACGTCCGTATCTTCACGGTCAAGCAATTGTCCAAGTCGCTGGACGATCGTCACTTCGCTACCGAAGCGGCGAAACATTTGCCCAAATTCCAGACCAATGTATCCGCCGCCGAGCACCAGCAAGTGCTCGGGCAGTTCGTCGAGTTCCATGATCGAAGTTGAGTCCAAAGTAGGCACGTCGTCGATGCCTTCGAACTGCGCTTTGGCTGGTCGACCGCCGGTGTTTATGAAAATCTTTTCAGCGGTGAGGGTGCGTTTGCTGGTGTCGCTCAGTTGCACTTCGATTTCGTGTGGGGCGATGAACCTCGCATTACCAAATAAGAGGTCAAGGTTTTTAGTCTTCTCAATCCCTTTCAATCCGCTCTCGCGAAACTGTTCAACCACGCGTTGCTTGCGCGCGCGGACTTCGCGCATGCTGACGGTGACTTCGCCGTGATGCACTCCATAGTCCGATGCGCGGCGCGCCAGATAACTGACCCGAGCGCTATTGAACATTGTCTTGGTCGGAGTGCAGCCATAGTTGATGCACGTGCCGCCGATGTAAGCGCGTTCGATGATCGCGGTTTTCCAGCCGGCGTTCCCGAACGCTCGCGCGAGCGGATTGCCCGCCTGACCCGATCCGATGATGATGGCGTCGTATTGTTCCATGGAGCGCAGGCATCTTGCCTGCGGTTCGCCGGCATCCTGCCGGTGTTCACCCCTCCGCAATAGCAGCCGTTGGATTAAGGCAGCACTGATTCATTTAACCATGATCGCTTTATCGCCCCGTTCCAAAACTCGCCCAATAATGTCCGCCCGCGGGTAATTCACGCGCAGTGCCCTCAACAACGCGTCCGCTTTCTCTCCCGCAATCGCCAGGATCAGTCCACCTGCGGTTTGCGGATCGTAGAACAGCTTCATCAAATTCGGATCAACTGTGTCGGCAACCTCTGCTTCATCCCCGAGGTATTCGCGATTCGTCTTGTCGCCGCTGGTCAACAATCCTGCCGTGGCCAACTCCAACGCACCACTTATCAAAGGCACGCGCTTTGAATCGAGCTCAATCGTCACGTTACTGGCAGATGCCATCTCCCATGCGTGTCCCAACAGAGCAAACCCGGTGACATCGGTCGCGGCTTTGACACCGAACTTTGCGATCGCTTCGGCAGCATACTTGCCCGGCGTCAACATGGTCGCGATGGATTCCTCAACCACTTCAGCCGCGGCCTTCGCCAGTTTGATTCCGGTTGAGATAACACCTGTGCCGATCGGTTTCGTAAGGATTAGAACGTCACCGGGCCGCGCGCCCGCATTGGTGGCAATCTTGTTTGGATCGATCACGCCGGTGACGGAATAGCCAAACATGATCTGTTCGTTGTCTACACTGTGACCGCCGAGCAGGGCGACTTTATTTTCAGTCAGCACCGACAAGCCGCCGCGCATAATCTCGCCCAGGATCGCAAAGTCCAAACCCTTTTTGGGAAAGCAGGTAATTGCCAGCGCGGTGATCGGCGTGCCGCCCATGGCCCAGACGTCATTGATCGAATTGAGCGCGGCGATGCGGCCGTAGTCGAACGGGTCGTCAACGATGGGCGTGAAAAAATCGAGCGTCTGTACCAAAGCCAGATCGTCGCGCAGTCGATACACTCCGGCGTCGTCCGCTTTGTCGAAACCGACCAGCAGATTGGGATCGAAAGGTTGTTTCTCAAGCCCGCTCAACACCTGAGCGAGTACCCCAGGGGCCAGCTTCGCCGCTCAACCAGAGCACGAAACCATTTCAGTCAGACGCATGGGTCGTTCTCCTTTCGCGTTGATTTGATTTGGAGCAATTCAGCGTCGCACTCGTTCTGTCCCATTGTCAATTATCGCCCCCCTGCTTCTTTGTGTTCTTTGTGTCTTTGTGGTGAACTTCTTTCCCGTATGCACGACGTCATAATCATCGGCGCCGGCCCCGCCGGCCTTTCAGCCGCGCGTTGGTGCGACGAACTCGGTCTCGACACGCTGGTGCTGGAGCAGCGCGAAGAACTCGGCGGACAACTTCTTTCGATTCACAATCCGGTCGATAACTTTCTCGGCCTGCACGCCGCGAACGGACGCGAGTTGTGCGATCGCTTTCTAGAGCAAACTAAGAATTGCGACTTTGATCTCTGGACGCAGGTCGAGATTGCGAGCGTGGACTTGAAAGCCAAACGCGTCGTACTGCGCAGCGGTGAAGAGATTCAATCTATCTCGATCATCATTGCGACGGGACTGCGCCGCAGGCAGCTGGGTATTCCTGGCGAATCAGAATTCGTTGGCCGCGGAATGATCGAATCTTCCGCTGAAGCCCTTGTGTTTTCGGGAAAAGATGTGTGCGTCATCGGCGGCGGAGATGCTGCCGCGGAGAACGCGCTCTTGCTGGCCCAGGTCTGTCCGACTGTTACGCTGGTGCACCGCGGCAAGAAGCTGCGCGCTCGCCGCGAGTTCGCTGAACAAATGCACACTAACCACTGCATCACCGTGTTTCCTGAGTCGGTTGTGCATCGCATCATCGGCCGCGATTGGGTCGAAGCCGTCGAGATTGAACGCGCCGGCGCCATCAAGCCTTTTCAGATGGCGGTGCAGGGTGTGCTCGTGCGCATAGGCTTTCAACCGAACAGTGATCTGTTTAGGGATCAGTTGGAGATGAATGATCGAGGTTATGTGATCGTTACCTCCGCGCAGGAGACGAGCATGGAAAATGTTTTCGCGGTGGGTGACATTGCGAATCCGCTCGCGCCGACAATTGCGGGCGCTGTGGGCGGGGGTGCGACGGCGGCGAAGGTGATCGCGTCGCGTCTAGGCAGATAGCATCCGCAGATTTCACAGATTAGCACCAGAGCAACGGGGCCATTTCTTATTTAGTAATTTTCCGTTTCCATCAAGCTAAGACGATCCACGAAATACACGAAGCACAGTCTCGTTCGTGTGATTTCGTGGATCATTCTCGTCTAAGTAAAATGAACCCACGAGCTAAGAGGAGACCGCTATCCCTTCCCTCAGGTTTCGATCTGTGTAATCTGCGTAATCTGCGGATAACGACTCTTACTTCCCACTCAACCAGGCCGACCGCAAAACCTTCGCTTGCGTCTGCGCATTCATCATCTCTTCAACGCGATAGCTCGAAATCTGAGGCGGGCCCAAAATGATCGACAGTTGCAGCGTTCGCCGGCCGCGCTGCACGGTGACAACCACGCGGTCGCCCGGCTTGTAGCGACTCACGACCTTTAGCAAGTTTCCCGGAGTAAGTTTTGTCCCGCCGAACATGCTTATCGTGTCGCCGACTTCCAGGCCTGCGTCTGAGGCGGGCGAGCCCGGACGAACGCGTGCCAGCTTGAAATTATTGGCATCGTTCTGATCGGCCGTGATACCAACCGATACCGGCTGCTGCGGCTCGCGTACAAAGCGCAGCCCGACCTGCGCAAAGGCTTCTTCGTATGGCGGCGATTCGACGCCGCGCACATAGCGTTTGAACCATTCGCCCATGTCGGCACCCACTACTTCAGAGACCACATGTTCAAAGTCATCGTTCGTATAACCGCGCCCGCGCAGGTAGTAAGTCGCATTCGGACTCTTCAAATAAAACCTTTCGTACATCCGCCGCATCACTTCATCGAGCGAAGCTTTTCCATTAGTCCTACCCCGGATGAGCAGGTCGAGGACGATGCCAAGCACTTCGCCCTTCGGATAGTAACTGATCGATGTGTTGGCGAGATTCGTCTGTTGCGCATGCGGAGCGTCGTCGATGAAAGGCGCCGAGAGCGACGCTTCTTCCGCGCTCATCAACCGACTGCCCGGCGCATTCTCGACTTCGGTTATCTGCTGAAGCAGAGTGGTCCAAAGCTTTGCATCGTCCCAAAGCCCGGCGCGGCGTTGCATCAGATGGCCGTAGTAATTCGTGATGCCTTCGGCAATCCACAAACCACGCGTGTTGGCCGGACGAGTAAAATCCCAGGGCCCCAGTTCGATCGGACGCAGCCGCTTTACGTTCCACACGTGAAAGAACTCATGCGCAATTGCGTCCAAAGCTTCATCGTACGTACTCGCATCAGCCAGCGCGCCGGGCATAATAATTTGGGTCGAGGTCAGATGCTCCATGCCGTCGCCCGAGTGACCGTCGTTCGCAAAATGAACCAGGAAGGTATACGAGTCGAACTCCGGCGGTCCCCACATCGCGGTTTCGGCTTTGACGATCTTCTCAATATCGCGAACCAGCGCGCGGCGTTTGCCTCCTTCGTTTCCCAGCGAGTGAACTACGACGTGATATTGTTTTCCGTCAACTTTGAAATTATCTTCAGTCCAGTCCGGTCCAATTTCGGTTGGCGTATCGATCAAAATGTCCCAGTTGGGAAACTGCCAGTCGCGTTGATCCGAAGCATCGGTGCGGCCGTTCACTATGCGCCAATCCTTCGGTGGGTCGATCGAGAGCGCCACCGGATCCAGTTTGTGATTCACGACGTACATGAAGATACAGCCGCCGTTGAAATTGGCATGGCGTGAATCAAGGAATGAAAAAGTGCCGGAGAGATCGTTGGCAAAGACTTTGTATCTAAAAGCAAAGCGGGTGACGTTATCAATGAGCTTGAATCCTCCGACCTGTACGCTCCAGGTTTGATCGTCCACTCGCGTGATCGGCAAGATGAGCTGTTCACAATCTAGATTCGGCGAACAGCGACTACTCGCGCTCACCTCTTGAACATTTTTCGCGAAATCAAATACGGCATATCGGCCAGGCGACCATTTGGCCATCTGAAAATCGATCGAGTTCAGTTTGGAATGAGGGGGCGCATCGACCTCAATGCTGACCTCAAAGAGATGCGAGCTGGGATGCAGCATTGCCAGCCGATAACGAATCTTGAGCTCCTGGTCCTGGCCAACAACGGAAATGCTTATCGTTAGCAGCAGGAGGAAAAGGGCGGCGACGCGCGCAATGGAAACTCTCAACCGGTTAATCATTTGCTTCGCAGATTACACAGCTTTAACGGATTCCGGCAACTGACAGAGCGACGCTGTGGTGGGTCGGTTTAAAGTTCAAGTTTTAGCTTGTGCCCGCTGTCACCAACCTAAAGCTTGAACTCTGAACTAAACCAGGAGGCCGGTCATCAAGCTATTGCGGCTATGCCGCCTGATGTGCGGAAAGGCTCCGCCTTTCCGAGCCCGACTCAACTAAGATTTCAGGAGGCTATGCCTCCGAACTCTTGCGAGGCGCGGCCTCGCTCAAAAACTGCGCGACGGAAAGGCAGAGCCTTTCCGCACATCAAGCGGCAGAGCCGCATGTCGATCTGTAAGGCCGCCCCGTTTTTGCAATTGCTGTCACCCGCGCAGTCTGTGGATTGTTTTTCCCCAGATCACCGAACTAAGATGTCACCATGCCTGCGACTGAGCGACTCTACTACCTTGATTCACGACTCCTTGAGTTCGATGCCCGCGTCCTTAGCCTGAGCGAGCTCGACGACGGTCAGATCGCGGTCACCCTGGATCGCACCGCGTTCTATCCAACTGGAGGCGGGCAACCTACAGACACGGGCACGCTTGACAGCGCCCGCGTCGTTGATTGCATCGACGCGGAAGGCGAAGGCGTCTTGCATGTAATCCAGGGCCCGGCGCCTGAAGTCGGCAACACTGTCCACGGCACAATCGATAAGCTGCGGCGGCTGGATCACCTGCAGCAGCACACGGGTCAACACATTCTGTCGGCGGCGTTCGTGCAACTGTTCGACGCGCCGACGCTGGGGTTTCGCATGCTCGAGCACGAGTGCGAGATCGATGTGCAGTTAGAGAACCCAACTGACGACCGAATCGAACAAGCCGTTGATCTCGCCAACCAGGTCGTTTGGGAGAACCGTCCGATCTCCATTCGCCAGGTGACTTCGGAAGAAGCTGCCGCATTGCCTTTGCGCAAAGAGCCGGCGCGCGCAGGCGAGCTGCGCCTGATAGACATCGATGATTTCGATTTGACTCCATGTGGTGGCACGCACGCGAAATCGTCCGGCGAGGTCGGCTTGATTGCCGTGCGTTCATGGGAACGCGCCAGGGGGCTCACGCGAGTGCACTTCATGGCGGGACTTCGCGCAGTGGCTGACTATCGCAAAGCAAACCGGACCGCGCGGGAAGTGTCTGCGTTGTTTAGTGCCGCTCGCGAAGACTCTCCCGTCCTCGTATCGCGTCTGATTGAAGAGAACAAAAAACTCCGGAAGCGTTCGGGTGAGCTTGAACAAGTTGCCAGTCGCGTCGAAGCCGAAGAGTTGATTACACAAGCGCGGTCCGCTTTAAACGAAGAAGGGGCAAAGGGCAGCTCGACCGTCATCGCCAAAGTCTTTGACGAGCGCAGCGCCGAATCAATCAAGCATCTCGCGCTGGCGCTCATCGCCCATCCAAACACCGTTGCGCTTTTGGGTTCGCGCGATGGCGATACGGCGCTATTGGTTTTCGCTCGCTCGCCGGACGCAGTTGCGGACATGAACGCCCTGATGCGTCAGGCTTGTTCAATTATTGACGGTCGCGGCGGCGGCAAACCCGATATGGCGCAAGGCGGAGGGAAGAACGTGGACAAACTTGGCGAAGCGATTGATCATACAGTCAAAACCCTGGCTTGAATCCCAGCATGAGAAACCAGCAGGCGTTCTGACCGAAAGCGAAGCTCTGGTTTAGAGTTCAACTCAACCTTTAGGTTGCTGATCAAGACAAGCTGAAGCTTGAACTCAAAACTGAGCACCTAATGGTTTCGAAACTTGAAACCTGAAACTTGAAACTGTATTCTCGTCCGACGTGGGGCAGTAGCTCAGTTGGCAGAGCGCCGCGTTCGCAATGCGGAGGCCCGGGGTTCGAATCCCCGCTGCTCCACCAATTAAATCAATGACTTAAGGCAGGGCAGCGACCCTGCCTTTCTCATTTGTCACAGATTCGTCAGTTGGCCCAGCCGGATGGACCAAGTCTTTCTCTAATCGGACAAATGTCATAGCGCGCCAGGCGGTGGCAAATGAATTTTACGCCTGGCTATCTGAATGATGCCTGTGGTCCGACTCAGGTTTGCGATTTGTTGAGCCGAGCAAATCCTCAATCAAACCACCGAGCCAATCGAAATCAACGGGCTTGGTCACGTAAGCGGTAAAGCCACAGGCCAGGGCGTCGGCTCGAAGGTCCGTGTCGTGATGGGCTGTCACAGCGACAATCGGAATTGTCCGAAAATTTTCATGCTCGCGAATGCGGGCGGCGGCAGTCAAACCATTCATCAGGGGCATGCTGATGTCCATCAAGATCGCGTTAGGTTGTTCGCGATGGGCCACAACAATTGCTTCGTCGCCATTTTCGGCTTCGCAAATGCGATAACCCCTGGCCTCGAGCGCCAGGCGGATGAGATAGCGTGAGTCCTCGTCATCCTCAACGACCAGCACCACTGGATTTCTTGAATTGGTTTCGCTCATTGGCAAAATTGTCGTGGTAGCGTGATATTCATCAAGGCAATTCTACTAGCATAGGGGTACACTGCAAAATCGTTTCCGTTAGGGCATTATCACTTGCAGACTTTTACACAGTGCGGAGGGAAAATGGCAGACCACATCGCTACCTACTTGAATGACCACCTGGCCGGCTCGGTGGTCGCCCTCGAACTTTTAGAGCATCTTGAATCAGCACATGCGAATACTGACTTGGAACAATTCTTTGGGCAATTAAGCGCTGACATTGCGGAGGACCGCCGTGAGCTGGAGGCGCTGATGGCCCAACTTAACATTGCCGAGAGTCGCACGCGAAAAGCCTCCGCCTGGCTCACAGAAAAAATAACCGAACTCAAACTGCGGGTTGACGATCCCGAAGGCGGACCTTTGCGCCTGTTCGAATCACTGGAAGCGTTGTCTCTTGGAATTGAGGGGAAACGATCCTTGTGGATTGCTTTGGCCGCAGCTTCCCAGGATTCGCCGTCACTTAGAACTTTGGATTATCAACGCTTGATAGCGCGCGCGCAGGAACAACGCGATCGAGTCGAAGAACTGCGGGTCGATGCCGCTCGGAAAGCTCTGCTTCCTGAGGGTTCGTGATCGCAAGGCCGCCCAATGGTTTGGGCTTCCCTGTTTACCCTCACGCTACGCAATTAACTTCACTGTCTAATATTCGCTTGCTGCTTTTGTTTGTCGGCTTCGACCCAGTCTTTGGCGGAAACGAACGACTGCTTGTCATAGATCAGCAAGATCGTCCCCACCGGCAACAGCCTGCTTATCTCGGCCGCTGCTGACATCGGAATGCGAATGCATCCGTGACTCTCAGGTCGTTGCGGCACCGAAGGATTTCCATGAATCGCCAGCCCGTCGCTGAAGTAGTTGGGGTAATAAAGTAATCCGAGCGGCGATTTCCTCCAGCCCGACAGCTTCGAATAGATCCGGAAGCGGCCCCTCGGTGTATAAGCCATGCCGCTCATGCCTTTTTCGTTGTAATGCCGATCGCTGCCCGTCGATACAGGAAGAACCCGCTCGACCACTCCGGCGCCGTCAGTCAACACCAGCACTTGTCGATCGAGATCAACTTCGACGTGCTTGTAACCCGAGTCCCTGGCCTGCGGAGCATTGGCACCTGTGATCGCGACGAAGTCCTCGCGGCTAAGTTGGCCCGTGACCTGGCGGCCCTCCCATTTCTGAAAGGCTATCAACGCGTTGCGCGTCGAGCCATCGATAACTCCATCGACTCGGCCCGGCCCGTAACCCATTTCTGCCAGGCGCGCTTCGGCCTCCTTCGCTTCGGCCCGACTGAGCGAATGACCAGGCGAACGTCCTTTATGCTTGTCAGCCTTCGTGGTCGCGGACGAGAAGGGGGGGGTTAGAAGAAGCAGACTCAGCACCAGCACGATCGGTCCTACTCGTACTCCGGATATAGAATTAGTGCCGGGAACATGGTGACCGCGTTGTTTGCTTCCGACGACGAGGTCAATGAATGTTTTTAGAATACTCACGAAATCACCCCTTGAATCGATTCACAACCGAAAGTAATAACGATGGGATGGCCCATCACTTATCGCCAATTGCCAGTTGGTTTTTCAACGGCAATCGCGATCCGCCAATCAGGGGGTGTCTGGGGGGAATGCTAGTCGGGAATATATCTGAAGGGCTGCCGCAGCCAGTCTATTTTGAAACGGCCTACGACAATAAACATACAGCCGCTTATATGAGGAGGTCAATATTGCGGGCTTCGAGGTGGCGCAAGCTCACGGCTTTCGCAACCTGAACTAGATAGGCGCGACGTCGAGGGCCCGAGAATAATCACGATACAGCTCGTTGTAATGACGCAGTGAAACCTCGATCGCTTCCGGCATTTCCTCGACATCGGAAGGGTTGATGACCAGGTTGACGTTGTGCAGAAACGCGGCGTGCAGATCCATTGTGCGCACGCCCGAAGTCAAATAAACGAAGAAGAGCCGACGGCGTTCTGATGGCCGCAGCAAACGGACTTCGCGCGTGATGAAGGCCACGCCTTGCTCGAGTGGATCGAAGTTCGCATCGAGGACGACGATGTCCATCCGCTCTTCGCGCATGCGTCCCAGTCCCTGGGCCATGTTCTCTGCCACGAACACGTCGTAATCCTGCCCAGCCAATGGGCGAGCGATCACTTCACGATAGGCCGGGCTGGCGCAAACCAGGACCTTGCGGCGATCCCACGCCGGGCGAATCCTACCGCGACTGGAGGCAACTACACCGTCAGATTGCCGCATGGCATCAGCCATGAGCTTGGCGAGATCGCTCAGGCCGGGCATGGTTCCAGCCTGGCCTGCGGCCGCCTCAGACTCCTGGGGAGCCAGAGTGAAACGCGGCGCCGTGATCGGCCGCTCAAACAAACTGCGGCTCAACGTTGCTTCTTCGGCTGGAGAAATATCTCCTTCATCCGCGGGAGCAGAAGCAGGTTGAACGGTCACGCTGGTCTGACACTTGGGACAGCGAACAGTAAATGGGCGGGTCGGCGTTTTGGCTTCGTCCAGTTGCAGACGTGCTTCACATTTCGTGCAGATGAGAACCATTTGGTTTGACTTTCAGTAAGGTGGTTTTGACTACTCGTTAAGAGTGAACGCGAAAGGTTGGCGTGCTGACTCGCCGACGACGACCTTCTCTGCCTGGCTACGGATAAAATCTTCTCCCGAAGTCAGACCCTTAAGCGAAAGCAGCAGGTTGTTCTGGTTTGTCGCGAAGCCAACGCCGTCCTCTTTGCTGATCACGTTGCGTTCGATTAAGTCCTTGATGACTGTGTCAAAGTCCTGCATGCCCTCGAGTTTTCCATCACGCATCGCGTCAAGCAGTGACTTGCCCTCGGCTTCGCCGTCCTCAATGTACTCGCGCGTGCGAGGTGTCGATTTTAAGATCTCTACAGCGGCCACTCGGCCGCGATAGTCGGCCCGCGGAATCAAACGCTGTGAAAGGATGTATCGAAAAGTTTGCGCCAGACGCGTGCGAATGACGGGCTCTTCATTTTTCGGGTAAAGTCCGATGATGCGGTCGATGGTCTTTGACGCGTCAATCGTGTGCAGCGTCGAGAGGACGAGGTGTCCGGTCTCAGCAGCTTCGAGTGCGATCTCAGTCGTCTCATAGTCGCGCATTTCGCCGATCAGGATCACCTTCGGCGCCTGGCGCAGGGCCGCGCGCAGGGCGGAGGGGAAGTCTTTGGTGTCGTGACCGACCTCGCGCTGATTGATGGTTGAGTTCTTATGCGTGTGCAGATACTCGATCGGATCTTCGATGGCTACGACGTGATAGTGCTTCGTCTCGTTGATGATGTCGACGACTGCTGCCAGAGTCGAGCTCTTGCCGGATCCGGTCGGTCCCGTAATCAGCACCAGACCGTTTTTCAGTTCGGCAATCTCAGTCAGTTGTGAAGGCAGTCCCAGAGTAGCCAACGTAGGGATGTCCGTCGGAATCACACGCATGACGATCGAATAGACTCCGCGCTGCTGAAAGATGTTGCAGCGAAAGCGGGCGCGCGAAGGCAGCGAATAACTGAGGTCGGCGGTTCCCGTCTGGACCAGCCGTTCAGCTGCTTCAGAATTTTCCTGCAGCAGCGTCATGGCGATGATTTCGGTTTGATAAGGCGTCAGCTTTTGCAGGCCCAGGGGTTGGACCGGCGTCAACTTTCCGTTGATTTCGACCTGGGGCAATTGGCCGACAGAAAAGTTGAGGTCGCTGATCTTGTCAGAGACCATTAGCATCCGTTCAATTATAGGTGGCAGATCGAAGAAGCTCATGCCTGGCGGCGCTCCATTCTGGTTCGAGAGGACTAACTTTTCCGATTTAAATGAGGGTCTTAAGAGACCTGCCGCGCACATTCGCGGCGAACCCATTTTCGCTGATGACAGCGGCAAACGCAAGCAAAAAATGTTCAACCCTAGCCTGTAGTGTTGGCCAGAATCGAGGTCAGCGCCAGCATTTTGCTCATGTTTGCCGCAATTCTCGGGGCTTCAGCGACCAGGTCGGAAATCAAAGCGATGGCGTCTGCCCCGGCTTTGAGTACCTCCAGAGCGTTTTCGAAGGTGATTCCGCCGATGGCTACCAGAGGCAGTGAGCCTTTGATGGCGCAGACTTCTCGCAACGGCTCGAGGCCCGCCACGGGGTCCGGATTTTCCTTGCTTGAGGTTGGGAAGACCGGGCCGAACGCCAAATAATCAATCGGAAGTGCCGTCGCAAGTTTCGCCTGTTCGATATTGTGAGTTGAAAATCCAATAATGGCTTTGTCGCCCAGCAATCGACGAGCGGCTTCGGCGGGCATGTCCGTTTGGCCCAGGTGGACGCCGTCAGCTTTCAGCGCCAGAGCGATGTCGACCCGATCGTTGATAATCAAAATAGCGTCATGGTCGCGCGCTACCCGCAATGCATCCGCGGCCTGGCGATAGAACTCGCGTGGCGTTGCCTGCTTGTCGCGAAGTTGAATGAGTGAGGCCCCGCCTTCGATTAGCCGGGCCACTTGTTCAGCATGCGACAGTCCCGAAAGCCGCGTGTGGGTGATCGGATATACTTTGGGCAGATTGAGGCGCACTTGGATTGCGCTATGATGGATCACAATGAGCGATAAGCAAAACTCGCAGCCCGATAGCGATCCCTCAAAGACAGGTGAGCAATCCAGCGAGCAGAATGGCTCGACGCCGAAGAGTTATTACTACGACGATTCAACTGGCTATGAGATCTATAAGGAGGAGGTCGATGACGACGAAGAGCAAGAGAGCGCTTAATCGCCTGAATTTTCGAGCCTTGCCGGTTGCATGCAAGGAAGCCGATCCACTAAACCACACGAAACAAAAATCTGGTCCAATCTTCGTGTGAGTTCGTGGATCGTTCTTTGTTAGTCATCAGGAATCTCGTTCCTTCGCTCTACTTCAGTGAGCAACGGTCACTACTGGAGCGGTAGCGACGCGCTATCCCTAGTCCGATGTCAGTTGACAGTCCCGCCCGGCGCTACCGCTCCCGGTACTGACCCTTTAGTACTATCGCCCACGTTTTAGAGACTCTGCAAAAAATTAAGGACTAAAGGAATGGTTTCTTCCGGCGTCTCTTCCTGCGGTACGTGCCCGCAATGATCGATCCACTTCAAGGTAGAAGTCGCGATGTCGTGAGCTAAGAGGTCACCCGCTTGAGGTGAAATGATCTTGTCCTGCTTACCCCAAATGATCAGTGTCGGTAGATGGATATCCTTGTACCTCGCGGTCAGCTGATCGATGTTTGGTGGAATGATCTGCTTTCCGGTTTCAATCAGTGCGTGCTTACCGCCGGGCGCGGCGAGAGGGGCGGCGTACGCAGCGATTTGATCTGCGGTGATCTTGTCGCGATCGTAGTAGGCCAGATTCAGAATGCTCCTGGCCATTAGTTTGGCCGGCGCCAGATAAACTGCCAGCGAGCCGAGTATCGGTACGCCGATGAGTTTTACGTAGCCCGGGATGAACTGCTTATAGGCCCCGGGGTCGATCAGAACCAACCCGCGCAATCGGCCCGGCTGGTGGTCTATCAGCATGAGCGACAGCAAGAGAGAAAGAGACCCGCCGAAAGAATTCCCCACCAGCGTGAGGTCCTGCAAATTGTGATCGAGAATGAACTTGTAAATCAGATCTGCATGATCCTGGGATGAGTAGTGCGAGTCGGGCGGCTTTGGCGAGTTACCCGAGCCCTTTAAATCGATCAGGATCAGTTGGTAATTCGCGGATATCGGGCCCACGAAGTTGCGCCACGAAAACAGACTGGCGCCAAAGCCGTGTATGCAAAGCACCGGTTTGCCCGAACCGTGAATCTCGTGATGCAGTTCGATCGGAGGCGTGGGATTTGGGTTACTCATGATACGAGTTCCTCCTTAGACTTTGTTTGATGGCGTATACGGTAGCACAGAATGGGCGCCGTGCATGACCAAAAGGTTATTCAAAACTAATAAATAGTTGCATCCGGGAACGCCTGTGATATTGTTACCGCGTCCCGGGTTAAACCCAACTAACGAGGCCCGATTTCAATGCCCGCAAGTCCTCAGTCAACGTAACATTTACATCCGCGGTTGCTGCGTTGCCGACGAGTTCGACCGGGCTAACCCTTAACCTTCTTTCGAGTTACTCCTCATCTTGAGTGACTCTGCCGGAGGCCACATGGCGAACAGCACTGAAGACGTTACCCTGCTAGGTCCGTTTGTCGGTTACATCACCCACTCGAGCGTCAAGCTGTGGTTGTACCTGCAGACGGAAGGCACAGACCGAGATGTATTTGTCACCCTGAAACTTCTCGAACGCGGCCCGGCGAACGAAGAGATGAGGCGGATATCAGAGAAGGTCGCGAAAGTCGTGCCGCCGGAAGTGCATCCGCCCGCGACAATTAGATGTCTCCATGCTGATCTTGGAGTGGGCGTGGTCACGATTGAGGGCCTCAAGGCGAACGCAAAGTACGCGTATCAACTTTGGGAGGACGAGCAACACAGGCACGCTCTCGAACTGAAGGGTCTGCAAGAACAGGACCTGTTTTTTTGGACGCTGCCCGAAGATGGTTATGGGCGCCAGCTCGATTTCCTTTTGATGAGTTGTCATCACCCTGGGACGGCGAAATCCGACGGCTTCGATGGCTTCGCTGTCTGGAATCAGATTCCTGAAATCATCAAAGGGGAGCAGAACGCCAATGTGCGCTTTGCCATCCTCGCGGGCGATCAGGTTTACGCGGACGAAGTTGAAACCAAAGTTCTCCAGGAGGACGATCCGGCGAAGCGCCGCCAACTGTACCTCGATGTCTACAAGAAGTTTTGGAACAACGAACACTACCGGAGAGTCCTGTGCCGAATCCCGGCAATCCTGATGTGGGACGATCACGATATCACCGACGGTTGGGGATCGCGCGAAGACTCGTTTAAGGCAAAGGACTCGCAGGAATTCACGGACGAGTGGAAGCGGCTATTCGAAACCGCGAGTGGAATGTTCAAGATAATGCAGAGTTCGCGAAATCCCGATCCACCTTCAAGTGATTTCACGGCTGGATTTGATACGTGCTTCAAGGTGGGAAGGGCAGGTTTCGTAATTGCAGATCTGCGCTCGAATCGAAATATTCGATATGACAAAGAGATCGTTAAAGGCAAGCTGAACTATATTGGGCGGATATGGAAGCCCGAGCAAAGGCAGGCAATTGCGAACTGGGCTGCAGCCAACAGAGACGAGATCGATACGCTCTTCTTTGTTAGTTCGGTCGTCTTCTCGCACGGCGCTCCCCTGGTCGAGAGATACATCTTAAGGACCTGGTTCCGGGTGATCGACACCGTGAACCTGCTGAAACGATTTCAAGTGTTCAAGAAAGCCGTGGCGGGCTTTAATGATGCAGTCGGCGACTTGCGTGATGACATCAATGACTCATGGGGGGCCGATGACAACAAAGACGAGGCTGACCGCGCACTGGACTTCCTGTTTGACCTGGAAAACCCAATTGACGGAGGAAAATCTCTTAATGTCGTAATCCTCAGTGGAGACATTCACACCCCGGGCTATTCGACAATCTATTCTTCCAAACCGGAACACAAGAACGCCGTCATTCCCCACATCGTAGCCACACCTGTCGCTTATCAACCTTTTAGTTGGGTTGGGGAAGCGATTTTTAGACATCTCACCAAGGTTGTCGAGTTGGGCCGGCAGGGGAGGTACACGTCGCAGATCAGTCACCACTTCTGCTATCGAAATGTGGTGGTGGTTTCACTGAGAAACTATCAACGCGATGAGTCTCACCTCAAAGTAAAATACTACCTGGAAGGATTTCCTGAACCGCAGGTTATGCTGTTTGACTTGAACCACGGTAATCACGTGGAAGGGATCATATGGCATCCCGTACGGAGACCGGGAATGCTTCGCAGACTAGTTGCCGGGCTAACGCGAAAGTCAATACCTGTTTCCTTCGTCAATGGCCCGCCGGCGTCCCCGGGTTTGGATCTCCCTGACATTCCCACCAGTTGATAAGTGGCTACTGGGTTTTGGGCGGGCCCTTGTATTTAGTTCGACTTGTCGGACACCTGGGCGGCGCCGTGCCTTACCTGATGGAGCGAATGGACACGTTAGTCATGCGCGCGATTTCAGGTTGATACGCCGCTTCAGTGAAGAAAACGTTGGGTGTGGACAGAGAGACGACTTCCACGTCGATGCGCACGCGATCCATGTCTTCCACAGTGCGCGCGACGTCAGTCATCGGCGGGTCACGCCAAAGAACCGCGCGCCGCGATACTTGATGATCGTTTGTCCCGAAGGGCTTTTATCAAAAGAGAATTCGGAAGGAAGATCGCGAATCTTATCGAAGTAGATCGGCGGATAGTAATGCGTGTGGAGATCGAGTCTGCGGGACACTGGTTTCGGATAACTTTACGTTTCTCAACTCGAAAGTTCCAAGTCTTCGAGCACCCGCTCCAGAGGAATGCTCGTCGCGTCGTGTTCGTCTTTCTTCGCTGCTCTTAAAGCCGCAAGGTCTTCCGCGTCGGCGAGCGCTTGTTCAATCGCGGCGAATTCTTCGTAGGGGAGAATGACGTGCCTCTTACCGTCTTTCTCTAGAATCTCCGGATGTAGCTCGATCATATTTGTTTCCCTCAGCCGTAAGCGTCCTTACGATGCAGCACGCGATAGATTATCACTTTCCCGCCTTCTAATTCGAATAGAATTCGATAGTCACCCACTCGAAGTCGAAATTCGGGCGTAGTATTGGTCAAATGCTTAACATCTCCGGCGAGATCGTCTTGCATCAGGCTGATCTTTTTCATGATGCGGCCGCTTCGCGCTTTGTCGAGAGCTTTGAGATCCCGAATCGCGCGTGGTTTGAATTCAATCTGATAGACCATTCCTAATTCTTGTTGAGCGCAATCTAGGCAGCAGTCTAAGAGGAAATAATCTCCGTTACCACCCAACAATTCTTGCTACCCAGCTTTCCTGACAAGTACCCAAAAGTTGGTTCCGCATGTTATAAAAACAGCCTTCCAAATCGGACAAAGAAAGAAGAGAAGGTTTATGAAAGTTACTTACGCATTTACACGATTCGTACTGGTTGCCGCGGCCATCTCGCTGCTCAGTTTTTCAGCGGCCGCTCAAGAAAAGAAGATCACCGCGCACCAGGTGCCGGCTGCGGTTATAGCGGCTTTCAAGAGTTCCTATCCGAACGCCACCATTCGCGGTTATGCGCAGGAGAAGGAAAACGGCAAGGTGTTTTATGAAATCGAAAGCCGCGAAGGAACGACGCAGCGCGACGTCCTTTACAACGCGGACGGCACCGTCGCCGAGGTTGAAGAGAGCATCTCCGCCAGCGACTTGCCCGCGGATGCTCAACAAGCTATCAAGCAGAAGTATCCGCGAGCTGTGATCACCCTGGCAGAGAAAACCACTGCGGGCGGCACGGTCGGCTACGAAGTTTCACTAAGAAACGGCAAGCAGCGGATCGGAATGGAGTTCGACTCAAGCGGAAGGGTCAAGACCAAGGGCAAGTAGTTAGAGATTCCATCGTGCAGTTTCTTACTTTGAGAGGTTGACTCTGCCCCGAGAAGGGCGATCCACGGAACACACGAATTAGTTCTGCTTCGTGAGTTTCGTGGATCGTCCTTGCCCTAACGGAGAAATACTAAACCAAAATAAGGGAACTACCGCCTGCCTTTCTCCTTCCAACAACTCTAATAGCCGAAATGGACTTAGCACTCAAACCTCTGGTTACGTTGAGTATTACGCCACAACTTAATAGACTAGCGAAGTGAGCAATCAGGACATTCAAACGATTCTCGACAAAACGCTCGCCGGAGAGCGTATCAGCGGGGACCAGTGCACGACGCTGCTCGAGTCATACGACATCGCGCGCATTGGCGCCGCTGCTGACGAGATCCGCCGGCGCCGCCATTCGGACAACGTCGTTACCTACATAATCGATCGCAATATCAACTACACGAACGTGTGCAATGTTGTGTGCACCTTCTGCGCGTTCTATCGCAGGCCCGGCGCGCCCGATACTTACGTGCGGACGATCGATGAGATCTGCGCGAAGATTGACGAGACGATTGCCCTCGGCGGCACGGGCGTTTTGATGCAGGGCGGCCTGCACCCGGACTTTGGAATCGAGTGGTACGAAGATCTGCTGCGCACTTTGACTGCGAAGTATCCCCGCTTTCAGCTGCACTGTTTCTCGCCGCCTGAAATTCACAACCTTCATCTGATCTCAGGTCTCGACTACGAAACGATCATGGGGCGTTTGAAAGAGGCGGGGCTATACAGCCTGCCCGGTGGAGGCGCGGAAATTCTCGACGACGAAGTACGTAAGCGAGTCGCCACCAAGTGCACGACTGACGAATGGTTGGCAGTGATGCGCGCTGTCCATAAGGTTGGTTTGCGATCGAGCGCCACGATGATGTTCGGCATCGGCGATCGCATCGAGCATCGAGTGCGTCACCTGCAACGCATACGTGATTTGCAGGACGACACGGGCGGCTTTACGGCATTCATTCCCTGGACCTTTCAAAGAGAGAACACAGCGCTCGGCCGACGCATCAAGGACGAACCGACCGGTATCGACTATCTAAAGATGCTGGCCGTGTCGCGCTTGTTTCTCGACAACATTGAGAACCTGCAATCGTCCTGGTTGACCCAGGGCTTGCGTCTGGGACAGGTCGCGCTGCGCTTTGGCGCCAACGACATGGGTTCGATCATGATTGAAGAGAACGTTGTCTCAGCGGCAGGTGCGAATAATGAAGCTGACGAAAAGATGTTGCGGTATTTGATTACTGAAGCGGGCTTTGTCCCGCAGCAGCGCGACATTCTTTACCGGCATGTAGATCGGAAACAGGTAGGTGGAGTCGCGATCGGGCCGGCTGCGGTTGCGGCTTTAAGCTGATTTCGCGCCACGTCCTGATCGACTCGTACCCATCCCACCGTGACGGTCGGGCTTGTGACCCGGCTTCGCTCGTTCGGGAATCTCAACCAAAAGCGGCTCAAACTTTGAAGCGTTAACCAGGAGGCCCGTGCCTTCAGCGGTGGGTCGGACTTTGGACAGCAGCACCCGGCTAATCGCCCGCGGAATTAGTAAGGGGGCGACCGTGGCGACCGATTCGGCCAGTTGGACGATGTCGCCGCCGCCGCGCCAGTGTTCGCGCACGATGCTGTCATCGGTGCGATCCATCAATCTTAAAAGCGTCATCGAGATTAGAAACAGATCATCGATTTGTCCGACGAATGGAATCATGTCGGGGATAAAGTCGAATGGGATGATCGCGTAAATGAGCGCCGCGGCGAAGAGTGCGCGTTCCGTTCGCGGCACGCGCGAATCCACCATTAACCTGGCAGTCAGCGCGATCATGTTCGGAAGAAACAAGAGCAGGTTCTTCATTCGGCTTTTAAGTTCACGTTTGCGCATTGCTATTCGTCCGTTGTCAGTCGTCAGTTGCTTTGTGTTTCGGGGTTATGACAGAGAGTCTAGCCGACCTGTGCAAAGGTGAGCAAGCTTGTTATCAGCACTTCGGCTTTAGCCCGGTGATCCGTGATCCCGCGATGAAAGGAAACCGTTTAAACGGTTTCGGATTGTAAGCGAGACCATACCATCTCCTCCAGGAGAGCAAGGTCGTAGCTTGTGGTGCAACTAACAATGGTCGTGCTTTCCTTTCACGGAGAATAACGATCCACGAAATCACACGAACCGGCGAAGAATGCGGGTGAAGCTTCGTGTGTTTCGTGGATCGTTGTACCTGACGGGAGATTCGTTAACGACGGCAACGCTTTCCGGCTGGCGCATCTCATGATAAATTGCCATCGCTCTAAGGAACCCCTGACAACTAACCGCTGGCAACCTCTGTGTCCATTCTCGATCAAATTCGTCAACGCGCTGCCGCGAACCCTCAACGCATAGTCCTGCCCGAAGGGGAAGATCCCCGGACGGTCGTCGCCGCCAGCATGGCTGCGCGCGAACGGCTCGCCCAGGTAACCGTGCTCGGCGACGAAGAGAAAGTGCGCGCGGCGGCCCGTCAAGCCGGAGCAGATCTGGGCGGAGTCGAGCTTATCGATCATGTTCGCGCCAACGATTTCGACAAGATGGTGTCTTTACTTTACGAGGCCCGACGCGCGAAAGGCCTGACTCTGGATGAAGCGCGGACTGCAGTGCGAGATCCGCTTTATTACGGCAACCTCATGGTCCATGCCGGGCGCGCCGACGGTTCCGTGGCCGGCGCGACCAACACGACGTCGCACACGGTGCGCGCGGCTCTGCACTGCATCGGCGTGCGGCCGGGCTTCAAACTGGTGTCCAGCTTTTTCTTGATGGCTATGCGCGATCAGAGTGTCGGCCACAACGGCGCGATGATCTTTGCTGACTGCGGTGTGGTGATTGAACCCAGCGCGGCGGAACTGGCAGAGATTGCCATCGCTTCCGCTGACTCCTGTCGCGCACTGCTCGGTGCTGAACCACGCGTCGCCATGCTTTCGTTCTCGACAAAAGGCAGCGCGCGTCATCGTCTGATCGATAAAGTCGTGGAAGCCACTCGCACGGTCCGAGCGCGCGCGCCGGAGATCGAGATCGATGGTGAGTTACAAGCGGACGCCGCGCTGGTCCCCGCAATCGCGCAATCTAAAGCACCGGGTTCGAGTGTCGCCGGGCGGGCCAACGTGCTCATCTTTCCTGACCTGCAATCGGGCAACATCGCTTACAAGCTGACCGAGAGACTTGCCGGCGCCACGGCAATCGGCCCCATTCTGCAGGGTTTGGACGCGCCGGCGAACGATCTTTCGCGCGGTTGTAAGGCGGAAGACATCGTTGATGCCATCGCAATTACCGCCGTTCAGGCCCAGGCGCGCAAAACGTTACGTTAGTTTCTTCCTTGCGTCGGGCAACTGCGACGCATGACCTGAAGCATCAAACCTGCCGTACATTCTAAACCAAGTCCGCGGAGTGAAATTAAGTTTTGCGTTCACCTTTTCTAATCATTTTGGCCCTCGTCTTTTCAGCGTCCGCCGCGCCCGCGCAGATCAAACCAAAACCGTCGCCCACCCCTAAGAGTGAAGAGCAGGATCAGGTCCGCGTGTTTACGGAAGAGGTGAGACTTCCCGTGGCCGCCACCGATACCTATGGTCATTACGATCCGACGCTCGAAATTGACGACGTGCTCGTACTCGAAGATGGAAAGCCACAGCAGGTCAGAAGCATTCAACACCTGCCGACGAACGTGCTGCTGCTGCTCGACACGGGCAACGACCTTGGATTGAAGAACACCAATCTCACCCGCGATGTGGCGATGCGGATCATCTCAGCGCTTAACCGTGACAGTCGCATTGCGATCATGCAATTCGCGACTAAGCCGGAGCTTTTGCAAAGATGGACCACCGACAGGGCGGCACTCGCGAAAGTGCTTAAGACCAAGTTGAACTCAGGTAAGAATAGCCGCTTGGCCAGCGCCATCGCTGCGGCTTCCGATCAGTTCAAAGACACGCCGGCCGGCACCCGCCACATCGTTCTGATCACGGATGGCGTCAATTCGCCGGGCGGACAGGTCACCATGACCACCGCTCTGAAACAAATGAACTCAATGCAGGTGAGCGTGCACATCGTCAGCTACACGGTGCTGGAGCGACAGACTTTGCAAGGTCAAACTAAACCAATTCGTGGCGGTGACGGCGTGCAGCGCGATTCAAATCCGGCGAGCAATCCGGTGGCCAACGGCGATCCCACGCTGCCTCCCGGCGTCACCCGCACACCTGGTTTCAAAATTGGATCGATCGACACCGATGTGGCGATGCGGCGAAAACGAAAAGAATACGAACGCGCAACGCGTGATAGTGAAGAGCGACTGGTAGCGCTTGCCGAAGAAAGCGGCGGCCGGATTCTGCTTCCGGATTCTGCCGAGAATTTATTAGCTCAGGCCGAGAGCATTTCACGCGATATCGGATCGCAATACGTCGTGACTTACCGTCCGACACGTCCGCTGGCGACGGCCAAGCCCGGGGAATATCGAAAGGTTGAAGTTGCTTCCCGGCGGGTTGGTTTGTACTTGCGCAGCCGGCAGGGTTACATCGTGCCTTAGCGACGGGAAGAGTGGGCCCTGTTCAATCGACGGCCTCCTGTTGCTGAAAAACCAGACCGATCCACGAACCCACACGAAACCAGCAGGAAGAATCAGTTTCCAGTTCATCTGACTTAGTGTGATTTCATGGATCGTTCCCTGCTCTTTACCGATCGCCTGTTTTCAGCGGCCTGCTAATGGCTGTCTCTAGAAAGGGCCTGACACCAGACTTGCAATTGAACTCTCGATTCGATGGTCGGCGCGTTACTTGAGGTGAAGTGTTTGCCAGGATTGCTAATAGCTCTCAGCTCCGCATTGCTGATCGTCTTTGTCTCGATAACTTCATCCGCGCAGACTATATCGCCCAAACCCTCGCCTACTCCACCGGTCGAACCGAAAGGCGAAGCTCAGGAACAAGTGAAAGTGTTCACCGAGGAAGTGCGCCTTCCGGTCAATGCCAGGGATACGTACGGCCATTACGATCCCACACTTGAGGTGGATGATGTGCTCGTGCTCGAGGACGGCGTGCCTCAGCAAATCAAAAGTGTGCGCCATATCCCGGCGAACGTCCTGTTGATTCTGGATACCGGCGGCGACTCGAACGGCCAGAGTGGCCTGTCCAAGAAAACCAGTACCACCCGAGATGTTGCGTTGCGGGTGATCTCGCGACTGCGGGAGGGTGATCGGATCGCCGTGCTGCAATCGTCAAGTCAGACTGAGCTGCTCCAACCGTGGACATCTGATCTGGATAAGATTGCGCAGGTGCTTCAGTGCAAATTGTTTGCGGCTAAACGGTCGCGGATTTTCGAGACAATGAGCAAAGCCGCGCAGTTACTTTCTGAGCAGCCCGAAGGCACCCGGCATGTGATTCTGATTACTGATGGTGTTGAAAGCCCTGGAGGAAAAGTCGCTGTCGATGAAGCGATAAAACAACTCGTGGGAGCGCGCGCCACCGTGCACATCATCAGCTATACCGAGTTTGTCCGCCAGACGTACGACACCCAGCCATCGAATGCACGATCCGGGTGTTTGGATTCCAGGATCGCGAACAAGGCCACGATGCCGCCGGTAGCAGCGCGAAGCTCATCGTTTGGGGGCGGGATCAGGTTTGACCCGGCAATGAAGAGAGTGCGAAAAGCGTATGAAGCGGAAACCTGGAAGAGTGAAAAGTGGATGAAGGATCTCGCCGCTGAAACCGGAGGCCGAATCTTCCTGCCTGTCTCGAGTGAAGAGATGATCGCGAAAGGCGATGAAGTCGCGCGCGATATCGGCGCCGAATACGTAATCACTTATCGACCCACACGGCCGTTGGCTGAGGCGCAGCCCGGTGAGTATCGAAGGGTGGAAGTCGGTTCCAGGCGGGTGGGCCTGTACTTAAGAAGCCGGCGAGGCTACGTGGTTCCAAATTAAGTGGCACAGACTTCAGTCTGTGATGAGTTTTGATTTGCCGGAAACACAGACTGAAGTCTGTGCCACTCGACTTTGGAAAGGGCCTAACTAATCGGTGCGTTTAACTTCGATTCAATGGCTGGAGCCACCGGCTGCCATTCGGGTTCAGGCGCTTTGCGTTCCAACGAACGGCGCCGCAGTTCATCCCAATCTTCCTTCGGCACGCGGTGGAAGGCCTCGACAACTATGGGATCAAATTGACGGCCGGACCATTCGTTCATCTCCCCAGCCGCGGCCTCGTAAGGTCGACCCTGCCGGTAGACACGATCGCTGGTGATGGCGTCAAACGCGTCGGCGACCGAAAAGATGCGGGCACAGATATCGATCTCTTCGGTTTTCAATCCCAGCGGATAGCCTGAGCCGTCCCACTTTTCATGATGCTGGGCCACAACCTTGGCGGCGCCTTCGAGGAACTTGATGCCGCGCAGAATCTGTTGGCCATGCGTGGGATGTTCGCGCATCTTCACCCATTCCTCGTCCGTAAGTTTCGCGGGCTTGCGCAAGATAGCATCGGGCACGCCAATCTTTCCGATATCGTGAAGTAGCGATCCAAACTCCAAAGCTTTCATTTCCGCGCTGGTCAATCCGTATTCGCGTCCGAGTCTCAAGCTGAAAGTCACCACCCGTTCCGAATGTCCGTGAGTCTCGGCGTCGCGCGTCTCCAGTGCTGAGGTCAGCGCCCGCAAGGTTGAACGATAAGCGTTCTCGAGCGAGTCGAGGGCCCGATCCAACTCGGCGGTGCGCTGGTCCACCAACTCTTCCAAATGATTTTCGTAGCGGCGCTTGGCCGCCACCAGTTCGTGATGCTCGAGTGCGCGGGCTACCGCGGCTTCAGCCTGGCGCAGGTCAAACGGCTTCATCAGATAATCGAAAGCGCCGAGACGAAGCGCGTTGATCGCGCTTTCAATCGTCTGCATCCCGCTGATCATTACGATAACCGTATCAGGGGAAGCGAGCTTTGCATGCGGGATCATCTCCAGACCGGTCATGCCGCTCATGGTGATGTCGCTGATTACCAGTTGATAGTTTCTCTCTCTGAGTTGGGTGAGTGCTTCTTCGGCCGAAGATGCCTCCGCGCATTCGTACGTCTCGCCGAGGAGGTCGCACAACACGCCGCGAACTTCGACTTCGTCATCGACAATCAGGAGAAGGGGCTTCGCGATTGTTTCCATCATATTTTGATTTGGCTGTCCGGCAAAGGTCGTCGGGAAAACGTAATGGAGGGTTCCTGGGGGATATAACTTTGGACCGGTGAGTCGGGCCACAATCGAGCCAGTCTTAACTGGCTTGGCAATTGTATAACAAGAGCGGGCGATTGGCAAACACTCTTTTTGAGGAGTGAATCGGTTGTTTGACTGGGCTTTCGGGCTGCTTTTGGGGCGCTGGATAGCCAGTGCCAACGCCTTGGCGCAGTTGACGTTGGCCGTCCGTGCCTCTAATATGGCCTCGCGACTTCCCGTTTAGCTGTGCCGGAGTGGCGAAATTGGTATACGCACCAGGCTCAAAATCTGGCGAGGTTCACTCCTCATGTCGGTTCGAGTCCGACCTCCGGCACCAATCTCAAGCTTCTTTCCTGACTCTAATTTTGATGGCTTCGCCGCATCTGTTATCGTGCGGATCGTGTCTACCCAAGCACCAAAACGTGCCGGCAAGAACCGGCATCGCGAGGACGATCAAGCCTCACAATCTGCAGGTCCCCCATTGAAGTGGGCCGGCGGAAAGCGTTGGCTGGTCCCGCGGATTGAACCGTTGTGGCAGCCGCATCGTCAGCGTCGATACGTGGAATTGTTTTGCGGGGGCTTGGCGGTCGCGCTGGGTTTGCAGCCGAAGCGCGCTGTGCTGAACGATTTGAATCCGCATCTGATTAACTTCTACGCGCAACTCCGGCGGGGGCTGTCGATGAAGATCGATACTCGGTACGACAAGGAGCTCTTTTATCAGCATCGCGCGCGCTTCAATGAACTCATCAAACACGACGGCGCCGGAACCGTGGAGGGCGCTCAACTCTTCTACTACTTGAATCGCACTTGCTTTAACGGTCTGTGTCGCTTCAATCAGAGCGGTGAGTTCAATGTTCCCTTCGGACAATATAAGACGGTCAACTATGCGATTGACTTTACGGAATATCGGAGGGTGTTCCGCGCCTGGTCATTCACAAACAAGGATCTCGCCAAGCTCTCACTCAAGCCAGACGATTTCATTTATGCTGATCCGCCGTATGATGTTGAATTCACGACCTACAGTGCCGGCGGATTTTCATGGGATGATCAGGTGCGGACGGCTGAGTTGCTGGCAAAGCATCGCGGGCCGGTGCTGCTCTCGAACCAGGCGACCAATCGAATTGTGAAGTTGTATCGCAGTCTAAACTTTGATTTGAAGTTCCTGGATGCGCCGCGTCGGATCAGCTGCAACGGTAACCGGCAAACCGCCCGTGAAATTCTGGCAAGTAGAAATCTCTAAGTTTGCTGAGAACGTCGACCCCGCCTTCGTAGTATGACCCTGCGTACTCCACCGAAATCAAGGCAAGCAGCCTTTCCTGATTACTACTTGACATCTACTCGGATGCCGAGTAATCTGCGGCTGGACTCCGGTGGGGGCCGGTTTCCAGAAAGGCCATTCCAATGCACGATGAGAGGCGAATTACTCAGCGAGCGAAGGTTGGGTCCTTGGATTTCGGAGGGCCTAAGGCTACGGGGAAAGAACATGTGGAAACGGAGAGGATTTTCGAATCAGTTAATGACCAGATCGCGTGGACGAAAAGCTCAGCCGATATCAAACTTAGAGATCGACTGGTCTGGGCCTGCATCGCGTCACTTACCGTTGAGATGTTTCTTGTGTTTCTGCATAGTTCGTCGGTGATTGTACTACCTCAGGCGGTGCTAATAGCAGTAAGCGTACATATGGGGGGGGGCAGGTTTTGGGCTCGGTGGCTTACTATTTTACATCGCACGCGATCTTTTTAGGCACGGGTAGAATAATCTTGAATCAGGGGTGGCCAGGCCCTCATTGGGGCCACCCCTCCTAAATGGCCTTGTCGAGAAACTAGACGTCGTCGGAGACTGTTATTTGAAAACTAAGGAGGTCAACTATGAAAACGTGCACAAGAGTAAACTGGGGTTTCTTTGAACCCGACATTGGGTGTCCAACTCAAAGAGATACAGCCAGAAAGAGGGCAACATTGGCAACTATGTTTGCCCGTTAGGCAGATACCCTATTCGGGCCGTTTAAGGGATGAAACCCTTGAGAATGTCAGCGGCCCAAGAAGGAACGAACACTATGGCAAATACAAACAGGCTCCAAGTTGATATCCTTGAGCATCAGTTGGACGAGCTCAAGGAGCTAGTGAAGCTTGGAGGACTTAGGAGTAAGCGTGAGCTGTGGGACACCGCTTTCACCGTGTTGAAGTGGGCTACCAGAAAGAGAGCTCAGGGCTTCTCCGTTGGGTCGATGAGTGAAGATGGCGCATACACCGAGCTAGAAATGCCCTTTCTCGAGCATTACGCGCAAAGTGTAAAAAGGCAACACTCATCTAATCATGTTAAGGAAAAGACTAGCGGATCCGTAGAAAGGACGATTACTGGTCCTAGTCCAATTTCCAGGACCCGCAAGACCGGGTCTGTCACTTTACTCGCTAAGAAACGACACACCGCGTGAATTGATTCTTAATTCACGCAAATCAAGGGGGTGGGTCAGCCAAAGAGCGACCCGCCCTCCTTTCTTGGGGCAACATATTCCAAAGTTACGAAGCGGCTAGAATCAAGTGCGGGAGGGACGCGTCCATTCTCAGAGACTTACTCTTGCAACCATTCCTGAGGGAAAGGCTATTCCCCGAGGTAGGCTTCTTTGATCCTTGGATCGTTGGCGAGATCTTTCGAAGGGCCTTCCATGGTGATCCCGCCGGTTTCCAAAACGTAGGCGCGGTCGGAATGTTTTAGCGCGGCGTGGGCGTTCTGTTCGACCAGCAGAATCGTCGTGCCTTTGCTGCGAATTTCGTCGATCGCTTCGAAGATTGTGTGGACGACCAGCGGCGCCAGGCCGAGAGAAGGCTCATCGAGCAGCAGCAGGCGCGGGCGAGACATCAAGGCGCGGCCCATCGCCAGCATCTGTTGTTCGCCGCCGGAAAGCGTGCCCGCCTTCTGTGTCTCGCGCTCTTTCAAGCGCGGAAACATTTTGAAGCAACGTTCCATGTCGGCGGCGATCTGTGTGCGGTTCTTCTGCAGATAGGCTCCCATCTGCAGGTTCTCGCGCACGGTGAGGTTCGCGAAGACGCCGCGGCCCTCGGGCGACATTGAAATTCCCCGAGCGACCAGCTTGTGCGTGGCGGTGCCGCCGATCTCCTGACCTTCGAACGTAACGCTGCCTTCGCGCGGCGCGAGCAGTCCGGTGATCGTGCGCAGAGTGGTTGTCTTGCCCGCCCCGTTGGCGCCGATCAGCGTGACGACTTCGCCTTGCTCGACTCGCATCGAGATGCCGCGCAACGCTTCAATCGCGCCATAGTTTACTGAGACGTTATCTAGAATTAACATAAAGACTGTGCTTTGATCTTTAGTCCCTGGTACTTTGAACTCTTACCAGAGAACGAGTATTAGCATTTGACTGAGCCGCGGAGCGGCGAAAGATCTGTAGCCCACGGCGTGAGCCATGGGCCATGTAACGCCAGGCAAACCAGCCCCGGCAGGGGCGGAACATTCATGCGCTGGTTACGCCGCTCTGCGGCTGTATTCTCTGCGGCCGACCGATACCCACGGCTCACGCCCTGGGCTACAGATCTGACGCCGCTTTGCGGCTAAATTTCTGCGACCAAAGACCGTGCTTTTGAAAGTACAAAATACTAAACACAAAGTTCTAATCCCCAAGATACGCTTCGATCACTTTCGGATCGTTCTTGATTTCATCCGGCACGCCGAGCGCGATCGACTTTCCATAGTCCACGACTTGGATCCGTTCGCAGACGCCCATGACAACTTTCATGTTGTGCTCGACCAGCAGGATCGTCAGACCAAAGCGATCGCGGATCTGCTGGATCAACGTCATCAGGTCTTCCTGCTCGGAAGGATTCAGTCCCGCCGCGGGTTCGTCCAGCAGCAGCAGCTTGGGCCGGGTCGCCAGCGCCCGAACAATTTCCAAACGGCGCTGCTTACCGTAGGGCAGGCTGGTTCCGCCTTCGTCCCTGAGATTCGCCAGCTCGAAAATTTCCAGGAGCTCGAGCGAGAAGTCGCGGTGCTCGCGTTCGTCACGTTCGAACCGCGGCGAGCGGATCACGGCGTCCAGAAGATTCTGGCGCGTGTGAATGTGACATGCGGTCATCACGTTTTCCAGCACGGACATTCCCGGGAACAGCCGGATGTTTTGAAACGTTCTCGAGACGCCGCAGTGCGCAATTTCGTAAGGGCGCTTGCCGTCGATGCGCTTCTCTTCAAAATAGATCTCGCCGGATGTCGGTTCATACACGCCGGTCAATAAATTAAATATCGTGGTTTTGCCGGCCCCATTGGGTCCAATCAGTCCGTAGATTTCCCCTGCGGCCACGGCCATGTCCAGTTGATTGACCGCGGTTAGGCCTCCAAACCGGATGGTGACCTTGTCAGTCTTCAGCACGATGGCTTTGCCGTTTCCGCTGGTCATACTTCTTCCTTCTTGATCGAGCCGTCCGGGCCCGTGCCCGGAGTCTCGCCGTCCCGCTTGCCGCGCAGCCGGGCGCGCCATTTCTTAAACGCATCGGTATTTCCGAGCAGGCCTTGCGGCCGCGTTATCATCAGGACGATCAGCAGGACTGAATAGATCACCATGCGGTACTGGGCAAATCCGCGCAACGCTTCAGGCAGGATCGTAAGCAGGATCGCGCCGAGTACTGAACCAACGATCGAGCCCAGTCCGCCGAGGATGATCATAATCAAAATCTCGAATGACTTAATGAACTCGAACGATTTTGGATTCAGATAACCATCAAAGTGGGCCAGCAGCACGCCGCCCGCGCCGGCCATCGCCGAAGAGATCACAAAGGCCATTACTTTGTAGCGGGTGGTGTTGACGCCCATCGCTTCCGCCGCAAGTTCGTCCTCACGGATTGATATGAGGGCGCGGCCGAAGGCTGAATGAACGATGTTGTAGACGATGACGATGGTCAGAATCGCAATCAGGAAAATCCAGAAGAAGCTTTTGACGATCGGAATCCCGGAATAGCCGCGAGCGCCGCCGATAGCTTCGATGTTATTCAGAAACACGACGATGATCTGGCCAAAGCCAAGCGTGACGATGGCCAGATAGTCGCCTTTCAATCGCAGCGAAGGAACACCGACGAGTAAGCCCGCTACGCCGGCACACGCCGCGCCGACCAGAGTGGCGGCGATGAGCGCTATGACCCACCCCAGGCTGCCGTCGCCCAGCGCCGCAGCCAACCTGATCCCATAGTTCACCGAAAAATAGGCCGACGAATACGCGCCCACGGCCATGAATCCCGCGTGCCCGATTGAGAACTGCCCAGTAAAACCGTTGATTAGATTTAGCGAGACGGCGAGGGTAATCGAGATGCCCGAGAGCATCAGGATGCGACTGAAGTAAGGGCTGATTAGCCGTCCGCCAAAAACAATGTTCAGCCCGTAAAGAACAGCGAGCACGGCCAGGGCGATAATCAGATTGCGGAGATAGCGAGACATAGAGAACAAGAAGTCAGAGGTCAGAGGTCAGAAGTCGGAGATCGGAAGGTTCCTATCTGACCTCTGATCTCTGACTTCTGACCTCTGCCTTTTCATACTTTTTCCTGCACGGTTGATCCCAACAAACCGGAAGGACGGAACAACAGGATCAAAATCAAAATCGCGAAGGCCACGGCATCTTTGTAGGTCGGTGACAAATAGCCGACGACCATTGTTTCCGTGATGCCGATCAAAAAACCACCGAGCACGGCGCCCGGGATGTTGCCGATGCCACCCAGCACCGCAGCCACAAATGCCTTCAAGCCGACCAGGATTCCCATCAGCGGATCGATTCGGGGAATGCGGATGGCTACGAGCACACCGGCGGCTGCGGCCATTGCCGAGCCCAGCGCGAAGGTAAAGGCGATAATGCGATCAGTGTTGATGCCCATCAGCTTTGCCGAATTCAAATTGAAGGACACGGCGCGCATCGCCCGGCCTGTCTTAGTGCGAAAGACCACCAGCTGCAGCCCAACCATCAGCGCAAAGGCTATGACGAGCACAGCGATATCGGCGGTGTTGATGCTGGCGCCGCCAAAGAGTTCGATGTTGCGTTTCTTGAACAGCTCCGGAAAGAACTTTGGGTCAGCGCCGAAAACAACCTGACCGCCGTTCTCGAGCAGAAGCGAAACACCAATCGCGGTAATCAGCGCGGTCAGTCGTGAATACTTTCGGACTGGCCGGTAAGCAAGACGTTCGATGATCACGCCCACGGCAGCGCAGATGGCCATCGCCAAAAGCATGATGACCAGAGCCGTAATCAAAGATGGTTGCAGGACTCCACCGCCGAGTAGTCCATGAGCCAGAACGCGGCCGAAGATGTTCGAGTCCGGGTTACCCATGAGCATCTGGGCGCCGCGAATGCCGATGCCGCCCGCGAGGTAGTAACCCATGAAGGCGCCTACCATGTACACGTCGCCGTGCGCGAAATTAATCAAGCGCAGGATGCCGTAGACCATCGTGTAACCAAGCGCGATCAGAGCATAGATCGCGCCCAGTGAGATGCCGTTAATTAGTTGCTGAAGAAGTGTGCTCATTCAGTTGACAGCGTCTTGTGTAGGACAAACTTTCGTTTGTCCATTTCTCGCCGCGACAAACTGAAGTTTGTCGTACATAGCGGCGATCTCCCGCGGCTATTTTGTCGGCGCGGGAGACGCCGCCGGCTTGGTTGCAACCGGCTTGGCAGACGATGCCGGACTGGCCGCAGCCGCGGGACTGGTGGCCGCCGCCGGGCTGGCTGAAGTACTCGGAGTATCGGTCAAGACCGGCATGGCCGCGCCTTCGACCTGGACCCGTTCGCGCACCGCATAAATACCGCCGTCTTTGATCTCGATCATGACGATCGGTTTCACGGCGTCGCGGTTCTCGTTAAAAGTAACTTTGCCGGTCACGCCGGGAAAGTCTTTGGTGGCGGCCAGCGCATCGCGGATCGCTTTACCGTCCAGCGAGTTCGCGCGCTTGATGGCGTCGAACATTATCTTAGCTGCGTCATAAGCCGTGGCCGCGAGTGCGTCCGGCTTTGCGCCATAGCGGGCCGTGTAGTCGTTAACGAACTTCTGCACCATCGGGTCCGTGTCGTAAGGCGAATAGTGATTACTGAAGAACGACCCGTTTAGTGCCGTGCCGCCAATCTTGTAAAGCTGTTCCGCGTCCCAGCCATCACCGCCCAGCAGAGGCACGGTGATCCCTTTATCGCGCGCCTGCTTGGCAATCAAACCGACGTCGTTGTAATAGCCGGGCACGAAGATCACTTCGGGGTTCGAACCTTTGATCGAGGTCAACTGGGCGTTGAAGTCCTGATCGCCTTCCTGATAAGACTGGGTCACGACAATTTGTCCACCCAGCTTGGTAAAGGTGGCGCTGATGAACTTCTCGAGTCCGGTTGAATAGTCATTCTTGCGATCGACCATGATGGCGGCGCGTTTCGCGTTGAGCGTGCGCGCGGCAAACTGGGCGATCGCGGCTCCCTGCACCGGATCGATAAAGCAACTGCGGAAAATGTAGTCACCCTTCTTGGTCACTTCGGGATTGGTTGAAGAGGGCGTCAGCATGGGAATCTTGGCGTTCTGAGCAATGGGTGCGGCGGCGATCGAACGCGAACTGGCGACCTCGCCGAGAATGGCGGCCACGCCATCCTGCGTCACAAACTTGGTAACGATCGTCGCGGCTTCGGACGCATCCGATCGGTCATCCTGTATATCCAGCTCGACTTGCTTACCGTTGATCCCGCCGGCGGCGTTGGTCTCATCGGCGGCCATCTTGATGCCGTTCGTCGACGAGATGCCAAAGTTGGCGGTGGTGCCGGTCATCGACATGAACACGCCGATTTTGACCTTGTCGCCGCCCCCGCCCGGTTGACAGGCAAACGCGGTCAGCAGGCTGGCGATAATGATTGAGCTTAACAGGATGCGCTTCATAGTGTTCCTCTCAGATTTTAAGGTTCGGATCCTTGCCGTCACTTGAATTAGGTGGACAGCATGATAGCGGCGAGCCTTGGAATTAAGCAAACTATAGGAGAGATTTTGCCGAGCCTCGGCATTATAGCGATTTGCGCCCGCGTGTCGAGTCAGAAGCCCGACCATGAGGGACGGCCAGCGACGACAGCGAACCGTCAGTCTAAGCCACGGAGTTGATGATTGCGGTCGGGCCTCTGATACGTATGTGTCTCAGTTGCTCATGTGTTTTGTTCCTGCTCCGAACGGAAAACCTTCCACGAAACACCACGAACAAAACTCATTTCGTGTGATTTCGTGGATCGTATTACCAGTCGAACGGCAACCATCACGAAGACTATCTAAGCCCCGGCCGGCGGCAGTGTCGCGTGGCCCTTCCTTACGGTCGGGCTTCTGATACGGAGCCACGTGCAAAAGTATCCACAAGGTTCGTCCTGTGGTTAGTACGCAGATCCTTTGTGGTCAACCGCGTATCGAACGCGTCCGGGAAAGAGTCTAATCAACCCAACATGAAACTAAGCTTCAAGGTCACGCGAATCATTTCGATGGGTGTCCTGTTACTCGCAGGATGCACTCGTCACGCCCAAACTCCTCCAGCGCCCCTGGCTGCATCAACTCCGCCAACGGTGGCTGAGGCTGTCCCCATCACGCTGCCGGTGCTCGATGCGTTGCTTAGCGAAGCAGCATTCAAATCAGAGCTGAAATCGAAGCTGCAACTCACCGACAACCAGATCGCTGCGCTCAGTAAGATCTCGATCGAAGCCGTAACGAAACTGCGCAAATCAAACGCTGAACTTCAAATCAGCAGCGCTGAAGCGGCCCGGCAAAATGCGATCGAAGCTATTCGCGGCGCGATCGGTCCTGATAAAGCGGATCAACTCCTCGCGCTGGCGCGTGACCGCTGGAACAGAGGCAGCGAAGAGTTGGAAGCTGCGATAGCCAGAGATGCCGAGCCGGTTCTGCTGCCAGGCCCGAACGCAGTGCCCACCGACACTCGCATCGTAGTCAACATCCCCGCCTTTCGCATGGATGTTTTCGCCGGAGGCTCTCTGGTTAAGTCTTATAAGATCGGCATTGGTTATCCGCAGTTTCCTTTGCCGCAGGGTTTGCGCAAGGCCCAACAGATCATTTTCAATCCGACCTGGACCCCGCCCGATTCGCCCTGGGTCAACTCGATGAACGTGACGCCCGGCGAAGTGATCGGGGCGGGCAGCAAACAGAACCCGCTGGGTCCGATCAAGATACCGATTGGCTCGCCTTCGCTGATACACGGCGGCAAGCCTCTGGCGAAGATCGGCACCTTTGCCTCGCACGGCTGTGTGGGCATGACCAACGCGCAGGTCAAGGACTTTGCCAGGGTGCTGGCACAGGCTTCACAGACCGAGCTGGCCGAAGAGACGATGTCCGGGTACCTGAAGAAACGAACCAGAACCCAGGTCGTGAAGCTGGGCCAGTTGGTCCCCGTCGAACTCCGTTATGAAACGATCGTGTTCGAGGATGGACGGTTGCACATCTATCGCGACGTCTACGATCAGCACACCAATACCGAAGAGAATTTGCGTGCGGTGTTTGCGGCGCACGGCACAGGCTTTGACAGCCTGGACGCAGACGTGAAAACGCAGGTGATGGAAGCGCTCAATGTGATGTCCGGCCGTCCGGCAAAGCAGGCTTCGCCTAAGCCTTCGATCTCAACGCCGGCCAACTCAGCCGATCGGATTGCTTTGGCTAACGAGAGAAAGGCCGAAGCTGAGCGGCAGAAAAACCTGCGCAACCAGAAAGAAGTTGTGATTGAGATTGCGGGCTTCACCGGCAAGGGCTATCCAGCGCCGGTGAAGTTGGATAGCGGGGCCGGAACCCAGACGGATGTTGTGGCGACGAATAAGCCTTGACCTGGTACAAGAACCCCGACGAGTCGGGGTAGCGAGCGGAACAAAGACTCATGCTGGGCAATCAGGTGGGCCGTCACAACGACGCGGCTTTGCCGCAGCACATAGCGGTAAGCCTTCGGCTTACCGTGGCGATTTGAAATATCTTCTTTGGAGGCTGCGCCTCCCACCCTGAGGCATAGCCTCAGGAATTAATAATGAGGAGGCGCCGGAAAGGCAGAGCCTTTCCGCTATGTGCTGCGGCGGAGCCGCGAGTGTCGTGCCGCTAGCGGCCGTAACTCTCAAGGCGCGGCGCTGTCATCAATAGATCCCCTCATCTGTCCCACGTACTCGTCCAGCTTGGCAATGCTGTTCAGCACGACTCTAATTGATGCATCGGGAAAACCAGACTCAAGTGTGAAGTTGTATCCGGCAAAGATATCGCCAGAATTGTCTGCTCCCCAAAACAGAAAATTCTTGTCGCTGAAACGGACCATTTGTCGGAGCAAGCCATCGCTGCTGCGGACCTTGTCGATGTTGAGATAGGCGTTGTGATAATGCGGAAAGATGCGGAAATGAAGCGTGTCTTCGCCGCTGACCGAGATGACGATCTCAAGCGCGTCGGCATTCTTGAGACCGGTCTTCATCACTCCGACAAAGTTGTAAGGCTGTTTGTCGCTCTGCCGAAACGAAGTATTAATCTTGGGCCCGGCGGCGTCCAGGATCGCGCGCAGTTTTTCTCTGGTCGCATCGCGGGCAGACGTTTGCTGCTGCGTCGGGGCCGAGGTTTGCGGCCGGGTCGCCGTCGCGGGTTCGTGTCCGTGTTGTCCAAAAGCAGCTGCGCTCGCCGTTACAACGAGGAGAAATGCGAATATTAATTTCATTCGATTCATTTGGGAGTCTCCATCGGAAAAAGATCAAGTTTCAAAAGCCAATCAGGATTCAAAACGGATTGATGATTTAACGGTGTCTGGTGCGGTAGGATGTTTTTCCCGGTATAGAAGAACGATCCACGAAATCACACGAAAACAGAACGAAGAAGGCGCTTCGTGTGTTTGGTGGATCGTTTTACCGCGGAATTTAGTCCCGCACAACTAAACGCCGATCCCCACCTCACACGAATCCAGCTCCGGCACCTCAACAATCTCGCCGGGTTTTCCTTCGCCGAAGTATTGCCGTCCGGCAGAGATGGTTTCGAAGTATTCGGAAATGCGATCCAGGATCTCTTCGACTGAATGCGAGTGGTACATCGCCGTGCGGAACAGGGCGCCGCCGTGCAGACCACGGGTGAATTGCCCGGCCAATTGCTTCATTCGTCCGATCGCCGCGAGCTGCGGCATGTCTTCGCGCAGCATGTCGAAGTATTCAAGCAGCACTGCGCGCTTATCTTCCAGACTTGGTTGAAAGGGTTCGCGGCCGTGCATGGTGTCTTCGATCTGGCGAAAGATCCAGGGGTTCTGCATCGCGCCGCGGCCGATCAAAACTCCGTCACAGCCAGTTTCGCGAAAACGATTGAAGGCCTGCTCGATGGTCGTGACATCGCCGCTGCCGGATACCGGCACGCTCACGGTCTCTTTGATCGCTTTTACCAGATCCCAATTTGCCTTACCGCGATAACCCTGCTCCTTGGTGCGGCCGTGCAGCGCGATGTGTTCCGCGCCGCAGTCTTCGGCCAGCTTCGCCGTGTCGACGGCGTTGATGGTGTGATCGTAGAAGCCTGCGCGAATCTTCACCGTCATCGGGATGGTGATGGCTTTCTTAATCTCTTTGAGAATTTCTTCCAACCTCGGATGGTCCTTAAGCAAACCCGACCCGCCGCCATGCTTCACAACTTTAGGGGCGGGACAGCCGCAGTTAACGTCCAGAATATCCGCGCCTACTTCTTCGGCCATCTCAGCCGCCATGCGCATGCGAGCCGGCTTACCGCCGAAAATCTGAACCGCGAACGGCCGTTCGTTTTCATAGAAGCGCATCTGGCGTTTCGATTTCGGGTTGTTCCGCGTCAACCCTTCGACTGAGATAAATTCCGAAACGGTCAGGCCAATTCCGCCGCGCGCCTTCAGCAGGCGACGGAACGAAATATCGGTGACACCCGCCATCGGTGAAAGCACCAGCGGCGGATTGATCTCAATATCGCGAATCTTGAATGGTTTGATCTCGTTCATTAGAAAAAGCCGCATGAGATTCTACCTCATGCGGCTTTGATGTTCGACACGGCTCCTAGTGGCACAGACTTCAGTCTGTGATCCGCTCACCAAAAAATCACAGACTGAAGTCTGTGCCACTAACAACATTACTACCAATTAACCACTAACTTCTCTGCGGTCTCCCAGGCCGGAACGTCCAGACGCAGCGCCGCGCGCTGCAGCTTCTCGGGCTCATCCAACAACCGGCCGGCGCCCATCGCCACCGTCGTCAACGGATTCTCAGGGACGCTCACCTGCAGATTTAGATCATGCTGCAGGCGTTCAGCCATTCCACTCAACAATGCTCCGCCTCCTGTCAGGGTCACGCCGGAATAGTAGATGTCAGCGGTCACCTCCGGTTTCGAGTCCTCGATCACGCGCCGCACCGCGGAAACGATTTCCGAAAGGATCGGTTCCAGCGCACCGCTTACCTCTCTTGAATTGATCGTGATCGGCTTGGCGGCTCCGTTGGCAAGTTGCTTGCCGACGACTTCCAATTCCATCTCGGGTTGTGCTTCGTAGCCACGGGCCCGACCCAATTCTCTCTTCACGCGCTCGGCCGTGCGTTCGCCGAGTTGCACCGCGTAGCGCAGGCGCAGATAGTCTCTGATCGCTTCATCCATCGCATTCCCGGCGGCCGGAATGCTGACTGAACTGACCACGCCGCCCCAGGCCAGGATCGCGATATTGGTCGTGCCGCCACCGATGTCGACTATCAGATGGGCCTGCTCGTCTTCAAAATCCAAACCCGCGCCCAGACCGGCGGCCAAACCTTCATCAAGCAAATCCACGCGACCGGCTTTCGCATCGCGCGCGGCGTCTTTCACCGAACGCCTCTCCAGCGGCGTCGACGATCCCGGCACGCCGATCACCAGATGGCTACGCTTCGGATGATCGTTGTGCTGCACGCGACTGATAAGGGCGCGGAGAAACACTTGCGAGACTTCAAAGTTGTCGATTGAGCCGCGGCGAATCGGCCGGTAAACTTCCGTGTCATTAGGTTCGCGCCCCAGAAGCTTGAGTGCCTGTGATCCGACCGACAGCACTTCGCGGGTGTACTTATGCAGTGCCAGCACCGAAGGCTCGTTGAGAACGACGCCTTGCGTCGGCGTGTACACGACCGTGTTGACTGTCCCCAGATCTATCGCCAAATCTTCGCTGAAAAATCCGCTGAGAATGCCCATGTCAATTACCTCTCTAAAACCAAACGTAAAATTTGCTTTCACAGACAGCAACCCATATGCCAATGGGTGGCTGGCAAGAGCGATTGAAGGGATTTCGGTTTTCTGAGGTTTAGTTGTTGAAGAAAGGGTTGAGAGGGCGGGCACCATCGGGAAGCACCGCCCTATAATCGAACGACTCGGGGCATGATTTACATCAGTGGCATTGACTCAGTCTGTGATTGGATATGACCACAGACTGAAGTCTGTGCCACGAACATCATGGTTCTATAGTCACCGCGGTGCCCACCGGGACGGCGTTGAATAATTCGAGCATGTCTTCATTCTCCAGAGCCGCACAGCCCCAGGTCCAATCATTCCGCGCGCCGTTCCCGTGAATATAGATGTCGCCGCCAAGGTGAGTGTTCTGCGGCGGAGTCTTCTTTGCCCGCAGCGCGCGCAGGATTGCTTCATGCTGCGCGCGAGTGATCAAGCCATCACGCAGGCCGCGATCGGCGTGTGCAACGTTCGGATAACTGATCCCAAGCGATAGGTAGTAAGCGCTCTTGTCATTCTTAGTGAAGATGTAGAAGTCCCCTTCGGGAGTGCGCCGATCACCTTGTCGCACCTTATCGCCGACAGGGCTCGATCCCAAGCCGATGCGATATGTCCGCACAATCTTGTCTGCCGAAAATAAGAGCAGTTGGCGCTGACCCTTCCTGACCAGAATTCTCGGTTTCACCAGCGGTAACTGCAGCGGGAAGCGATCCTGACTTTCGATCGCTGTGGCTGGTGGACTCTTTCTTTCAGCACTTACAGTCTGCGGCGACAGCCTGGACTGGCAAGCAGAAGAGAAAAGCGCCAATAAGGTGATCAGAAGGGTGAATCGGAGAGCGGACATCCTGTCAGCCTGAGCGTGAAGCGCGAACGAACTTGAGGGACAACGCCTGCGGCTTGAGCGCGTTCCGCGCGCTGGCGGGCAAGATGCGCGCGCTCCGTTTACGAAGAAAGTTCGATTGAGCATCTCGATTGATATCAAAAGCCAACTTTCAATTGTCGAGTGAATCAAGCGTGCGCTCACTCACAATTTCAACTAACTGCTCCGCGTCGCGTTTTGAAACGTTGCGGGTCGGCGGGTCTTTGAGTACCCGCGCGACTATCTCGCGGTCACGCCGACGAATTGTGATCTCATCTCCGGCTTTGACGGCGTGCGCGGATTTAGCCGGGCGTCCGTTGAGCAGAACAAAGCCCGCGTCGCAAAGCTCCTGGGCCAGGGTGCGGCGCGGGCAAAGACGGCTTACCTTCAAAAAAAGATCCAGACGCATTAGAAGAGCATGAAGGATGAAGGCGGAAGGATGAAAGCAAAGCGCTGAACGAGCTGGCCTGTTTCATCCTTCATCCTTTCTGCTAAGGCTTGCTGGCCTTTTCCTTCTTGTCTTTCTTTGAAGGCCGTTTGGTCGCCGCCGCGGGCGGCACGATCTTGAGCAAAGGCGAAACAGCGTCACGATAACTATCGGCGATCTTTACATAAGCATCGTTGCGCAGATCCTGCAGATAATCCTCGCGCGCTTTCTGTGAACGCTCGCGAGTAATCGCTTCGCGGACATTGTTCTCGTTAAAGGTCGGAGTGTTTGTCCCGGCAGTGCGAGAGTCGACCTTCAAAATCTGATAGCCCTCGTCGGTCTTCAGCGGTTCGCTCACTCCGCCCTGATTCACGCCCTTCACCGCGGCGGCAATATCGGGACGCAGATCTGGCACCTGGAAACGGCCAACCTTGCAGGGCTTCTGACCCCCGGTCGCCGGTCGGTCGGTGTAGGCAGCAGCCAGGGTGCAGAAATCAGCGCCGCCGCGCAACTGAGCTACCAGCTTCAGTGCCTGGGCCTTGACGTCCGCGTCCTGCTTGCCGGCTAGTCCGAGAAAGATTTCCGAAATCTCGATCGATTCAGGCTTGAGGAAACTGGCCTGATGCGCGTCGAAGTATTTATGAAGTTCGTCCGAGCTGTAGCTGTAAAACAATTTCTGGTCGACTTCGTTCTCCAACACGGCCTGCTTCATGATCTCAATCCGCATGGTCTGACGAATTCCCACCGGGTCCAGTTTGGCCTGACGCATTGCCTCGTCCAACTTGTCGATCGAGGTGATGCCGTTTTCTTTGGCCACGTCGAGCATGCGCTTGTTGACTTCGGCTTCGACCCTGTCGGTCAGTTCCAACTCTTTACCTTTTTGAAGCAGCAGCTGTTCGTTGATCAGAGTGGCGATCAACTCCATCTTATGCTTGGCAACATCGCTGTTGGCGTCCGCTTCGGTGCGGCCGTTCTGCATAAGCGTGTCGACCCGCTCTTTCATTTCGCGCTTCAATTGCGACAGCGTGACCACCCCGTCGTTCACCTGGGCAATGACTTCGTCGACAATCACAGGCTCGCCTTCCTGGGCTCGCAAGAGCGAAGCCGAACCGGCCAGGACCGCGAACAACAGTAGAGGGGCAATAATAAATTTCGATTTCACAGGTTTGTACTCCCTTATTAGAGCTCCGTAGGAGCGAAATGTTTATAGCACCACGATCGGGTAAATGATCAAGCTCCTTGTAGGAGCGGAATGTTTCGCTCCTAAAGGAGCTGAGTAAGGTAAACAGCTGGCCGGTCTATAAACATTTCGCACCTACGGTGCGATTTATTCGCGTCATTCTAACCGTCAGTCCTGATTTGCAGCAACACGCGGCGAGCGACAGCGAGGACATGCTCTTTCTCCTCTGCATTTAGCTCCACCCGTAAAACGCCGCCGGGAGTAAAACTCGCACCCTCCCGAACCCGGATTAGCTCCATGAGTTTCTCCGGCGCCACCCGCGCTTTCTCAGCTAGTTTGATGGCGATGCCTTCCCGCATCCTGTCGATCGAAACGATGCCGACTGTTTCAGCCGCCTGTCGCAGCCGCGCGTAACCGAACAAGTCTTCTACCGGTTCAGGAATTCGCCCGTAGCGATCTTCGGTTTCGGCCCGGATCGCAGAGAGCGCTTCCTCGTCTCGCGCCGACGAAACGCGTTTGTAAGTTCGCAGCCGTTGCCCCATGTCGGAGATGTAGCTTTCGGGAATCGCCACGTCGACGCCGAGGTTGAGCGAAACCGTAGGCTCGTCTTCAACCTGCTCGCCCTGTAACTCAGCGACCGTGCGTTCCAGCATCTGCGTGTAAAGATCAAAGCCGAGCGCGTCCATGTGCCCCGACTGTTCTCCGCCGAGCATGTTGCCGGCGCCTCTCAATTCCAGATCCAGCGCAGCGATGCGAAAGCCCGCGCCCAAGTCGGAGAACTCGCGAATGGCCGCCAGCCTCCGTCGCGCTATCGGCGAAAGCTCCTGCTCGGCCGGAATCAGCAGGTACGCATAAGCGCGGCGGCTGGATCGTCCCACGCGCCCACGCAATTGATAAAGTTGAGAAAGACCGTAGTTGTCGGCGCGGTTTATGATGATTGTGTTCGCGCGGGGGATGTCTATTCCGTTCTCGATGATCGTAGTCGCCACCAGCACGTCGTACTTATAGCCAATGAAATCAAGCATGACGCGCTCCATTTCTTTTTCGTTCATCTGGCCGTGACCCACCGCCATGCGCGCCTGGGGCACCAGCCGTTTGACCAGCGCCGCGATGGTTTCGATCGACTCAACCCGGTTGTGAATAAAAAAGACTTGCCCGCCGCGCGCCAATTCAAGGTCGATAGCCGACTTGATCACCACGTCCGAGGATTGAACAACCTGAGTTTGGATCGCCAGCCGATCGCTGGGCGGCGTTTCAATCAAAGACATATCGCGCAAGCCGCTCAGAGACATGTTCAGCGTGCGCGGAATGGGCGTAGCCGAAAGCGTCAGCACGTCGACGCGCTTTTTGAGTTGCTTCAAACGCTCTTTATGCGCGACGCCAAAGCGCTGCTCTTCGTCGACGACAACCAGGCCCAGGTCGCGAAAGCTCACGTCCTTTGAAAGCATCCGATGCGTGCCGATCACGACGTCGACTTCGCCGGCTTCGATTCGCTTTACCACCGCCTTCTGTTCCTTCGGCGAACGAAAGCGCGAAAGCAATTCAACCTTGACCGGGAACGGCGCAAAACGCTGCCGGAAAGTATCGAAGTGCTGGTAAGCGAGCACGGTCGTCGGCGTCAGCACCGCGGTCTGCTTGCCGTCCATCACCGCTTTGAAGGCCGCCCGCATCGCCACTTCCGTCTTGCCATATCCAACATCGCCGCACAGCAGGCGATCCATCGGAGTCGGCGTCTCCATATCGTTCTTCACATCTTCAATCGCGGTTTCCTGATCGGGGGTGAGCGTGTACGCAAAACCATCTTCAAATTCGCGTTGCCAGGGAGCGTCCGAGGGAAACGCGTGACCCTGGACCAGTTTGCGTTCAGCGTAAAGCCGCAGCAGTTCGTCAGCCATATCGCGCATCGCGCGCTTGGCTTTCGCTTTCGTCTTCTGCCAACCGATGCCACCCAGGCGATCGAGTGCCGGTTGGTTAGCTTCAGCGCTCGAATAACGCTGGACTAGATCGAGGCGCTCGACCGGGACGTACAGCTTCGCTTCTTCAGCGTAGTAAAGCAGCATGAACTCGCCGCGAGGTTGTTCGACAGCCTTAAGCTTGTCGTACGTCTGAGTTGGACCGAGACTCAGCATGACGAGTCCGCCAAACCGCGCGATGCCGTGATCGATGTGCACGACATAGTCGCCCACTTTCAAATCGCGAAAGTCGGAAAGAAAAGCCGCGCCGCGCGCCCTCCGCTTCTTTTCCCGTTTGATGGCCGTGGTGCGCCGTTCCAGCGCGGGCTCGGCGGCTTCGTCAAACAGGTCGCCTTCGACGTGGACAATCAAACGCGCCGAAGGGAGTTCGAACCCGCCTGAAAGTTTTCCGGCGGTAACAATAGCGTCGGCAGGCGACGAGTAATCCGCCTTGTCTGCAGAGGAAGTGAGGCGAACGTGGACTTCGTACTCGCGCAGGATTTCCGCTACGCGTTCGGCGACACCGCTGCTGGGCATCACGAACAGAGTCGTCGCTTGATCCGGGCCGTGGCGCTTGATCAGGTCGCGCGAGAGATCGGGGAGTCGCCCGTGATAACGGATGACGGATTGGGCCTTCCACTCAATCTCATCCGAAATTCCATCGGCCCGTTTAGATGGGGCACTTGTGCGCCCCGGCGGGACAAGTCCCGCCTCTAAACCTGCCCCGAGAGTTTTGTCTCGTTTAGATGGCGCACTTGTGCGCCCAGGGTCGCCAGTTGGAAACAGGAACAAAGGCTTTCGCGGCGCGCGCGTCTTCCCCACTGAGACCTTTGGCTCTTCAGCCTCCAGAGCCAGCTCCTGATCTACTCTGGCAGCTGTGCGGCCCAGCGTGCGTAGATCGATCCTTTGCATCGCGTTGATTCCGGCGCGCAACTCTTCGACAGTTAGATAAAGTTCATGGGGCGAGAGCCCCAGATCGTCGGCAGCATCGGTCTCGGCAAAGCGTTCCGCGACAGTTTGAAAAGCGCTGGCCAGATAGTTCTCGACTGCGGAAGGCTCGTCCACGATCAAGACGGCGTCTTTCAAATAGTCGAAGACGCTGGCACTGCCTTCGTGCAGTAACCATTCCCAACCGGGAAAATCTTCGCCTTCTTCCGCGAACACCGTGCGGTCACGCAGTGAACGGGCGAACCTTGGGTCGCCCCACCGAGTCCGTGCGCGCGCTGCCCATTCGCGAAAGTCGTGCGCGGTGACTGCGAGCTCGCGCATCGGCGGGATTTCGATCTCGGTCAACTGCACCGTGGATAGTTGTGTTTCCGGATCGAACTCGCGAATCGAGTCGACCGTGTCGCCAAAGAATTCAATGCGCGCGGGAGCGCTACGGCCGGGCGGCCAGAGATCGAGAATCCCTCCGCGGATCGAAAACTCGCCGATAGCGCTGATTGGATCCTCGCGCACGTAACCGCCCGCGACCAGTTTTTCTACCAGCTCTTCCGGTGAATGATCTTCGTCACGGCGAAGCACGGCGCCGGCTTTCAAAATTTCGGCGGGCGCCACAGTGCGCCGCGCCAACGCTCTCGCCGTCAGCAGCACAAAGTCACTCGTGGCACCCGCATCCTGCACGTGATTCGCCCTCGAGTCGGCGCCGCTGCGCCGCCTTCGCGCTAATTGCCACAACGCCAGCGCGCGCTTCTCGAGGGTTTCAGTGTGCGGGGAACCGCCTGCGTAAGGATCGCTTTCAGAAGCCGGCAGAACGGCCACAGCGTCCCTGCCTTCGGCCGCGCCGCGCAGAGCGCCATACCAGAAGTCGATGTCGCGCTCCCAGTTTTCCAGGTCGCGTTGCGCGGGGACAACTACGGCGAATTGCTTTCCAGTTTCGCGTTGCAGCGCGGCCACGGCCAGCGCACGCGCGGGTCCCGCAACCAGACCGCTGATCGAAACTACACGCGCGCCGCGCTGAATATTATTGAGCACGCGTTGGAATTCAGGGCTGCCCTTGACCGAGTCCAGAGTGGTTTGAAGTGCTGAAGTTGTTTCCGTGGTACTGCTCATGCAAATTCGACGACTTGATCAGTTGTGGCTTTGCCACCTGATGTGCGGAAAGGCTCTGCCTTTCCGTGTCGGTATGTATAAATTGTAGAGGCTATGCCTCGACATATGGAGGCATAGCCTCCTCGATCTTTTACTGGTAAGCGGAAAGGCATAGCCTTTCCGCACATCGGGCGGCAAAGCCGCTCCGGGGCTACTACTTCTTCATCCGCTCGATTATTCCGCTCGTCGAAACACCTTCGACGAAAGGCAGACTCATAACGCGCCCGCCAGCGGCTTCAACTTCCTCGCGACCGTGAATCTCGTCCAGCGCGTAGTCGCCTCCTTTGACCAGAATGTCCGGCAACAACGCTGAAATCAATTGCCGCGGCGACAACTGGTCAAAAATTGTTACGTAGCTGGTAGAGCGCAAGGCCGCCAGAATTTCGGCGCGCTCGCTTTCATTCATTAAAGGACGGCCCGCGCCTTTCAAGCTGCGCACTGATGCGTCGCTATTTATCGCTACCACCAGAGCATCGCCCAGCGCCCGCGCTTCGGCGAGATAGCGAACGTGTCCGACGTGCAGAATGTCGAAGACGCCGTTGGTAAAGACGAGCTTCCGGCCCGCGGCGCGAAGCCGCGCGCGTTCAGCGAGAAGATCGTCTGTCGAAAGAATTTTGCTGGTGGACACCCACGAACAATCTAGCATGCGAGGGCTTGGAGAAAACAGCACGGAGCGCGGACATCCTGTCCGCCTGAGCGCGCAGCGCGAACCAGCCCTCGTAAGCAATGCTTCTTGTGTAAGACTGAGCGGGCTTCGCCCGCTGGCGGACAGGATGTCCGCGTTCCGTTCTCGCGCTTCGGTTTGCGCTGACTCTCCCCGCTCTCTATAATTCGCGTTTTATCTAATGGAGAAAATTCTTGTCTGACACAGGCTTACAGAACATTGTTCCCGATAACGACCAGACCCGGGCGCGGCGCGAGCACCTGGAAGATTTGCGCCGGCTGGTCGGCAACGTCTATCCGAACAAATTCGAGCGCAGCAACGTCAGCGAGAACCCCGCGGGTGAAGACACCCTCACTTCCATTGTCGACGCGTTCAAGAAATACGAGCCGCAGGTAGCCGAGGGCCAGAAGCCCGCACCCGAAGACCTCGAGACTGCGAATGCCCAGCTCAATAAGATTCGCGTGCGTGTTGCCGGCCGCATCGCCGCGCCGCCGCGAGTGATGGGCAAGGCCGCGTTTGTGCACCTGTCTGACGGCACCGCGCGTTTGCAGATTTATCTTCGCCGGCAGGACATCGCCGGCGTGCGCAACGACGCAGACGGCGGTGAAGTGAACGGGTGGGATCTTTTCAATCTGCTCGATCACGGCGACTTCATCGGCGTCGAAGGCTATTTGTTCGTTACCCGGACCGGCGAGCTGTCGGTGCATGTGGAAAAGCTACAGTTCCTGGCAAAAGCTCTGCTGCCGATGCCCGACAAGATGCACGGCATTCACGATGCCGAAATTCGGCAGCGGCAGCGCTATGCCGACTTGATCGCCGGCAGTTTGAAACTGGAGCGCGAGGAAGGCAGCCTGACGTCGCGCGAGGTTTTCGAGTTGCGCTCTAAAGCCGTGCGCGAGATTCGTCGCTTTCTCGACGACCACGGTTATGTTGAAGTTGAAACGCCGATGCTGACGCCTCTGGCGACGGGCGCGGCGGCCAAGCCGTTCGAGACCTATCACAACGCCCTTGGCATTCCACTCTTTGCGCGCATCGCTCCTGAGCTTTATTTGAAGCGGCTGGTCGTCGGCGGTTTTGAAAAGGTCTATGAACTGAATCGAAACTTTCGCAACGAAGGCATCTCGACCAAACACAATCCTGAATTCACGATGCTCGAGTTCTATATGGCTTATGCGGACGTGAATCAGATGATGGACTTTGCTGAGAAGCTTCTGCGATCCGTTGCGTACGTCGCGCTGGGCCATACGCACGTGCGTTATGGCGAGCACGAGATTGACTTCTCGCAGCCGTTTCAGCGGATGACAATGAAGGAAGCGATTGCTGATGTAGTACTTTCAGAGTGGACGGCATTTACAAAAGAAGCAATTCTTGAGCTTCTCAACGATCCGAATGGTGTGCATGCGTTGCATGACTATTATGAGAACACAGAACAATGGATTGAACAGTTCGGAGTCGAGGAGGCATTCGAGCGTGCAATCAGTAACCGTGGAAATCTAACCACGCCAGATGCCATGAAGACGGCTCAGCAAGTTGCAGAAATCTTTGAGGCGATCGTAGAGAAGAATCTGATTCAGCCAACCTTCATCACAGATTTCCCGAAGCCCATCTCGCCTCTATCGAAAGCTTCTCCGGCAGATCCCTCCATCGCCGAGCGCTTTGAATACTTCGTAGCCGGACTCGAATCGGGCAATGGCTTCTCTGAACTCAACGATCCGGAAGAGCAGTACCAGCGTTTCAAGGACCAGGTTGGTCAGCGCGAGCGTGGCGATGAAGAAGCGATGGTGATGGATGAGGACTACATCCGCGCTCTCTCGTACGGCATGCCGCCTGCCGCGGGGATTGGGCTCGGCATCGATCGTTTGGTGATGCTGCTCGCGAATAGGCAGTCAATTCGCGACGTGATCATGTTTCCGCATATGCGTCCGGAGAGGCGGTCGGACGACGAAGGCCAGTCGGGGCAGTAGCCCGACCGTTAGGGAGGGCGTCTACGCGGCGATGAGGTCAGTACCGGGAGCGGTAGCGACCGGGTCCTCAATCTCCGCGACGGTCGGGACAGCCAACAAGACGACCCGGTCGCTACCGCTCCCGGTACTGACCTCATCACGTAGCGCCATCGGCTTCCCCAATTGCTTGAATTCCTATCAAGGTGTGCTACCATGCGCGTCCCCAGAACAAACCAAAAGATTGAACTAAGGAGACCCTCGAAATGATGCGCAAAGTTTTCCCTTTAATAGTCGTCCTGGCCCTGATGGCCGGAGCGCTAGTCGCTCAGGATAAAAGTGTGACCCTGACGGGTTATCTAATCGACAACAGTTGTGCCGCAGGCCACGCCACCGACAAAACGTTTGGCACCTGGGTAAAAACCCATGGTACAAGCTGCGCCAAAATGGAGGCGTGTGAGAAGAGTGGTTACGCGGTCGTAGTCGGTGAGAAGCTCTACAAGTTGGATGACGCCGGCAACACCAGCGCCGAAGGCTTGCTGAAGAACACCAAGTCGAAGAAGGGCTTGAAGGTCAAGGCAGAAGGCACCGTCGAAGGCGACACCCTGAAGATTTCGAAGCTGACCGAAGTAACCGAATAAGAGTTTCCAAATCAACAGCCAATCGCCCGCTGAAAGAATTAGAGCCCGCGCGGCCAGGGAATCGTGTCACGAATCCTTCAGCCGTCGCGGGCTCCTTTCTTACGAGCCACGATTAAATGTGGCCGCTGTTCGCCGACGTGGCAAACTTCAGTTTGCCTTCGATCGTGTTCGAGAGCCGCAAAGCTTGTCGTACATCCTCGCCCGCAACGCAAGCACTCTCGGTTCGTCATCGATGTTTGCGCCGCGTTTCCAACCTAACGTTTCTTCGCCGAGCTCTTAGCGCCGGCCTTTGTCGTCAGGCCCGTGGCTTCGCCGCCTGCTTCGGCCGCGCCCTTGATCGCGCCGGTGGCCGCGCCTTTTGTCGCTGCTACGAGCACGTCGCCCACAACCTTCTTAGCCTTATCCAGGAGACCCAGTCCCACACTCTTGGCGGATTTTTTCTTTGAACTCTTCTTTGAAGACTTTGAAGAAGTCTTCTTTGATGAAGCGGACTTAGAAGATTTAGAAGCTTTGCTGCCCGCCTTTTTTTTGGTTGCTTTCTTGGTTGCCATTGTTTCCTCCTGGTTTGTTAAGTAGCGCCGACCGCCAGTCTGCGCCACAGTCTGTGCAGGCCGGCAGCCTGCGCTACACTAACGCTTTGTTTTCGTTGCTGCTTTCTTTCTCTTACGGGTCGCAGGTTTTCTGGTGCGGCCTTTCGTGCTCCCCTGAACCTGATTCATATGTGCCAGCAGATCCGAGAAATCAAAGCCGAACAATTCCTTGATCTTAAGGTTCAGCGTAGGCATTACCATTGTCTTGCCCACGGCGGAGAGGTCGGTGACGAGACTGTTAGTAAAGGCACTAATCTCGGAGTGCTTACCCTTTCCTTTCATTTCTTTGTGCGCATATCCGGCGGTGTAGCCCAGCGCGAAACCCGCCGAAAGTGCGCCCAGACTCCACACCAGCGGTTCGTTTTGAAACTGCTCGCGAAAATCGATTACCCCGCCCACGGTTTCCTTCACCGCTTCGTATTGCTCCGCGACTGTTTCCCGAATATCTTCGACGGTCTCGGCCATGGATTCGCGCGTCTTCTCCAATTCACGCTGCAGAGCAACCTTGCTCCGTGTTCCATTTGCACGCGCCGCTGTTGATTTTGTTTCGGCCATATCTCCTCAATCCAATGTCGTTGCTGTCGCGGAAGTTGGTTAACTTGCGATGTCCTCCCGGAAGCTAATCGCAACTTAACAAGTTGCGCTACTACCCTTGAATCACGCTCTTTACCAATTCCTTGTCATGCTCAAATTCGTTCAAGCTGCGCCGGGGCAAGAGGTCTTGCGCAGCCAGACGCTTCCTGGTTACTACGATGATTACTGCGCCAACTACCAGGTAGACGATGCCTGTTGTCATGAAACCCAATCCATATTTTACCGGCTGGCTCATTTGAAGGTTCGCGAACAATGTCGAGATGAAGAACGACAGCGCCAGGTTAGCCAGGGCAAACCCCACGGCCACGACCATGCCGCCGATGACCATAGTGATGCCGCGCCGAATGTATGCATCGACGTCTTCCCGAATCTCAACCTTCAAAAGATTCAGTCTCAGTTCCAGCAGCGTGCCTAAGTCGTCGCCCAGGCGGCTGAACAGCGAAGGCAAGCCTTCGTCAGGGCTGTTCGCTGTGCTTATCGACTCGGATCTTTTTTCTGGTGCTTCGCTCATAGCCTTACGACCTTCACACCGTCACCGACTGTGGCCTGAAGGATGTAGTCTCCAGATACAGTTGCGCGATCGTTGTTCGCTAATGGTGCAGCAGACACATCAAATTGCGCTGCTGTGTCGGTAGCTGCAAAGACAATGCCGCAAAGTTGGAGTGGGTATGAAGTTCCCGCACAGGGGAGGGATTGACGAAAGGAAGGTGGTGCTAATGATGAGGTCAGTACCGACAGCGGTAACGGAGCGCGGACATCCTGTCCGCGCTCCGCTACCGCTCCTGCTAATGACCTGAGGAACCGTGGTCTAGGATTTTAGTTTTGGCGCGCCGGCCTGACCAAACGTCAGCACCGTGCCACCGAAGCCGATGGCCCAGCCGTGATTTTGATCGATAAAGAACAGACGTTCGAGCGCGTGTGTGGTGCCGCTTGGGTTTGTGGACCAGTGGATGCCGCTATCTCTCGTCTGCAACAGGGTGCCCTGGTTTCCGACGGCCCAGCCCTCCGCAGCATCAATGAACTTTACGTCCAGCAGATCTGCCTCGACATTTGAGCGTTGCTCGAACCAGGTGCGGCCGCCGTCGGTGGTTGCAAAGACCCGACCTGCGGTACCGACGGCCCAACCTAAACTTTTTCCGACAAAGCTAGCAGCCGTGAAACGCGTTCCCGCGCCGTCGCGCACATTGCCCGCTCGCCAGGTCGCGCCGCCGTCGCTGGTTTGCAGGATAGTTGCGCCGGCGCCGACCAGCCAGCCATGCGTAGGGTCAACGAACACTCCGCCTAATAACAGATGCTTGGTGGGGGACGGTTGGCGGACCCAGTGAGCGCCGCCATCGCTCGTCGCAAAGACGACGCCGGTCTCGCCAAATATCCAACCGCGTTCGGCGCCGGCAAAGACCGCGCGGACCATGCGCGCATTGTCGCCCGAGCCGTTAAGCAGCACGCGCCGCCAACTCAAACCGCCATCCTCGGTTTTCAAAAGATAGGTTGGCGCCTCGTCATTTTTTTTCAGTTTTAGGATGTCGCGTTCGGCTACCAACCAGCCAATTTTTTCGTTGGCGAAGTAGACGTCGCGCAGATTATCTCTCGTCAGAGTATTGACCTTGCGCCAGGTTTGGCCGCTGTCGCTTGTTTCCAGCAGTGTGCCGCCGCTGCCGGCTACCCAGCCGCGGTTTTGATCGAGAAAGTAAATTCCGTGCAGCCACGACATCGTCCCGGTCGTCTGGCGAGACCAGGCGGCGGCGTTGGCGGAAGGCGGAAGGCAGAAGGCAGAAAACAGAAGGCAGAAAACTGGGAGGAGGCGGAACCAGGAAGTATGTGCCTTTGATTTCAGACCGAGTGGCAGCGAAATGTTTATGGTCCGGCGCATGAAATCTCTACAACTCCGTTATGAGGTCAGTACCACCCGCGTGAGCGGGTGGGTCGTACACTCAAGCAAAAGATTAGAGGTCGTTGATTACCCACCCGCTCACGCGGGTGGTACTGACCCCATGCACTCTGCCTACTGCTTAGTGCCTACTGCCTACTGTTTTTTCAAAATCCGCCGGTAAACAAACGGGCGAAGGTCAGCACCTGGGTGAAGCCCATGATCGTCTGCAGTTTCTTGAGCGTGTTTCCAGGCACGACTACCTGGTCGCCGGGCACCAGGTAAACCGAGTCAGGCGCCTTGCCCTTGTAGATTGCCGAAACGTTCACGGCGATTGGCGTGAGCACGCCGTTCGCCTGCCGGCGCAGCACGAAAATTTTGCTGCGGTTCCCGGTTTGCAGGACGCCGCCGGCTTCAGAGATCGCTTCGGTTACTGACAGGCGGCGGGACATTAGTTTGATTCCGGGCTGGGCCACGTCGCCAATCACGCTGTAGCGATACGAGCCCGCCTGATCGAGCGAAACCGAGACCTGCGGATCGATTATGAATTCGTCATATCGCTTCTTGATCAGTCCGGCTACCTGATCGACGGTCTTGCCGTTGACAAAGATGCCGTCGGGAATCAGCGCCAGAGAAATGCGCCCGCTGGGCGGAATTTTGATGTTGCCCTTCGAGTAACGATCCTGGCCAAACACGGTGACCGAAATCACATCTTCCGGACCCAGGCGATAGGTCGTGAAGAAGTTGTTGTAGTAAGGAACGATCGCTTCTTCTTCCGCAGCCTGATCTCTCCGGTTCGTCTGAGCATCGGCGGTAACTTCGGTAAGCGGCTTACTCGGTTCCTGACTCTTACCCTTGTCACCTTTCTTCGTTACGGGCGTGACTGTTGCGGGAGCAGACGTCGGCTCGCTAAACGGCCCGTCGTTGGACTTGACGCCCGCGGACGTTGCCGGTGCTTTGCTCTGGTCCTTGTCAACGACCGCATCGCTGGGCATGGCCGGATCAACGTTAGGCTTCACCTCGGGGGTAACTGGCGGCGCCGTTTGCGGCACGCCCTCAGTAGTAGCTTTCCGTTGACGGGTAGCGCTTGCCGGCGATGTTGGTGACTGGGCAAGGGCAGTTGCAGAAAGCCCGAGCGCCATCGCCAGAACAATTGTTTGAGTTAGCAGCTTCATAGTTTCAACCTCCAACCTCTTAACACTCCGTTTAGATGCGGGACTTGTCCCGCACAGCGGCGGACAAGTCCGCCATCTAAACGAAACCGATTTCTCATCTTCCTCCGCGGCCGAGCAGAATCGTCTTGATGGTTTCGAACATGATCGTTGCGTCAAGCGCGATGCTCTGGTTCTTGATGTAGTAAAGATCGTATTCCAGCTTCTTCCGCGCATCGTCGATGGACGCGCCGTACGGGTATTTGATTTGGGCCCAACCGGTCAGGCCGGGCGCAATCAGGTGCCGCTGTTCGTAAAACGGAATCTCCTGCGCCAATTGGGCGATGAAGTGCTCCCGCTCGGGCCGGGGCCCGACAAAGTTCATGTCGCCGCGCAGAATGTTCCAGAACTGCGGAATCTCGTCGATGCGAATCTTGCGAATGATTTTCCCCACCCGGGTCGTGCGTTCGTCTTCACTCTTGGCCCACACAGGCCCGTCCTTTTCAGCGTCGGTGCGCATTGAGCGAAACTTCATCAGGGTAAAGGGGCGGCCGTTCTTGCCCACGCGTTCCTGCTTGTAAAAAACCGGACCTCTCGATTCAAGTTTGATCAGCGTCGCGGTGAAGAGCGCGATGGGTAAAGAAAGGACTGCGCCGATGAATGCCACGCTACGGTGCATGGCTGCGCAGGTCAGTTCGTTGAGCCGTGCCCTGCGGCCGCGGCTGGAAAAAATTAGCCAGGACGGCCGGATCAGATCCAGCAACACGCGTCCGGTCAGTCTTTCATAAAACGAAGCGCTCTCCTCGATTGAAACGTCGCCTGAGAGACTTAACCGCAGCAGTTCGTCAGTGGGAAACTGACCGCGGCGATCGCCAATGGCGACTACGATGCGATCGATGTGCTCGCTGCGGACCAGCGATCTGAGTTCTGAAGTCAGGCCGATGACTTTTGGATTGATCAGGCTCTTACCGACTAAGGCGGGGTCGTTGTCGACAAAGCCGACGACGCGAAAGCCCGCATCGGGACGGCCGAGTGTCTCGCGCGCAATCTCGATCGCGAAAGGCCCCGAGCCGACGATCAGAATGCGCTCGCCGATTTCCGGATGTCCCAAAACCCAGTGAATACCGAGGCGCCAACCGACCATCATTAACAGTGCGATCGGCAGGGAGATAAACGAAACGCCGCGTCCGATCATTACCTGCGGCATGAGATAGAAGACGATCGACAGAGCCATCCATGCCAACCCCAGCGCCTGGATTAAACGAAGCACCAGTTCGCGCCGGTCATGCATGACTACGAAATCGTAAAGATCGAGCAGATAGAAAGACGCCAGACAGAAAACCGTAGCCAGCGCAGCTTTATAAAAACCGTTCCGCCTAATCAGGGCGTCCTCGGCGTCGACTGCGCCCAGACGCACGTACACGGCTACTACCAGGCCGCCGAACAGCAACATTGCTTCGGCGAACAGAAGCAGGATCATGCGTGCATTTAAGCGCGACGTTTTCAAGAAATCCCACCCTCTTCGATATAGATCAACTCGGGCTCTTCGTCTGCATCCTGATCTTCAACCGCATTCGGCGCCAGACGGAGATTCCGCGGCTGATAGTAGTAATCATTCGCATCCAGCTTCGTATCGGAGCGGTTGAGTACTACGCCGAGCATGCGATCGCGTGGCAACTGCTCGAGCAAACGATCGACGACCGTGTAACGGGTTTTCGAAGCGCGCACCACCAGAATGGCTGAGTCGGCGCGATTAATTAAGAGATTGGCGTCGGTGAAGACGCCCAACGGCGGCGCATCGATGATGATGTAATCGAAGGTCTTTCGGGCTTCATCAAGCAAGCGGCCGAACCGTGGACCAGAGAGCAGCTCGGCCACGTCTTCACGAGCAGCGCCGCCGGGCAGTAGATGCAGGCCCACCGGTTCAAGCTTGATGATGGCTTCGGTAAAGTGAGTTTGTCCGGTTAGAACTTCCGACAAGCCGCATTCGGCTTCAATGCCCAGATAGCCGGCCGCGCATGGCTGCCGCAGATCAGCGTCGATCAGCAACGCCTTGACGCCATCGGTTTGCGCGAGCAGCCAGGCCAGGTTCAGGGCCGTTAGCGTTTTGCCTTCACCGACGCCCGCGCTGGTGATTACGAAGGCGCGTTTGTGTTCGCGCTCGCCGGCCTGCAGCAGACGAGTTCGCAGAGAACGAAACTGTTCACATTCGGGGGAACGTGGTTGAGTGATAGCTACAAGATGTGGTTCGACGCGCGCGGTCAAGACTTCGCTTGATGCGAACTCGACAGCGCGCGTCGATCCTACAGCGCCCAAGGTTGCCCCAGCATCACGGAAGACCCCGCCGGGGAGTGCCGGCCCGCCGGTCGCCTCGTTCGTGTGCGCAGTGGACGCTGAATTGAATGCCGCCGGCATCGCAGTGAAGGGCGCACCCTCCCACGGATGATCGTTCGCGTGCTTCGGGGTGAAGTACGAAACGTTATCCGAGCTGCCGTTGCGGACGACTGAAGACTTTGCAGGTTTGAAATTGCGCTGCGCGGATTCCGCGCGCTTCAGCGCATCATAGACTCTGCCCATTGGTTCCCCTCCCAAGACCTGACCGGCTGAAAGCCGCTCCCAGTTCTTCAATGGTGGTTTGTGATTCGACTGGTTGCGGAAGTTCGTTATAAATGATGTCGAGTTCCGGTCTAGTCATAGCGGCAGCAGGCTGAACTGGGCTGACCCTGGTCTGCTGATCGCGATTCATCGAGAGCACGCTTGTGGCACGCGCATCCTGCGCGTGATTCACGGGCGGGACGCCCGTGCCACCAAATTCGGTGCTCTTGATAGCACTTCCATTGCCGTTCCCGTTGTAATGACCATTACCGTTGCCGTTGCTCTTCGTGTCACCGTTACCGGCGGCCCAGAGTTCCGCCCGGCCCGCCGCTTGGAAAATTCGCGCCGGTGCTTCGCGATCTTCAATATTCTGCACGCGCGGCAGGACGTCGAAAGTTTCGGCGACTTCCTGCACGGCGGCGCGGCTGATGACTTGTTCGCTCGCGGCGAAGCCGTTCAGCAGCGCGTTGTCGCAAAGATTATTAATGTTGCGCGGGATGCCTTCCGAGCAGCGGAAGATATAGTCGACCGCGCCCGGTGAAAAGATGTCCGTGCGTTGGGCCCCGGCAACCTTGAGACGAGAGTTGATGTACTGGGCAGTCTCTTCGACGTTCGGCAGAGCCTTCACGTCGCAGCGCAGGGCCACGCGCTGTTTTAGTTGGCGCAGGTCGGGATTATTCAACACCGCGCGCAGTTCCGGCTGGCCAGTCAGAACGATTTGTAGCTGCTTGGCCGTGTCGGATTCAAAGTTGCCAAGCAGTCGCACCTCTTCCAGCACGCTGGTTGAAAGACCGTGGGCCTCGTCAATAATCAGCACCGTGCGCAGGCCGCGGCTGTGACGCGACTCGAGCACCTTGCCAAGTTCGATCAGCAGATCTGACTTGCTCTCCCAATTCTGAATATCGAAGAGGCGGGCCAGATGCTGATAGAACTCAGGCACTGAGAGGCGTGGGTTGAAGATGTAAGCGACCAGGACCGTGCGATCCAGGCGTTGCATCACCCAACGCAGCATTGTCGTCTTGCCCGTGCCGACTTCGCCGGTGACTACGATCAATCCCTTGCCGCTTTCAATGCCGTAGTGAAGGTTGGCCATCACTTCGGTGTGCGAAGGGGTGAAATAGATGTAGCGCGGATCGGGCGTCAGCGCGAATGGCAATTCTTTTAGTCCGTAGAATTCTGAGTACATATTTCCTCCAACGGTGGCACAGACTTCAGTCTGTGTTCACGGGGCGATTAGCACAGACTGAAGTCTGTGCCACTGCGTTACAGCAACTTCTCCAAAACATGTGTCAACCGCAGCACGAATGCGAGCGCGGGGACGGTCACAAAAGCTGCCGCAACTCCAGCTGCCATTGCCAGTTTGTGACGACGCGGAATCGAGCGCGCTTCAGCCGCCGTCATTAGTTCGGGGATTGAAGCCAGCACGGGCAGGCCCGTGTAATGCTTCGCGTCCTCGGTAGTTTGGATCGTGAACAGGCGTCGCACTTCGACAGCCAGCGCGAGCAGCAAGCCCAACGCCAGACCGATGCCGAATCCGGCGGCTGTCAAAACAAATCGCTTGGGCGCGACCGGCATTGCGGGCAGGTTAGCGGGGTCGACTACCTGGATGCCTCCGCCCTGAAAATCCTTGGCGGCGTCGGCGCCGACAACGATCTTCTGTTGCTGCGCCAGCAGGTTGTCGTAATTAAGTTTCTTGGTCTGATAGTCGCGATCGATGGCTTCCAAACCGACTTCAGCGGTGGGGATGGCATTGATGCGACCAGTTAGATCGGCGATCTGCCCTTGCGTTTCGCTGAGCAGTTTTTGGGTCCGCGCTGAATCACTTTCAACCATTGAGATCTGAGTTTTCAGTGACAGGATTCGCGGGTCGCTCAGGTTGGTCAGTTTTTCTTTCCGCTCAGCAATGCGAGCCTTCCAGTCGTCGATCATCTGGTCCTGTGCGCGCTTGACCGCATCGATCTGCGACTGGTTCGAGAGCACGTCCGGATGCTTCGGCTTGTACTGCGTCAAAAGGTTTTGCTGAATGCCCTCGAGGTCAGAGCGGTGTCTGACCAGCTCGGCCCAGGCCTGGGTGGTTTTAGGATCGGTTGTGTTCTCTGCCGAGAGAGCAATCTCCTGTTCATAGCTCTTGGTGATGTCGGCCAGCTGGCTGCGATAGGCCGCGCCCAGATCACGTTGACGACCCTGTTCGGCAATCAACGCTTTCTGTTCTTCGTGCAACCCGGTTAGACGGCCCACCAGTGCCTGCGATTGTGACGGCAGGTTGTTCATGTTCTGCTGCAAGTAAGTGAGCCGCGTGGTGTCGCTGGAGTCGAGTTCTTCCTTGGCCATGCGCACCTGTTCTTCGATGAACTGTTTCGCCGAAGCGCCGGCATTGACCGTGCCTTTGGTTTGCTCGTCGATGTACTTGCTGGCGAGTTCGGCGGCCACTATCTGCGTTGACTTGGGATCACGGCCGCGATAAGTGATGTTGAATCCGTTGGTGATCTCGTTGCGGGTAGTATTTACCTCGACCTTAATTTGCTTGCGCATCTGATCGATCAGCAGTTCCATCGGCTCGCCGCGCTGCCGCTCTTCGCGGAAGAGGTCGTACTTTTCCAGCAGCGGTTGCAGCGAACTGCGGCTGGTGACCACCTGAGAAATGCTGGTCAACTCGCGGGTCAACGTTTCTTCGGCCACCGCCGGCACGACCGTACTGGGCAGCGTCGACGGCTTGACCACGATCAGCGTCACCGATTCGTAAACGTCGGGCAGTCGGTAGACCGCATAGGCGATGGACATGCCAATCGCGAGAGTGGGCAACAGGATTAGCCACTTACGCTTGCGCGCGATGTTTGCGTATTCGCCTAGCTTGCGTGGTCGAAATTCAACACTCATTGTAGTGCTCCTTGGTGGCACAGACTTCAGTCTGTGATTTCGTGGCGGCAGGCTTCTGTCCTGGATCGGATCCACAGACTGAAGTCTGTGCCACTTACAGCGCGGCTAAAGCTTTCCTGGCTTCGTCGGCTTCCGGGAAGCTGGTCTTTTCGCTCAGGCGCAGAGCGGCTTCGATCTCCCGACGCGCTCCTGCTTTGTCACCCTTGGCGGCCAGGGCCGTTCCCAGATGAAAGCGATAGGTCGGCGAGGGCACGCCGTTCGTTGCGCGCGCCGCGGCTTCGTCAGCCGAGATGGCTTTCTTCAATTGCTCGGCGGCCGCACCATACAAACCTTTTTTGTAGTAGACCCAACCGAGGGTGTCGACAAAGCTCGGCACTTCGGGGCTGGCTTGCACCGCGCTCTGCGCGAGCCGGACTGCCTCGTCCAGGTTGCCTTTGCCGTACACGGCGTAGATCCACGCCAGATTGTTCGCGGCAAAAACTGCGTTGTCGTCTTTGGAAAGGGCCTTGCGGTAATAGTCGGCGGCGGCGTCATAATTCTGCCGGTTCATTTCGAGCATGCCGATCAAGGTGTAAGCCGCGGCATTCTCGGGACGACGCTCAACAATTTTCTGGTATTCCTGGATCGCGCGTTCCTGCTGATTGGTGTTGACGAACAACGCTCCCAGGGCCGAATAGGCCGCCAGATAGTTGCCGTCGATTTCCAGTGCGCGCCGGAATTCAGCTTCGGCGCCCTGCGCGTTTCGCTCAAAGCCATAGACCTGGCCCTTGAGAAAATGCAGTGAAGCATTGTTCGGTTGAGCGGCGAGCGACTGATCAATTCGCGCACGCGCCTGATCGATTTTGTTCTGCGAGGCATAGATCGCGATCAGTCCGCGCAACGAATTAAAGTTTGCGATGTCGATCCCAAGCGCGCTGTTGTAGAAGCCGATCGCTTCGTCGAGTTTGTTTTCCGCCAGAGCTACCGAAGCGAGATTGACGTACACGTCGGTGCTGTGCGGCGCCGCGTCACGGGCCGCTATGAAATCCTGACGAGCTGTTTTAGTGTCGCGCAGTTGCAGCGCCGCCGAGCCGTGAGCGACGAGCGTGTTGGCCCGCAGATCAGCCAGCATCTGTGGTGACGTATCGCGGTCGGGCGAAGCTTTCGCCAGCCGTTCCTGCAATTGGCCTGCGCCCTGCAGGGCCGACTTGGCGTCGCCGCTGGTCAGGTTGATTTGCACCTGCAAAAGTTTTCCCGGCAGATAGTCCGGATAGTTGCGCTCGAGGTCGCCGGCAAACGAACGCGCCTGATCGATCTGGCCAAGCCGGAAGTTTGCTTCCGCCATGAAGAACAGACCAGGGCGTGAATTCGGCTCCTGCTTGAGGACTTCTTTCAGGTCTTCGACCGCGGCTTTTAGATCGTTTGTGTCTCCGCCCTGCATCTGAATGCGGGCGCGCAGGATCATCGCCTGACGATCCTTGGCGTCGTTCTTAAGAATGTTTGCGATTTCGTTTTTGGCGCCGTCAACCTCGCCCCGCATCAGCATGATTTCCGCTAGCCGGTAATGGCCCTGGGTAAAGTCAGGAGACTTGGCGACAACTTCTTTGTAGATCGCCATGGCCTCGTCCAGGCGGCCGGTCGACGAATAGAAATCCGCCAGCACCGAACGGCCTTCGGGCTTATCTTTGTCGAGTTCGGCCAGAGCTTTGTAAGCCTCTTCGGCCTTACCCAGTTGTTTGTTGACGAGATAAAAGCTGGCAAGGATGAAACGTGCTTCGCGATTGTTGCCGTCGGCCTGAACTGCCTTTTGAAACTCGGCCTCGGCGTTGTCCAGCCTCTTAACCTGGACCAGGAACTTTCCGTATTCGTAGTGGGCCAGCGCCGACGATCCGTTGACTGCGATGGCTCGTTGATAGATTGATTCGGCGGTAGCCAGGTCGTTGGTGAGCGCATGAAAGCGCGCCAGACTCAGGTAGGACTCAACCCGCTTGGGATCGATCTCGACTGCCCGATTAAGTTCCGCGAAGGCCTCGGTCTTATGGTCCTGCGCAAACAGAACGCTGCCCATCAGGATGTGACCTTCGATGTGGTTTGCGTCCTTTTGCAGGACCTCTTTTGCCAGCCGCTCGGCTTCAGAAATACCCGCGGGCGATTGCTTGCTGCCCATCAAGTAATAATTTCCGAGGCGCACGCGTACGTCGAGGTTGTTCGGATCGAGCGCGACCACCTGCTTCATCTCTTCGAAAGCTTCCTGATAACGCTGGAGACCTTCGTAAGCATTCGCCAGACCCCAATGCGCGTCGGCGAGCTTCTCGTCGATCTGCAGAGCGTTGCGAAATTCGAGCGAAGCTTCCTGAAACTTCTTGTCTTTCAGGAGCGCCTGGCCGCGAGCAACGTGTTGGGCTTTGGCTTTTTCCGGCGTGGTGCACGCGGCCATTAACAGGACGGCTGCAACCACGATAGTGAACAGGGGAAGGGTGTAGAAGTTTCGGCGGCACTCTCGATTTTTCATCGCTGTCTCCGTGAGCGCATCGTGCTGGGCAAACAGCAAAGACGGAGCGCTCGGGGTTAGTCGCTTTGGCGATTGTCTTCGGCAACGGGCAAAGTCGCTTTGAAGGTCGCTTGGGCGAAGTTTCTAATGTCAAAAACCTTGGGTTCAAACCTCGTCTCGGTGCGGGGAGCACCGGCGAGCTACAGGTAAGAAAGAGTTAATCCGCGGACTTTCCCAGGAAAACGGGGTCAGAACCCGGAGCGGTAGCGACGGGGCAATTAATTCGGAACAAACTCGGTCAATTGGCTGGCGGCCTGAGAGGCCATTTCTACTGCGGTTTTCTGGGCTTCTTCCTGCGAATTGCCCAGCGGGACCATCACGCGCACCATCGCTCCATCTGAGCGACGCCGGCGCACGCTATCAAAGACGGTATAAATCTTTCCCCAGTATTCGCTGGCCACGGCGCGGCCGCGACCCTGGTACCAATAGATCATCAGAGCACGGTCGCGGCCATTGGTGATAGCAAATCGATTCGCTTCAAAGGGTGCGCCATTACCCGAGGGCGTGATCGTAATACGAGCAGGATCACTCATGACCCAGCCGGAGCCGGGCAGACAATTCAAGGGACTGTGATAGGTGGCGCCGTTTCGTTGCGTCGCGTAATAGCCGACATACAGAGAAGCCGTTTGGCTTCCCGAGACAAAATTTCGTGAGAGATAGTCGTCAGCGCGCAGGACTCTTTCAGTCTCGCTATCAAAGCGAACGTCGCTTCCCGTCTGGCGCCATGAACCGACTTGCGTGGGAAAGTCCTTAAGCGATTTTCGCGATACATGCGCTTCGCCGGCGCGCTCCCAGACACTGATGATTCCACCGCCCACCAACAGCACGGCCAACAGCAGCCAGAAACGGATTGTATCGGTTCGAGTTTTCATCGCTATTAAGCAGACACAATTCACAGAATTAACGGATGGGATTCCATGTTGTTCATCGTGTAAATCCCGTCTGAGTCTCTTTTTCCAAATTGAGCAAAGCGATCCACCATCCAGCCGGTAGCGAATAACAGCGCCGCCGCAGCGATATAGATCACCCAGCCCGAGAAGGTGTGAAAGAAGCCGTCGGCTACACGCGTGCCGTAGTAGTGGGCCAATACGCCGGTGCCGCTGACGCGCAGAGCATTGGTCAGAATGGCTATGGGCACCGCGGCCAGCACCAGAATCAAAGAGCGCCAGAACGTAAAACTCTTAAGGAAAGGTACGACCAACTTCAGTTTGTCGTCAGTGGCACGGACTTCAGTCTGTGCTTTCTCTGCGATGGGATCACAGACTGAAGTCTGTGTCACTTTTGGCTTCGTGAAATAGGCGTAAACCACGGCCAGCGTGACCAGCGTCATCAGCGATCGAATACCGCTGCATGCTTCGACGACGGCCAGCTTCTTCGGCTCGCTGGCCCCGAGCGGCATCAGCTCGATAATGTTTCCCTGGCGCAGTACCGGGATGTTGAAGAAAGCCATCGCCGCCACTGCGCAGCGCGACGCGAAGAGCTGCAAAGGAAAAGCAATCCGGTTAAAGATAATCTGTGGAATCGGGATCGAAAGAAGCAGAAGCGCCAGAGGCACGGCCATCAGCCGCATCAGGCGGAAACCCCAGAAGTAGATCACTACACTCGTGATCATCAACACCAGCGAGATCCGCTGCACGAAAAGTTCAGCGCCCGCTACACCTGCCCATAACGCAAGCAAAGACAGCGCGACGCCGAGTGCACCCCACCGAGCAGCGTGAGACGTTGCGACTTCCGCGAAACGTTCCCACTCAAGCCAAAGGATGTAGCCAATGACGAACGGGACCAGCAGACCGTGCGAATAGTTTTCGTCATTCCACCAGTCGCTACCCAACTTCAGCAGCACTGTGAAATAGACAAACACCAACGCCAGAGCGATGGTTACAGGTTGATAGAGTTTGCGCGAGACGGCGACACTCATGCGGTTTACGGCTTGCGCGGCCGAGGGGCAATCTCTGCCGGCGAAGCTTTCCTATTGATGTGAACCGAATCCGAAACAGCAAAGCTATTTCGGGAGCGGTATTCAAAGACGGGGCCGAGACTCTCCGACCCTCAAGGGGTCGTAAACGGCTAAAGGGTCGTCGATTCCTGAAATCTCGGGCTAAAGCGTTGGTTGTTGACGAGGGATTCCTGGGTGGTTCGTCAACGTGGAATTCGCCTGGCCCATAGGCCGGCACCTGAAGTATAGCCACAGCCATAGGCTCGCTGTCTACAACTAATTTTGATCCGGCGGTTTGCGGCGGGCGGTATCGTGACTGTGATGTCAGTACCGGGAGCGGTGATGGAGCGCGGACATCCTGTCCGCCTGAGCGCGAAGCGCGAACAGCCGTTGAACAAAGACACGATGCGGCTGAGCGTGCTGCGCACGCTGGCGGACAGGATGTCCGCGCTCCATCACTACTCCCGGTACTGACCTCAATCACACTCTAAATTCACTTTTCCACAAATGCCCGCTATCCTCTCTACTCATGACTGCGACCACCGTGGGTGTAATCGGCTGCGGATATTGGGGGCCGAATCTGCTGCGCAACTTTGCCGAAAACGAATCGGCCGAACTGCGCTGGGTTTGTGACGCTGACGAATCGCGTCTGGCGGCGATGGGCCGACGTTATCCGGCCGCGCAAACGACGACGGACTACCAAAAACTTCTGACCGATCCAAAACTAGATGCGATTGCAGTCGTCACTCCGGTCGCCACCCATTTTGAGATTGCCAGGGGAGCTTTGCTAGCCGGAAAGCACTTGCTGGTGGAAAAGCCTTTGACCGCTACGGAGCGCGAAGCGGAAGAACTGATCGATCTCGCCGAACGCACGCAACGCACGCTGATGGTCGACCACACCTTTGTCTATACCGGTGCGGTGCGCAGAATAAAAGAGATTCTGGACAGCGGAGAGTTGGGCGAGTTGCTCTACTTTGATTCAGTGCGAATTAACCTCGGGTTGTTCCAGAAGGACATCAATGTGCTTTGGGATCTGGCGCCGCACGATCTTTCGATCATGGATTACCTGATCGATCGGCAGCCCGAGGGGTTGAGCGCGATCGGCAGTTGTCACATCGAACGCGGAATCGAAAATATCGCTTATCTGATTATGCATTTCGCGGGAGACTTCATTGCGCATTTTCATTTCAACTGGCTGGCGCCGGTGAAAATTCGCCGCACGATGATTGCGGGATCCAGCAAGATGATCCTCTACGACGACATCGAACCGACTGAGAAAGTGCGCGTCTATGACAAAGGCGTAACCACGAACCGCGTTGGACCTGATCGCGAAGCCGATTATCAAACCCTGGTAAGTTATCGGACCGGCGACGTTTGGGCGCCAAAGCTGGATTCAACCGAAGCCCTGCGACACGTGGTGGCGGAATTTCTGAATTCGATCCGCGAAAGCCGGCGGCCACTGACCGACGGCCAGTCCGGTTTGCGCGTGGTGCGTTTGCTTGAAGCCGCGCAACTGTCGATCAAAAACGGCGGTCAGATTCAGATGGTCGGCAACGGCAAGTAGAATGTCTGTTTTCGGAAAAAGGATCTTTGCAGGCCCCGAAGGGCCATCATGAAATAGCCACGTCCGTAAGGGCGTGGCCGCGACCTATCAAAAGTTCGGAAGGCTGACACTTCATTGCCGCGTCAACTTATTGTGCCGCACCTTCGGCGCTCAATTTGTCTGGCTTCGTTCTCGATCCACGACCTGACGGTCGTGGCTATTTCATGACGGTCCTTCGCCCTGAGTGTCGCCTTTTTAATCATTTACCAGGTTTTCGCCGGCAATTATCTGGTTAGGATCCGGGTAAGAAACCCAGCCCAGCTCAAAATGAAAAGCGTTCCTTTGCTCGACCTCAAGGCCCAGTACGAAACGATTCGCGATGAAGTGCGCGCGGCCGTCGACCGAGTCTTTGATGCTCAGCATTTTGTTCTGGGCGCTGAAGTGCAGGCGTTGGAGGAAGAGATTGCGCGCTATTCGCAGACGAAGTTCGCGATCGGATGCGCTTCAGGTTCAGATGCTCTGTTACTGGCGTTGATGTCGTGCGACGTCGGCGCCGGCGAAGAAGTCATCACCACTCCATTCAGTTTTTTTGCGACCGCGGGGGCGATTACGCGGCTCGGCGCGCGGCCTGTGTTTGTCGATATAGACGGACGGACTTTCAATCTCGATCCTACTCTGGTTGCCGCTGCAATTACGGAACGGACGAAGGCGATCATGCCGGTGCATCTTTATGGACAGTGCGCTGAGATGGATCGGATTATGGAATCAGGCCGTAAGGGATGGCGGCGAACCGCCGGCACGGATGCCGGCGCTCCCAGCGCTCCCATTCCAATCATTGAAGACGCTGCGCAGGCCATTGGCGCGGAAGACGCCCAACGACGGGCAGGTTCGATGGGTACGATTGGTTGCTTCAGTTTCTACCCTTCAAAAAATCTGGGCGGCGCCGGCGACGGCGGCATGCTGGTCACAAACGATCTCGATCATGCGCGACGCCTGCACATGCTCCGAGTGCACGGCGAAGAAACGAAATACCATCATCAGGTCGTCGGCATTAACAGCCGGCTCGATGCGCTGCAGGCGGCGGTGCTGCGGGCCAAGCTGCCTCATCTTGAAGAGTGGACGACCGCGCGACAGCGCAAGGCTCAACAATATGAATTGATGTTCTTAGACGCGGGCGTATCGGAACAGATCGAGGTGCCGTTCGCGAGACCGAACGCGCGCCACATTTTTCATCAGTTTGTGATTCGCATTCGCGACGGGCGGCGCGATGCTCTGCGCGAGCATTTGCGCGCGAGCGGCGTCGGCACGGATGTCTATTATCCCGTGCCGCTGCATTTGCAGAAATGTTTTGCCTACCTTGGTTACAAGGAAGGCGATTTCCCTGTTGCCGAGCAAGCCGCAAAAGAGACGCTCGCGCTGCCCGTGTATCCCGAACTCACCGACGAGCAGCAGGATTATGTTGTGAGTTCGATCGCGGAATACTTGAGGAGCTAAGGAAGTTGTTCCACAAACTTTCGCCAAATCGCAGCAAACCTTGAACGCCAGGTTGCGGGAGATAAGCGATAGCTTACTCCCTTTGGTAACGCTTTGTGTGTATGTTTATCCCACCGAAGACCATGATCAATCTGGAGCGAATTTCGCAGGCGAACCTCGAGACCGAGCCATACCGTTGGGCCGTGGTCGACCGGCTCTTCTCGCCGCCTGATGCGGCAGATCTGAGCGCCTCCTTCCCGTATGATCACTTCAAGCGGCTGTCGCATTATGGGGGTGACAAAGACTCTGAGTACGAAGCTCGGGCGCTAATCGGATTCAGCGCCGACTCGATTGCACGACCTGGGAGACTGAGCCAGGCGTGGCGCGAGCTGGCCAACGATTTTCTGTCGCCCGATTATCGTAGAGCCATCTCCTCGCTTACCGGCTGCGATCTGACCCACGCACTTCTGGAGGTCAACGTGTTTCACTATCCTCCCGGAGGGGTGCTCGGACCACACCCTGATCTGCCCGATAAGATCGTCACCCACGTTCTCTTCTTCAATCGGGTTTGGAATGATGAAGACGGCGGTTGTCTGACCATTCTTCGCTCTGCGAATCCGCAGGATGTCCGCGAGACGATATCCCCCGTCGTGGGCAGATCCGTCGTGCTGATGCGCTCGGAAAACTCGTGGCATGCGGTCTCTCCCGTGCTTAAGTCGTGTCGCCGTTCGCGTCGCAGCCTGACGGCGACTTTTTATCATCCAGGATCGGTGAGCACGATGTGGCCGACGGGGGACACCACGCCATTGCACGATTATCACTCGACTGGTCGGTGGCGGCGTTGGTGGAGCAGGTTTACTGCTTGATCAGGAGCTTGGCTGTCCGTCCTGTTCCAGAGGGTGACGCTTTCGAGCTTCGATCGGAGTGCCAGGGCGTACCGTTTCACCGTTATCAGTGGTCCCAATTTTCTTTCCAGAACGCGCAGCCTGCGGTGTGCCTCGTTCAAGGACGCCTCGAATACCAACTGTTCCGACTCCCACGCCCGGCCTCTGGCTGCGAGAGCCCAAACCAGCGCTGGGGTTACCTCCTGCACGGGACGGCCGAACAATTTGGAGACATCAGCCGGAGGGAAGTCAAAAGCTGGGTCGAGCGCGCGCATAATGGCGGCCCAACGTTCACAGGATTCAGCGCGCCAAGCCTGCCGGCAGGCTTCAAGCCGCTGACGTACCCGTTCACGAACGCGCCAGAGTTCGAGCGAGGTAGTCAACAGCCGTCCCTGAGCTACGTCATCGTAGGTGAGGGTCCACCGCCCGAGCCCGGCATGCGCCAGGGCGCCTTGCAGCTTGATCCGGCAATACTCATCGCCGTAGATTCCGATCGCCGGAACGCTCGCGCCCAGCGCGAAAATGATCGGGTGATACCGGCTGCTAATAACCAGCGAGGCATTCGCGGTTAACTGGCGCGCCTGGATCGGTTCCAGCCCCGCTGCGATGACCGTGTGCCGGAGTCCCAGCTGTTCAGCCAGCACCCGCGCTTCCGTTAAGTCCGAGAGACCAGGCGTTGACTCGTCACCATAGAGATGTGGAACCAGAATGAGATGCGCGCCGGTGACCTCCGCGAGCTCGCGGAGCTGTCTGACAAGGGCCCCAAATAGGTTATCCCCACTAGCACGGATCTGTGAATCTATCGTAACTGCGACGGTCGTCGTGGAGGAAGGGTCGGAAGCCTCAATAGGGTTTCGCGCTCCATCAAGAAAAAGCGAATCGTCGCATTGGTACCAGAGTCGTTCGAGCGGTACACTCAGATCGAGCGCGAGCGTTGCCGACGGCAGGTCGCGCATACCCACGAACCGGGCTGACGAGAGCGCTTCGCCAAGCAGCCGTCGTTCGTCGTCCCGCAGTCTCGGCCCGATAGTTTGGCCCAGGACCACGGCGGGCTTGCCGAAGATACGGGCGAGTTGCATCAGCGCGGCCCGGCAATAAAGCAGGTCCGGCCAGGTCGACGAAAGATTTCCGCCACCTGATAAAATGAGACCGTCTGCGCGAGCTAACGCGGCGGTCGTGGGATGGTCAGGCAGCGATTTCGCGGCATCGGCCCGCAGACGGTCGAGAATCGTCTGCCGCGTTATGCCCGCACCGGGATCGCTGGGAAATTCGAATGTTTCGACAGCGTCAACGCCAAAATGTTTCGCGGTCCATGCCGGGTCCGAACACACGATGGTGAAGGAGGCATCGGGAATTAGCCAGCGCAAGCGAGCCAGATTTGCCTCCAGCATCGCCTCATCGCCGATGTGTCGCGTTCCTGATCTGCCGACGTCTGAGACGACTAACAATCGCACAGATAAAGTCATGATATTCAGATCCGAGTGCTGGGGATATAGGGGGCGAGACGGTCATCTCTCAGCGGGGAATTTCGTTTTTGCGATTTGTGCCGTTGAGTTCTGCGCCTGCGATTATGCTACATCTCGGCCTAACTCGCGCCCCAACGCGCAGTGTTGGATGCAGAGCTGTGCTTCAGTTCGCGGGCTTCTGCTTCCTGCCGGGCCAGTTGCAGATCGTAGTCGGTCATCAGCTTTACCAGGTCGTCGAAGCTTACCTTCGGTTCCCAGCCGAGCTTCTCTCTTGCTTTGCTCGCGTCTCCCAGTAACAGGTCGACTTCGGCGGGACGGAAATAGCGTGGATCTATCTCGACGTATTTTTCCCATTCCAGATCCAGATAACCAAACGTCTTCTCGAGAAATTCCCGCACCGAATGGGTTTCGCCGGTGGCGACCACATAATCGTCCGGCTCGTCGGCGTTCATGATCATCCACATCGCCTCGACATAGTCGCGCGCATAGCCCCAGTCGCGGCGCGCGTCCAGGTTGCCCATGTAAAGCTTGTCCTGCAAACCTAACTTGATGCGGGTGGCGGCGCGGGTGATCTTTCGTGAGACGAAGGTTTCACCACGCCGTTCTGATTCGTGATTAAAAAGAATTCCGTTAGTGGCGAAGAGCCCGTAAGACTCGCGGTAGTTCACCGTGATGTAATAGGCGTACGCCTTGGCGCAGGCGTACGGTGAGCGCGGATAGAAGGGAGTGGTTTCGGTCTGTGGCGTCTCGAATACTTTTCCGTAAAGTTCGGATGACGAGGCCTGGTAAAACTTCGGTGTCATGCCGGTTTCGCGAATGGCTTCAAGCAGGCGCACAGTGCCAAGTCCGGTGACTTCTCCGGTATATTCGGGAATGTCGAAACTGACGCGCACGTGCGACTGGGCGCCCAGGTTGTAGATTTCGTCAGGCTGGACCTGTCGCAGAATGGTGTTGAGCGAACTCGAATCGTTGAGATCGCCGTACAGCAGGCGCAGACGCGTTCCTTTCTCATGCGGATCCTGGTAGAGATGGTCGATGCGGTCTGTGTTGAATGAGGATGAGCGACGAATAATTCCGTAAACGTCGTAATCTTTTTCCAGCAGGACTTCGGCCAAAAATGAGCCGTCCTGTCCAGTGATACCCGAGATTAAAGCGGTCTTTGCCATTATTAGTCCTGATCGAGTTTTTGTCGGTTAGCCGAGAAGCGTCTGTTGTTCGATTCGGCTTTAGCTTGTCGACAAACTGAAGTTTGTCGCACAAAAAGTTTTTGATAACATAGCTAACCTTAAGGCATTTGAGCAAGCTGCCAGGCCTAGTAATAGCGACAAACTTAAGTTTGTCGTACTGTGGCGTCTCGGGGTAGCGCCTCTGGTTCTTCATGAGAGTAGAAATCCAACTGAAGCTGGTAATCTAAATATCAGTGTGACTTCAATATTGACTAATACATTCCCTTACCAACGAGTGACGGTGACCGGCGGCGCAGGCTTTTTGGGTCGTTTTGTGATTGAGAAACTTCGCGCCTTTGACGGTGTCGAAGTGTTTGTGCCGCGCAGCCGCGACTATGATCTGATCGAGAAGGCCGACATCGTCAGGATGTTGCACGACTCGCGGCCCGACCTGGTAATTCATCTCGCAGCGGTGGTGGGCGGCATTGGTCACAATAAAAAAAACCCGGGTAAGTTTTTTTACGATAACCTGATGATGGGCGCGCAGCTCATCGAACAGTCGAGGCTTTACGGAGTGAAAAAATTCCTGGCAATGGGCACGGTATGCGCCTATCCAAAATTCACTCCGGTCCCTTTCAAAGAAGACGATCTTTGGAACGGCTATCCTGAAGAGACCAACGCGCCCTATGGATTGGCAAAAAAAATGATGCTGGTGCAATCCCAGGCTTATCGTGATCAGTACGGTTTCAACTCGATCTTTTTGCTGCCGGCAAATCTCTACGGTCCCGGCGACAATTTCGATCTCGAACAGTCGCATGTGGTTCCTGCTTTGATTCGAAAATGCATCGAAGCGCGTCGCAGTGGAGCTGATTTCGTCGAAGTCTGGGGTTCGGGCACCGCTTCGCGTGAGTTTCTCTACGTCGAAGATTGCGCCGCCGGAATTGTTTTGGCCGCAGCCCGGTATAACGAAGGCGAGCCAGTCAATTTGGGTAACGGTCGTGAAGTAGTCATCCGGGATCTGGTTGAAATGATAGTGCGTCTGACCGGGTTCGAGGGCGGTGTCAAATGGCAGTCGGATAAACCGGATGGTCAACCGCGGCGCCAGCTCGACACGCGCCGGGCGTTCGAAAAGTTTGGTTTCGAGGCCCAGACGTCGCTCGAGCAGGGACTGCGTCAAACCATTGACTGGTACGAAACAACGTATATGGCGCGGGGAGCTTGATTGGTTCTGTGATGCCGCCAAAGATCAGCATTGTCACGCCATCGTTCAATCAGGGCCGCTTCCTGGAAGAGACGATTCTGTCAGTTCTCAATCAGAACTATCCCAATCTCGAATACATCGTTATTGATGGCGGCAGCACCGATGAAACAGTCGAGGTCATCCGCCGCTACGAAGATCGCCTGACTTATTGGGTCAGCGAAAAAGATCGGGGACAGGTTCACGCAATCAACAAGGGAATCGAGAAAGTCACCGGCGACATCTTCGCCTTTATCAATAGCGATGATGTTTACTTGCCGGGGACCTTTTCCGCCGTGGCCGACTATTTTGAGGCGTACCCGCAAACCGACTGGGTTTGTGGAGATACAGTAATGTTCGGCGAGGGCCACCCGACGGAACTGATTCAATCGGTGGTGCCAAAGTCGGCCGCCCATTGTTTGTCCTGGGCCTATAACGCGGCGCAACCCGGCCATTTTTGGAAGCGGGAATTGATCGCGGACGGTTTTGACGAAGGCTGGCCCTACGACTTCGATCACGATCTCTACGTGCGATTGTTATTGGCGGGTCGCACGTGTGAACACATTCCGCTGCCGTTTGCGGCTTATCGTCTGCACGCAGTGAGTAAGACAGTCGCCGAGGGCCATCATCAAATCGCCGAGTTTGAACGGAGCGCGGAAGTGTATGAGGATGATCTGCAGGGCGCGGACCGGCGCTGGTGCCGCTCGACCAGGTTTCTGCGCCGCTCGTACGCGGCCAGCGAAGCCGGCGATAAAAAGGCTGGGGCGCAATGGTTAATGCGCGCACTGGTGACCTATCCCGAAGGCCTGGTGCAAAGAAATTTCTGGGGCTGTCTGCGCAAGCTGGCGCGGGGCAAGACCTCAGTCGAGGCAAATTGAAGCGATGGCTGAGACGATTGTGAGGAAACGATCTGCACGAGCAGAGCGAGAGTTCGGGCTCATCGTGGGTGGCGTGCTGACCCTGCTCAGTTCCTGGTGGCTTTACCGCGGAAAGTTTCCTTCCGTGGCGCCTATCACTATTTCGCTGGGCGTGGCCCTGATCCTGCTCGGTCTGTTGCTTCCGCGGGTGCTGGTTTGGCCGAACAAAGCCTGGATGGCTTTGGCTGAAGTATTGGCGTTTGTATCGACGCGAATAATTTTGGGTTTTGTTTTTTTTGGAATCGTCACTCCGATTGGTGTGGTGAAACGCTGGTTCGGCTGGGACCCGCTGCAGCGGCGCGCGGCGCCCGGCGAGTCATACTGGAAACCCTATTCAGAGCGGCAGCGCGATCCGCGCCATTACGAAAAAATGTTTTGAGGAGATCCGATGTCAAAGGCACAGGTGGTCAGCGAACTCTGGCAGTTCATGAGACAGAACAAGAAGTATTGGTTGGCGCCGATCGTAATCACCCTGGTCCTGTTTGGCGTGTTGCTGGTGTTGGCCAAAGGCTCGGCGATCGCGCCTTTCATTTACACCCTCTTTTAGCGTGGCTGCCGAAAAAACCAATGCGATCCACGAAGCCACACGAAACAAACACGAAGAAGATGTTCAATTCAGCTTATTTCGTGTGATTTCGTGGATCGCTCTACCGCTCCTCCAAGCGCAAGCTAAAGCTTGAACTCTGAACTGGGCCATCGTTTCTTTCACGCGCACAAGTGTCAACAATCCTCGGCATCTCTGCTTTCTATCACGACTCTGCAGCTTGTCTGGTCAGAGACGGCGAGATTATCGCGGCTGCTCAGGAGGAACGATTCACCCGCCTCAAGCACGATCACAATTTCCCTGTGAACGCGGCCCGCTATTGTCTTAAAGAAGCAGGCATCACCGCTGAGGAACTGGACTTTGTCGGCTTCTATGACAAGCCGCTGCTGAAGTTCGATCGCCTGCTCGAGACTTACCTCGATTACGCACCCTTCGGATTTCGATCGTTTCTCAAGTCCATGCCGCTTTGGATGAAAGAGAAGTTGTGGATGCCCGATCTGATTCGTACTGAGATGGCCAAAGCTAACGGCATCGACGATGAGAGAGCAGCGAAGAAGGCCGGAAAAAAGTTTGAGTGGAAACTTTTATTTGGCGACCACCACGAGAGTCATGCTGCCAGCGCTTTCTATCCTTCACCTTTTGAGGAGGCAGCGATTCTCACCATCGACGGCGTTGGCGAGTGGGCCACGAGTTCGATTGGCGTGGGTAAGGGAAACGAAATCACTCTGCTCAAGGAACTGCGTTTTCCCGACAGCCTGGGACTGCTCTACAGCGCCTTTACTTATTACACCGGTTTCAAAGTCAACAGCGGCGAATACAAAGTCATGGGCCTGGCGCCTTATGGCGAACCGAAATACGTTCAGCTGATCAAAGACAAGCTGGCCGACGTCCGCGATGACGGGAGCATTCGCATGAACCACGAGTACTTCAGTTACTCGCAGGGACTGCGCATGACCAATCGCGCTTTTGATCGAATTTTTGCAGGCCGCCCCCGTCGAGCTGAATCAGAAATCACGCAGCGAGAAATGGATCTGGCCCGCAGCATTCAGGTCATCACTGAAGAAGCCATGATGAAGATGGCTGCCTTTGCTCAAAAAGAAACGGGGATGAGAAAACTTTGTCTGGCGGGTGGGGTGGCGCTGAACTGCGTAGCCAACGGCCGGCTGTTGCGAGAAGGTCCATTCGATGACATTTGGATTCAACCGGCCGCCGGCGATGCGGGTGGTGCGTTGGGAATTGCTCTGGCGATCTGGCACAGGTATCTGGGAAAGCCAAGGACGAGTGCGGAGAATGCGGGAACGTGGTTGAGTGGCACGGGCGTCCCGCCCGTGATTCACGCGCAACATGCGCGTGTCACAGAAGATCACGGGCAGGATGCCCGTGCCACAACTGCTTATGCCGACGGCATGAAGGGTTCTTACCTCGGACCGCAGAATTCAGTCTCAGAGATCGAAGCGTACCTCCAGACCACGAACGCTCCTTACAAAAAATATTCGCGCGAGGAACTGCCCAAAGTCGTGGCGGAACTTTTGGCAGAAGGGAAGATCGTCGGTTTGCATCAGGGCCGGATGGAGTTTGGTCCCAGGGCCCTGGGAGCGCGCAGCATCATCGGGGACCCGCGTTCGACCGAGATGCAGTCGGTAATGAATTTGAAGATCAAGTATCGGGAAAGTTTTCGGCCGTTTGCCCCCAGCGTCCTGCGCGAACATGTCGCGGAGTGGTTCGATCTGAATTACGACAGCCCATACATGATGCTGGTAGCCGACGTAGTGCCCGGGCGTCGCCGCGAAATGAGTGATGAAGAGAAAGCACTTTTCGGAATCAGCAAACTAAACATCAAGCGCTCTGAAATCCCGGCGGTGACGCACGTCGATTACTCAGCACGCATTCAAACAGTCCGCCGCGAAACCAACCCGCTCTACTGGGACATCATCGAAGCGTTCCGCCAAAAGACCGGCTGCGCGGTCGTCGTCAACACCAGTTTCAACGTTCGCGGCGAGCCGATCGTGTGCACGCCGGAAGACAGCTATCGCTGTTTTATGCGGACTGAGATGGACTATCTGGTGCTGGAGACCTGCGTGCTGGATAAGAAAGACCAGCCGGAGTTTGGGGAGAAGACGGATTGGCGGAGTGAGTTTAAGCTGGACTGATCGAGTGCCAGCATGTGATAGAATTCGGACCAGGGTGACTTATGAATCTCGCCGATCGAATAACGATTGACCCGGAAATTTGCCACGGCAAGCCCACCATTCGCGGACTGCGATATCCAGTCGAGACAATCCTGGAATTGCTTAGCTCAGGAATGACCAATGACGAGATTCTCGCCGATTATGAAGATCTTGAGCGAGACGACATTCTCGCCGTGTTGGACTATGCCAGGCGTCTGAGCCAGATCAAGCGCATCGAAACAGTATCGGCATGAAGTTCCTCGTCGATGCTCAGCTTCCAAGACGGCTGACTGCTCAGTTCCGACAAGCAGGAATAGAAGCGATTCACACTCTGGATCTTCCGGATGCAAATCGCACTTCCGATCGGATCATTAACGAACTCTCTACCAAAGAACAATACATCGTCGTAACGAAGGACTCCGATTTCGTCGAATCGTTTTTGTTGCGCCGAGAGCCATGGAAACTACTCTTAGTTTCCACCGGCAACATCAGCAACTCCGACTTGGAAAGCTTGTTGCAATCGGGCATGGTGAGAATTGTTGAGGGCTTCCGCACTTTAGACTTTATCGAGTTGAGCAGGGATAGCATTATCTTTCACGCGTGACGTCTCGGTTTGGTCCGATTCCCCCGCCCGGTTTGATTTTTCGCCGCTCCTCAAGCTTAAATGTACCTTGTCACTCATCATCCTTATTCAAAGAGAGAGCATTAGAGAATGTCTGATCAAGTAAAGGTCCTGGTTACGGGCGCCGGTGGGTTCATCGGTCATCACTTAACAAAGTATCTAATCAATCGTGGTTATTGGGTGCGCGGCGTGGATATCAAAGAGCCGGAATACGAATCGACCTGCGCACATGAATTTGAATTACTGGATTTGACGAAATGGGAGAACTGTCTGGAAGCGACCCGTGGCATCGATCAGGTTTACGGCCTGGCCGCGAACATGGGCGGCATCGGTTTTATCGAAAGTCACAAGGCCGAAATCGTGCGCGACAGCTCGCTGATGAACCTCCATTCGATAGAAGCCGCGCGCGCGAATGGCGTCAAGCGCTACTTCTACACCTCGAGCGCTTGCATCTATCCAGGCTTCAAACAGAAAGATCCTGACGTTACTCCTCTGAAAGAAGAAGACGCCTACCCGGCCGATGCCGAAGATGGTTACGGTTGGGAAAAGCTTTACATGGAGCGCGTTTGCCGTCACTACACCGAGGACTTTGGCCTGGACACGCGGGTGGTGCGTTTCCATAACATCTTTGGTCCGTTGGGAACCTACGACGGCGGTCGAGAGAAATCACCGGCGGCAATTTGTCGCAAGATCGCCCTGGCTAATGACGGCGACGACATTGAAGTTTGGGGCGACGGCGAGCAGACGCGATCGTATTGCTACATCGACGACTGCGTCGAAGGGATCTACCGGCTGATGCAGAGCGATCATCGCGAGCCGATCAATCTCGGACAGGACCGCATGATTTCGATCAACGAATTGGTGGACATCGTGGCGAAGATCGCCGGCAAGCGGATCGGCAAACGCTATGACATCACCAAGCCCCAGGGCGTGCGCGGCCGCAATAGCGACAACTCGCGTTTGCGTGAAGTCCTCAAGTGGGAGCCGAAAATTTCTCTGGAAGACGGACTGGCAAAGACCTATCGATGGATCGAAGGAGAGTTGAAAAAGAGTTCCATTCCCGCGGCTGCGACGGTTTGAGTTGGACAGTCCCTGGCAATTCATCGAAGCTAAGGCTCACGTCTCGACCTGTTTGCTGGGAGCGCGGGCGGCTCGCCCGCTGATTCGTCGCAGGTGAAACTTCGGAATTTATATTCGTGGCTCCAGGCGGACGGGACAGTCCGCGCTCCCAGCTGAAACGAGCATCTTTTCCACGCACCACAGAAGCCGGGAGCGCAGGCATCCTGCCTGCACGTGGACATCAATACTCAAGAGCCTCTACGTAACATTCGCGCTGCGTGCTCAATGCGGACAGGATGTCCGCGCTCCCGGCTGGTACGGGCGCCTGTTATTCCTATAGTGCTCTGCGTTCTTTGTATTTATTAACCTCAACTTCTGTTAGCATCACGACCCGTGGATCATTCCGTTAAGCCGGCATCCTCAAACGCGATTGAGATCAGTGTCGTAGTCCCGGTCCGCAACGAAGAAGACTCAGTGCGCACTTTGATCGAAGGTCTGCTCGCGCAGACTTTGCGGCCGCGCGAAATCGTAATTACGGACGGCGGATCGACTGATGCTACCCGGGAAATCATCGAAGAGTTCATCAGCGCAGGCGCGCCGGTAAAGCTGATCCGGGAAAAAGCGGCCTTGCCGGGACGCGGTCGCAACGTCGGAGTCAGGAATGCGCAATCCGAATGGATTGCTTTCACCGACGGCGGCAATCGGCCCGAGCCTGAGTGGCTGGCGAACCTGGCGTCGAAGGTTATTGATGGCGCTGAAGTAGATGTGGTCTACGGATCGTACGAGCCCGTAGTTGATAGTTTTTTTCGGGAATGCGCGGCCGTAGCCTATGTGCCACTCGCGAGCGAAGTCGAAGGAAAGTTAGCGCGGTCGCGATTCATTGCGTCGGCCCTGATGCGCCGGCATGTTTGGGAAGCCGTGGGGGGATTTCCCGAACACCTGCGTTCGGGAGAAGACCTGCTGTTCATGGAGAAGATCGATCAGAAAGGATTTGTAACCGTTCAGGCCCCGCGGGCCGTCGTGTTCTGGAGTATCCAGCCAACGCTCTGGCGCACGTTCATGCGCTTCCAGAACTATGCCCGTAGCAACATTCGTGCTGGCTTGTGGCGTAAGTGGCAGGCCTCGATTTTCTTGCGCTATGCGCTAATGGGGCTGCTCGCTCTCCCCACAATTGTTCTGGGAGGGCGTTGGTTGTTGGTCGCATTGCTGGTTTGGTTCATATTCATTTTGGCGCGCGCGGTGAAGGCGATACGTGAAAATCGCAAGAGCTTTCCGGCAGGAATAGCGCGCAACATTTTGCGTTTATTTGTCCTCGTACCAATTATCGTCACGCTCGATGCGGCTGCATTTGTCGGCAGCGCCAGGTGGCTTTTACTCGACCAGCTTCGGATGGGCGGGAGCGAGACTCTAACCGATGACCCTCAGTAACCGGCGAGTGCTTTACCTTTCGTACAACGGAATGCTCGACCCTCTGGGGCAGAGTCAGGTCATTCCGTATTTGAAAGAGTTGAGCCGCGCCGGAATCCGATTCACGCTGCTTAGTTTTGAACGAGATCAGGCTTTCACTTCGGAAGGAGTGGCGCAGTGTTCGGCTTTGCGGCAGCAGTTAGCCGAAAGCGAAATCGATTGGCATTGGTTGCGTTACCACAAGACACCGTCGCTGCCGGCGACCGGCTATGACGTCTGGGCGGGTACGCGATACGCCGGCCGCCTGGTACGGCGTAATCAGATAGAAATGGTCCACGCTCGCAGCCATATACCGGCGGCGATCGCTTTGCGGTTGAAGCGACGCTTTGGCGTGAAGATGATTTTCGATGTGCGCGGACTGATGGCTGAAGAATATGCCGACGCGGGGCACTGGCGGAAAAACTCGATCCCTTACCGGATCACCAAGACCCTGGAAGGACGCGCGCTGGCCGCCGCTGATGGCGTAGTGACGTTGACCGAAAGAATCTGGCCGGTGATCAAGAACTGGGAAAGCTTGCGCCATCGCGAGGTCGCCCATGAAGTCGTGCCCTGTTGCGCCGACCTGGAATTATTCAGTTTTAGTCAGGGTGATCGTACGCGCCGGCGCGCAGAGCTGGGGCTGAAAGATCGCTTCGTGATCGTTTACAGTGGATCGATCGATGGCTGGTACTTGACCGAGAGCATGGCGGATTTTTTTATGACGATGCGAAAAGAAAACCCCGCAGCTCACTTTCTGTGGCTGACGCCCACGCGTCATGAACGCGTGCACGATTTGATGAAGGCGCGCGGGCTGGGCGCATCGGACTATACGGTGCTGGCAGCGGCGCCGCGCGACGTGCCCTCGTATTTGTCAGCCGCCGATGCCGGATTGGCATTCATCAAACCTTGCTTTTCGAAACAGGCCTCGTCGCCGACCAAGTACGCTGAATACCTCGGCTGTGGGCTGCCGCTCATTATCAATCAGGGCGTCGGCGATTCGGACATTCTGATCACCGGCGAAAGAACCGGCGCGCTGGTTAGCGAATTCGACGATGACGACTATGCGCAGGCGGCGACAGCAATCGCAGAAATGGCCGGTGAGCCGGAGCAGACGCGACGACACACACGCGCGGTAGCCGAAAAGTTATTTGACGTGAGCAGGATCGGTGCGGAGCGATATGTGCGCTTGTACGAGAAGGTTCTGGATAAGGGAGTCTAGTGGCACAGACTTCAGTCTGTGATCCTGATGCGGCAATCACAGACTAAAGTCTGCGCCACTTTTCGGGTTTATGTCGATCTCAATCGAAAAAATATTGGAGACACTTCGTTGTCCCGCGTGTTTTGGCGTCCTTCATCAAAACGATGAGAATGCGCGGAACAACGGCGACCTCGAACTCCAGTGCACGGCCTGCGGAGAAAAGTTTCCGGTCATGGGGGGCGTTCCTCGTTTATTGTTGTCGCCTTTTCGCGAAGCGCTTCTGGGCCGCAGGGAGATCGCCGCCGCTGAAGATGAGCAGGTCAAGACGGCGCTGAGCTTTGGATTCGAGTGGACCCGTTTTCCGGAGATGTATGAAGAGTGGAACCAGAGCTTTCTGGATTACATGCAGCCCCACGGCCCCGAGTTTTTTCGCGGCAAGAAGGTCCTTGATGCCGGTTGCGGCAATGGCCGCTTTGCTTACTACGCGGCTAAATACGGCGCCGAAGTTTGGGCGATCGACCTTGGTCCGGCGGTCGAGGTGGCGCGTCGGAACACTGAGCGGGCTGGTGCGGTTCAGGTGGTCCAGGCCGATCTGCACCGGCCGCCCTTCGCTTTGGAAAGTTTCGACTTCATTTATTCGATCGGCGTGCTGCATCATCTGCCCGATCCCGAAGCAGCGTTTCAGAATCTCTTGCGCTATCTGAAGCCGTCGGGCGAGATTCAAATCTATTTGTATTGGGAACCGGAAGGTCAACCCATCAAGCGCGCGTTGCTGGCTTTGGTTCGTGCCGCGCGCCAAATCACGACCCGCTTGCCACACCGCGCGGTTTACGCGCTGGCGTTTCCGGCGGCGGTCGTTGCGTTTGGCCTGTTCGTGTGGCCATACCGTTTGCTGAAAAGAATTCCAGGGCTGAAAGCTTTGGCCGAGAAAATCCCCATGAAGCAGTATGCGAGCTTTCCCTTTCGCGTCTGTATTAACGATCAACTGGATCGCTTTTCGGCGCCAATCGAGAATCGCTACACCAGGCAGCAAGTGGCGGACTGGCTTGACCGGGCGCAGTTACAGAGCACCAAAGTCAACGCGGCCTATGGCTGGGTCGGCACCGGTCGCAAAGCTGTGGGTTTGCCTAAGTAGGCAGGATAAATACCGTCGCCGAAGTCGGGGTTTGTGGTCGAAGGCCCGAAGGGCCGACACCGCCGTAGCCGCGTCAACTTATTGTGACGCACCTTCGGCGCTCAATTTCACTTATTGGGTCAGTATCCACGACCTTACGGTCGTGGCTATTTCATGACGGCCCTTCGGGCCTGGGTAAAGAGGGTAGGGAAGAATGGTTATTGGGACAAAGCTCAAAGCAATCCCTGCAATCACTTCCATCCCGTCGCAGTAATCAGTCCAATGAAAGTTCTGGCTCTAGCGTCTTATCCGATCGAAGCGGCAGCCACTCGGTTTCGACTTCAGCAATTCGTCGGGCCTCTCGCCGAACGCGATATCGCGCTCACCATTCATCCTTTTCTCGACTCGCAACTCTTCGAGAACCTCTATCATCAGGGATCGTTTCCACGGACCGCGCTGGGATTTCTTAAGTCTTCAATCCTGCGTCTGGGGGACGTAATGTCCGCGCGCCAGGCCGACGTGATTCTGGTCCAGCGTGAAGCCATGATGTATGGACCACCGCTGATTGAATGGCTGACGTCACAGGCGTTGAAGCGGCCGATGGTGCTGGATTTGGATGACGCAACCTACGTCTCATATACTAGCCCGACCTATGGTGGACTGGGGAAAGCCCTGAAATGGTTCAGCAAGACGGACGATTTGATAAGGTGGGCCAAGATCGTCACCTGTGGCAACCGTTCCATCGCCGAATACGTTTCCAGCAAAGGAGTCGAGGCGCGAATCATTCCCACCGTAGTCGACACCGACGTTTTTCGCCCCGTCGAACGCGCCGCGTCGAACGGTCCGGTAGTGCTGGGATGGATCGGAACGCATTCGACTTTCCCTTACCTGGAATCGATTTTTCCCGCGCTGCGCCGGTTGGCCGATAAGCATGAGTTCCGGCTCAAGGTGGTTGGGGCCGGGCGAGATGAAATTAGTCCTTCTGGGGTCACCATTGAAAACGAGCCATGGCAGATGGAGCGCGAGGTTGAAGATTTTCAGTTCATCGATGTCGGGTTGTATCCCCTCGACGCATCTATGTATGCCGGATGGGCCGCGGGCAAGTCCGGGTTCAAAGCGATTCAGTACATGAGCGTCGGCGTACCCTACGTCGCTACGCCGGTGGGGGCCTCAGCTGAAATCGGCGAGCCGGGCACGACTCATCTTTTCGCTTCGACGCAGGACGAGTGGTATGGTGCTTTGGAGACACTGATCACAGACGCAACCAGGCGCCGGGAAATGGGCCGAGCGGGACGCCGCCATGCCGTGGCCAATTACGGATTACCGGCCCAGGCCGATAAGCTCAGCCAGGCTTTGCGCGAGGCGGCTCAAAGAGCGTGAGCGGGAGCATGAGCGGTCGAGAACATAGATGCATCGAACAAGTAAATTCCGGCTGGCAGTGCTCGCGTGTATCGCTTTGCTGCCGTCGTTCCTCAAGCGTCCGTGTTACCGGCTGGGTTTCGGTTATCGAATTGGCCGGCGGGTGAGGGTGGGTTTCAGCATAATTGACGCTCGCTCTTGCGAGATTGATGATGATTCACGCATCGGCCATCTGAATGTAATTATCGGCGTGGCCAACTTGAAACTCGGCGATCACGTGAAGATAGGTCATCTGAACATCATTCGCGGCGGTGAAGAAGTCACCCTCGGCCGCTATGCGGAGCTGATGCGAATGAACGAGATCAATTCGATCCCCGAGCCTGATGCGGTGAATCCGGTAGATCCCAGGTTTATCCTTGGGAACGGCAGCATTATCACTACGGGTCACAAGATTGACTTCACCGATCGAGTCGAAATCGGCCGCCGCACCATTATCGGTGGACGCAACTCTTCGATCTGGACGCACAACCGGCAACGTACTCTGCCCGTCAAAATCGGCGAACTTGCCTATGTCGGTTCTGAGATTCGAATGGCGCCGGGAAGCACTCTGCCTTCGCGCTGCGTGGTAGGAATCGGAGCGGTGGTAAGCAAAAAGATTGAATGCGAAGGATTTTTGATTGCCGGAGTTCCGGCCAAACCGATTAAGGAATTGAGCGCGGAAGACCAGTTTTTGATCGAGCGAAAGACCCGGCCCGATCTTCCGGATGATATATGAACTACGCTCGTACCGCGATGCGGCAAACCTGAGCTGAAGTATCCGGCGCTTCCCGATTGAACGACTCTGAACTTTCTATAATGTTTGAGCCTCCCGGGGCTGAACTGGAATAAAAGAAATGAACGGTGTGTTACTAGCCATCGCGTTAGCCATGTTGGGCGGGGTCCTGTTGATGGCGCCCGCGGCCGGCGCCGGGGCAACTTTGGCTGCGCTTCCGGTGGCCGTCCTTGCAGCCTGGGCTATTCATAGAGGCCAAATCGATCAGCGGTTTTTGGTTCGCTTATTCGCTGCCGGCCTGTTAGTGCGCATCTTTGTGGGCACTATGATTTTTGTTTTCCAGCAACAGGCTTTCTTTGGGGGCGATGCGCTCACTTACGATACCTTCGGCTTTGCTTTGATGAAGACCTGGGAAGGCGACAGGTCTTATCAGTATTTAGTGGACTTGTTTTCGGGCGGCGGGGCCGCCAGCGGCTGGGGCATGCTCTATGTCGTCGCTGTGATCTACAAGATCATCGGCCAGAATATGCTGGCCACTCAATACGTAAACTCGGTGCTGGGCGCAGCCACGGCCCCGCTGGCATATATGATCTCGCTGGAGCTGTTTCCCAATAAGAGAGTCGCACGCGCCTGCGCCCTGCTGACGGCGTTCTTTCCTTCGCTGGTGCTGTGGACTTCTCAAGGATTGAAGGACGGCCCGATCATTTTCCTGCTGACGGTGGCCATGCTCGCTACGCTCAAGCTGGGAACGCGGTTTAGTTACAAATACCTAACCGCCCTGGCGCTCGCGCTCTGTGGTCTGATCACTCTGCGTTTCTACGTTTTTTATATCATCGTACTTTCGATTACGGTTGCTTTTATCATGGGACGCCAGCGTCTCACGGCGCAGTCATTTGCACGCCAATTTATCATTATGGGTGTCGTCGGGCTGGCCCTCGCCTACTTCGGCGTCAGCCGTTATGCCGGACAGCAATACGAGTCGTATGGAAACATGAAGCAATTGCAGTTGATGCACCTGGACGCGTCGCAATCTGCGCAATCGGGATATGGAAAAGACATTGACGTCTCGACTCCCGAGGGCGCTCTCAGCGCTATCCCGATAGGAATGACGTATCTGCTTCTAGCCCCGTTCCCATGGCAACTTACTTCGCTCCGTCAAATGATCACGCTGCCGGAAATGGTGATGTGGTGGTTATCAATTCCACTGCTGGTGCTGGGCTTGTGGTTCACCGTGAAGCATCGCTTGAGGGAAGTGGCTCCGATTCTGATTTTCACGACCTTGCTTACGCTCACTTATTCGATCCTGATGGGAAATGTCGGCACTGCGTATCGACAGCGGGCGCAGCTGCTGGTGTTTTATTTTATCTTCGTCTCCATTGGCTTTGTCCTGCTGAAAGAGAAGCGTGAAGAGCGGACCCGCCAGCGGCTGGAAGAGAAAAAGGCAGCCCGGCACCGGCTGCAATGGGGTCCCGAGGTCAAAGATCGAAGACCGCCGCCCAAGAAAGCGGTCCTCACCAACTGAATCCGGATTAGTTCAGAGTTCGAGCTTTAGCTTGTGCTGGGAGACGAGTTCAGTGCCACCTGCGTAAGCGGGTGGGCCAGGCACTTCCCTCCTCAGGCCTGAGTTCTCGATGCCCTGCTTACGCTGGTGGTCCTGACTTCATTAGGCAACTGCGAGTTGATTGCGCCCAGTGGTTCTTTCCAGGATTGCGAGTTGCAGCAGAAAGTTGATGATCAGATGAACGCTGGTGATGACCGCCAATCCGATTAGTCCATAATGAAAAAAGACCAGCACTTTGACGGGAATGTAGATCGTGAAGGTCCAGACAAATAACATGGTCGGCGTTCTCGTGTCGCCCATAGCATAAAAAGCAACGGCCGTTACCTGGCCGGTCGTTCCGCCAATCAGCAATCCAATTAGCGCCAGCATAATCCACCACAGCATCCGCACGTTATCGGCGGTGATCCCGCCGTGCCCGATCATCAAGTGAAGCAGCGCCTCTCCAAAGACTAGCAGAACGATGCAAGCGGCGACCCCGAGACCGGCCATCCATAATAATCTGTGACGGTAAATGCGCCGGAAGCTGGGCCACTCGCCGGACTTGGCCGCCAGCGCGAGGCGCGGCACGGTAGGCGCCGAGATCGCTTTGTTGATGATCAGGTTAATGGCCGAGTAGACCTGCTGACCAATGTAGAGCAACGATAGATTTCCGGCGATAGTCATTGAAGTCAGAAACCGATCAATCAGGGGATCCGACTTGGAATAAGTTTGCCCCCACAGGAAGGGCTTCACCCTGCGCCACGCTTCGCGCATCGCGTAGGAATCCCACTTCGGCTTTTGCCAGCGTCCCAACACGGGCATGAGAAAGGCGAGCTTTAGTCCAAGGTTTAAGACGGTGGCCCAGGCCGCGGCGGCAATCCCGTACTGAGGCAAAGTCCAGAACAGGACGAGCAAAGACAGAACGTTGGCGAAGACAGGCGAGAGTTCAGCCCAAATAAATTTTTGGCGTGCGTAATAGACCGACCAAAGTACCGCGACTGAAGCGTTGCCGACCATCCCCAGCAACTGAATGCGGCTGAGGCTGATGGTTAGCTGCTTGGCTTCGTCCGAGAACCCGGGCACCAGCAGCGGCACCCAAAGACCTGCCAGCAGAAACAGCACGGCTCCCAGCAAAGCAAAAAAGCCGGTGACGCCCATAAAAAATCCCCAGGCATCACGTCGAAAAGTTTCTTCGTCTTCAGTGGCCAGCAGCGGCACCAGCACCTGGGTGAGGGAAAAGCTGGCCACCAGAAAAATCAGTTGCGGTAAAGCGCCGGAAGCAAAAAAAGCATCAGTCTGAAACCCGACCCCCAGATGTGTGACCACATACCAGGGCATCAGGATGGCCAGCACGGCGTTGCAAATTGCCAGCGCGCCAAGGATGAGACTTAACTTGATCAACTATGAATTGTTCCTGCGGATTCTTCGAAGGTCAAACCGTGGTTTGCGCTTACAGCTTTAGATCGGCGCCAAAATAAATAATCGGCACCGCCTGCTCCGCAAACGATCAGCAGGATCCAGAACGGATAGCGCAATCGGAAGAGCGCGCCTATATTCCCGACTACCAATCCCAGGGCGACGGCGCCGAAGGTCGTTACCAGGAAAAGAAACCAGGCGGAGACATGCTTTCGCTTGCGCCATAAGCCAACCAGAGCGAGGCATTCAACCACGTAACTCAGCAGGGTTTCAAATCCAGAGAGTAGTCTGCCGCCCGATCCGACTTGTTTGCCGGAGGCGAACCACATGTTCGGAAAGGGTGAGAAAAATCCGACGACCATGGCCCGCGGAACGTGGCGCAGAATGTCACCGCGGCCCTTGAATTCAATCCCACGATCGATATCGGATCCGGCCTGCGAAGGAACCGGCTCGCCCGCTGAATCCAGCTCCAACTCAAACGCCTGCCGCCGGGCCGCAATTTGATCGTCCACGGCGAGCTTCTGAACTTCCTCCGGGACCATTACCCTGGGGCTCTTCACGAACTGCTGATTATGAAATGCATTTTGAAAGCGAGGAGTGATCGTCATGCCGGCGATCATAATAATTGCAAAGGCGACGTTGCCGGCCGGAAAGCGTCGCTGGCGAACGAGCCGCATGGCTAAAAGTAAAATCGCTACGACGGTAATGGCCCAAAGCAAGTTCCACATGGGCATTCGCACAATCCTAATCAGAACAATGCCGGCCGTCGCGCTTAATCCGACGAGAATTCCTTTCCACCATGCGTAGTCACGTTTCAGACACAGGATGATACTCAAGATCAAAAGTAGAAACGCGGCTATCAGAAGCGGATCTCTCAGGAGCTGTGTGGTATGCAGCAGAAATGACGGCCAGAGAGCCACCGTCGCGGCCGCCAATAGGCCGGAGCGATAGCCAAAAACGATCTCAGCAATTTTGAAGACCAGTACCAAAATAACAAGGTAGTAGATCAGATTGAGCGGCTCGATCGTGAGGATATTAAAGTTGCTGCAACCATTGAACGCGGCCACCGGCAGAGAGTAAAGCCGCACGTGCAGTTGCGTGGGCCAGTTGGCCCAGGCGATCACTCCCTGGTTCCTGAGAACGCCGCACAGTTCCAGCACCTCGCTTTGGTACCTGAACCCATCCGAGGCAAAGTTGCCCAGGCCCTTTTGATCGAACTGCCCGGGCAGCGCGCCGGCCCTGCCAATCATAAAGATCGTTGCCGTAAGGGAGACTTGCAGGAGGGCCGCGGCCAGGATCAAGAAGAGACGCGCCCGACGGCTGGAGAGCCTTAATCTGTTCGAGGTGGTTGGGTTCGATCCCATTTTTCGTTGACGCCAGTTACAACTCTACCGACCTGAAGAACCAAAGATATCCACGAACCACACGAAACAAGCACAAAGAAGATCTTCAATTTGCCCCATGTTCGGGTGATTTCGTGGATCGTTCTACCAGACCTTACCGAGGCCGAAACAGTTTTTCAGCAGCCTGCCAGCACGCGTGCTCCGTGTCTATCCGTGAAAGTCTGTGGCTAATACTCCGGTCAAACAAGCAACGCAGTCTGGTTTCCGCTGAGAGTTCAAGCTTTAGCTTCTGCCTACCATCGGCAACCTGAAGGTTGAACTCTCAACTAAGCTTAGAACACGCTTGCCGGTGCTTTTGGACATGGGTACGAGCGTCCGCTAATATTAAGACCAGCACAGTAGAAAGTCATTCTGAAAAAGATAGTACAAAGAAAGTGACTGGCCTTGCTGTCCGAACTCCTCCGGGTTCTACTTTCAGCATCAGCTTAACAAAGTGTGTGGCATAGCAGGCATTGTTCGCAGTGACGGCGCTCCGGTTGACCGCGAGCTGGTCGCGCGCATGAACGAAGCAATTCGTCACCGGGGACCCGATGAGGACGGCTTTTATTTCAGCGACGGCGTGGGCCTCGGGATGCGGCGGCTTTCGATCATTGATCTGAAAAGCGGCCAGCAGCCGATTCACAACCAGGACAGCACCGCCTGGATCGTTTTCAATGGCGAGATTTACAACTATCGTGAACTGCGCGGCCAACTGGAAAAGCTCGGGCACAGGTTTTACACCGACAGCGACACCGAAGCTATCGTGGCGGCCTATGATCACTACGGCACCGACTGTCCCAGGTACCTGCGCGGCATGTTCGCCTTTGCGATTTGGGACGAACGAACAAAGTCACTCTTCCTGGCGCGCGATCGAGTCGGAAAAAAGCCTCTCCTCTATGCCCAGCTCGACGGTGAATTGGTTTTCGGTTCTGAGTTCACTGCTCTGCTCGCCCATCCGCGCGTCAGTCGCGACGTAGATTTCGAAGCTATTCACCACTACCTGTCGTTCATCTGCGTGCCGGCGCCGCTGACTGCTTATCGATCGATTCGCAAACTCGAGCCCGGACATTCACTCGTTTGGCGCGACGGTGAGATCAAGACCGAGCGCTACTGGCAGTTAGACTTTTCAAAGAAACAAAATATTGGCGAGGAAGAAGCCGGCGAGCGCGTGGTTGAGTTGCTGCGCGATGCTGTCCGGGTCCGCTTGATGTCGGAAGTCCCGCTCGGCGCCTTTCTGTCTGGCGGAATCGATTCCAGCGCCGTCGTGGCTTTGATGGCCCAGGAGTCTTCGGAAAAGATCAAGACCTTCTCGATTGGTTTTGATGAGCAGGATTTCAGCGAGCTGCATCACGCCCGCCGCGTGGCTGAACACGTGGGCGCCGATCATCATGAGTTCATCGTCCGGCCTGACGCGATGGAGGTCCTGCCGACTCTCGTCGAACATTACGGAGAGCCCTTTGCCGATTCATCGGCGATTCCCAGTTACTACGTTTCGAAAGAAACGCGGAAGTATGTAACGGTGGCGCTGAACGGCGACGGCGGCGACGAGTGCTTTGCCGGTTACGAACGCTATGCAGCGATGAGCATCGCACAGAAATACGCCAATCTGCCGGCCACGCTGCGCGACTCAGTGATCGCAAATGTCGTGGGAGCTTTGCCGGGTTTTGATGCCCGTCAGAATCCTTTGCGGAAAGCCAAACGGTTTATCGCGGCCGCGTCTCTGCCTACGGTCGAACGCTATCTGCGTTGGGTCAGCGCTTTCGACGACGCGGCGAAACAGGATCTTTATTCCGAGGCGTTCCGGCACGATACCGCCAGGTTCCGTTCCGCTTCGATCCTGGAGCCGTGGTTTGCCAAAGCGAATGGCGCGGGCATCGTGGATGCTTCGTTGCTCGCCGACACGATGACTTATCTGCCCAACGACTTGTTGGTGAAGATGGATATTGCGAGCATGGCCGTGTCGCTCGAAGCGCGCTCGCCTTTTCTCGATCATCACCTGATGGAGTTCGCCGCCGGCTTGCCTGAGAAATTGAAGCTGCGGCGACTGACCACCAAATATTTGCTCAAGCGGGTGCTGCGCAAACTGGTTCCGGCGGAAAATCTTAACCGCAGTAAGATGGGTTTCGGCGTCCCCATCGGTCACTGGTTCCGTGGAGCGATGCAGCCGTTTCTGCGCGAGACGCTGCTTTCCGAAAAGGCGCTCGGGCGCGGCCTGTTCCGGCCAGAGAAGGTACGACAACTGATCGATAGCCATGTCACGGCCAAAGCCGATCATTCACACCGTCTATGGTCGCTCTTAATGCTCGAGTTGTGGTACCAGAGATTTATTGATTGAGCGTAGCCGCTTGGAGAAACTCGCTTCGCTTAAGCTTTGCACAAAAGTCGTTATGGAGTCAGTACCGGGAGCGGTAGCGACCGGGCCCTCAAGCAGCGCGACCGGTTGAGTTTCGCAGGCTTGTTCATGAACAAATTTACCAGGCTCGTCATTATTATCGTTGGAAGTATCGCAGGGGGCGTCGCTGTCTGGGCGCTGCTGCGCTTTACAGCTCCAGGACCGCTGAGCCAATCTGCCAACAGCATATCCAGATCAGCAACAACTACGAGCGCCGATCAATTGGCGCAGGCGATAGCAAAAGTCAAAGAGGATCGAGGCGAGGCAGCCAACGCACAGGGCGGCATCAACGTGCCGGTTGAGCTGCGCCACTATGAGGACCGCCGCTGGTTCCTCGCTACTCAGGTCGCCGAGGTTCGGAAACACAATATCCAATCTTGTCAGGACTATGTGGATCTCGCCGCCATGCTCGAGCGCGGCGAAATGGTTGCGGTTCCGGTCGTCACCGATACCTATGTTCTTTTCGGCGTCGGCGCAAAAGCAAACGATGACGCGTTCGGCCGCTATCAAGACGATCACAACATCGGCCTGTATAACGAAGTTCAGCTGCGCGATGAGTACGCGCGCATCGATGCAGCCCACGCGAAGTTACAAAGCGCGATTGCGAATTTGAACTCTCAGTCGGGCGCGCTGAAGAAAGGCGATCGCGCTAAACAAAGGGAGTTGCAAAAACAAATCACGGCGCGGCAGCAGGAGTTGAAATCCAGCGACGAACAAAAGACGCTGCTCGATCAATTCTATGGACAGCCTGACAGTCGGCAGAGACTGTTCCGCGACTACGAATCGCTACAATCGCTGGCAAAGAATTTCGGCGGACGATCCTATGACCTCAACAACCCGTCAGATCGCCAGGCGATGAAGGTCAACCTCCTTGGGACTCTGAGACCTGAGGCCCTCAAAATCCTGGAAGAGATCGCGGCCGACTATCACCGCGCGTTCGATCGTCCTTTACCTGTCAGTTCGCTGGTCCGGCCGGAACAGTACCAGCATGCATTGCGAAAGGTGAATCGGAACGCGGTACTCATCGATACGCCGCCACACTCCACGGGCCTGGCATTCGACATCGACTATCGTTACATGAGTGCCGCTGAACAGGCGCTTCTGATGACTGAACTCGCGCGCATGAAACAGGAGGGACGCATTGAAGTGTTGCGCGAGCGGAACGCCAACTACCACGTGTTTGCCTTTGTCGATGGTGTGCGCCCCAACGACGAGTTGATTAGAGCGTCGCTGGATGACGCCGGTGCGCCTGTTCCCGTTAAGGAAGCGAACCACCCGACTGACAAACCCAAGGTAGCTGAGAGCAAAGCCAGGAAGGCAAAGAAAACTCCCCCGGCGAAAGCGAGACACCGAGACGTTAAAAAGCGCCGGCGTTAGAGGCTGCAGGTGCGGCGCCAAAAACTCATCCCGCCCGTCGAACCTTCGACGCTTTTTGCGCATCCTATGTCTCCACCCGACAATTAACCTAAAGTAAGGCTTCCAGTAGTTCAGTTATGAAGAAAGTTCATATCGGTATAGTTGTCGCAGTGGTCGCCCTCGTGGCAGGTCTTCTATCTCTTGACGTGCACGGGAGCCGCGGACAATCACCGAATCCGAAAAGCGATTCGACGGTGAAGACCGCAATTGCCGTCACCGAGCGTGCCCGTTCCACTGAAAAGAGCCCGTCCTCCGATTTTGCCGCCGCGGCCGCTCGCAACGCGACGCTGCAAAACGATTTGGATTGGATCTTTGGCGGCAAACAACAGCGCGGCTGGTATCTATACAGTTCGTTGATAGCTCAAACCTTGAACACGAAGAGTGATCCTGTCTCGAATGATTTCGCCATGGCACTGTCAGGCTGGCAGAAAAACCTGGGATTAAATCCGAGTGGTGTGCTCGACGAAGATACCTTCAAGATGATGGCTACTGAGTGGCAGAGGAACCGGCTAAAGGATCGCGCTTATGCTCAGCCAGAGCAGCTTATTACAGCTCCCATTTCAGACTTTTACGATCCCGAGCGCTTACCGGAACTGCGCCAGGTAGAACGAAACACTTACGCGGCCTACAGGCAAATGGTCGCAGCGGCGCTCGCCGATCCATCGCTTAAACTCGCTCATACGGACAAGGGCGAACTCGCGGCCAGTGAAAAGTACTTCAAGATTGTTTCCTCTTTTCGTTCGCGCGAGTATCAGGATCGATTGCGGCGCCAATCACCAAACGCCGGGAGCGCCGGTCTCGCCATAAACAGTCCGCACTTCACGGGCCGGGCCCTGGACTTTTATGTAGGCGGCGATCCCGTAGACACCAAAGATTCCAACCGGTCCATTCAGGTTAAGACGCCGCTCTATCTGTGGCTGGTGAAGAACGCCGGAAGGTTCGGCTTTCGCCCCTACTTTTACGAGCCCTGGCACTGGGAATACGTTAGATAGAATTCCGCGACCGCGCCGATAGTTTCTCGTTTCTACCTTCTTGCACTTGTCTCGAAAGACGGCATGTGGTCATCCGAATTTAGAAAGCTTCCCCCAGACCTCAGCAGTAACTGATTCAATTTTTTTCCTTCTAGGCAGGGTGGCGAATCGTCACCCTCAGGCCGAATTGCGCGGGACAATTTGTCACCGAAACAATTCTGCTTCCTAATTGCCTCCTCTTTCCGCCTCCAGGACACCGCTTTTGTTAGACAGTCAAGACTTGTTCAATACGGCATCACCGTTGCCTAGACAAATATTTTCCGTCAGCCTCGTTCGTGCGGACGGAGCCCGATAATTAGAAGTCCGGGATTCGAGGTAGTGTCTTCTGCTGTTGTAACCGCTTGAGGTCAATGGAGAGGTATTCCCCTGACGTCCGACTCATTAGCAACTCAGCCGTTATCGCCATCGACACTATTCTGAGCGAGTGAGACTTCGCCTCCGGATCGTCTTCACATCGATCGCCGGCGTCTTCTCTTCCGATTACAGCAGGTGCTTTTACTCAACAGCCGCATTACGCCATGATTAGCCGCGGTAACTATGAAAGAAGAATCTCTCATGATTCGTCATGCCGGCCGGGCAGCATGGCTCATCGCGATCGTCGTTGCTTCAACAATGATGGCGTTGATTTTCTCGTGGCGCGCGCCGGGTCTCAACCTGTATGTGCGCGACCGTTTGATGCAGGCGCGTGGGCCAATTACTCCACCTGACGATATTGTCCTGGTAGTCGTCGATGAAGCGAGCATTGCGCGCTACGGGCGGTTTCCGTGGCAACGCAATTTGACCGCGAGGGCCCTCGACACTATCTCTTCAGCACAGCCGAAGGCGATTGGTCTCGATGTCCTCTACAGTGAACCTACTATTGCCGAAGACGACGCTGCGCTGGTGGATTCAATCAAACGCGCGGGCAACACGGTCGTCGCCGCACAACTCACTGAAATAACCGATCAGTCCGGAGCGCCGTCGGTACGATGGCTGCGGCCTTTGCCTTTAGTCGAGACTGCCGCCGCCGGCGTGGGCCATGCCAACGTTTCAACTGAGGCGGACGGCGAAGCGCGAGAACTGTCTTTACGAAAAGCTGATGACCAGGGGCAACCCCTTTGGTCCATCGCAGTCGAAACGATCCGAGTCGGCGAGGGCATCAGAGCTACCAGCGTGCGTGATGTGCCCGGCGGCGTCGTCCTCGGCAGTCGCACCATTCCGGTCGAGCCGGATTCTCCTGCTCCTCACTTCGCGTCAAGAGACCAAAACAGTTCCCTGGACAATTTACGGTCAGACAGAATGGGGATCGACTACGTTGGCCCGCCCGGATCGTTCTCACATCAAACTTTCAGTTTCGCTGACGTGCTGGACGGGAAGGTCTCGCCTCAAAGCTTCCGCAATAAGTATGTACTCATTGGCGCGACTGCAGCCACTCTGGGCGATCACGTCGCCACGCCGTTCGCACACACTAGCGGAGTGGCCGGTGAACAGCATGGCGAGTTAATGCCGGGCGTCGAAGTCCTGGCGAATTCAATCAACACGATCTTGCGGTCGCGTTTTTATCATGAGACTCCTGACTGGCTGGCGGTTCTGCTGGCGGCACTGGTCGCAGGAGCAGTGCTCGGTTCACTGGCGCTTGCGCAGGGGCGATTCGAAAGCGTCAAACAGATCATGGTTCTCTTTGGTCTGCTCGCGATCATCCTGATCGCTTCTTACGTGGCCTTTGCGCATTGGCTGATTGTGCCGCCGGTGGCGCCCGCACTGCTCTCGTTCGCCATCGCCGCTCCGCTGGCGTTGCTGCGCCGGTCACTCCAAACCAGCGTCGATCTGGACGCGCGCATTACTGAGCTGACGAGCGCCAACGAATTGCTTCTCTTGTCTACGGAGCGCCCGGCGAGCAGCCTCGGGTCAAATCCAGCGACACTCGTCGCCCACCTGACGGGGAGTGAGACAGTCGCGTTTTATCTTGAGAGCGGCCAAGCACGCGGCCGGTACCGCGTGGTGGCCTCTCACGGGACACCCGTCACCGCGGGGCTTAACGAGAATGAGATCTCGCATGCGGTTTCAGAAGCGCAAGTCCACACGATCACTGAAGGTAACCATCCAGCAAACTCATCCGGTGAGACTGCCTCTGCGCAGGGTGATAGACCAGCGAATTCGAATCATCTGACGCCTCAATTAACTTTCCGCCTCGGCGACAATAACCATCCTCAGGGCGTGCTGATAATGCGAAACGTTCCCGACGACGTAAGAAGTGAAACGTTGCGCCTGTGTGTGGAGATTGCGACCAGTTACATCGCCGGTGTTGCGGATGAAACGAGCATTGGATCCGCAAGCACGGCTCCGTCCGGTTGGCGGCTGCCGCACGGAGTCGAGTGGAAAGCCCGGGTTCTTGGTGTGTTGAATCGACGTCTGTTGGCGCGCGCTCGGTTTGTCGATCGGGCTCTCCGCGCCGTGGAAGACGGTTTGGTTGTCGCCGATGTCAGCGGCCGCATCGCTTTCGCCAACCCGCGGGCCGCGGAAATTCTCGGTCTACCCGACCGCGCACTCGTCGGCAGTGACCTTTTTCAAAGACTCGCGGAAGCTGAACGTCCCGGAGGCGCCGATGAACTCGAAGTCTTGCGCACGGCACGCGAAACCCTGATGCGTTTGATCATCGGGCGAGCGTCAGTCGAACGAGAAATCATGGTCGGCGATGCTTCGCCGCGCTATTACATTTTGCGCCTTTCCGCGGTGACCACCGGTGATGACGGAGGCGGTGAGATTCTGGGTCTGGTCGCTTCCCTCTCCAATGTTACGCAACAGCACGAACTGCAGGAGATGAAGAGCGATGTAATGGCGCTGGTGACGCACGAGATGCTGACGCCGCTGACCGCGATCCAGGGAATGAGTGAAGTGCTGGCGCAGTTTGAAGTGCAAGCCGAACGCCGGCGCGAAATGCATTTGGCGATCAATGACGAAGCGAAGCGACTGTCGCAGATGATCACCAAGTACATGGACATCACAAAGCTCGAATCCGGCGCGCATCCGTTGCGCCTGGCGCCAACGCGCCTGACGCCCCTGATTGAAAGGGTGCTGCTCTTGCTCAACCCGGTTGCGGCGCGGCGCGATATCAGCATCGTGTCCCGCCTCTCACCCGGCTTGCCTGCTCTATTAGCTGACGGCGACTTAATCGCCCAGGCGCTCACCAACCTGATAGCTAATGCGATCAAATACAGCCCCGCTAAGACTGAGATCACCGTGGCGGCGCGTGATGAAGGCCCCGGTCTGCTGGTCGAGGTAAGCGATCACGGCTACGGTATTGCGGCGGACGTGCTCCCGCACATCTTCGAGAAGTTTTACCGCGTGCCCAGTGTCCAGGACACCGACGTGCCGGGGACGGGCCTTGGACTCGCTCTGGTCCGAGAGATTGTGGAATTGCACGGCGGTCGAGTGACGGTCCATAGTGAGCCGGGGGTCGGCTCAACCTTCTCGGCGAGACTGCCGTGGGCGCCCAGAGAGAAGTGAGCGTGTCAGAAACCCGCGCGTAAGCAAGCGCCGCTTTGCACAATCAGTCACCGTTAGGAGCAGGTACAGAACCGCGAGCAGTAGCGAGCGGGATAAGGAAGTACCCTCCGAGCTAAATCGATGAAGCAATATCTGTGTTTGAAAAGGAGCCTCTTTGCACGGTGCGGGGTACCAGGTACAGAACCGCGAGCAGTAGCGAGCGGGATAAGGAAGTACCCTCCGGGCTAAATCGATGAAGCAATATCTGTATTTGAAAAGGAACCCCTTTGCACGGTGCGGGGTACCAGGTACAGAACCGCGAGCAGTAGCGAGCGGGATAAGGAAGTACCCTCCGGGCTAAATCGATGAAGCAATATCTGTGTTTGAAAAGGAGCCTCTTTGCACGGTGCGGGGTACC
>JAWVDF010000042.1:0-55279 GCA_033857635.1 Blastocatellia bacterium
TCGCTTCAACGTGGTTGGCAAGCCAAGGACGACAACAGAGGATCGTCTGAGATCCAAAGCGGTGTCGCGCTACGCTTGCCACCGCACTCCAAGGGTCAGGTTGCGTGCGAGGCAGGCGGGACTTTCGGATGACTTTTCACGATTGCCTACGTAGAATTCAGACTCAAATTTATGAGCGATGAAAACAGAACTGAAAAATCTCAACAGGTAACACTCGGAGAGGTTGCCAGAATAGTTGACGGCAAATTGAGCGGCAACGAGCGAACCCTGGTAACCGATGTGACGCATGACTCGCGTCAAGCGGGAAATGGCGCGTTGTTCGTGGCCGTGCGCGGCGAGTTATTCGATGCGCACAAGTTCATTCCACAAGTGATCGAACAGGGCGCGGCTGGTATCTTGTCGGAGCTCGATCCCCCACCAGAATTGCAGTCAGGAAGGGGGCTTGCCCCCGCTTGGATCAGAGTCAGCGATGTTCGGCGCGCGATGGCACTCGCCGCTGCTGCAGTCCATCATCATCCGTCGCGCGAACTGCAACTGGTCGGTATCACCGGAACGAACGGCAAGACGACCACTGCTTATCTGATCGCCTCGATTCCCGAAGCGGCGGGCGAACCGGTCGCCATGACGGGCACGGTCGAATACCGGCTCGGCAAAGAACGAAAGAAAGCCGGGCGCACCACACCGGAAGCGACCGACATGCAGCGGCTGCTGCGCCAGGCGGTCGATCTCGGTTGCCGCACCGCGGTGATGGAAGCGTCTTCACAAGCGATGGATTTTCATCGTTGCGACGAACTCGATTTCGCCGTCGCAGCTTTCACGAACCTGACGCGCGACCATCTGGATTATCACAAGACGATGGAGAACTACTGGTATGCAAAGCAGCGACTGTTCGATGGGCGGCTCGGGTCAAGACCAAAGACGTCCGTCATCAATGTCGATGATCCTTACGGGATTGAGTTAGCAAATCGACTCGAGCGGGAAGGGTTGCGCGTGATTCGATATGCGGTAAAAGCAGACGCCGAGGTCACGGCGGTTGATCCGGAATTCTCTCTGGCGGGGATGCGCTTTCGTTTGCGCACGCCCGCAGGCGATCGCGACTTTCATTCTCCGCTCGTGGGGCCGCCGCATATCTACAACACGCTGACCGCGGTGGCGAGCGGGCTTGCGTTGGGCTATGACCTCGACGTGATCGCAAAGGCGCTGGAAAAATGTACCGGCGCGCCGGGACGTTTCGAACGAGTGCCGCACGACGGCGACTTTGCCGTGGTGGTGGATTACGCGCACAGCGACGACGCCCTATTGAATGTTCTGCGCACCGCGCGTCAGGTTACTAAAGGCAGGATCATCACGGTCTTCGGTTGCGGCGGCGACCGGGATGGATCCAAACGCGCGCCGATGGGCGAAGCCGCCGGCTCTCTGAGCGATGTAGTGATTCTTACTTCAGACAATCCGCGCACTGAAGATCCGGAAAAAATCCTGGCTGAGGCCGAAGTAGGAATCCAAAAAACCGGTAAGCCTTACGAGAAGATCGCCGACCGCCGCGAAGCGATCCATCAGGCGATTGCCCAGGCGCGCACAGATGATTTGGTTTTGATCGCGGGCAAAGGTCACGAGGATTATCAAATCATCGGCCGCGAAGTTTTTCATTTCGACGACAAGGAAGTCGCGCGGGAAGCTTTGGCTGAGCGCGGCTGAACAAGTGATCGAGGGATCGAGTCCGCGTTAGCAAACGGCACAGTTACAGAACCGGGAGCGGTAGCGACCGGAACCAGGAGGCGACCCAGCTTGCGTCTTGATCCCGCTCGCTACCGCTCGCGGTTCTGTACCGGAATCTCGCTCGTTGTGAGGCTACGCCTCCAAAGCGAGGCGTAGCCTCACTGGATTCTTGAATCAGCGGATCAGAAAGGCAGAGCCCTTCCGCACATCAGTCGGCATAGCCGCCGCCAATCCTTTATGACAGCAGACTTACGACCAACACCAAAGACGTCTCCGGAAGGCCTGCTACGCGGCATACGCAAGTGGGATCTGGTGGCTGTGGCAATCAATGCGGTGATTGGCGCCGGGATTTTTGGGCTGCCGTCAAAGGTGTTTGCGCTGATTGGTTCGTACAGCCTGATTGCCTTTGTCATGTGCGCGCTGGTGGTGACGCTGATCGTTTTGTGCTTTGCTGAAGTTGGCAGTCGCTTCGAAGAAACCGGCGGGCCTTACCTGTACGCGCGCGAAGCTTTTGGACCAACCGTAGCTTTCGAAGTCGGTTGGCTGATTTGGCTGGCACGTCTGACAGCGTTCGCGGCCAACTGCAATCTGATGGTCAGCTATCTCGGCTTCTTTTGGGCGCCGGCTAACTCGACGGTCCCGCGCGCGCTGATAATCACGGGAGTCGTTCTCTGCCTGACCGCGCTTAATATCTTTGGCGTACGACAGGCTGCCATCGCCAGCAACCTGTTCACTGTCGGCAAGCTAATTCCGATACTCGCATTTGTCGCGGCGGGTCTGTTCTTTCTTAACCCGCATTCGTTCGCCCTGGGCGCGCGACCGTCGGCGGGAGCATTCTCACAATCAGTCCTGCTCTTGATCTACGCTTTTACCGGCTTCGAGATGGCGGCGATTCCAGCCGGCGAAATTCGCAATCCTCAAAAGCATCTGCCGCGCGCGCTTTTGATAGCGATTGGCGTCGTCGCTTGTGCCTACATCCTGATCCAGATTGTTTGCATAGGGACCTTGCCTGAATTAGCGAGTTCGCAAAAGCCGCTCGCTGACGCCGCTCAAAGATTCATGGGAACGGCGGGCGCGGCGGTCATTTCCGCGGGCGCGATCATTTCCATCGCGGGCAATCTGAATATTGTTTTGCTGTCGGGTTCTCGTGTGCCGTTCGCAATCGCCGAGCAGCGACAATTGCCGTCGATTTTCGCCGCCGTTCACCGGCGCTTCTTTACTCCGCATATCGCGATCCTGGTAACCGCCGCTGTGATGCTGGTGCTCACGCTGAGAAGTTCCTTTGTAGCGGCACTGACTATCAGCGCGATTGCGCGGCTGGTGACTTACGCAGTGACCTGCGCCGCACTGCCGGTACTGCGCCGGCGCGCAGACGTTCCAATGCCGGCATTCAAAGTTCGCGGCGGGCCGATCATCGCCGCAGCCGCTTTGATACTCGCGGTGTGGTTGCTGGCGAACAGTAGTCTGAGAGAAGCAGTAACCGCAGTGATAGCGGCGGCGGTGGGAATGGTGATCTATTCGGCGTACCGAGTAGGGGTCCGGTGAATGCTGGGAACGCGGACGTCCCGTCCGCACTGAGCGCGAAGCACGAACGAATCATTTGCTGATGACTTCTCGCCGCAGAGGCCAGGTCGCACCTCCGGCGCGATGCGGACGGGACGTCCGCGCTCCCAGCAGAAACGAATCTCCTTGATTTCAAAACTTCACTGGTCCCAACCCTCAGACACCCAATGCATTTGAAGCTCTACAACGTTCCGGCTACTCTGTTTCCGAGCCGTGGATCAACTTACTAAAAATCTCCGCGCGATCGTCGGTCGCGAAAACGTTCTCAGCGAGTCGGAAGAGCTGCTCGTCTATGAGTGCGACGGTCTGCCGCAGCACAAGCACCCGCCGCGCGCCGTAGTCTTTCCAACTTCGACTGAAGAAACTTCTGAAGTCCTGAAACTGCTGTCGCGAGAGCGGGTCAGCTTTGCGCCGCGCGGCGCGGGCACGGGGCTTTCCGGCGGCGCGCTGGCAATCGATCGCGGCGTGGTGATTGAGCTCGCGCGCATGCGACAGATTTTGAAGATCGATCCGGAAAATCGTCTGGCGGTCGTGCAGACAGGATTAGTCAACGCGCAACTTTCACGCGCCGCCGCTCCTTACGGTCTGTACTATGCTCCCGATCCCTCCAGCCAGCCGTCATGCACCATCGGTGGAAACATCGCCGAGAACGCCGGCGGCATTCACTGCTTGAAATACGGCACGACGACCGATCATGTGACCTCAGCGCGCGTGGTCCTGGCCGACGGCGCGATCGTCGATCTTGGTAACGGCAAAGCTGGATATGATCTGTTGGGAGTCTTCGTGGGTTCGGAAGGGACATTCGGGATTGCCACCGAAGCGACGGTAAGGCTCTTACCAATTCCGCCTGCGGTTAGAACTCTGCTGGCCGATTTTACTGACGTCGACAATGCCAGCCGCGCGGTGTCGGCGATTATTTCCGCGGGCATGCTGCCGGCCGCTCTCGAGATGATGGACAACCTGATCATTCGAGCGGTCGAAGCCAGCGTTTTCACGGCCGGGCTGCCAACCGACGCGCAGGCAGTTCTGCTGGTTGAGTTGGACGGCATCGAAGCCGGCCTCGACGCGGACGCCGCGCAGGCCGAGGCCATTCTCACCGCACACGGCGCGCGTTCAGTGCGGCTGGCGACGGATGCTGACGACAGAAAAAAACTGTGGGCGGCGCGCAAAGGCGCGTTTGGCGCAGTCGGGCGTTTGAGTCCGGACATCATGATTCAGGACGCGGTCGTTCCGCGCTCGCGTTTGCCCGAGGTTCTGGCTGAGACTTATCGAATCAGCGCGCGCTACAACCTCCGACTGGCGAACGTGTTCCATGCCGGTGACGGGAACCTGCACCCGCTGATTTGTTTTGATCAGCGCCGCGGCGACGATCTTGAAAAAGTGCGGCAGGCTGGACGAGAGATCATGGAAACGTGCGTGCGGGCCGGAGGTTCGATCACGGGTGAGCACGGTGTCGGGTTAGACAAGAGCAGTTATCTGCCGCTGATTTTCAGTGACGACGATATGGACGCGATGCTGGCGGTGCGCGCGGCCTTCGATCCGTCCGGTCTCTGCAATCCGGGCAAGATTATTCCTTTGCCGCGCGGCTGCGGCGAAGCACGCGCCGTGGCCACAATTGAACTGTCAGAACCGGGAGCGGTAGCGACCGGGCCTTCGGTTGCTCGGGTAGCCGATCAACCTCAAGTGGATCAGGTTGGCAGTAGTTCGACAAACTTAGGTTTGTCGTACATGCCACGCGAGCGAACGGCCGAGAAGCAATCTCTAATTTCCAGCAAACTAAGCGAAGCCCGAACTGCCCGCGAGTTTTCGCTGATCGTTGGCGATCAAAGTGTGCGCAGGCTGGCGAATCCCATCGGGACTGCTCGAGGACCGCTGGAAGTAGCACCGCAATCGAGTGACGCCGCCGCGCAAGTGCTGCGGCTGGCGGAGAGAGAAGAACTCGCGGCGGTCCCTGCTGGAGCAGCCACCTGGCTCGACGCGGGCAATCCACTGATACGGGCCGATCTGATCGTCAGCACGCGACGCATGAACCGGCTTGTTCGTTATGAACCAGCGGATCTCGTAGCCACTTGCGAAGCCGGCTTAACATTGCGGGCCTTTCAAAAACAGCTTGCGCAAGCGGGACAGTGGCTGCCAATCGATCCGCCCGACGACGGGCGTGCCACGATCGGTGGAGTCGTCGCAACCGGATTGGGTGGGCCGCACAGTCTCGGTTTTGGCGCGCCGCGATCGTTTGTGATTGGCATGCGAGTGGTGTTGGCTGACGGACGACTGATTAAAGCGGGCGGCAGCGTGGTGAAGAACGTTGCGGGTTATGATCTCTGCAAGCTTTTCACCGGCAGCTTTGGCACGCTGGGGCTGATCACGGAATTGACTTTTAAGCTGCGTCCGCTGCCGGCGGAAACGCGAACCGTCGTGGCCGCCGGATCAGTCGCGTCGTTGATTAACGCCGGACGAAAAGCCTTCGCTCAATTAGCTCCCGTAGCGCTTGAGCTGATCTCGCCAGGGCTGGCGCAGGACCTGCAGCTGGCCAGAAGAACCGACTGTGCTTTGCTGATTCGATTTGTGGGCTCGCAGCGTACTGTTATCGCGGAGACAGCGCGGGCGCTTAAACTTTTGCGCGACGATGGCAACCAGTGTGAGACGCTGGCTGAAGATGCCGAGGTATGGAGTAAATTGAGCTCAGTGCCTTTGCAGTCTGCCGCGGAATTAAAATGGCGGGTGGCGCTGCGGCCGTCGGACGTGGGTGTTTTCCTGAACGACATGGCAGAGATCGAGCAGGACGGCTCGCATCCGGAACTCCGCTGGCATGCGGGTTTAGGCGACGGCCGGCTGCGCGCAATTGCTCGCGCTCCGGTGTATCATCGCGAAGCCGTAAGGGCCCTGGAACGCCTGCGCCAGAAGGCTGAAACTTTCGGTGGAAGTCTGATTCTTGAGAGCGCGCCTGGCGAGATTCGAGATGAGTTTGACGCTTGGGGTGACTTTGGATCGACGGCTGAGTTGATGCAGCGAGTAAAGGCACAACTCGATTCGAGGAATGCGCTGTCGCCCGGTCGATTCTTCCGAAGTATTTGAAGTCGAATGTTTAGAGGCGGGCTACCACCCGCCTGGTTCTTCGAGAGGGGTTCAGAGATTCGTCCCGAAGGGACGAAATGTTTATAGCACCGGGCGGCTGATCAATTGAAATTAGCTCCTTTAGGAGCGCAATGTGAAATTGGCAACACATTTCGCTCCTAAAGGAGCTAGAGATCGGTTTGAACCGTCCGGTGCTATAAACATCTCGCTCCTGACGGAGCGAAGACAGAGGCCCCTTCTAGCACGTCAGGCGGCGATACATGAAAGAGAGAAGCTGAATTTCGAATGAATGTTTAGCGGAGGGCTACTTGCCCGCCCGGCAATCAGAATTGGATCATGGCGGGCAGTAGCCCGCCTCTAAACCTCTCGAGAGGAGCACAATGATTAGAACCGCGCGCGCACTTGGTCTATTGATACTCGCCTTCGCCCTTCTTCAGACTAATCCAAATTGGTGTCCTCCGACTCTAGTCACGACTCGCGCCGCTTCGCGCGAACCGGTGCGCGCGCGTCACGGCATCGTCGCTTCGACGAACGAGATTGCTTCAAATGTCGGTGTCGAGATCATGAAGCGGGGCGGCAACGCAGTTGATGCAGCCATCGCAGTCGCCTTCGCGCTGGCGGTGACGCATCCCGCGGCCGGCAATCTCGGCGGCGGCGGCTTCATGATGATTCGTTTGAAGGACGGACGCACCACCGCCATCGACTATCGCGAGATGGCGCCTTCTGCGGCGACACGAAATATATATCTGGATAAAGACGGGAATGTGATCGAAGGCGAAGGCGGCCCGCTCGAAGGCTATCGGGCCGCGGGCGTTCCGGGCACGGTGCGCGGAATGGAATTGGCACTCAATAAATACGGCTCAGGCAAACTCAACTGGGCGCAATTGATTGAACCGGCGCGGCGCCTGGCCGCAAACGGTTTCACGGTGACGTACAACCTCGCGCGCGGACTGCGCGGCAGTAGTGAATACTTGTCCAGGTACCCGGAAACAAAACGCATCTATCTCAACAACGGCAAGTTCCATAACGAAGGCGATCTGTTTGTGCAGCCTGATCTCGCGGCAACTTTCACTCGCTTGCAGCAGCAGGGACCGAATGAGTTTTACACCGGCCAGACGGCACAGTTGATTGCCGCAGACATGAAACGACACAACGGCCTGCTGACTCTGGACGATCTGCGTGGTTACGTCGCCAAAGAACGCGCGCCTCTGCGCGGCAACTATCGAGGCTATGAAGTTATCTCGATGCCGCCTCCTTCATCCGGCGGCGCCGTGCTCATCGAGATGCTGAACATCCTGGAAGGTTATGACTTCAAGAAGATGGATTGGGCTTCGTCTGAACGTTATCACCTGATGACCGAAGCCATGCGCCGCGCCTTTGCCGATCGCGCCGAGTACATGGGCGACGCCGATTTTGTGAAGGTGCCAATCGCCGGATTGGTCGACAAGAAATACGCGGACCGTTTGCGCGGCACGATCAATCCGGAACGCGCTTCAACCAGCGAGCAGGTCAAGGCCGGCAAACCCGTCGGTTATGAATCTGACGAGACGACCCACTTCACGGTGGTCGATGCCGAAGGCAACGCGGTCGCCAACACGTACACGCTGAATAACTCTTACGGCTCGGCCGTGGTAGCGAAGGGAACCGGCCTGTTGATGAACGACGAGATGGACGATTTCGCCGCCAAGCCCGGAACCCCGAACCTCTATGGTTTGATTCAAGGCGAGCGCAACGCCGTCGCCCCACGCAAGCGGCCGCTGTCGGCGATGACGCCCACGTTCGTGCTGCGCAAAGACGGCAGCCTCTGGTTCACAGTCGGCAGCCCCGGCGGCCCGACAATAATCAACACCGCGCTCTGTGTAATCACGAACGTGATCGATTACGGCATGAACATTCAACAAGCCATCGACGCGCCGCGCATTCATCATCAATGGCTGCCCGATGAACTGGTCTTCGAGCCATACGGATTATCAGGAGATACGCAGAAAGCCCTCGTAAGCCGGGGTCACAAACTCTCGAAGCCCCGTTACCTTGGCGATGCCGAAGGGATCATGATTGAAGAGAAGACAGGCATTCGTTTGGGTGCGACAGATCCGCGGCGGAGTGATGGGTTGGCGGTTGGGTATTGAAAGGTAGAGCAAGGATTGAGTTTTTCTCCCTTCTCCCGTTTGGGAGAAGGGCCGGGGATGAGGGCTTGCGAGCGGGAATCTAATTTTCTTGTTGGTGCTACGTGAGAGCGCGTACATTCACCGACAAGTGCTCAGGGATCGTCGGGACAGGTCAGGTCTAAGGCCTAATTAAAGTCTCTGCCCTGTTTCAGCAGCTTTTCTATTCTCTGAAGGTGACGTTGAAACTCCGATTTCTGATCCTGGGCAATGTCATCAGCACCGAGAGCAAGCCGCAGCATTCGCGGCAGGTTTCCTGCACACCTATATATAAATTCCCTGTCATCCAGGTAGGGCTTTACGGATTGTGCTATAGCCGCTGCCTCCGATGCTGAATTTATGTTAAATAAGGCGTCGGAGATTCCCCTGTAGTCACGCATCTCCAGCGAGGCTTTGATAAGTGCGTTTATAGCATGGGAGGGCAACTGTGCCTTTTCAGAAGCCAGTTTTAGGATACGCAATCCCTCTTTTGTTGTCTTAGCGGTGCCGTATTCAATCAACGCAAGCGACAGAACTATTCGTTCATCCAGGAGTGCCGGATTCTCTTCATTTCCTGTAACGACGTACTGCATCAAGTTCAATCCTTCACGTCTACGCCCGCTTTCGTATAAAGCGCTGCCCCTTAAAAAAAGCAGTACGGAGTTTTGTGGATCTAAACTTAGAGCAATCGTGACCTGCTGTATTGCCTCTTTGTGATTACCGGCTTTCTTCAACTCTTTGACGCGCTCACGCACATCGGTAAACCTTTGTTCCGCGGTGTGGTTGAAATTAATCCCCTTGAGCTTCATTCTGGCTAGAGCTCTCTCCCGAAAACCCTTATTTTCATTCCATTTGTTCGCTAGGAAATCCTCAGTTAGCGGAAGAAATGACAATGCCGTCCGCTCATCTGAAAAATTGTCTAATAGAATTCCTTTAGCTTTTAGTTCCTTAAATGCGGCTTCCATTTCATCCTCAGTTTTATCGAGAACGACGGAGAGTGTAGTCGTATTGCATTTGTTTTCAAGATAAACCCCCAGCACCGCTACGTCTTGTGCAAGTCGCGAAATCTCGTCGAACATAGTGGCGAAACAAAAACTCAGAAACTCCTTCTTCGTTGCATCTAGCTTCCGTAGTCGGTGCGAAGCATCTTTCAACGATTGATTACTTGCCGCTAAAAGTGCTGCCCACTTCAGTGCGAGTGGTATTTTTCCAGTAGCCTTTATTATCTCATTTACGCTCTCGTTGTCTGAATAGACATCCTTGAAGCCAACCCGCTTGAGTTCTTCATAGAGTAATTCCTTAGCCTCCGCTTCGTCCATTTGGGGGATTGAGATCGTCAGTGCGCCCAATCCCTTATCTACACGACTTGTGACAAGAACCTTAACTGGACTTGGCACGTCATAGAGCAAAAAATTGAAAACACCCTTGTCTGAAATGTCCTCTATATTATCTACGACTAATAACCCTTCAAGCCCTGTCATGGATTCGGTAACCGAAGCTTTGAGGCTTTCAAGTTCCTGTTCTTTCGGAAGAGCAAAGACGTCGGCAATTCCGTGAAGAAACTCGGTCAATCCAGAGAAACCTGCTTTGCGCGTGGCCATATGTTCATGCCACACCTTGCTCTTGGCTGATTGCGAGACGATGAACATGTATTTTTGCGCATCATACAAACTGCGAACGATTTCAATAGCTATGGCTGATTTGCCAACGCCGCCAACGCCATCAAGCGCAATGATTGGATGCCTAGATCTAAATAATGCTTCACGTACTTTGTTGAGTTGATCTTGCCTCCCGACGAATCGTTCGCAGTGAGGCGCCAAAAGACGAAAGTAGGGCTCGTCAACGTCGTACAGATAAGCCTCAATGTGAGATAGAGAAATGTTTCCAAGTAGCCGGAAAATCTCGTTCGGTTCGGCGCAAAGTTTAACCGTATCGTTGACCCTTACATAAAACTCTCCTTTCCTTATTTCATTGCGATTTTTCTCATTCAGCGGGCCATTGCTGGTTACCGCCACAGGCATGCCTTCTTTGGAGGGTACAAAAACTAGCCATAGAACTCTGTTATTAGGTATTGCAATCGTGTCCTGAAAGAGTGAGAAGGTTGAGCCGATGTACTGGCGAAGCTTTTGGTTAAGCCTATTCGCATCGAGAGTCTTCCCTGGCGCGATACCCGGTACATCATAGTTATTTTTGACACCGTAAATTATGGCGCCACCTCTGCAATTGTGGAATGCGAGGACGCGCTTTGCTAATCTGGCGACTTCGAGGGGGTTTTCAAAATCAATGGTTTCTTTATAATCCCAGTATTCCGTTTCGTCATGACGCAGGATTTCAGTTCGGTTATGGTCTAATAATGCCGATGCGAGATCGGAGGTCATCTCGCGCCCTTTTATCGACTTAATTATACAGCTTGATAAATTAGTGGGGTTCAATTCAAGCACCTCGGATGTGATTTCTCTCAGGAATGGTTTGAGAGTAGTTGGTTTTTACAACTTCTGAGCCTTCTTTGTAAAGAGAAACTCGTAAGCTTAGTCACGGTTGGGGCTTTGCGATCTTGCTTGAAGCTAAGCGGCGATAAGATTTCCACGACCAGCATTAGATTATCAACGGCAAAGGTCGATTTACGTGTTAGGAAAATGAATCAAGCCGACTGCGGGCTTGATTGTTATTGATGGTTTTGATCCTAGGGCTTACGCCCCAGGCTTCATGCTGGCGTCCGCTCCGCGGACTAACCCGGTCGCTATCGCTCCCGGTACTGACCTCATTGCTCCTCAGTCTTGATGCCAAATCTCAAGATCCTGGGCATCTCGCAGACCAATTTCGCTTACGTGAACGCTCTCGGCGTAGATGTCAGCCAGCAGACGTGGGAGTCGCGGTGAAAGATTCTGATCAAATAGCAGTTTCATGTCCGGGGAAATAAGCGAGTTTGCGCTCGCGGTCAGCAGCAAATGCCAGGCATGCTTTGATATCTTCGGCGGTGAGATCCGGGAAGTCTGACAGAATTTCCGCTTCGGTCATGCCGCCCGCCAGGTATTCGAGCACGTCCGTTACGGTCATGCGCGTTCCGCGAATAGTAGGCTTGCCGCTTCGTTTGCCCGGTTCGATCGTGATGATCTTGCTATAATCCACGTCGGCAATAATAACAAAACGAAATCATCTTGCAAGATAAATGAGCACCCCAGCCCTTACCAAAGCTTTCGCCGGCGAACAGGACAAAATTCTGGCCTGCGTGCATTGCGGGTTGTGTCTGGAAGCTTGTCCGACTTACGTCGTAACCGGCGACGAGAATGATAGTCCGCGCGGCCGCATTTATCTCATGCGGGCAGTCGAAGAAGGCCGCCTGGCGGTCGCATCGCCGACCTTTCAAAATCACATCGACCGTTGCCTTGGCTGCCGAGCTTGCGAATCGGCGTGTCCGGCGGGCGTTGAATATGGGCAACTGCTCGAAGCTGCGCGGGCTGAGATTTCGCAATCGCAATCGAAGCCGGGCGGGATTTATTCGCTGCTGAAATTTGTGCTGAAGCACGTTTGGCTGAAGCCGAAGCGGCTGCGTGCTGCTTTTAGAGTTGCCCGGTTCGTTCGTGATTCAGGTTTGGCGAAGCTCTTATTGCACGTCGGGCTGGCGCGCGAGATTTCGTCGGAGTTTGAGTTTGGGTTGGCTTTGTTGGAGGAGTCGGGTGGGCAGAAGAGTGCGAGCAGGATGCTCGCGAACCGCCCGCAGGATGCGGGCGCTCCGACGGCGGGCGCTCCGGTGGGGGCTTCGGTGGTGCTCTTTAGGGCTTGTGTTACTGAAGGGCTGTTTCAAAGAGTCGACGACGCAACCACACGAGTCCTGGAGGCGAACGGATGCCGGACGCAGTCGCCGGCAGGCCAGGTGTGTTGCGGCGCTTTGCACGCGCATGCCGGCGAGCTTGATGGCTCCCGAGTCCTGGCGCGCCGGAACATCGACGCCTTTGGCGACAGCGCCGGACCCGTCATCACCAACGCGGGCGGCTGCGGCGCCATGCTGGCATCGTACGGGCATCTCTTGGCTAATGATGAAAAATACGCTGCTCGGGCGCGCGCCTTCAGCGCCCGCGTGCGCGACATCGGACAGCAGCTCGAAGCAAACGGGTTTCGCAACGGCGCGGCTATTGGAGTCGAGCGCACAACCTACGACGCTTCCTGTCACCTGTTACATGGACAACACGCGTCGGCTGCTTCTCTGCAAATGCTGTGGGCCATTCCTGGTTTGAACTTCGCCGTGCTCAAAGATAGTGATGTGTGCTGCGGTGGAGCCGGAGTATACAACTTGCTCGAACCGGAATTGTCTGAAGAAGTTCTGGCCGAGAAGCTGAAGCAGATCGAAGCTAGCGGGGCGACAGTTCTGGCCACCGGCAACGCCGGCTGTCACATGCAGATTGCGGCAGGAGCTCGGCTGGCGGGAATGCCCCTGCGAGTTTGTCATCCGGTGGAACTACTTGATGAGTCTTACCAGCGCGCCGGACTATACGCTGAAGAGAGTTTGTCAGAAGCCCGACCGTGAGAGAGGGCCGCACTCGCGAGCACTTCTGATTAAGGAGACTTGGCGGCTAGCCGTTCCATTCATGCCGATCGGCGACGCCAGCGATCCTCGCCCTTGCTTACGCGCGGGCTTCTGACACCAGCCTCTCAAGGCGCGGTCGTTATCGATAGGACCGTTTTAATTACCGTTGAGAAGTGAACAACGATAAATGGAAAGTTACCCGTGTATTTCATTTTCCATTTCTCATTTTCCATTTCTCATTTGTCATTGAAGGATGACCGCCGACGAGAGTTAACTGCACGCCTCCAGCTCGATCGAGAACGACCAGATCAGCTCGCTTTTCTTCCTGAATCGAACCGCAGACATCGTCGATCCCCAGCAGGCGCGCGGGGTTGGTCGACGCCATGCGAGCTGCCTCAAATTCCGGCACGCCGAGCGAAAGCATCATTCGCACCGCGTCCAGCATGGTGATCACCGAACCGGCAATGCTGCCGCGCGCGTTTTGGGTGCGGAGGTTTTCGACGCGGATCGTCTCGCCCCAGATTTGATACTCGCCGTCACCCAGGCCCGCGGGCGCAACGGCATCGCTGATGAGGGAAATTCTGTCGGCCGTCTTGCTCCGCAGAATTAGTTTCAGTACGTCCCGGTCAAGGTGCACCCCGTCGGCGATCAGATCGCAGGTAACGTCATCATGGATCAGCCCCCAGCCCACCGGCCCGGGCGCGCGATGATGTAAAGGCGTCATCGCGTTCATGAAGTGCGTCATGTGACGGGCCCCGGCCTGCAGCGCCTGATCCAGAACCTCGACCATCGCTCGCGTATGACCGATTGAGACGATCCAACCTCGCCGGCTCAACTCTTTGATTAGCTCGATCCCGCCTGCGATCTCAGGCGCCAGCGTAATCAGGTGGATAGCATTTTCGTGCTGGATTGTCGGCAGCGAATCGAGGTCGGCGACGCTATTGAAGGTTCTGAAGTGTTCGCGGTGAAGTGCGCCGCATTGCTCGCTGTTCACAAACGGTCCTTCGTAGTGAACGCCGATGACGCGAGCAAGTGGCACAGACTTCAGTCTGTGTTTCCCCGCGGCCACTTCATCACAGACTGAAGTCTGTGCCACTGCCTCCTCGATTGCGCGAATTGAGTGTTGGTACTCCGCCTCGGAGGCTGGCACCAGCGTTGGCATCCAGGCGGTTACTCCGTTGCGAGCCAGAAATTCAGAAACGCGGGCCAGGTCGTCCGTGGTCGCGGCCATCGTGTCGACGCCGGCGGCGCCGTGGATATGGATGTCGATGAAGCCGGGAAAGATCGTGAGACCGTCGAGATCAAAGACGGTCTCGACTGCCGGCAATTGATTTGTTTCAGAGTCGAAGATCCTGGCGATACGCCCATCTTCAATTAGCAGACTGGAGGCTACGGCAACTTGTTGCGGTAGGACTATGCGGGCATTGCGAAGGAGCGCGTGGTTGGCGGCGGGGTTTTTCAAGGCTTACCGTTGCGACCTTCACTGATTTGGCGTTCGACTACGTTAATGAGAGCTTTCAGGCGTTCGTCGGTGGCGTTGGTTTGCTCGCCCAGGCTTAGAATCTGTTGGGTGTTGGATTGTATTTCTCGTTCGTGTAGTTCCGCGATTGCCAGCAGGGCGCGAATGCTCCCTTCAGTCCGCGCCCACCTTTCGTCAGCGCGCGCCCATCTCTCGTCGGCGTCTTGACGCCCTTGCTTCTGAGCTTCGGCAAGGGCATCGATCTTCGCGCTAGACTTCGCCTCCATCTCGACGATGAAATCCATTGCTCGCTGCATTTCTTCGTTAGTCATAGCTCACTTACCTTGCTTAATGGGGATAGGTTCGGTGCGACATTGTAGCACTTTCAGTCCCCGACTCCAGATCAATCTCGGTCGAAATGCCGTGTGCCGGCTTGATACGAAGTGTTCAGAGTACTGACTTAAGTCGGTCTCTAAATAAGTAAAGAGCCGATACTTTAATTGCCGCCAAAAAGGACACTAGCCGGTAGAAACGCGAATGCCCGCAACGTTTTCGCCGCAGGCATTCGTTTAGGTCGATAAGCTGAGTTTAGAAGATGAACTTCGCTCCCAGTTGAATCGTGCGCGGATCGCGAACGACCGTGACCTGGCCGTAATTTGAAGCCGTGACATTCGTGATTATCGTCTGGAAGTTCGTGTGGTTGAGAATATTGAAGGCTTCAGCGCGAAGCTGCACCCTCATCGTCTCACCCAGGCGAATGTTCTTGGCCAGCGTCAGATCAAAACGCGTGGTACTCGGGCCGTTGATTACGCCACGGCCGGCATTACCAATGACGTTTGCCACGCCGGTGGTGGTAACGGTTGGGTTGGCTTGGAAACAAGCAGTGTTGAAGAACTGCTGAATCGTATGCGGCGCGTTGGTATTAGGATCGCAGAGGACGTTCGGCCTGCCGCCGGCGACGAGTGCGGGCACAAATCCGAGTCCCGCCGGATCGAACGATGACGTCGTCGGCGTAAACGGTACACCAGTCCGGTAGAGTGCCAGGCCGGATACTTGCCATCCACCTAAAAGTTTGCCGGCGAAATCATGCTGGCCGCGATAGAACGGCAGTTCATAGATATAGCTCATCGTGAAAACATGGCGGCGGTCGAGTGTAGCCCGGCCATAATCACCTTTGTTGTTGTAAGAGTTCTGCGGCGCGGTCGAACGATCGGTCTGATTGTCGGTCAGGTTTTTTGACCAGGTGTAAGCCAGCCCAATCTGCGAAGCACCGGTGAACCGTTGCTGACCACTAATCTGCAGACTGTGATAGTTCGAGTTGAACTGCGGCGTGATGATCGCGATTGAGCGATAACCTCGATAGGGGCGAATCTGATCCAGAATGGCTGTGTTTGCGGTCGAGGTGAACGCCGCTCCCGGATTTTGACAGGGAACGGTTGGCGTCGTCGATGTGCCGACTGCGCAGAGTGATGAAAGGGCCTTGCCCGGGGGAACTTCGTTCAATTCGTAAGTTCCGATGAGATGCGTGCCCTTGGATCCGAAATAGCCCGCGGTCATCACGGTCTTGCCGTCTTTGCCAAACTGATGCTGCAGGTCGAGCGACCAGTGCTGCATGTAGGGATCTTTCCAGTCGGGTTGTACGGCGCGCACGCTCAACGCGGTGAGCGCAGCGGCCGGAGTTACGGTGATACCTGATGGAACAGGTTGATCGAGACGGGGCGTGGTTGCCCCCGATCCGTTCGGCAGAGCACTTACTGTAAACGTTTCCTGATAGGGAACGTTCTGTCCGATGTTCTGTTCGTAGGTTCCGTTCAGTACCTGATCATAATAGATGCCATAGCCGAGCCGGACCGACGAGGTTCCCTTGCCGAAAGGATCCCAGGCAATGCCGAACCGCGGACCAAAGTCTTTCCACGGAGCCTTGACTACGTACTTGCCCCAGGGTGAGGCGGTCGGAGTGCAGTTGTTCGCCGCGGCTTGGTAGTTTTGCGCGTTCACGATCATGCCGTTGCAGAAATTGCCGGTTCCCACGACGCGATTGCCGGCGCCGTTGACCAGCGGCGCGCTGGCCGGATTGAAGAGTCTGGGATCGAAGGTCGAGAGCCGGCCATTCTTGTCGTACGGCGATCCGAAATAAGAATGCCTGACGCCGTAATAGATTGTCAGGTTGCTCTTCATCCTCCATTCATCCTGGAAGTAACTTTCGATCGCTTTCTGTCGCAGGTCAGCCGTGTAATCAAAATGCGCCTGAGTAAAGGTCACATTGTTTCCGACCAGGAAGTTGGCAAAATTCTGGAAGTTAGTGCGGCGGGTCGCATTCGATTCGCCGGCGGCAGCGTTCGGGGCCAGCACACTGGTTTGTTGAGCGCTATTCGGCGCAGTGTTCAGGAAACCGCTGAAGGTCCCTTCGTTGCTGCCGGCCAGAGCGTTTTCGTTCTTGCGATACAGCGAGTACTGCATGCCGAATTTGAAAGCATGAGTTCCTTTGGTCCAGGCCACGTCTCCGGCAAAGTTCGCCTTGTACGAGAAGTTATCGTATGGGCCAAAGCTGGCCAGATTGCTAAAGCCATTGCCGGTGATAGTCGGAACGCGATCGCGTGTGTTGACATACGCCAATGGCGGCTGAATAGGCGACCTGGATAAAGCCAACGTTCCGATGTTATGGCTGAGAATCGCGCCATAACCGTACGTGAACCGCCCGACTATGATGAGATTGGATTTGGCGACGTAAGTCGATTGGAACGTGTGCGCCTTGCCCGGCGAGTCGGTCGTAGTTGTAGACACGCCAGGAAGACCGGAACCGGACGAGAAAAGTGCGTTCACATCCTGCGTCGGGATCTTGTCGTGCTCATAGCGATAATACATCGACCATTTGTCGCTGAAGCTATGATCAATCTTCAGAATCTCCTGGCGGAAGTCTGAAGTATTCAACGACGGGTACAGAAGTGCTCGGGTCACCGGGTCGGTCGGCAAAGGCAAGCCGTTGTAAATATTGCTCAGGTACTGCTGGGCGATTGGATTGATTGCTACTTTTGATGAGAGGGGTTGTCCTGCTGGAAGCACGTTCGTACAGGGGACCGCGCCCGTGGTTGCTGCTGTAAACGCGCTGAGGCAAATATCCATCGGGAATATTCCCTGGCGCATGTTCGCGTCGGGCACAGTGGAAGACAAAAGTGGATAACGGATGTCTTTGCGCTGCTCTTCTGAGAAGAAGAAGAACGTTCGGCTTAACCTCTTCACGGCCGCGCCGCCCTCGCCAAAGCGAGGAACGTAGATAGGACCCCCGAGGGTGCCGCCGAAATTATTATATTTGAAGGGCGAACGCTTGGCCTTGCCATTCGAATCTCTGCCGAACACCGGGTTAGCCACGGTGTTTGAGAGAAAGTCGTTGGCGTTCAGTTTTTCACTGCGATGAAATTCAAAGATCGAGCCGTGGAACTTATCGCCGCCAGACTTGGTGACGACGTTTACTTGCCCGCCGCCACTGCGTCCCGTTTCGGCCGGATACATCGACCTCAATACGACAAACTCACCAATTGAGTCGACACTCGGATAGGCCTGAATGGTAATGTTCGAACCACGGTCCGTAATGTCCGCGCCGTCGACCGTATACGTATTTTGTGCACTCCGGGCGCCATTAACTGAGATGTTAATCGTGTTGGCCTGACCGCTGGGGTTGGTTGTTCCCACATAAACCTGATCAGACAGGTTATCCGAAACGCCAGGGGCCAAAGTCACGAGCTGAACCCAGTTGCGATTATTCAGAGAAAGCTCGCGCGCCTGATCTCCGCTGATCACAGTTGATGCCGTCGGCGTCCTTAATTCCACCGCTAATGGAGAAGCCTCAACCGTCACCACCTCGCTGATAGCGCCTGTTTCCAGAGCAATGTCCACTCCGCGCTTTTGGCCAACGTCAACCTTGAGTCCTTTTTCGATATGCTTCTTGAAGTTCCGCGCCTCCACGGTGATGTCATATAAGCTTGTGGCCAGGTTCTCGGCGGAGAAGACGCCGTCGTCGTCGGTGGTCACCGTACGAGCCACGACTTTCTTTTCAGAGTCGGTAATCGTTACCGTGGCGCCCGCCACGGCCGCCCCATTCGCGTCCTTAACTTTGCCGGCAATCGAACCCGAAACTTCCTGGCCCGCTGCCCCTGCGGCCAGGCTAAAGAGAGCAACTGCTACGAACACAACGCGGATGAACTGAAGGTGATGTCTCATTGATTTTTCCTCTTTACTGGAAGACGATTTAGAACAAGTTTGGACTGATGTCCACTGACTTGCCGAACATTTGCGGGAAGGCCGTAATTCTAGTAGTGCAAGACTAACAATGAAAACTAAAAGAATTTATCAAGCTGATAACCGAGCCTGATGGATCCCGGTTAGCGAAAAACTCCGTCTGCGTCTTCGGTTTAGGCGGACTACTTTTTTCAGAATAATGGATGCCTTCTTCAGAATTTCGGACAAGTACTGTTGGACAGAGCATGCTTTCTACTGGAATCTTTCGCGCTGGAGTGCTTGCTCAGTAAAGGAAAACGGCGTGAGACTCGGAAATATAAAGGTAGTCGTTCCAAACCAGCCCGCTGACACGCGCGAAGAGTATTACTGTAGGCAATTACTGTGCAGCCGGATGTTCACACCCCAAGTCGATGCCATCGCTTCAAACAAAAGATTCGATCGATGGCCCGTGAATGGTTTGGGCCTGTCGCTATTCAAAACGATCTGATTAACGAGGGTCGATGGGAAAGGTGTATAGGCCTATCCCGGCGAAGCCTGAGCGGATCGATCAATCGATACCGATCGTTGATTAGGCGCTGGAACGAGCTCGAGGGTGGAGGCTTTACCCGGAACGTTGTGATGAGTCTCGAAGAGTATTCATCACGACCAGTGCTCGTAGCAGATGGGGTTAAGCGGATAGCTCTCAACCAGCTTCTGAGCAAACATAGGCTTCCTGCACACCGGTCAGGAAATCCCAAAGCGAACGCGCTGCCTCGCGAGCGGCGACTACCGTTTCCTCGCGGACTAGGTCGGTGTCGCAGCGGTCGCTGAGAATTTTCATTTCGATTTGACGGTGGACCTGATCGGCGACTTCATGGGCCGTAAAGAAAGATACTGTGCGGGAATCATCGATGCCGTAGAAATCCTTCAAGCCCGCGCGCTTGGTTGTGGACACTTCCGGGATTTGAGACTCGTACGCATACAGGGCTGCTACTCCGAGTCGATAGTCGGCATTGGCCGTCAATGATTTGAGACGCGCTACCGTATCTTTGGTGGAAGGCAGCAGTTCGGCGTTTCTAACCTCATCGCGACTCACCCCCAGGCCCTCGGCAAATCGGAGCCACAATTCCGGGTGATTATCTTGGCCGCGCTCTTCTTCAATCAGATTTTCCAGGAGCAACTGTCGAACCTCGAGGTCATCACAGCGAGAATGGACCGAACTGACGTATGTGGGGAAGGCAGCCACGTGCGCGTAGTATTGTTTGGCGTACTCAGCGAGTGTCGCCTGAGAAAGTTTTCCTTCGGACCACAGTTGATAAAAAGGATGACTCAACATGGCATACTGGCTAATTGATTTATCGATTTCCTGCGCTAGCAAAGGTTGTCGTGGCATTATTGTCCCCAATCTGCGAAGCCTGTAGAAACGAACGGGCGGGATTATAGATCATTCTCCGCCTCTGTGGTTGAACTCTTTTCTTGCGCGAGTTTTTTTCGCGGGCTTATCAGACTACGAAATTGCCGTTCTCACAATAAAGCGATCCACGAAACACACGGAACGGAAATGGGTTGCTTCGTGTGATTTCATGGATCATCCTTGTCGATGCGGAAGTACACGAAACCAGACGAAGTCACTGTGGGTTATTCATAGAGTAGATACTTCCATCGGCTAGCCCGAAAGCTTTCCAGCTTGCTTGCGAACGACCGCACCACATCGCCTGTTGAATCGCCCCGCTGCAAACTTCCCAGCGTATCCGCGTTAGCCAGCAAGCGCGCGTAACTATCTATCTTCCACTCCGCAGGAAACAAACGATGAAGCGCCACCGCGATTTCAATCCCCGTCAGGACGGATTTGAACTGGGCCCGATCCGTGATGACGACGTTCACTCCGCCGCACTCTTCGTTTTTGAAGACCGAGGATTTGGGCGTGAAGTGCACCGGGACAAAGCGCACGCCGGCAATTCTTTTGGCGTTCAAATAGGTTGACAGCTTCTGCCCATCCAACCACGGCGCCCCGATCATTTCGAAGGGCGTGTCTGTTCCGCGGCCCACGGAAAGGTTCGTCGTTTCCAGCAAACCGACTCCGGGATACAGGGTAGCCTCGGTCAAGCTGCGCATGTTGGGCGAAGGATTGATCCAGACGAGTCCCGTCGAGTCGAACCACATTGACCGGCGCCAGCCTTCCATCTTGATCACTCGCAGGTCGGCATTGATTTTTCGCTCATCATTATAGAGACGGGCCAATTCACCAATGGTCAGTCCATGCCTCACCGGCAAAGTATGATAGGCCGTGAAGGAAAGTTTGTCGGCATCGGCGATCGGACCTTCGACATCTATGCCGTTGATCGGATTCGGACGATCGAGCACAAACACAGGCAGCTTCGCCTTCGCCGCTTCCTCCAACACATAACCCAGCGTCGCGATGTAGGTATAGAAGCGCGTGCCGATGTCCTGAATGTCGTAGACCAGCGCGTCGATGTCTTTCAATTGTTCAGGTTTGGGCCGGCGTGATTCGCCATAAAGTGAAAAGATCGGCAAGCCGGTCTGTTCGTCTTTGGTGTCGGAAACTTTTTCATCCGCCAGCCCGCGAATGCCGTGCTCTGGAGAAAAAAGCGCGGTCAGCTTTACGCCGGGCGCCTTGAACAAAACGTCGATAGTCGATCGACCGGCACGATCGAGTCCCGTTTGATTCGTGACTAAACCAATTCGCAAACCCGCCAGTTGTTTGAAGCCGTCGCGCTCGAGCACGTCGATGCCCGTGAGAACCTGCGCGTCAGCCACGGGGTTCGCGTTAACCGCGGCGCGCGAATTCAAACGCGCCACTCCAGCCAGCAGTTCGGCCGCCGCTTGCGCTGATTGCTCGCGTGCTTTGCCAACCGTCGTGTCCGTGATTGCACCGGCGACTATCGAAGCCACGCGTCCTCTTAAAGGCCCGACGTCGCCTTTCCCGTCTGGATGCACGCGATTGCTGAGGAAAATGACGAATGTATCACTGGCCGGATCAATCCACATTGAAGTGCCGGTAAAACCTGTGTGACCAAACGAGCCGAGCGGAAACAAATCACCCTTGTTCGTCGAGAAGGTTGTGGCGATGTCCCAACCCAACGCTCGCGCCGATCCGTTCTCGGCAATCGCCCGCGGTCGCGTCATCGCGGCCACGCCCATCGGACTGAGAATTCGCGCGCCGTTGTAAGTGCCGCCATGCAAAATCATCTGGCAAAAGATTGCCAGATCGTCCGCGGTGGAAAACAAGCCGGCATGCCCGGCGACTCCGTTCATGCGAAACGAAGTTGGATCATGCACCTGCCCGCGCAGCCACTGCTCGCCTTGTGCCCCGGCACTCTCGCCGCTGTCGCCGAGATAGTTCATCTGGCCACGCCGCTTCTCAGTCGGCGCGATTCTCGATCTCAACGTCGACGCAGGGTTAAAGCTTGTGTCGCGCATTCCCAGCGGAACGAAAATATTCACGCGCGCGAATTGATCCAACGGCTGCCCGCTCACTCGATGGACGACTTCACCCAGGGCGATGTAGTTGATGTCGCTATAGACAAAACGCGCGCCGGGTGGATTGCGCAACGGCTCGCGATACAGCCGCTTGATCGCTTCGTCATAGCCGGTCCAGCGTTCACGCAAATCGAAGTCGGGGGCGAAGCCGGCGGTGTGCGTCAGCAGCTGCTCGATAGTAATCGTGTCGCGCCCGCCGCCCTTCATTTCCGGAATGAACTCCACGACCGGATCGGCGAGCCTGACCTTACCTTGCTCGACCAGAATCATGATGCTGGTGGCGGTGGCGACGATCTTGGTGAGGCTGGCGAGATCAAATATCGTGTCGAGCGTCATCGGTTCGCGCTGAGGTTCGACGGCCCGCGCGCCGTAAGCTTTGCGCCAGGCGACCCGGCCGTGACGCGCGACCAGCAACACCGCGCCCGGCAATTCTTTTTTCGCGATCGAGGCAGCAATGACCTGATCCATTCGCGCCAGACGTTCCGCCGACATCCCTACGGCGGCGGGCGGACTGTTCGGTAACTGGATTGAAACTGCCTGGTGAGCAAACGTGAGGATTGCGAGACAGACAAAAAGGCGGAACCGAAGCGGGATAATAATCATCGTTGGTGTGCGTATTGACCTAATCTCGTACTGCGGCAGATCAGGGTTGGTTTTGCCTTTGCGCCTTCCGATCCTCTTTGCGCCTTTGCGTGAACTAACTTTGGCTCAACTTAAGATTTCACGCAAAGGCGCAAAGAAAGTCGGAAGGCGCTAAGAAGAATTAACTGATCGCGCGGATTCTATCACCTGTTAATCTGGTGGGTGCTATTTCTTGCTCAACTGGATGCCAGTGCCGCGAGGATACAGACCGGGCAGCGAGATCGGCAAGCGCCCGCTGATCTCGCTCTGTCCCAACAAGGCTCGCGCCGCGGCTGCCTGCAAACTCGGCATGTCGCCATACGCGACCAGATAGGTTTGCATCTTCGGAAAGCTGCTCAATAGATAAGGATTACCGAAACTGATTCCAATCATCGGAGCCCTGCGATCAATTAGCATTGCTAAAGCTTTCGCGCCCGGTTCGGGCAGAGCGACGCTGCGCGCCTGACCGGTCCGCACGCGGCCATACAAAGACGCAATTACCAGATCGGCTTGCCTCGCCAGACTGAGGGCCTTTTGCACCTCAACTTCAGACGAACGATCGTCCAGCACGATCGTGGACACCTTTCGACCTGAGCGCGCCAGAGTCGCGACGAATGGCTGCGCCACAACCAGGCGATCGTCGCCGTTGGTTATGGCTAGATTGAAGATGGTAGCTTTGGGCGCGAGATTGAGGGGCAGCAGCCTGGCATCGTTGCGCACCAAAGTTATCGCATGCGCGGCGATTTCATCAGCGAGTCGCAGCGTCTCTGGGCCGCCGACAATTCGATCGATGTCATCGAGGGGCGTCAGACGTTGCTTGCTTAAGCCCAAGTCGTATTTCGCCGCCAAAACTTTTCGCGCCGAAACTTCGATTCGCTTCTCAGTCAATCGTCCCTGCTTGACCGCATTGAGCACGCCGCGGATCACCGCTTCCGTATCAGCCGGCTTCAAGAGTAAGTCCGCGCCCGCTTCCAAGGCACGCACCGAGGCCTCTTCCTGAGTGAAGTAAAGCGTAAGGCCGCTCATGCTCATGGCGTCGGTGACGATCAACCCGTCAAAGTTCAACTCGTTACGAAGTATTCCGTTCATCACCGGCGAGAGTGTAGTCGGCATCGTTCCCTTCTCAACCACTATTTCACTTGCCTCGTCTGTATCGATCGGTCTCAGCTTGATATCGCGGGGCAGCGGTGTAATGGCTGTGGAATCGATCAGAGGCAAGCCGATGTGTCCATCCATTACCGATCCAACTCCGGCGTTGACCGCGGCGCGAAACGGAACCAGTTCGACGGCATTCAAACGTTCGCGGGTGACGTCAATCTCCGGCAGGCCGCGGTGCGAATCGGTGGCGGTATCGCCGTGCCCGGGAAAATGTTTTGCGGTCGCGATCACTCCGGCGCCCTGTGCGCCCTCGATGAACGCAGCGACCATTTTGGCGACTGCCGCGGGATCCTCGCCATACGAACGCACGTTGATGACTGGGTTGGCGGCGTTGTTGTTTACGTCCGCGACCGGCGCATAGATTTGTTGGATTCCGAGGGCTCGCGCTTCACGGGCGGTCAACTCGCCCTGTCTGCGGGCGAACTCCGGATTGCCGGTAGCGCCCACCGCCATGTTCCAGGGAAAGTTTACCGTGTCATCGAACCGCATACCCGGGCCCGCTTCCAGATCCGCCGAAACCAGCAAAGGATATTTGGCTAGTTGCTGCATGCGATTAACCAGTATCACTGATTCGTACACCGGGCCGCGGAAGAGAATGATGCCGCCGACATGATTGTCCACAATTTGATGACGCAGTTCTTTGAACGCGCCGCTGTCCTGGTTCAGGTAGGTGGCATTCACGCCCACGGCGATGATTTGCCCAATCTTCTCTTCGAGCGACATTCGCTTTAATTGTTTGTCGGCGCATTTCAAAGCATCAGCCGACGCTTTGCGAGAGTAAGGTTTGGGGTTTGTGACCGAGACTGGTTCAGGCGCCGCCGCAGCCAGGCGTGCGGGTTGGCAGAGTGACGACAGCACCAGCGCGATGAGGAGCAAACTGCTCGCGCACCTGGCAAAAGAAAAGCGTTTGATAGTCATTAAATATACGTTTCCCTAACTCCAGTGGCAGAGACTTCAGGAACCTCTGAACAAGTAGTTTCGACGCGTAGCGTCGATTTGAATTTAGCCCGGCCTTTCAAGGGTTGTGTCAAAAGTCGATGACACGTGAAGGTGCGAGCTCCATACGCCGAAGGCGTTCCCTAACTCAGCCCAGGGTAACACCCTGGGATCAAAGATCCCGAAAGGATTTATTACCCTGTAAGGGTTTAAAAATTCATTCACTTGCGGGTTGCATCCGGTCATTATTCAACGCCTTCAGCGTAGGCTCAAATGCTCGCCCAAGTCCCAGGGTGTTACCCTGGGCTGAGTTATGAAACGCCTTCGGCGTTAAGAAGTCGACTTTTGACACAGACTCTTCAAGGCCGGGAAAAGCTAAACGAAGTATTCGCGTCGCGTCGCGTCGCATCGCGACGCCTGAAACTCAATTGTCGCTACGCGACAAGGCCGGTTAACCACCTGATCCCGGCGCTGCCACCCCACGCGGGCTGCCCGCGCGGGAACCCCGGTTGAAACGCCGGGCTAAACTCAAGTCGACGCTAAGCGTCGAAGACACTTGCGCTCTTAATCTCCCACCGTCTCACGCTGCCAACTCATTCTGCTTGCTCTTCGGCGCGGGCGGGAACGCAAAGCTCGCCAACCCCGCTACGATCAGTACAATTGAACTGCCAATAAAGACGTACCAGGTCCAGGCGATCTTCGTAAAAAAAGTAATGTAGAGCATGGCCAGGATGCTCGCGCCCATGCCAATCAAGGCCGGCGGCTCGCTCACCCGGCGCATGAATGTTCCGACCAGGAACACGCCCAGCACCGGTCCATTTATTAATGAAGCGATCGACAGCGCTTGATCCAACGCCGAACGACTTCGGTGACGCACCAGCAAAGCTACGGCTATCTGCACTACTCCCCAAAACAGGGTCAGCCAGTGCGAGACCTTCAGGTAATGCTTGTCGTCGCGGTTGGCCCGGAAAGGCTTATAGAGATCGTTCACTGCCGTGGCCGCAATCGAGTTCAGGGATGAAGACATGGCCGCCGCGAAAATGGCCGCGACCACCAGACCCGAAAGCCCGCTGGGCATGTGCTTGGTGATGAAATCAGGAAAGACACGGTCGCCTCCTGAAAACGGAAAGGACGTAACGGCTGCCGCGGCGTATCCCGGGTCTGAATAGGGATGATAGAACGCGAACAACAACACACCGATGAAAAGAAAGCCGACGAACTGCGCCAGCACGATCGCGCCGCTGGTCAGCAAAGCCATCGCCGCCTTCCTTGGCTTATCAACGCACAGGTAGCGTTGGACCAGATATTGATCGGTGCCGTGAGTACTCATCGTCAGAAAACAGCCGCCAATCGCTCCTGACCAAAATGTAAAAGTCTTCGTTGCGTCGAGAGTGAAATCAAACAGCGAAAATTTATGGTACTGACTCGCGGTAGCCAGGGCCGTGCTCAAGCCACCTTGAATCGAATTCGTTAGAATCACCGCGGCCGCTACTGCGCCCGCTATGTAAATTCCCAATTGCACTACTTCGACCCAGATAACGGCTTCCATGCCGCCGAAGTAAGTGAACACGATCATCGCGATGCCAATCAGAACTACGGAAGCAATCGTTATCGTTTCAGCATTGGCCGTTGGTTGAAACGAGGTGTAGACGGCAGCGAGCACAATCGCGGTCAACAACAGACGGATGCCGTCGGCAATGTTCCGCATGATGACAAACAGCGATGCCGCGACCATCTTGATCTTCGAGCCAAAACGTCGGTCGAGCAGCTGGTAAACCGTCAGCAGCTCACCACGAAAATATGAAGGAATGAACAGGATGGCGATTACGATGCGGCCCAGAAGATAGCCGAAGACCAACTGCAGGAACTGGAAGTTTCCGCCGCGCGCGAAGGCGATTCCGGGAACAGAGATGAACGTGATCGTTGAGGTCTCAGTGGCGACAATCGAGAAAGCGACCGCCCACCACGGCACTGAGCGGTCGCCCAGAAAGTAATCGCGCGTCGTCTGCTGCTTGCGGGCAAACCACGTCCCGAACAGCACGATGCCAATCAGATACCCGAAGATAATTACCAGGTCGAGCGTTTTCATTAGGTCGTAACCAAGTTCCGAATTGCGTCGATGTGGCACGCTCCGCGTGCACGATTCACGGGAATAATTTCGTGCTGGTTTCGTGTGATTTCGTGGATCGCTTTTCCTACTAATCGAAGACGATCCACGAAATCACACGAAGAGTCACGAAATACAGAACTCATTCGCTCAATCCTCAAAACGAGAAGAACGGGTAGTGCGATAATTCACGGGCGTATAGAGTACCAACTTTAGTTGGGCTGTTTCTGGCTCAGTAAAAGCCCGACTGAAGTCGGTACTCTGAACACCTCTAATCAGCGTAGAACATTGCTGAAGAACGGGCCCTGTCGTAAATCTACTTCCGACCGGCGTAACTTGGGAGCCTTGGCCTCATTCGGCCGCGTCAGGAGATAGCGCCTTAATTGCCTCAGCCACCACCCAGCGCGATCCGATCAAGGCGGCCTGTGCTGCCTCTCGATCGCGTCCAGTCTTGCTCATTACCAGCGCCACTCGAAGATCGCCGCCGGCAGCGTCCAGGTTCGCCGCGGCTGTGTCGGGATCCAGATCTGCTTCAGCCATCAGGATCCTCTCGGCGCGCGCGCGCAGCTTAACATTGCGCGGCTGAACATTGGTCATGCGATTGCCCGTAACGTAACCAAGGCGAATCATCGTCGCGGTGGAAAGCATGTTCAGCACCAACTTCTGCGCTGTCCCGGCTTTCATGCGCGTTGAGCCGGCGATGACTTCCGGACCAACTAGTGGAACGATGCTGATCTCGGCAGTGCTGGTGATCAAAGACCCAGGCGCCGATGTCAGTGCAATAGTGAGTGCGCCAAGTTGGCGAGCGTGCTCAACCGCGCCAACCGTGTATGGCGTCCCGCCCGACGCTGCTATCCCGACCAGAGCGTCCTGTTTGGTGAATCCGCGCGCCTTAAGATCCGCGGCGCCGGCTAAGGCATCGTCCTCGGAAACTTCGACTGCGCGATAACAAGCCTCGTATCCTCCGGCAATGATTCCCTGGACCATCTCGGGAGAGACGCCGAAAGTTGGCGGACATTCCGAAGCATCTAGCACGCCGAGTCTTCCTGAGGTTCCAGTGCCGATATAGAAAAGACGACCACCGTTTTGCAGCCGGTCGACGATGCCTTCGACCGCCCGTGCAATCTCCGGCAGGACCTGCGCGACGGCGCCGGCTACGCGCGCATCCTCTTCATTCATCAAGCGCAGGATTTCTTCAGTTGGTAAAGAACTGATTTGCGCGGTCCGCGGATTTTCCTGCTCAGTTAGTGGCGTAGAGTCGGCGGCTTCAGGCATTGAGAATAAGCGGACAGGTCTCTACTGAAAATAGGTAAGAACTCTCAGACCGCAACCGGCAATCGATGCAACTGCTCCTGGGCCAGCCGGCCCGCCGCGACCGTGGGCGAAAAGTTGGGCGGAGCTATGAAGGCCTTCCTGGCTGCGCGCGCAATATCTTCGCGCAAAGGTGCGATAACCAATTCACCTGCCGAGAAAACACCGCCGACGAACGCTACCTGAAAGTGCTCCTGCTCCATCTTCAGTTTGCGAATTACGGTGACCGCTGCTTTGCCCAGTTCTTTTCCAGCGTCATTTAAAATACTTCGCGCGACCACGTCACCCTCCCGCGCTTCTTCAATCACGTGTTTGCTAAAGCCGGCTATGCGATCGTTCGTGATCGTCGGGGCGTAAATTGCCGTTGCGAGATCGTCTGCTGAAGCCACCTGAAAATATTCACAAGCAGCTTGGGTCAGAGCTGTCTTGGGCCCACGCTCATCGCAGGCGTGCGCCACGGCTTGCAGCGCGCGTCGCGCGATCCACGATCCGCTGCCTTCGTCCCCGGCGATCGGCCCCCAGCCTCCGGCAAAGACATGCTTGCCCTGGCGGTTAACGCCGACACAAATCGATCCGGTCCCCGAAATGACGACGACTCCCGGACCGCCGTCAGTCGCGCCATAGAGGGCGATGTCCCCATCGGTCATCAACTCGATGTTCTTAATCTCAAGCGTCTCGATCAAAACTTCACGCATTCGCGCGCGGATGTCTTTGCGCCGGACGCCGGCCAGACCAATACCGGCAGCTACCAGATCATCGCGATCGATTCTGGCGGCGGAGCAAGCCTTGTCAATAGCTTCGCGAATCGCAGCGGCACCATTGGCAATTCCTACTCTTAGCGGATTTGATGGGCCGGAGGCGCCCTCGCCCAGGATTCGATCGCCGTCCAGGATGGCCGCGCGCGTGCGCGTGCCGCCGCCATCAACGCCTACAACCAGCCTGCGCAGCGGAGCCAACCTCCGCGGCAGTAGATCCACTGTGGTGTGCGTAACGGTCATGAAAATGTTCGATGCGCGATGGAACCTATAAGGGTTTCTATTCTAGGAACGCCCTAGCTATAATGGAAACTAAAAGATCTTATCCACGTAATAATCCACGTTGATGCAGGCGAGACTATGGATATCCGACAACTAAAAGCATTCGTAGCGATTGCCGAAAGCGGCACCTTCACGGCGGGAGCTGCCCGCGTCCACGTCACCCAGGCGGCCATCAGCATGCAGATTCGACAACTGGAGAATGAAACGCATGCACAACTTTTCATTCGCGCGCCGCGCCGCGTGATCCTGACCGAGGCGGGCGAAAAACTACTCGAGCGCGCGTACACGATCCTGCGCGAGCATAACGCTGCCCTCGAGGAACTAGCGGCGCTGACCGGCGCGCATCGCGGGCGAATGCGTATCGGCAGTGCGTCAGCAATGGTCAGCGCAGATCCCCTGCCGCATATTCTCAGAGACCTGCGTCACACTCATCCGGGTGTCGAGACATCGGTGGTTTCGGGAACCAGCGAGTCCCTGGTCAAGCAGGTCCTGGCGGGCGAACTCGACGCGGCCTTTGTGTCTCTGCCGGTCGAAGCGCGCGGCGTGCAAACGGAACTCTTGAATGAAGATTATCTGGTAGCGATCGCTTCACCCCGGCACCCGCAGGCAAAACAAAAGATAGTCAGCGCGTACGCCCTGGCGGGCGAGAAGCTGATCCTCGGCGAGCGTGGGGGAAACACTCGGCGATTGATCGATCAGTTTTTTGCGCAGGCTGGAGTGACGCTGAAGGTCGCCATGGAATTGAGCCGGCTGGCTGCTATCAAGCGCATGGTTGAGGAAGATATGGGCGTGGGCATCGTTCCGTTAAAGTCAGTTGCGGAAGAAGTAAAAACAGGCGCGCTGGTGCGCTGGTGGATCGAGGGCGCGCAAATCAATTGGCAACTCGGCGTGGTGCGTTTGGTAGGTGGCTACGAGTCGCCCATTCATCAGAAATTCCTGCAACTTTGCCGAGAACACTTTGCCGGGAGCGTCGCGCCTTCTCCGTCGCGCGCTAAATCAAAGTCAAAGAAAAAAGCAGTCTAGCAGGCCGGAGCGCGGACATCCTGTCCGCCTGAGCGCGCAGCGCGAAAGACTTTTCAAAAAGAATTCTCTTCGCAGACGTGAGCGCCTTCGCGGCCGGAGCGCGGACATCCTGTCCGCACTGAGCGCGCAGCGCGAAAAGATTTCCGTGTTAACCGCGTGTCTCATTCAACCCGGTGATCAACCGCTCAACATCCTCTTCGTTATTGAAGAAATGAGTCGCGACGCGAATCCCCTGCGGCTTTTCCGTGACCACAACTCCGCGGCGAAAAAGATGGCGCGCAACTTTGTCGGGCTCCTTAACTTCAACCAGGGTCTCTGCCGAACGGCCGTTTTCGTTTTGCAGCGGCGACAGGATCTGCCATCCATTTTCAAGCAACCGCGATGTCAACAATCGATTTAGCTCGAGGACCCGCGCCTGAAGATTCGCTGTCCCGATCTCGCTGATGAGATCGACTGACGCTCCCAGAGAAAATATTCCGGCGAAGTGCGGGCAGCCCAGCTCGACCCGTGCCGACGCATCATGACGCGGGCGAAATTCGTCGTTGCGCATCTCGAAAGGGTTCTCGACGCTCAACCAGCCGATGGTCCGCGGCAGGGATTGCTCCAGCAGTTCACGGCTGAGATAGACAAAGCCCGATCCGTATCCCGCCAGCATCCATTTGTGACCGGTCGCGCATAGCGCGTCGATCTTCATTCGCTTCACGTCGATCGCAAACGCGCCCACCGATTGACTCGCATTAATAACCAAAGCATGTTTGCCCTTGATGGATCCGAACGCTTCCGGATCGATCCTAAAGCCGTTCGAGAATTGCACGTGGCTGAGTGCGATGACCCCCGTGTCGTGTGTCATCGCCCCTGCTACATCTTCTATTCGTATTTTACCGGCGACCGCAGGCAACAGGTGAACCGGAATGCGTCGATGCATCCAGGGCAAAGTGGTAACCGGGAATTCAAGCTCGCTGGAAATGACTTCGCCGCGATCTTCCAGCGCGTCGACAATCACGTTCATGCCGGAAGACGTGTTGGTGGTGAAGGCAATCTCTTCGGGTTCGGCATTGATCATCCGCGCAACCTTTTCGCGAATGGCTTCGCGGTCCGCGAGCCAGCGGTTCCAATGCACATCGCCGTCCTGCATCATTTTTTCGTAGTAGCCTGCCGCAGCGGCCTGAGAAGCGTGCGACACCGGCCCAGCTGCCGCGCTGTTGAGATAAGCGAGCCGTTCGGTGACGGGAAACTGTTTGCGGATTTCGTTCCAGTTGGTTGAATTGTTCATACACTGAGGAGTATAGCCCAGGAGATCGATTGCGTTTCGGTGGAGCGCGGACATCCTGTCCGCCTGAGCGCGCAGCGCGAACAGCCTTTCCAAAGCAATTCTTATCGATGGTTTCAGCGGGCTGCGCCCGCTGGCGGACAGGATGTCCGCGATCCGCCCTGAAGTCATTTCGCTGGTGACTCAAACCACATCGTCCCGAGCGGCGGCAAACAAATCTCAGCCGAATAATCCAGCCCATGCGCCGGAACCTTCTCGGCCTTAATGCTCTTCACCACACCAAATCCGCCGCCACAATATTTTTCGTGATCTGTATTCAGCAGCTGCTTGTAGGTGCCGGCGCGCGGGAGGCCGAGGCGATGGCCTTCGCGCACGACGGGTGAGAAATTGCTGACGCAAATTATTTCTTTGCCGGTTGACGCGATGCGGCGAAATGCGAGTACGTTTTCCGACGCGTTATCGACTTCGATCCATTCGAAGCCTTTCGCTTCGTTGTCAGCTTCCCAGAGCGGCCCGTGTTTCCGGTAGAGCTTATTTAGATCCTGGACCAGTGACTGCACACCCTGGTGAACCGGCGTTTCCAGAAGATGCCAGTCCAGACTCTCAGTCTCGTTCCATTCGCGCCACTGGCCAAACTCGCCGCCCATGAACAGAAGCTTCTTGCCGGGATGGGCCCACATGTAAGCGTACATCGCCCGCAGGTTCGCGAACTTCTGCCACTCGTCGCCGGGCATCTTGTTCAGCAGCGCACCTTTCATGTGCACCACCTCATCGTGAGAGAAGGGAAGGATGAAGTTCTCGCTCCACGCGTAAAGCAGCCCAAACGTTAAAGAGTTGTGATTGCCCACGCGAAACAGCGGGTCGGTCTGAAAGTATTTCAGCGTGTCGTGCATCCAGCCCATGTTCCACTTGAAATCAAAACCCAGCCCGCCCGCATAAACGGGATGACTGACCGCGGGCCACGCCGTCGATTCTTCCGCAATCATCAGAGTGCCGGGACACTCGCGATGCGTTACCTCATTTAGCTCTTTGATGAACGAGATTGCTTCCAGGTTCTCGCGGCCGCCGAATTCGTTCGGCACCCACTCTCCCTCTTTGCGGCTGTAGTCGAGATAAAGCATCGAAGCGACGGCGTCGACACGCAAGCCGTCCAGATGAAACTCGCGCAGCCAGAACAGAGCGTTCGCAATCAGGAAGTTTCGCACCTCGTTGCGGCCATAGTTGAAGATGTAAGTCCCCCAGTCCGGGTGCTCACCTTTGCGCGGGTCCGCATGTTCGTAAAGCGCCGTGCCATCAAAGCGCGCGAGCGCAAACGCATCTTTCGGAAAATGCGCGGGCACCCAATCCATGATCACACCCAAACCTTTTTGATGAAGATAGTCGACGAGGAAGCGCAGGTCGTCGGGCGTGCCGTAACGCGACGAAGGGGCGAAGTACGCGCTGACCTGATAGCCCCAGGAAGGTCCGTAGGGATGTTCCTTCAGCGGCAAGAATTCGACATGAGTAAATCCATTTTGCAGGGCGTACTCAGCCAGCATCGGAGCCGCCTCTCGATAAGTCAGCGGACGATTTCCATCTTCGGTAATTCGCCGCCACGAGCCGAAATGAACTTCGTAGATCGAAAGCGGCTCGCGCCAAGGCTCGCGTTTTTTACGCCGCGAGAGCCAGGCGCGATCGCGGAACTTATGTTTCGATTTGAAAACGATCGACGAAGTATTCGGCGGCACCTCCATCATCGACGCGTAAGGGTCGGCCTTGAGAAAGGTTTTCCGGCCGGACCTAATTTCGTACTTGTAGAGTTCACCTTCACCCAGGCCGGGGATGAAAAGTTCCCAAACTCCTGAGCTGCCCAGTTGGCGCATCGAGTGATTTGCGCCGTTCCATTCGTTGAAGTTGCCTACAACGCTAACGCTTTTTGCATTGGGGGCCCAGACGGCGAAGGCGACTCCCGGAGTGCCTTCATGGGTCAAAACGTGGGCGCCGAGCTTTTCATAGATGTGTTCGTGTTTGCCCTCGCCGAACAGGTGCAGGTCGAGTTCACCGAGTGTGGGAGAGAAGTTTTCCGTGGATTTCATGACGGGAGCAGCCACACTTTTCCTGGACGCGGTCTTGCTCTGCGCCTTTGCGCCTTTGCGCGCAGCTTTCTTGTGTGCTTTTTTTTCGCTCATCTAGTCCTGCGCGAAGCAAAGGCCGCGTTATGCTGGGAGCGCGGACGTCCCGTCCGCATCTGTCGTCCGCTAAAGCGGACTCCATTTCTAATAACGCAGTGATCCCCGGGTTCCGCTTCGCTCCACCCGGGGCTTTATGCTGCCGTCTGCTTCGCAGACTCGTCGCCTCGCTCCTCCAATCGCGCCTGTAGCTATTCCCACTTCGTGGGATCGCGCGTCCTGGTCGCGAGCGCGCTTCGCAGGGCTATCTTCGCAGGGCTATCACGGCGCTAGGTCACCACGGCTTCTTGTTTTTGTTCACTCAACTTCAACGGCTCGACGAGTCGCCGAAAGATGTCCGCTCCCGTGCCGAGCTCACGCCGATTGCTCTCAGCTTCCGCCAGGATTTCCAAAAAGCGTTCGCGCACTGAAGGCAGTTCCAACTGCTCCATCAAGTCCATCGCGCGAGCAGCGTACTTCAAGATTTGAATCGTTTCGATTCCGGAAAGGTCGTTAAAGAACCAGCCGCAACTCGTGTACATCAATAGCAGCATGCGCTGTAGTTCGAGAAACGTCAGCGCGCGCCATTGCTCGTCCGTGGTTAACCAGCGGCCTGCATGTTGGCGCAGGAACTCCTCGCGCGAATGGTTCTGATCCAAAATGAGTTCGATGCTGCCATCCCGGGCCAGCCAGGGATCGATTAAGAGATTGCCGCGCGTCGATTCGAAGTGAACCAGGTTCTCGTCCCGCAGAAGATCCAGAGCCTGTCGCAGGGGAGTGCGCCAAAGCTGGGCCCACCCCCGTTCACCACCGGTATGACAACCGCAATCGCGAATCCAGCGGCTGACACCGTGCGCGCAACTCCAGGAAGTTCCTTCCCCGTCCGGGCCATTGCTGATTTCAACTTCAAGGACCGTTGGATGGTGATCGAGAAATTCGCCATAGTTGGTAACTTGAAAACCGCGCCCGGGGGCTTCACTCTCCAGAGCGTGCGCCAGGCAAAGCTCGCCGAACTTGAAATGATGACCGTAAGTCTCGCCGTCGGTCGCAACGTTTATCAACTCCCGGCCTTGAGCAGCCTGCGCAAATCGATCAACCAAATCACGGCTCGACCGCAGAAGACTTTCAAACGCAATCGCGCGCGCGGTCGGCCCGTCGTAAAAAAGGACGGCTATCGATCGGCCGGAGCCATCGCGATGTAAGTAACGATAGGCAACGCTCGTGTCGATGGTGTGCTCATCCACTTCGGTCCATTCGCTTTCGCCAATCGGCCGTACTCTGGCGGCCTGGTTGGGCGCGAGAATGACGAAGCGCAATCCGGCGTCGATTAGCGCCCCCATGACCCCGTCGTTGCAAGCTGTCTCTGGCAGCCACATCGATTCCGGGTCGCGTCCGAAGCGATAGCGGAAGTCAGCCAAGCCCCAGCGAATTTGAGTTTCCCGATCGTGTTCATTGCACAGAGGCAGGATTGCATGACCATACGCCTGCGCGATTGCGTTGCCGTGTCCGCCGCGGGAACTGGCACTGAAGTGATCGGCATCAATGATCAGCTTGTAAGTGTCCCGATGATTGCTCTCGATCCAACTCAAAAGCGTGGGCCCAAAGTTGAAGCTAATATTCGCGTAGTTATTAATGAGTAGTTCGCGGCCGGTTGCCGGCTCAACGATCCGGGCGCGCGCATTGGGCAGGTAACACTCGGAATGAATGCGCTCGTTCCAGTCGTGAAACGGAGCAGCGGTGGGCTCAACCTCGATTATACCGGTCCACGGATTCTCGCGCGGTGGCTGGTAGAAATGGCCATGGATGATCAGGGCGGGCATGGTTTAATAGAAACACAAGCCACAAAAAGGCACAAAAGGCGCAGCAGAGGATCGCGAAAGCAAGTGTTCGATCACAACCAAATTATTTTGTGACTTTTGAGCTTTTTTGTGGCTCTCTATTTTTCGGCGTCACCCACTCGCTACTGCGAGCGGTTCTGTATCGCCAGCCAGGCAGCGCCGAGCAAACCGGCATCGTCGCCACGCTCCGCCGGCACAATCCGGCAACGCTCGGCCGGCACCTGGAACGCTCGCCGCAACGTCTCTGACCGCGTGTGTTCGGCAAACATCTCCCAGGCTGCCGCAACACCGCCGCCGATCACGATGATTTCGGGATTGAAGATGTTGACGAAACTGGCTGTCGCTATGCCCAGGTGCGTGCCGACTTTTCGGAATACTTCAAGAGCTAGTTCGTCGCCCTCTATCGCCGCGCTAAAAACTTTTTGTGAGCTTAGTTCAGAGTCCGCTATTAAACGCAGTGACGAACCCGGGTACGTAGCCAGTCCTTCGCGCGCCATGCGCACAATGGCGGTTGCGCTGGCGTAAACTTCGAGGCATCCGATGTTGCCGCACTTGCATTGAACGCCGCCGTAAGGTTCGATCGAGAAGTGTCCAAGTTCTCCGGCCGTGCCGTCCAGACCACGCCAAAGTTTGCCGTCCAGAATTATGCCGCCGCCCACGCCGGTGCCCAACGTCAGGCAAAGGATTGTTTGAAAGCCGCGCGCGGCGCCCTGGCACATCTCTCCCAGCGTCGCGGCGTTGGCATCGTTTTCCAAAAGGACAGAACGGTTGAGAGCGCTCTCTAATGCGGGTCCGAGTTTGTATCCCTGGAGGGACTTGAGGTTCGGGGCGTTTACGACCAATCCTGTTTCAGGTTGAATCGTGCCGGGAACGACAACCGAAACTGCGTCGATGCGCGCGCCGCGCTGCAGAGCAGCTGCCTCACACTCGCGCACTGCCGCGGCGAGGCTTTTGGTCACATCAGCTGGATCATCTGATTTCGGTGTCGCAGTCCTTACGCGTTCATGAATCCGCCCGCCGCCATCAATATTGGCCGCGCGCAAATTCGTGCCGCCGAGATCGACTGCGCAGATCAGCTGGTCTTGGGCGCCGTCATCCACGCGCTATGCTTTTCTTCTCCCGAACATATCGAAACCGACCGCGGCAACCAGTACTCCGCCTTTGACCACGTACTGGGCCCAGCTCTCAACATTCAAGAGGGACATGCCGTTATCAAGGCTAGCCAGAATCAACGCGCCCAACACCGCGCCGAACACCGTTCCGCGACCTCCCATCAAACTCGTGCCGCCGATCACGCACGAGGCGATGGCATCGAGCTCCATCAGGTTGCCGGCATCGGGTGACGCGCTGCCGACGCGCGCGGTGTGCAGAATCGAAGCCAGCCCGGCAAGCGCTCCCATCACACAGAAGGCCGCGAGGATGTAGCGCTTCAAGTTTATTCCCGACAGACGAGCTGCATCAGGGTTGCCGCCGATTGCGTACAGGTAGCGTCCAAAGGTTGTGTTCGAGGTCAGAAATGATCCGGCCAGGGCCACTGCGACCAGAAAGATCACCGGGATGGGAACGCCGCCGGCTTGATTCATGAGGAAGATGAAGGCAACGATGACAACACTCGGTACCAGGATGCGCGTGGCCAGCGCGCCGGCACCGAGAGCTTTCAATCCGTGACGTTGCCGAGCGCGGTTGCGTCGCAGGTTGGTCCAGACGATCGCGGCGATGGCAAAGAAGGCCAGTCCGAAACCGATTCGCGGATCGATAAAGTCACGGCCGAGGGCTCGAAAGAAAGGATGCTCAATGGGAATGGTCGCGCCTTTGGTCAGCTTGAGGATCACGCCGCGCCAAGCTTCCAGTCCCCCGAGGGTGACGATGAATGCGGGGATGTTGACGTAGGCAACCAGGGCGCCCTGAATTGCTCCAATCACTATTCCTACTATGATCGCGGCAGCTAAAGAGACAACCAAACCCTTCCCCTGAGACATGGCCGCGATGCCCCCGGCCAAACCGACCACCGCGCCTACCGACAGATCAATGTTGCCGCAAACGATTACCATCAGCATGCCGACGGCCAGCACGCCGGTCACCGCCATCTGCTGCAGTAGTTTCGAAAAGTTTACCGCGCCGAGGAAGAGCCCGTATGGATGGTACTGATCGATCGTGGCCCATTGAAAGAACAGCCAGATCACGGCCAGCGCGAGCAGCATTGTGTAGGCTCGCAGAGATGACGTGCGAAGCTTGAACCTGCCGGTTGAGTTTGTAGTCGTTTGAGTCATGATCCTGAACGCAATGCCTTAGACTAATAACTGTTTAGACGGCGGACTTGTCCGCGGCTGCCGCGAGTCCCTCGGCAGACCATAGCCAACGCCAATCGACCTCGATCGGGACAATGCCAGGCTCATGGGGAAAACACGCATCTTAGTTCAAGAGGGCGGACAAGTCCGCCGTCTAAACGGGATTGTTGTGTAGTTCCCTCAAGCAGCCTGGCGCACGTGACCCGTGGCGCATGACATTACGGCTTCGGGCGTTGCCTCACTGCGGGTGAATTCTCCGGTCACGCGGCCTTCATGTAAAACGATTACGCGATCCGACAGACCGAGGATCTCTGGTAACTCGGACGAAACCAGCACGATGGCTAAACCGCTTTCCGCCAGCCGATTAATCTGGGCGTAAATCTCCTGCTTGGCGCCAACATCGATCCCGCGCGTCGGTTCGTCAAGGAAGAGCACCCGCGGATTGGTCAACAACCATTTCGCGAGCACGACCTTCTGTTGGTTCCCACCGGACAACGTGCCCGCAATCGTAAGCACTGAGTTGGCTTTGATGCGCAGTTCTCGGGCTGAACGTTCACCCGCCGCGGCCTCCGCGTCTTCATTGGTCACAAACCGTCCGGACAATTTACGCAGCCCCGCCAGCATCATGTTTTTCAAAATCGTCTGGTCAAGGATCAGCCCGTAGCGTTTACGATCTTCGGTGACAAAACCGATGCCTCGTTTGATGGCGTCGGCCGGTTGATTAATCTGCACGGGCTTATTATCGATGAGGATTTCGGCGGACTTACGGCCGGAATGCGCGCCAAAAATCGCCATCAGCAACTCGCTTCGACCCGATCCCATTAGGCCTGCAATACCCAGGACCTCCGCTTTGCGGGCCGTGAAGCCAACTTTATCCACGAGCAGCTTGCCAGGCACCGCGGGATCTTCAACCGTGACGTTGCGAGCTTCAAACACAACCTCGCCGCGCTGATGCGTGCTCACAGGAAAGATTTCGCCAACTTCGCGTCCCACCATTTTGGCGATCACCCCGGCTTCATCCAGTTCCTTAGTTGGACTGGTACCGATTGTGCGGCCGTCGCGCAGCACAGTGACTCGATCGGTAATGCGGAAAACTTCGTCGAGCTTGTGCGAGATGTAAATCATGGCTACGCCCCGCGCGCGCAACTTGTTCAGAATGACAAAGAGCGTCTCAACCTCGGCGTCGGTCAACGCCGCGGTGGGCTCGTCGAGCACGACGATCCGCGCGTCGTGCGACAAGGCTTTGGCGATCTCTACAAGTTGCTGCTGCCCAATTCCCAGGTTGTTCACCGGTGTTAGAGGATCGATTTCCAGGTGGAGATCGTCGAGCAACTTTTGCGCGCCGCTGTAGAGCCTTTCCCAGTTGATGACGCCGAACCGGCGCGGCTCGCGGCCAAGAAAAATGTTCTCGGACACGCTCAATTCCTTTACCAGCGAGAGCTCCTGGTAGATGACTGCGATGCGGGCGAGCTCGGCATCGCGGACATTTGCAAAGCGTCGCTCAGAGCCATTGAGGAAAATCTCGCCGCCGTATTCAGGGTGCGGGTAGACGCCGGCGAGAATTTTGATCAGGGTTGATTTGCCGGCGCCGTTTTCGCCGACCAGGGCGTGAATCTCCCCTTCGTGTAGATCAAAACTCACGCCGTCGAGAGCCTTCACACCAGGAAAGCTCTTCGTAATGCTTCTCATTTCCAGAAGACTTGGCATATCGATCAGAACGAGTCAGAACCGCCTGCGGTAGCGGGCGGTTGAACTGGAGCTTCCAATAACAAACCAGACCAGGAACGACCTTTGCTTTTATGGATCAACCGCCCGCTACCGCAGGCGGTTCTGACCTACTGCTTCGGCCATTGATCCTTCGGCACGTTTTTGTAGACGTCTTCCAGCTTGTGATAGCCGTCCTTGATGACGGTATCCATCACGTTGTTCTTGTCCACCACCTGGGGCTCCTGCAGGATCGAAGGAATGTCCTTCTTACCATTGTTGATGGTGTCCTTCGTCTCAACCTTTTCACCGCGAGCGAGCTTGACGGCGGCATCGACCGCGCTAAACGCGAGCGGCTTAATCGGCTTATAGATCGTCATCGTCTGCTTGCCTTCGACTATTCGCTGTACGGCGTCGAGCGCAGCGTCCTGGCCGGTCACCAAAATCTTGCCAACTAACTGTGGCGGCAAGGCAGAAATTGCACCGCCGGCAGTGCCGTCGTTTGAAGCTACGATAGCCTGAATGTTGTTGTTGTTTCGGGTGAGCGCATCTTCGGTAATTCGCAACGCCTCGCTGGCCAGCCATTCACGCGCGAATTGTTTGGTGACGATCTTTACATCGCCGCGATCAATCGCGGGCTGCAGCACACCCATCTGGCCTTCTATCAGCAACAGCGCGTTGTTGTCAGTCTGTGAGCCGCCAATCAAAACGTAGTTGCCTTTAGGTACGTGGTCGAGCGCGTACTGCGCCTGCATCTGTCCAATCTTTACCACCTGGTGCGCCACGTAAAGATCGACGTCCGAATTCCGAATCAGACGATCGTAGCTGATCACCGGCACGCCCTGCTTGTGCGCTGCTTCGACAATCGACGCGGCAATCTGTCCGTTGTGTGGCGCCACGATCAAAACATCGACACCCTTGGTCAGAAGGTTGTCGCACTGTTTTGTCTGGACGGCATCGTCACCGTTGGCGACTTGAATCTCACACTCGGCTCCGACTTCCTGGCATCGTTGTTCGACCAGGGCCTTGTCGCGCTGCCAACGTTCTTCTTTCAAGGTGTCCATGGAAAAGCCTATGCGGACCTTGCCGCCCTTGGCTTTTCTGGTGGTATCGGTCCCCGGACCTTTCACACAGCCCCCGGCGAATAATGAAACCGAAAGCAGACCACTGGCCAAAATCGTTCTGAGTTGCATGTTGCAAGCCCCTTCTTAACTTTGTTTGGATCGTCTTAAACGATGCCTATCTCAAGCCATGAGGTGAAATCTGTCAAGGTCTAAATTAAGGATTGACGCGAACTCAGCTGAAAGTGATACCTGAATCCGGACCCGGTGTCGAGGCGCATCGCAATCTTACGAGCGACAATCGTCCTGGAACCACGGTTCATTTAATCCGACCTAGGCGTCTCAAAGCTCGAGCCGGTTAGTACATAAGTCGCTCGTTTAGAAGGCGGACTTGTCCGCCGCCCCTCATCGCAAACACTTCGCCGCCCTCGTAATGTCCTTCAAGAAAACGCCATGGGTTAGAGAAATGGATCGCGAACCCCGCAGCTGTTCACGAACGACGCGATGGGCTCGAACCATTCGCGAACTCTTTCAGAGTTCGAACAAATCTTTGCCACCGGGACCCCAGGGCGTTGCCCTGGGCTGAAATTGGCGAGCGCCTTGGGCGCTTAAACAATCGAATGCCCCACCCATCACTTGAACCGCTGAATGTAGGCGGCCAGGCTGGCGATCTGTGCTCGGGTCAGTTTCTTTCCAAACGCGGGCATGTTCTTCTTGCCGCGCGTGATCACGCTGACATGTTCGCTGCTGTTCGGATGTTTGGCGCGCCAACCTGGATCGGTGAAATCGGGAGCACCAAAAACTTTGCCCAAAGAGGTTCCACCCGCCCCATCGGCGCCATGGCACTTCGAGCATTTTTGTTTATAAAGAGTTTCGGTAGAAGGGGCCAAGCCCGCGGACGGCGCGACAGTGGCAGAGTGATCGCGAGCGGCCTGGTTCAGCAGCGTTAGCGAGTCGACAGCCAGAAGAATTCCGATGGCAAAGAGAATTAGTTTCAGCAGGTGCTTCATGTTCAGTAACGAAACCTTTCACGATAAGGGAGCGTGGCGCCCTCGAATTGTAGCGGGTATTTAATTCGGTTTTCAGTTTGCCCGCGCAAGGACAAGAACGATCCACGAAATCACACGAAACCGCGCGAACGAAACTGCTCTTCATCTGATTTCGTGGATCGTAATAGCTGCCTAGCCGCAACCTCTCAATACTACCAAGCTCTTAGACGGGTTGGCACGTTAGTTTCTTCCTCAGTCGGATGCGAAGGAATCAATTGTCGGCATTCCTCGCCCGGGCCATAATACATGAACAATGAACTCGCGCAGCAGCAAGAAGCGATTCGCGCCGCATGGGTACTTCGGCATAGCTGTAATCATCCTGGCGGAAGCGCTGCTGTTCACCGGCAATGATTTTGTCGGGCATTGGTTCACTCCCGTAATCTGGACAGGCTACATCCTTTTTGTCGATGCGTTGGTTTACAGGTTCGTGGGCCGATCGCTGTTGACGACCGATCGGCTGGAGCTCGTAATTATCGCCGTCGTATCGATCGGGTGTTGGTGGCTGTTTGAGTGGTACAACGCGCCAAGATTCTGGAATTCGAACCTGGAAATCTGGTGGCACTACCACAACCTCGAGCCGAATCTTTTTCTGCGGCGCGTTGGTTACGACTGGGCCTTCGCGACGATCTCGCCGGCGATGTTTGCTACGGCTGAGTTGTTTGCAGCAACGCTTTTCGAACGCCAAACATCGCGGAGCGCGATCAAGTTTTCAAGACCAGTGTTGATTGCGAGTGTGTTGGCCGGCCTGGCAGGCGCGGTTGTGCCGCTGGTCTTTCCCTCGGAATGGTTTGCGCCGGTGGTGTGGCTGGCGTTTATTTTTTTGTTGGATCCGATTAACTTTTGGCGGGGTCAACCATCGATCTCAGGTGACCTGGCCCGGGGAGATTGGCGCCGCCTCTGGGCTTTGCTCGCCAGCGGTTTCGCCTGCGGCGTGTTGTGGGAGTTCTGGAACTACTGGGCGATTTCGAAATGGACTTACACCGTGCCGTTCTTTGGCAACGTCAAGATCTTCGAGATGCCGGTACTGGGTTTCCTCGGCTTTCCGCCATTTGCAGTGGAGTGCTGGGTGATGTACATCTTTCTGCGCTCGCTGCTGCAACGGACGTCAGCTAAAACTCACGGTGCAGATATCTATGTCAGAAGTGGGGAAGAGCCGGCGGATGATCGCTGAACAGTCAATCCTTTCGAAGCGGAACGCGCTTCAAGATCATCGGCAAGATTGTTGACATGCGAATAATCGCCGTGGGAAAGCAAATCAGAGATCTGCGCTATATTCAGTAGAGCGCAAAGTGTCCGTCGACCCTTAGTAATAACTGCAAGCGACGGCTTCGCCCGTCCCCAAGGTCTGGAGTAATTACCATTGACCGCAAAGAGTTGGATTAAGCGGCTGGGCTTCTGGGGGTTCCTGTTCTTTCTGGTGAAGGGACTCCTGTGGCTGATCGTTCCCGCTCTGATTGCTTACTTTGCATTGGAGTAAAAGTAGCGCAAGTTGTTAACTTGCGTCTTCGGAAAAGAGAACGCAAATTGACAATTTGCGCTACATCAAAATCTCACCCTCGAAATACTCAGACGACTTAAAGTACTCAGTCAGCGAATCTCAATCCTCGGGCCTCAGATCTTGAAAGTTGAAATTTCAAATTTTGAGATCTCAAATTTTAGATCATAGGGTTTGACACTCCCCAACCTAGTAACTAAAATACGCGCCACTTAAAAAACTGGAGGACAATCGAGTGACTCTCAAGATTCGGATTAACAAAAAAAGTGTCGATTCAATGACCAGGCAGATTACCGATCAGCTCGGCAGTTTGATCGGCACTGGGGCGATGGCGGTCGGCAGCCTGCTGCCAAGCGAGCGCGCCTTGGCAAACTCGCTGGGTGTAGCTCGCAACGTCGTGCGCGGTAGCTATGAATATCTGGAGAAGGCCGGAGTCGTCGAGCGCGAAGGAAGAGCGGGCAGGCGCGTGCGCTCGAAGACGTCACGCAAGAAAACCACAACTGCGCGCACGGCGAAGAAAGCTTCTAAGAAGCGCTAAGGTCTCAGCTCTCCCGCAAATCACTAAACAGGTTTGACGAATCTCGCGGCTTCGTCGCCCAACGCGAGGATGTCGCGGTGGATTGCCGCCCGCTCGGCCAGCAACCGAACAAACGAACGCCGGCGGGTGACGAACAGTGCCAGCGCTACGAACCCCCCGAAAAACCTGTCAATCTCTTCAAAGAAGCGAACCGCTACGTATCCGCATAAGGGAGTGAGAATCAACGCGGCCACGCCCGCCGGCCAACCCGCCAGCCGCCATAAAGCGATCGACACGGCGATCCAGGTCAAAGGAAACAGGAGCATCGCCGAGATTATCTTGAAGGTTGAAACTACGTCCTGCTCGTGACGCGCCAACCGCCGCGAAAGATATCCGGCAAAGCGATAAGCCGGGTAATGCAGGACGGCGCCAATCAAAGCGAGTGGGGCCAAAAGCGCGCACGTCAGGACCTGGGCCAACAGTTTGAAGATCGTGTGCGCCGCCGTCGGTGGTAATGAAAGGTCCGCTGGATCGATTCCCGCCTGCTTCAATTCATATTCAAAGCGAGCGATGCGAGCTTCAATGGCATCGATGCGCCGCGGAGAACTGCTGCGCAAAAACGCATAGCCTTCAAGTAGCTTCTGGCGCAGCTCGAGCGAGCGCTCAAGCCTCTGCTCTTCATCGTGCTCATCAATTTCCGCTGCCGAGAATATTTGTTCCGCTCTGCCGATCAGGGAAAGGGCTTCCTCCTGCTCGGCGTGCAGCATTACTTCGCGCAGGGCTGCTTCGATCTGATCTGAAAGCTCACGCACAGCGTCACGCGGCGGCGTACCGTCGGCTTCGAGCTTGACGCGTTTCACCGGCAGCGGTTCAGCGAAGTACAGCAGGGCCGAGCTGCGGAATGTAGTCTTCTCGGTATAGTAAAGTCCGACGGGAACAATTTTCAGATCGAAAGCTTCGCCCGATGAAGCGGCCGCCAGCGCAATACGCGCGGCGCCTGTCTTCAGAGGTTTCAGCCTTGGCTCGTCATGCGACACGCCTTCGGGGCAAATGCCAATGGTGATCCCGCGCGCGAGTAGTTTGCGAGCAGCAGTAAAAGTTTCGATGTTGCGGGTAACGTCCTGGCCCTGGTCCTGTGGCCGGTAGGCGGGCAGTGAATCCAGCGAGCGCACCAGGGAACCTATCAAGGGCATGTGAAACAAAGGCGCCTTCGCGATAAAGGCGACCCGCCTCGGCGCGAGGCAGAGGAGAAAGGCTGGATCGACCAGCGCGTTGGGATGATTCAGGACAAAGATGACGGGACTGGTTGGCGGCACATTTTCGAGACCGGTCACCTCAATGCGGCGAAAGTAAACCCGCAAGGCAATTCTTAAAACAGCTCGAATAATTCGCCTGATCATTTGTGTCAGAAGCCCGACCGTGAGGGAGGGTCAGCATACTATCCGCAGATTACGCAACGCGGCCTGATCCGCAACAACCAATGGTGGCCTGGCTCCAGAGGAGCCAGATGTTTATAGATACCGCAGGATCTTAGTCCTCGCGCTCCAGCGGAGCGCAATATTTCCGGGAACGCTAGCCGGTTGGGCCTACATTTCGCTCCGCTGGAGCGAGATCTCTTTAACGATTCGCGCGTTCTATAAATATTTCGTCCCTAAGGGACGAGGAAATTGCTTTAGCAGAGCCCTGGCCCAAAAACAAGAAGTTCATCGTTTGGCAGTTGTCCGGTTCCTTTAAGTTCTAATTGTGTAATCTGTGGACCTTCTCAAGGCGTCCACTCCATTTGAAAATGCGTGCCGGTTTCGCTGGTGCGCACAAAGCCCGAGCGCTCGAAAAGATTAACGGCACGATTGAACCTGATGACCTGCAGGCGCAGGGGCTTCTTTGCCTGCCTGGCTTCGTCCTGCAGTTTGCGAATCAGGAAAGTGCCGATACCGCTGTTCCGATGCGCCGGCAGCAGCGCCACGTCGATACAGCGAATCTCGTGTTCGCGGCGTTCCACAATCAGCCGGCCCGCCGGTTGTCCCTCCCACAGAATAATTTCGTCAGCGGCCCGTTTGTACTCGCCTTCATAGAATCGTTGTTGTGCTTCGTACTGCATCTCGAGAAACTCGCTGATGCGATCCTCGGACCATCCCAGCCCACGCAGATCGTCGCCGCGGCTGCTCTTGTAGATTTCCAAAAGGAGGTCGGCGTCTTCGGCAGTCACCGGCCGAACGCTAACCTGTGCAGAGTGGGCTTCGGTCATAGCGAGGGATTCTAATCGAACAGCTCCGGTTTTGGATACGCGAGATCGGAATAAGGCGAAGTCGCACACTTGGAACGCGCGCGCCCCTCGCCCGCAATCATGCCAAAGCGATAGGAGCGAGACCCGGACGGGGCATTAGCCCGACCGTAAGGGAGGGCTCCGCGATTCCATGCCCTTGGTATGAGCCCTCCCTTACGGTCGGGCTAATGCCCCGTCTCCGGACAACACAACTCTTAGGACGCTACTAACCTTATCGACCCGTCGCTAATCCGCTGCAAAGGTGCGATAATACGCGCGCTTTCCCAAACAACTTGACTGAGATTCTGAGAGGTTATTTATGAAGCGCTGCTTTGCCGTGTCCGTCATGATTTTGCTTGCCTGCGTGTCGATCGCGTTCGCGCAGGAACGCCGATTCACCATCGACGATCTGCTAAAGGTCCGCCGCGTCAGCGATCCGCAACTGTCGCCGAAAGGCGATCAGGTCGCCTTTACCATTACCGATGTCGACAAGGCGGCGAACAAGAGCACAACGCAAATCTACCTGGTGCCTTTGAGCGGTGGCGAGATGCGCCAACTGACGAATGACGAACATTCGTCATCGTCGCCGCGATGGTCGCCTGACGGAGAGAAGCTGGCATTTGTTTCCGCGCGCGATGGCGAGAGCCAGATATGGACGATCGATGTTTCCAGCGGCGCGCTAAGTAAGATCACAAGTATCTCAAGCGGCGCCGGCGATCCCATCTGGTCCCCGGACGGCAAATGGTTGGCCTTCGCTTCGGACGTTTATCCGGAATGCAAAGACGACGCCTGCAACAAGAGACGCGCCGAAGAAGTTGCGGCAAGCAAAGTGAAAGCCCACGTCGCCGAGCGCCTTTTGTATCGTCACTGGAAATCCTGGAAAGAGGGAATGCGCAGCCACGTGTTCGTCGTTTCGTCCGCGGGAGGGGAAGCGCGCGATCTGACTCCGGGAGATTTCGACGCGCCGCCATTCAGTTTGGGCGGCCCGACCGACTATGCATTCTCGCCTGACTCGAAAGAACTTGCCTTCGTCAGCAATCACGACAAAGTCGAAGCCATTTCGACTAACGCCGACGTCTGGTTGGTTTCGGTGCGGGGCGGCGCGGCAAAGAATATTACCGCCGCGAATCACGGCTACGATGGCTCGCCGAAGTTTTCAGCCGATGGCCGCTTCATCGCTTATCGATCTCAGGTCACACCCAGATACGAAAGCGATCGCTTTCGCTTGATGCTCTACGATCGGAAGACCGGCCGCGCGCAATCGATCACTGAGTCGCTCGACTCCAATGTCGATGAATTCACTTTCACAGCCGACAGCAAGTGGATCTATCTGGGCGCGGAAGACCGCGGCAGAATAGCAGTCTATTCGCTTTCGGTGAACGGCGGGCCTTTGAAGAAGATCCTGGCAGAAGGCGCCAACGGCGATATCAATGTGAGTCCTGACGGTAGGACTCTGGTGTTCTCGCATAGTTCGATGACGCGTCCCAACGAAATATTCACGGCGGCGGCTGACGGCAGCGGCTCAACTGCTTTGACCAAAGCGAATGATGCGCTCATAGCGGCATTCGGTTTGAAAGCGGCAGAGGAAGTGACTTGGACCGGAGCAATGGGCGCGAAGGTCGCGGGTTGGATCGTCAAGCCCGCGAACTTTAACGCGAAGAAGAAGTACCCGCTCGCAGTGCTGATTCATGGTGGACCGCAAGGCGCATGGCTTGATAACTGGGGCTATCGCTGGAACCCGCAGATCTTTGCCAACGCGGGTTACGTCGTGTTCATGCCGAACCCGCGCGGGTCGACCGGCTACGGGCAGCAGTTTGTCGCCGAGATTTCCGGTGACTGGGGCGGAAAAGTTTTCACCGATATCAAGAATGGCGTGGCGCAGACGGCCGCGCTGCCTTATGTCGACAGGAACCGCATTGGCGGCGCGGGCGCCAGCTATGGCGGTTACATGATCGACTGGATCGAAGGACATAACAACGATCCACGCTTCCAGTTCAAGGTGCTCGTCTCGCATGACGGTGTTTACAATCTCACTTCGATGTACGGCGCTACCGAAGAGCTCTGGTTCACCGATTGGGAATTCAAGGGAACGCCCTGGACCAATAAGCCAATGTACGAGCGCTGGTCGCCGCACAACTTCGTTGCCAACTTCAAGACGCCAATTCTGATCATTACCAACGGTCTCGACTATCGCGTGCCTGAAGGTGAAGGTCTGCAAATGTTTACCGCAGTACAGCGCATGGGCGTAGAATCCAAGCTGGTCGATTTTCCCGACGAAGGTCACTGGGTACAGAAGCCGGCGAACTCGGCTTTCTGGTACAACACAGTGATTGGTTGGCTGGATAAGCATTTGAAGTAGCGCGAGTTGGTAACTCGCGATTCGCAAATCAACAATTTGCGCTACAACGGAAGTAGCGCGAGTTGGTAACTCGCGATTCGCAAATTGACAATTTGCGCTACAACGGAAGTAGCGCTAGTTGGTAACTTCGCGATTCGCAAATTAACAATTTGCGCTACAACGGAGGACTGCTATGCCAGGTTGGCTTAAAGCTCTGCTCGCCGTCGCTATCGTTTTCGTTTTGCTGGCCGTGTGCGTGGTAGTGGGCGGCGTTTTCTGGTGGTCACGCAATAAGGATAAACTAATCGCACGGGGCAAAGAGGTAATGACCGAAGGCCGGGAATTCGGACGCAGCACCGACAACCAGGGATGCGTCGTCGAGAACATCTCGCGTTACAAGAAAGACCCCGGCTTCAGCAGCGCCATCTCGGCCAGCCTTTTCAACAAGGCCTGTCTTGAGGCCAGTCGCGCCACGCCCGGCTTTTGTAACGACGTGCCGAAAACGACCGAGTTCCTGAAGAGCGGTGAATGGCGCGCAGCTCAATGCCGCCGCGTCGATCTGGCGAAGGACAGCTATTGCCAGCAACTGTTCCAGCCCGTGCAGGAGTTTTGTGCGAAGGGTGCGCGGACCTCAACGTCAAATGACAATGACAACTCTCAGTAGTTCTTGAAACAGTCCGGTGTCTCGGGCGTGTACAGGATGTTACAGCATAAGGTCCGAAGGATAACCGAATGACTAAGGCAGAGAAGGTCATCATCGGAATTGTCGTGGTCGTTTTAGTCGGTCTTGCGGTGCTGGGAGTTATTCTTGGTGCGGCCGTTTACGGTTGGAAGGCTGCGCAAAGAGCCGGCAACGAGGCTGCGACAATTCAAAATATAAAGACCATTGCGGCGGTAGAGAGCCAGTATTACAACACGCACAATCGAACCTTCGGTACATTCGATCAGCTTATCAAGGAGCAAATGCTGACTTCGAAGTTTTCAGGAGATGGGCCCGCGGCTGATGGTTACATCCTCAGCTTGAAAGTTACGCCTAAGACTGCGAACCAGCCAAGCTCCTACACCCTGAGCGCTGATTCTCAGAGCGACAGCACCGGCAAGAGACACTTTTATCTCGACTCAGCCAGCGCGACGATTCACGTCAATTCAGATCAAATGGCCGGTGCTGGTGATCCCCCGCTGGACAACTGAGCTTGCGACACTCCGACAACCCTTGGACGCCGAACCCGACATAGACCGTGTTACTCTGCGGACGCGACCGTCCGGCCCGAGCCTGATGCGCCAGTACTGGGGCAAGCTCCTGTTCATGCACTGGCCGGTTGATGCCGAACTTCTCCGTCCATTGATTCCTTCACAACTTTCAATCGATACCTTTGATGATAAAGCGTGGATTGGCGTGGTGCCGTTTACGATGTGGGGCATTCGCGCATCCTTTCTGCCGCCGATTCCCGGCACCAGCGCCTTTCACGAATTGAACGTGCGCACCTATGTGCACTTGAACGGCATCCCCGGAGTTTGGTTTTTTTCGCTGGACGCCGCGAGCGGTCTGGCGGTGTGGGGCGCGCGCACCTTCTATCACCTGCCGTACTTCAATGCGGAGATGTCTCTGCGGCAGGAAGGAACCTCAATCCGATTTCATTCAAAGCGGACAGACGATCGGGGCGCGCCGGCGCAACTTGGTGCGGCTTGGACGATTGGCGAGCCGCTGGCTCAAACGCGACCGGGTTCGCTGGGGTTCTTTCTCACTGAACGCTACTGTCTCTACGCTTGTCACCGCGAGAAGCTCTATCGCGCGAGAATCTTTCATCAACCGTGGCCGCTGAGAAGTGCTGCCCTGGATTCTTATGAATCGACCATGGTTGAGTCGCTGGGGATCGAAGAGCCGAAGGGCGAGCCGCTGTTGCACTATGCCGAAGAGCTTAGCGTTGATATCTGGTCCTTGCGGAAGGTGTAAGGAACGCTGGCATCCTGTCAGCGCATTTTTCAATACTAGCCGCGGAGCGGCGGAAGATCTGTAGCCCACGGCGTGAGCCGTGGGTAGGGGTCGTGGCTGGGTGGGTAGCCGCAACGCGGCGATACATGTCGATCAGCGGACGAAATGTTTCGCCCCTAACGGGGCTTTTCAATTTGTCCGTTCGATCCCACGGCTTACGCCGTGGGCTACAGATCTTCCGCCGCTCCGCGGCTCAAGACCCAATGCGCCGGGCAATCACAAACAACTCGTCGGAGCCGAGCGCGAACGGACCCTTCTTCAGCGAGCCGTAAAGATCCAGGATCTGAAAGCCTGCTCGCTCCAGCATTCTGCGGATTTCTCCCACGGTGTAGATCCAATGCTTCGCGTGGCCCGTCTCAGTTTTGCCATCGCTCTCGAAAATATATTCAGTGTCGATGCAGCTTTCCTCAGCCAGGTACTGCTCTTTGATCGTCAGAGCGATATCGCCGATCTGGTGCATGGTCAGCGGCTCGAACTTGTGAAGCACCGACTCAGCAGCCATTCCGGTTTCGACAATGAAGCGCGCGCCTGGTTTTAAACCCCGAGAGACGCCGCTGAGAAAACTTTCCATGTCGGAGTATTTCAGAAAACCGAAACTGTTGCCTAAGCAATATGCGCCGTCGTAGATTGCTTCGCCTTCGAGGCGGCTCATGTCGGCGAGAATGAACTCGGTCGATGCCATGAGTTCGGTACCACCCGAGTGAGCGGGTGGGTTCAAGAGCGAACTCGCCCTGGCTTCTTCAATGAACTCTTCCGAAAGATCCACTCCAGTGAGACGGTAGCCGCGCTTCGCTAATTCGAAAGAGAGCCTGCCATTCCCGCAAGGCACGTCCAACAAGTGCGACCCTTTCTTGCACTGCAACACCTTGACCAGGAAATCGGCTTCGCTCTTCGTCTGCTTCGGCGAGATCGCCTTGCGCCAAAGGTCGAGCGACAAGCCGTGAAAAAAGTTTTCGTACCAGTTGGAAGGAACTGTCATTTAGGTTTGTCTTTCAACCAATCTTGTAGTCTCGCAAAGAGCCTGCGTCAGAAGGCGGCAGATTGTAGCTCCTGGCGAGCCGCAGCCGAGCCTGGGGACAATTCCGAAGCAAATCAATCGAGCCTGCGAAGCTGGCGACAGAGCGTATACGGTTTGGTTTGTGTAGGACATGAGGAACCTCTCTCGCCTGCTACGCAGGCTCACCTCTTTTGAATTGTGATCCCCAGGCTCGGCTGCGCCTCGCCAGGGGCTAAACTCGCTCGCCTGCTGGCGCAGGCTGGTTCGTCCGCAAGCTTCATGCTGAGTAGAGTCTTTGGCGTTCTCACTCCGGCCGCTCCATCGGCGGCAGCACTGCCACAAAGTCTTCCGCGAAGCGGCGCCCGTAATCATCCAGCAACTCGCTCACCCGCTCCAGCTTGGGCGAGCGCACAATCAACCCCGCATGATGTTTCTTCTTTACGCGATAAACGATTTCCGGATCGTCGTAAGCGTTTGTGTCAGGATACTCCTGGCGGGCCAGAGATAGAATTATTCCCGCATGTTCCTTGCGCGGCTTCAATTTAATCGGCGCGCCCGAAGTGCTGTCGATCTCAAGCCGCGCCCATTCGCGCCAGAGATTTATTCCCGACGCAGCCTCCAGTACGTCCGCAATGTGCGCACCGCCGACGCGCGCCGCGATTTCCAGAAAATAGAATTCTCCGTCAGCTTCGCTCTTGATGAACTCCGCGTGGGTAGCGCCGCTCTCCAGATTCATCGCCTTGATCAGACGGCGGTTGATTTCCAGCAGCTCCTTCTTCTCCGCAGAGTCGTGGGCAATCGTTTGCGAAACATACGCGCCGCCGCCGTGCGCCACCTGCAGGGGCGGACGACCGTACTTGTTCACGCCGGCGAACACGACCTTCTTTTGGTGGACCAATGAATCGACATGAAATACTTCGCCCGGCACAAAGCGTGCGATCAGATGGTAGGACGCACGCTCGCGCAGACTCTCGCGTTGGTTCAGTTCTTCGATCGCCGACCAGAGTTCGGCGGCACTTTCGAGCTTTCGAATGCCAATAGCCGAGACATCAGAGCGTGGCTTGAGCACCCACGGCGGCGATACGCGCTCAAGATACTCGCTGATTTCTTCGTCGTTGATGGCAGGAACGAAATCCGGAACATTGAGGCCGGCGCTGCGTGCCTTCACGCTCATCGAGAGTTTGTCGCGAAACGTTTTGGCGGTGCTGCTGTTCATGCCGGGCATGCAGAGATGCTCGCGCGCCAGCGCGGCCAACACCACGTCGAATTCTTCGAGGGCCACGATGCGATCCAGCTTGATAGTGCTGCTGATGTGGCTCACCAGATCGAGGAATAGCTCAACCGGCGCGTCGTTTGGCAGCACGAAGATTTCTTTTAAGATGTCGCGCGGCCAGTCTTCGTGCATCATCTTTTCTTTGGTGATCAGGATGACGTTGCAGCCTTGCGCGTGACACTCGCGCATGAATTCACCACCTTTGAAAAAGGTGGCGATGCAGACAATGTTGAGCGGTAGTGTTCGGGTTAGCGACATGGTTCAGAACAATCACAGACTAAAGTCTGTGCCACTGGGTCGCGTCAATATACACAAGTTTGCTGCCAATTGGTCAGCAATCGTGTACACTGGCCGCTCTTTTGCGGGAGCGCAGGCATCCGTGCCGGCGGTTCACCGGCATCCTTGCCGGTTCTGCTATTTCATCCGAATCTGAAATTGGAAATCTGAAACTTTAGAATGATCTTTCGCGGACCATACCCAGACGTTTCGATCCCGGAAGTTTCAATCACCGACTTTATCTTTCAAGAGTCGGGCAGACTCGGCGACAAGCCGGCCCTTATCGATGGACCGACGGGACGCACTCTCACCTACGATCAATTCGAAGACGCGGTGCGGCGTACGGCCGCCAGCCTGGTCCAGAGAGGATTCGGCAAAGGCGATGTCTTCGGAATCTTCAGTACGAACTGTCCTGAGTATGGCGTCGCCTTCCATGCGGTAGCGATGCTCGGCGGTATCAGCACGCTCGTGAATCCGCTCTACACCGCGGAAGAGGCGGCGTTCCAACTAAATGATTCGGACGCGAAGTTTCTCGTGACTTCGCCGCTGTTCATCGATAAGGCGCGTGAGGCGGCAGAGTCTTCGAGGGTTGAGGAACTGTTCGTCTTCGGTGAAGCTCCGGACGCCACGCCCTTCGCCTCGCTGCTTGAGAGCGATGGCGATGTCCCCAGGGTTGAGATCGATCCGAAGAGAGACCTAGTGGCGCTCCCGTATTCCAGCGGCACGACCGGCTTGCCCAAGGGCGTCATGCTGACGCACTACAACCTGGTAGCGAACATGCGTCAGATGGACGGCTTGGAATATTTTCACAGCGACGACACGCTGCTGTGCGTCCTGCCGCTCTTTCACATTTATGGTCTGGTCGTGGTGCTCAACATGGGGCTGCACATGGGCGCTACGATTGTGATGATGCCCCGGTTTGACCTCGAACAGTTTCTGACTCTGATCCAAAAGTATCGTGTGACTCTCTCGCACATTGTGCCGCCAATCGTATTGCAGTTGGCGCAGAATCCGATGATCGACAAATTCGATCTATCCAGCTTGAAGATGATCTTTTCAGGCGCCGCGCCCCTGGGTGCGGATTTGTCGCGCGAGTGCATGGCGCGCGTCGGTTGTGATATTCGACAGGGCTATGGGATGACGGAAACCAGTCCGGTGACGCATAGCAGCCCGCCCAATCCAGGCGATATGAAGCTGGGAGCGGTTGGCCCTGCGGCTCCGAACACGGAATGCAAACTGGTCGATCCAGCGAGCGGAGAAGAGTTGGGTCCGAATCGGGAGGGTGAACTGTGGGTGCGCGGGCCGCAGGTCATGATCGGCTATCTCAACAATCTCGAAGCGACGGTGCGCACCATCGACTCTGATGGGTGGCTGCATACGGGCGACATCGGGTACGCCGACGAGGACGGACACTTTTACATCGTCGACCGCATGAAAGAGCTGATCAAGTACAAGGGCTTTCAGGTGGCGCCGGCGGAACTCGAAGCAGTGCTGCTGTCGCATCCGGCCATCGCCGATGCGGCGGTCATTCCCTGCGCCGATGATGAGGCCGGCGAAGTACCGAAGGCCTTTGTAGTGTTAGGTGGCGAAGTTACCGCCGAAGAGATCATGGGTTTTGTCGCCGAACGTCTGGCGCCGCACAAGAAAATTCGCTTCGTTGAGTTTATCGCGCAGATTCCCAGGTCGTCTTCCGGTAAGATTCTGCGTCGCGTGCTGGTGGAGCAGGAACGCGCAAAGGCGAAGTCCGCGAAAGAATAGTCCTGGACTTGTTTAGAGTCGGGCTCCGCCCAACTAAACGATCGTAAGATGCTCACGCAAAGGCGCAAAGCGGTCGATGAGCCGTGTTTCTCTTTCCGCCTTGGCGCCTTGGCGTGAAATTATTTGTTGGAAACTTTCATATTGAGGCTAACTAAATGACCGAACCAGTTTCACCTGACAAGATCTCACGCGTGGTGCGCGCGTACTTCCTGTCCATCCGCGCCATGGATCCTGAGGCTATCGCCAACAACTTTGCCGAGGATGGGACGACTTGTGATCCGATGGGCACGCCGCCAGTTAGTGGCCGTGCCGGCATCCGCGAATTCTTTGAGTCGATCTTCAAGAACTTCAAGAGCGTGGCCCTGACTGAAGATTCAGTCTTCGTAGCCGGCAACGGGGCCGCCGTGAAGTGGACCGGATCGGGAACCAGCGCCAGCGGCAAAGAAGTTAAGTTCGAAGGCATCGACGCCTTTGAAATCAACCAGGATGGAAAGATTCAAGGCCTCTGGGCATACTGGAACCCGGCCGAGATGATCGCGCAGTTGTAAACCCTGGGAGCGCGGACGGCCCGTCCGCATCAGCGCCGTAGGCGCAATTCGCGCTTCGCGCTCAATGCGGACG
>JAWVDF010000043.1:0-140053 GCA_033857635.1 Blastocatellia bacterium
CTTCTTAGCGGATTTCTTGGCCGCTTTTTTCTTACCGGCTGCTTTTTTAGCGGCCTTCTTCTTAGTTGCCATAGTGTCGTTTCTCCTTCTTTAGCTTTCTGGTTATGACCACAAGATAGTGTGTTGCAGTTACTCTTGTGGTCTAGAGAAAACGGCGCACAACATCTTGCTATATAAACTTAAATTGCAGGCTTGTCAACAATTTATTACTCGAGCAATGAAAAATCTTCAGCGAGCCGTCATCAAGTTAGAGCACTCAACGCACGTTCGAGCAATTCAAGTTTGCTCACGCGCGATCGTCTTACTCGCTCAAATGCGATCAGTGCGTTCGTCTCTGTGATGCAAAAATAAAACGCGTTGGGGAGTAGGTTTGCAAGAACTAATCTCGATCACGTTGAAAGAATCAGATCGTGATCAGTGAAAGATTGGAGTGAAGATCCATTGGTCATGTCGATCGATACCGTAATAGGTGATCACAGAGTTGCGCTGACTGTGACTGGCAACTCCCAGGAATGGTCCCGACGCGCTTTCGGAGTTGTCCTCTCCACCGGGCGCAGTGTTGGTTGATTTCGTATCGAGCACGTTGGTCATGCGCGGGATCAGAGAGGCCAGCGCCTGGAACTCCGGTCTGGGAGTCGGCGGCAGGCCTTCTGTGTAAACGGTAAGGTTGCTTACGAGTTCGGCAAAGTCCTGCGAAGTTGGGGTAATCAGTTTCCATTCGCCGGAGCTGGAAAGCGGATCCTTCGCCGCCGACGCCCTCAGAACCTGCAGCTTCTTGGTTCGGCCGGGAATTTGGATGCCTTCGAGCAGTTGCTCCATGTTCGTGGGCAAAGAATTTACCCCCGAGCCGCCCCGGCTGGCATAGTATCGGCGAATGGAGTCAGCCACCTGTTCGCCCCGAAATATGGCCTCTTTTTCCCGTTCTCGCTGTGCCTGCTGCTTGACGTTCGAGGTAGCAGCCATGGCGAACAAGGCCAGCAAACTCATCACCACCAGCATGGCGACCAGGGCATAGCCGCCCTCGTCGTTCGAAGGTTGAATTCGCATTGCGACCGTGGAATTTGAGCCAGAGCTTTGAGTCATCCGAATCTCGAATTAGATTGCCTGCGGTGTCACAGCGGTTCTTCGTCGCTAACTCGCACCGGCGGTCTGAATTGAGGACCGCTGGCGGAATCAGATGTGAAAGTAATCGTGTGTCTGATCTTCAAAGTCGTATCAATCAAGATCACTTCCTTCTCCGAGATGCTACTCACGCGAAATCGTCCGCCGATCACATCGCCTCGCTGCGCGTTAATCAGGTCCTTGCTGCTCTTGTCCTGCAACACTGCCGTATCGTTGAAGCGCGGCTTGCCGATGATGCCGATGTAGTTATAGTTCGGCAGCGGTGGTGGCTGTACATTAAGCGTGATCGTATTTGAGTAAAGCTGTCCGTCGTTGCTTCGCACCATCACCTGGCGCGGACCGGGATTGGCAATGATGGCTGCCGGTACGGTAGTGAACACCTGTTGCGCATTTATGAAACGGGTGGGCAAGTCCCGGCCGTCAAAGGTGACATGAACAGCCGGCGTGAACTTGTCGCCCATAACCTGGAGACTGAAATCAGCAGTGCGCGCAAACACGTTTGCCGGCATTAACGAATTAACGGTGAGAGGCGGTAGCGGCGTCGGCGTCGGCACATACATATAGGGAGTTGGTGTCGGCTTTGGCGGTGGCTCGTAGTAAGCAAAGATGTTGCGATCGGCTTCCGACACTGCCGGGGAGGTGTTGTTATAAACGACGGGTTGAAAGAGGGAAGGATCTTCAATCACAGTCTCGGGTCCCGTGGCAATCTTATTTGGTGTCGGCGATGCCTTAGCGATGGTGTTGGTCGTTGTAGGCTTAGCCGAGCTCCCTCCGAAAAACACATAACCAAGCACCACGATCGCGCCGACACCCAGCACCGCAGCCGCGATCATTTTCTTTTTTTCGTTGGGATTGTTTGGATCAAAAAGTTGCATTGCTTTAATTCCGATCTAAAACGATAGCGGCCTCTTTACTAAATGCTCTCTGGTTAGACTCGCTCCAAGGTTGCGGACAGTCTCGGACTACTTGGGTGCCTCGGGAGCGCTCTTCACTTCAGGACGCTGAAAATACATTGCCAGGTCGAGCCGCAGGCTGACCTGCGATCCGCGGCTGCCGGCCGTTGGTGGAACGGTGACCGATCGAGTCGCACTGGTACGCGCTGGAGTTTTCGTCACCGGCAAAGGCATTGGCATATCCTGGGATGCGCCGGAGTCCCTCACGCCCTCGAGTTCCACCGAATTAATAATTAGAAAGTGCCGGCTGTTCTCGACGTCACGCACGAAATGGCGGACGCTCTGGTAGGGACCTTCTACGGTCACGCTAACCAAAACGCCGGGATAGATGCTCTGCCACTTGGCGATGCCTTGCTTCTCCACGCTTTCATTTGCCTGGGTCTGAGGTTTTGAGCCGATGGGTTCCAGCGGCGAGTAACTGGGACCGGCCGTGTTGCGTAGCCCATTGCTGCGGATCAGATTGTTCAGTTCGGCGTAGAGCGACATGCGGCCGGGTCCGGACACCGACAGCCAATTGCCTTCAAAGTCACTTACACTCGCGAGCCGTTTAGCAATTTCTTCGCTGGTATTGTTCGTCTCGCCAAAAAGTTTTTGCGAGTTGCGCAGTTGGACCTGCAGCAGATCGCGCTCGCGTTCGGTCGCGGCCAGGCGAGAATGCGCGGGAAGATAAAAATAGACGTAGGCGAAAATCGTGAGCAGAGCGAGCAAAGCGGCGCCGGCCAGGCCGATCAATTCCGGCAACCCAAGCATGCTTAGAGCGGGCGCTCGCTTCAGCTGATCGATGCGAACAGAAATTTGCCGGCGTGGCGCCAGCGCGGGACCCTGCAGCGGTTGCTCCTGGCTCATTGCGTTTTACCTCTGTCGCCTGCAGTGTCCACTGGCCGGTTGTTTCTCTCGCTCGGTGCAATAGGCACACCGATGCGGGGTACGTAACGGACATTCATTTCATACTCGGCGCCGCTCTCACCTCGACCTCTTTGCAGAGTCTGATTCCTCAGCTCAGCATGAAAGGTTCCCTGCCTCTCCATGTCTTCGATCATCTGCGTAATGAGCGTGGGGTTCTTGCTGGCCACCGTAAGATCGAGGGTCGCAATCGTCCGATCGTCCTGCACTCGCACGCCGTTAACGACAATCCGCGAGACCCTCACGCCACCCGGCAGTGAGGCCTCGAGATCGGCAAACAGCAACGCCCATGAAAACTTTTTGCGATTGACGAGCGCGTGGGCTGACTTAAGCGTGCTCTGTTGCTCCGGAGTCATCGCTGTCTTAATAGCGTCCGCGCGCTTGTTAAGTCCATTGATGTCTCTCTGCAATTTGCTTACATCACTTTGCGCCGTCGCGACTTTGGCGTTGGTCTGAACGGTCGACCTGGCAATCAGCAATAGAGCAACGAACGACGTGACTGTGACTATCATGGTCACCGTCCAGGGCAGCGCGCGGTTGCGAAAAGGTTTGCTTGAGAGATTACGCCTGGCTGTCATTCTTTCTACTTACTTTCAAAGGCCAACGTTCATAAAAAGGATACCGTCTGCCGCCAAGCGGCGCAAACCGGGGCGACGCCAAACCCAGCATCGCGCCCAAAGCGTGGGCCAAAGGTTGTTTTACGGCCGCAAAGCGGCCGGATGTTTATAGCCCGGGTTTCCGGAAGGCCCAGCTCCAGAGAAGCGGAATGTGGTTTAGCATCGCCGTAGGTTTCGCCCCTCCGGAGCTTGAAGTCTTTTTGGCTCTCGGTTCTATAAACATCCGGTCCCTCTGGGACCGAACATCCAGCACCGCGAACGAGCCGCCCCAGAGTTACACGTCACGAAAGTAGATTGGTTGCGGAAACGCAGGACATTTCGTGTGATTTCGTGGATCGTCTTACCTGGCAGAGAGGCGGCAATGTCGCAAAAACAAAACGCTGCTGAACTAAGCGCTGGCGCTCATTTGGTGACGGTCGAGCTTTAAATAAAGACCTCGACGGGTCAGGCCGAGTTCGCGAGCCGCGCGGGAAATATTGCCATTGTGTTTGCGCAGAGCCTCGGCAATCATGCGCCGCTCGACCTCAGCCAGGGCATCAGCCAACGTTACATTTTGGAGCGGCACGGTGAGCCCGGTGCCGCTGCCGGCTATTGGAGTGACGGTTCCTGTGGGTGTCACCGGAGATCGCATGTGGCGCAGCTCGGGAGAGAGCTGTTCCGGCGTAATGATCGTGCCGTCTTCGCTGCGGGCGATCACACGTTGAACTTCGTTGCAAAGCTGGCGCACGTTGCCCGGCCACTCGGCGACCATCAGAAGGTCGATTGCCTGCGGCGTGATCTGAATATCGCTGCGTCCGAATTTTGCCGAATAGTGATTGACGTAGTAATTAACAATCGTGGGAATCTCAGAGCGTCGTTCCCGCAATGGCGGTACTCGCAGACGAATTACATTCAGCCGGTAATAAAGGTCCTCGCGAAACCTGCCGTTCGCCACCATCTCTTCCAGGTCACTGTTAGTCGCAGCGATAATTCGCACATCGACCTTCACCGGCCTTTGCTCGCCGAGTGGTTGGATTTCTCCTTCCTGAAGGAAGCGCAGAATCTTCGGTTGCACATCGATCGGCAGATCGCCTATCTCATCAAGAAACAGCGTGCCGCCCGCGGCCGTGCGAATCACCCCGGCGGAATCCTTCACGGCCCCGGTGAACGCGCCGCGCCGATAGCCGAAAAGATAGCCTTCTGAAAGTTCTTTCGGCACCGCGGTGCAGTTGAAAGGGACAAAGACTTTGTCTCGCCTTGAAGATAAAGCATGAATTGCTCGAGCTACCAGTTCCTTACCCGTGCCGGATTCTCCGGTAACCAGGACGGTCACGTCGGACGAACGAATCTTGTGGACCTCTTCGACCAGGCGGGTCATTGCGGGACTCGAATGAATGAACCCGGGCATCAGACTAGCTCCGGCCAGGGCACTCGCTTCTTCGCGTCCCTGACCTGCGCGACCCCTACTCCGCAAAGCGCAAACGTCCATGCCCAACTCAACCACGCGCAACAAAGGATCGAGTGAGAGCCCACCGGGAAGCGCCGCACGTTCGCGTGGTGAAATTAACAGCGTGGCCGCAGGCCCATTGGTCGACTTCAGCGCGATGACCGCAACGTTCTTCTTCTTACTGAACGCTTCGATTTGAGAGGCATTCCTGAGCGCGGCAAACTCGTCAGCCAACTCTGTGCTTTCGTTCTTAACGCAACCATGCGCAATGACCACGCGTTGACGACCGCCTTCGTCCGGCTCGACAACTACGATCCTGCTGCAGTTGGTTTCCTGACGAATCACCGCGGCCAGCTCACGGAGTAATAACTCGCGCGATGCGACGGCTTCGGCCAGCCGCAGGGTGAGCAGTTGCACGACCGTGTCGCGCTGCATCAACTGTTGCGGCCTGGTTTGATCGAGTTCGGCGGCGGCTTCTTCCGCGCGCTCGATATCCAGCCGCGCTCCCAGTTCCCGGAAAATATTTACCGCGCGCGACAAGTGCTCGGCGGCTCGTTCCGGCTGGGCCATGGCATAGGCGCGTCCCAGTTCGTAGTGCGCGCGCGCGCTGCGGTAGCGATCGCCGAGCATATCGAAAATCGAAACGCTGCGACCAAAGTGCTGTGCGGCCATCGCTGCGTCGCCTTGAGCAAACTCCAGTAGTCCGTGTAGGCGCTGGGCCTCGCCCGACAATAGCAGGTCGGTTGGCGAATCCGTGATCAGCTGGGCCAGGCTTTCAAGATTCGCAGCCGATGTTTCGCTCGCGCCGCATTCCAGCGAGGCTTCGGCAAACAAGAGCCGCGACTCGCAGATTGCCTGTCGATCTCCAATCTCTTCGGCGAGTTCCAGCGCTGTCTTCGCAGTCTCCAGCGCTTCGACCCCTCGATTCATCGCCAGATAGCAGCGGCTGAGCGTGCGTTTTGACTGTCCCTGATACCACTTGTTGCCGCGTTCGTCAGCCAGCGCTGCCGCCCGCAGCAGGTAGCTTTGGGCCTCTTCCAGATCTCCACGCAGGGTACATAACTCGCCTAGCGAATCCAGAATCATCGGCACTTCGGCGCCGCGATTGTCGGCGTCAGTGGCCAGGGCCAGCGCCCGCTCCAGCGCTTGCTGTGCTCGATCCCACTGTCCGATCAGCACCAAATTCATGCCGAGGTTGTTATAGCCGTCGGCCGCGCTCTTTTTATGATCGGTACGTTCGTAATAACCGATCGCTTTTTCGAGATACTGAATGCCCTCCTGCGGCCGCTTGAGAAACCAACAGGCGCCGGCCATGTTGGAATAGATGCGGCCGAGCAGGAAGCTGGCCGGGTGATCTCCCGCCAGCTTCAACGCCTGACCAAAGTCCTCCAAAGCCTGCTCGTGCAAACCTTCCTGAACATCCGCCGCTCCCAAGCCGAAATAACTTTCGGCCAATCCACGCCAATCGCCGCTCTGGCGATAACTCTCCAGCGCGCGGTGCGAATAATCACGGGCGATCGGGTACTCGTTGATGCTGCGATAGACGCGGGCCAACGCGGCGTACACCGCACCGGCTTCGGCGCCTTCTTCCGGCAGATCCCGCTGCGTTGCGGTTAGCAGGGCCACGGCCTTCGGATGATCGCGGTTGTAGTTATAGGCGAGAGCGATCTGCACTCGTAGACGGGCACTCAGTGTCAGATCAAGTTTCGCGCGAGCTTCGGGGTCTTCGTACATCGCGACCGCATCGAGCGACTCGCGATGCTGACCCTGCATCTCGAGCGCCATCGATAAGGCACAACGCGCCTGGGCCAACAAAGATGGTTGGGTGCGTGTTTGAGCGAGCAGCGAGTTGAGACGCAAGCGGGCCTCGGTAGTCAGACCCTGATCGAGTAAGCCGCGCACGACTTCCAGGTCCGCAGCCAGTTCTTCGGGCGAAGCCTTGCCTGCACGCGACCGCAGTTGCGCACGGGCGTGTTCCAGATCGACAACAGCGTTGTCAGGATTGTGCTTCTCTTTGCTCAAGCGGGTTGTTCCCGTGAAAGGTGATGCCTGTAGCCGCAAACTCTAGTGACAGACTGAGTATGTCATAAAAGCTTAATGACTTGCGCCTTTCACAGCTTGAAGATCATGGGCAGGACATGAAGGGCTCGAAAAAGGGCGCGACGGCTTGCTTTAAACGAAGTGAAAATAGCACAGTCCGTAGGTAGCGTCACCATCGGAGGCAGTAAAAGGCGCCGGGGATCGAATCAGCCTGGCGAACATTCTCATCAAATCGGTGGGGGTCTCGATTGGGCTTTTCAGAAATCCAATTGTCATAGGCCCAGTTCCTATCAGAACAGCCACAATTCCTATTGGCACAGCCATAATTCTTATCGGAATAACCGCAATTCCCATTGACACAGCCGCAAGTCCAGTCGGGATAGCGGCATTTCCGGTCGGAATAGCGACGCCTTCCATAGGAACCCTCACAAAGCCGATTGAAATAAGCGCAAGTGCCGAAGTCATCGCGGCCGTGACTTGGCGGACTCTAATGGATAAAGGAGGATTGCGTCACTAACAGGCCGTTCGCCGGTTGCGTCGGAAGGCTTATTGACCAACTTATTCCTGATCACCATCGCGGTCGATCCGCCGCCATCGAGATTGATCGCGTCAACCGCCCCAAATTCGATTAACAGCTCTGCCAGCATCGTCAGAGACATGCCGATGCTCTCACCCGGTTGGCGACCATCGACGGTGAGCAAGAGAACATGTCCTGACTTTAACCTGGCAATTGCAGTTCGCGGGTGGCCGTCGCTGACAAAGCTCGGCAGAATTTTTTCGGCAGCGTTCGTGATCGCGACTCGCCCGTCCTTTATCAGTTGCGGCCCGCCGCCAATTACGCTGGACGCTTTCTTCCAGGCGTCAGCCTGTGTCGCTTCAACCGGCGAAAAGCTCAGGTTCAATTTCACGCGCGTGCCCGAGCGTAGATTCTTCCGAGCCCACTCCCGGGCCGTGCCGGATACAGAGATCACGAAACCGTCCGTGGGAATCACACTGCTGCCTTTTAGATCGCGCAATTCAACCACTCGACCACGGCGCACGATTAGCTCGAGGCCGTTCGGCTCAGTCAGTGTCGTGCGATGAAACTCCGGCGTGAAAACTATTAGTTCGTTTTCGGCTCGCGGCCGGTTGAGACCGTTGATTGGCTGACTGGTTTTCGACCCCGCGACAAGCTGCCCGTCGAACTTTATGTGTCCAAAGATCAACTCCTGCATTCCATTCTTTTCAATCAACCCAACCGCCGCGCGATCGTTGTTTGATTCGCTCAAGATCTTTCCATCGAGCACTTCGACACCAATCGCATCACCGCGATAAGTTCCCGTGGTGCGGAAGTAGCCGCTGTTAACCGCCGCCAGCGCCCCGTAACGGGCCGCCATCGAACTGACTGTTTCCAGTCCCACGGCTTCGTCCATCGCATGAACCAACTGCAGACGCGCCTTTGATAGATCGATGCGCAGCATATTGATGAACCAGGGACCGGTCGCCTCTTTATCGGATTTGAAGCCGCGAGTGATTTGGAGGTGCTCGATTCCTGGAGCGATGAACTCGGATTTCTGATTAGAGGCGGGTGTTGTAGTTTTTGAGGCAGTCTTGTTTGTAGGCTCCTGTGCTCGTGTAAGAATTCCTCCGCCGAAGGAGAGGGCAAGCACAAGCCCGGTTAAGAAAATCCGCAAGGTTGGACAAGTGTTATCGTTTCTCATGAGTCGTAAAGCCTATTGATCGTCGCGACGGTCCGGGTTGCATTGTCAGTTTCTTGAGTTCATCAAAGACGACTTTGAAGTATTTCTCATGTGTAGCGAGTCTACGGATCACAGCCGTAAACTTGCGGTTGAGTTCTTCGTCTGATTCCAATAGTTCCCGCAGTTTAACGAAAGCGCGCATGATTGCAACATTGACTTGGATGGCTCGTTTGCTTCGAAGTACGCTGGACAGCATCGCGACTCCTTGCTCAGTGAATGCGTAGGGCGCCCTGCGTACACCGCCCCAACTTGAGATCACAATTTGTGATTTCAAGTTCTGGAACTCCTTCGAATTAAGTTGAAACATGAAGTCAGCTGGAAAGCGCTCTTTATTGCGCTTGACTGACTGAACTAGCGTGCGAACCTCGACTTGATAGAGTGCGGCCAAGTCGTTGCTCAGCATCACCTTTTTGTCACGAATCAGGTAGATCCGTTGCTCGATTATGGAAACCGGAAAGAGGAGCTTATTCGGGGAAGGTTCTCTACTCGAGGCCATGAGGGCCAGCCTAACAGGTGATTGCCATCAGTCAAGCGCGTTTTTGCTTGCAAGGTGGGCCGTTTGAGTACTCCTCTCCCCGTGGGCTGCGGACGAGACGTCGGCGCTCCCAGCATCCACTTGATCTGTGCCTGCGAACTCCCCAATATTCCCATCGATGCTTCCTTGACACCCCTCAGACCGCCCCTTATCATGCTTGTTTCCGCGTAGACCGGAATCGTCGCCTGGCAGAGTATGTTTGAATCTCTTTCCGACAAACTGAAGCGGACGCTGAAGAATCTGCGCGGCGAAGGCGTCCTGACCAAAGAGCATGTCGACGCCGCCCTGCGCGAAATTCGTCTGGCTCTGCTCGAAGCCGACGTCAATTATAAGGTCGCCAAAGACTTTATCGCGTCGGTCAAAGAGAAAGCCGAAGGCCAAAAGGTCTGGCTTGAGCTGAAGCCGTCCGAGCAGGTCGTCAAGATAGTTTTCGAGGAGTTGGTTGAATTGCTGGGCGGGCAATCTTCGCGGCTGGTCTTTACCAAAACCAGTCCGAACGTCGTCATGATTGTCGGCCTGCAGGGTTCAGGCAAGACGACTTCGACCGGAAAAATAGCGCGCTGGCTGGCTCAGAATCAGGACCGCAAGCCGCTGCTGCTTTCGACTGACGTCTACCGTCCCGCGGCCAGGGAACAGTTAAGGGTCATCGCCAAGGCGACCGGCCAATCGATCTTTGAAAAGCCTGAGACGAACGATCCGCTGGAACTGACGCGGGCCGCTCTGCAGCACGCGCGCGATACCGGTTACGACACGCTTTTGATCGATACCGCCGGCCGCCTGCACATCGACGAAGAGTTGATGCAGGAGCTGGTCCAGATCAAGAGCGCAACGCATCCGGTCGAGATTCTTTTCGTCGCCGATGCCATGACCGGTCAGGACGCGGTGCGGTCGGCCGAGCAGTTTCACGCGCAAGTCGGCATCACCGGCGTCGTGTTGACCAAGATGGATGGCGATGCCCGCGGCGGTGCGGCCCTCTCAATTAAACAGGTCATCGGCCAGCCGGTGAAGTTCGTCGGCGTGGGTGAAAAGTACGACGCCCTCGAACCGTTCTATCCCGATCGAGTGGCCCAACGCATTCTGGGAATGGGCGACGTCCTGTCTTTGATCGAGCAGGTCCAGGACAAGGTCGATCAGGATGAAGCTGAAGCGCAGCTGAAGAAGCTGCAAAAGAATCAGTTCACGCTCGACGACTTTCGTTCGCAGCTCAGGCAGGTAAAGAAGCTCGGTTCTTTCTCAAAGATTCTCAAGTTGTTGCCGGATCAACTTCTGGGCGGCGTAGGCATGCCGGATTTGACCGACGAGCAAACTGAGTTGATGGAGAAAGAGATGATGCGCACCGAGGCGATCATCGATTCCATGACCGGCGAAGAGCGGGTCAATCATTTGATTCTCAATGCCAACCGACGCCGGCGCATCGCGCACGGTTCAGGCACGACGGTGGCCCAGGTCAACTCGCTCATCAAGCAGTACACTGAGATGCGTCGGATGATGCAGGGAATGTTCAGCGGCGGCGGCTTGCGCGGTAAGATGATGCGCCGCATGGCCGGCATGCCGGGAATGGAAGGCGGCGGCGATGACGCAATGAGCGCGATGGGCGGAATGCCCGCCCTGCCCCCGGGGCTGCCCGGCTCGTCGCGTCGGAAGAAAAAGAAAAAAAAGAAGCGACGATAGCAGTTAGCTTTTGGCTCTATAAAAATTTTGAATCGTTTAGAGGCGGGCTACTGCCCGCCGGTAATCTGGAGGAAAGACACTTGTTAGCAATCAGACTAATGCGCATGGGCGCTAAGAAGAGACCATCGTACCGGATCGTGGTCAAAGAAAAGCAGTCGAAGCGCGACGGCGCGTTTCTTGAAAACGTCGGCACCTATAATCCGACGCGCCAACCGGCCGAGATCACGCTCAAAGCCGAACGCGTCCAATATTGGATGGCCAAGGGCGCGCAACCCACCGATACCGTGCGCCAGTTAATTAAGCAGGCGGCCAAAGCGGCCAGCGCCGCGGCGGCAGAAACTCCAACCGCCTAGACCCGAAAGTGGCACAGACTTTAGTCTGTGATTCAGAGCGGCTAATCACAGACTGAAGTCTGTGCCACTATTGTTGAGAAGGATTATGCGCGAAACCGTCGAGATGATTGTCAAAGCTCTGGTCGATGAGGCGGACGCCGTCGATGTGCGCGAGATCGATCGCGAAGGCACTACTCGTATCGAGGTGCGCGTCGCGCAGTCCGACATGGGCAAAGTAATCGGGAAGCAGGGCCGCACGGTGCGGGCGCTGCGCTCTTTGGTTTACGCCGCAGGCTTAAAGAAACACCGGCGGTTCGTGCTGGACGTCGTTGAGTGAAGCGCCCGACGATTTAGTCGTCATCGCGCGCGTGGCCAGGACGAGGGGGCTGCGCGGGGAAGTGGTTGCCGATCTCTATACGGATTTTCCCGGACGTTTCGAAGACCTCGACAGTGTGATCGCTACGGCGCCGGATGGAAGTACAAGATCTTTGCAAATTGAAGAGCATTGGTTCCACGGCAATCGAATTGTTTTTAAGTTTGCCGGTTATGATTCGATTGATGAGGCGAAAGGACTCGCCGGTTTTCAGCTGGCCGTGCCGGCCAGCGAACGTGTTGAACTGCCGGCGGATCATTTCTACGAGTGGGAGTTGATCGGCTGTCACGTCGAATCTGTTGACGGAACCTCGATTGGCGTTGTCAGCGAAGTGTTGAAGACCGGTGGCGTCGAAGTCCTGGTAATCGCCGGCGCGGAACGCGAACACATGGTGCCCATGGCCCGCGCAATCTGTGTTGAAGTCGATATCGAGCGGAAACGGATTCGCATCGATCCACCGGAAGGGCTTTTGGAATTGTAGATTGCCGATTTCCAATTGCCGATTGGAATTGTCTTACGAAAGCTTCGACCCGGATCTCTTAAGTTCTGACTTGAGAAAACTCGGCAATTGGAATTTGGCAATCGGCAATGGAACCGCTTCGCGTCGACATCATCACGATCTTCCCGGATTACTTTCGCGAAGCTTTTGATTATGGAATTGTCCGGCGCGCGCGCGCAGCCGGGCTGGTGAAAACCGAGGCGCATGACTTGCGCGCCTGGACCACCGACAAACATCACGTCGTAGACGATCGGCCCTTCGGCGGCGGCGACGGCATGGTGCTCAAGCCCGAACCGATCTTTGCAGCTGTGGAATCGCTCGCCGGCGCCAGGCGCCGCGAGAGTGTCCCGAGCGGAAAGCGCGTAGTTTTGCTTTCGCCACAGGGGCGGTCTTTTACTCAGGCCATCGCTGCGGAGTTCGCGGCCGTCGAGCAACTGGTCCTGATTTGCGGCCGCTACGAGGGCGTTGACGAGCGAGTTGCCGAGGCCCTGGTGACCGACGAGATTTCGATCGGCGATTATGTTCTTTCAGGAGGAGAGCCCGCCGCGCTCGTGATAGTCGACGCGATCGTCCGGTTGTTGCCCGGAGCTTTGGGCAGCGCCACTTCGGCGACGAACGAATCTTTCTCGGACGGTCGGCTTGATTGTCCGCAGTATACGAGGCCGCCGGAATTTGAAGGCATGCGGCCGCCGGATGTTTTATTGAACGGCAATCATGCCGAGATCGCCCGGTGGCGCCGCCAGGCTTCAATGGATAAGACGAAGCGCAACCGGCCGGATCTTTTAAAGTGACATTTTCGATTTTGGATTTCTGATTTTAGATTTCGCCTGCCTGTGAAAGCCTGGCCGGCGGTCGACAAAAGGAATCTAAAATCCAAAATCGCAAATCAGAAATTGGAGTACGTCAATGAACCGCTTAGACAGTGTCGATCAGTCGCAACTTAAAACTAACGTCCCGGATTTTCAACCGGGCGATACCGTCCGCGTGCACGTTCGGATCAAGGAATCGGAAACCAAAGAGCGCCTGCAGGCGTTCGAAGGCGTGGTCATCGCGCGTAAGCACGGCGGCGTGCGCGAAACGATAACTGTGCGCAAGACCAGTTTCGGCGTCGGCGTGGAGAGAATCTTTCCGCTGCACGCGACGATTGTCGACCACATCGACGTGGTGAAAAGGGGCCATGTGCGCCGCGCCAAGCTTTATTACCTGCGTGGTCTGCGTGGCAAAGCAGCTCGCATCCGCGAACGCGACACGCGCCAGACCGCGGCCGTTGCAGCGGCGGCGGCAGCCCGCGCAGCTGAACGTTCTAAATCCCCGGCCGGCGAAGAATAACCTGAGATCGGTGGCACCAGACTTCAGTCTGTGATTCGGCCTTCAAGATCACAGACTGAAGTCTGTGCCACTAACCTGGAGCGACAGCGACTTTGCACATCGCAATCGATGCGCATTCCGTAGGAGCTGAACTCGGCGGCAATGAAAGCTATGCCGTCAATCTGATCGAAGGTCTCGCCCGGATCGATCAGACCAATCTCTACACCCTCTATGTTACCAAGCCAGCCGCTATCGAGCGGTTTGCCGATCGCTGGCCCAACTTTGAAGTGCGGCGAACGCTGCCACACACTCCGCTGGTCCGTATTCCGCTGACCCTGTCGCGAGAATTGCGACGCCATCCTGTCGATCTGCTGCACGTGCAATATACCGCCCCTCCTTTTGCGCCCTGTCCGATCGTAACTACCATTCACGACCTGGCTTTCGAACATTTGCCCGAGACATTCAACCGGCGAAGCTGGATGCAAATGCGTCTGACTGTGCGCCGGACAGCGCGGCGGGCGGCCCACATCATCACCGTGTCGGACTATTCCCGCGACGATATCATTCGAACATATAAGCTTCCGCCGGAGCGAATCACGGTAACGCCGGAAGCAGCCGCGGAAAGTTTTTCTCCGGTGACGAATGAAACGGAACTGAAAAGGATTCGCGAAACTTATGGGATTCAGAAGAATTACGTTCTTTCGCTTAGTTCCATTCAACCGCGGAAGAATCTGGTTCGTTTGATTGAAGCATATTCGTGCTTGCGCGCAGTTCGGCCAGAGGGTAAGCTTCCACAGCTCGTCCTGGTAGGAAAACGTGGTTGGCTTGAGCACGAGACCTTTCGAGCCGCGGAGCGAAGCGCTCTGGGCAAAGAGATCTTGTTTACGGGTTATGTGCCTGAGCGCGACCTTGCTGCTCTCTATAGCGGCGCCATTTGTTTCGTGTACCCATCCTATTTTGAAGGTTTTGGCTTGCCCGTAGTCGAAGCGATGCAGTGCGGCGTACCGGTGATCGTTGGAAATCAAACCAGCCTGCCGGAAGTTGTCGGCGACGCTGGTTTGCTGTTCGATCCCTTTGATACGCAGGCCCTGGTCAACGCCCTGACCGTGGTCCTGGAAAATTCGGAATATCGTGCAGCATTGAGCACGAAGGGTCTTGAGAGATCGAGACACTTCAACTGGCAGAATACCGCGCTGATGACTTTGGAAGTTTATGAGCGGGCGGTGAAAAGGAAGGGAGCCAAAGAAACGATGACCAGTTAGAGAATTCGGTCATCCTTCGGTTCCTTTTAATTATGCGAATTGCGATTCTCGGGACCAGGGGAATTCCCGCAAACTATGGCGGGTTTGAAACCTTCGCCGAACATCTTTCCACCAGGTTGGCGGCTCGCGGTCATGACGTGACCGTGTACTGCCGGGCACATTACATCAGCCCGCGCGAACTCGAGTTCCAGGGCGTCAAGCTAAAAGTCCTGCCCACGATCCGGCATAAATATTTTGACACCATCATCCACACCTTTCTTTCCGCCTTGCACGCAGTGCCACAGGGTTACGATGCCGCGTTGATTTGTAACGCCGCTAACGCGCCATTCGCATCGATCCTGCGCCTGACCGGCACACCCGTGGCGTTGAACGTCGACGGGCTGGAGCACAAACGGAAGAAGTGGAACGCGATTGCCCGCAGGTATTATTTGATAGCCGAGAGGCTGGCGACCATTCTGCCGACCAGGACCGTTACCGATGCCCGTGTAATTCAGGATTACTATCTGGCGCGCTATCGCGCGGAGTCAACCATGATCGCGTATGGCGCTGAAGTTGAGCGGCGTCCCGATCCGCTGGTGCGCCGCTGGCGCGTCGAGCCTAATCGTTACGTGCTGTACGTTTCCCGCTTAGAGCCCGAGAACAACGCCCACCTGGTGATCGAAGCGTTCAAGCGCGTGCGCACGGCGCACAAACTTTTGATAGTTGGCGATGCTCCGTATGCGCGCGAGTACATCAACGACCTCAAGGCGCGAGCTCGCCGCGATCGGCGCATCGTCTTTACCGGCTTTGTCTTCGGCCGTGACTATCGTGCCCTGCAGCAAAACGCTTACTGCTATATTCACGCCACCGAAGTCGGCGGCACGCATCCAGCGCTGCTCGAGGCTATGGGTTTTGGAAATTGTGTGCTGACTCTGGCTGCCCCCGAAAATATCGAAGCCATCGGAGACGCTGGTATTGCCTATTCAGACGAAAAAGATCTGGCTGACAAGTTACAGCGAGTGCTGCGCGATGGCTCGCTGGTCCAGTCGTTTCGGAACCGCGCCCAGGCGCGCGTGCTGGAATATTACGATTGGGATTACGTCGTCGATCAGTACGAGCGTCTGTTCGCTGAGATGGCCGGCCTACCCTTGCCTGAAGCCGATCGAGCTAACCTCGACAGATCAGAGGCCGCCTCCGCACGAGAAAAAGTTCTGAGCCGCTCGGCTTCGATGTAATTACTTCTGCGGTCCTATCGACCGACGCGAATACGATCGGGAAAAACATTCACCACAAAAAGGCGCAAGAAGCACAAAACCATTTGCTTCGTTTCTATTTGCGCCTTTTGTGCTTTTTTGTGGCCGCTCTTTTCTTATCCGCGTTCATCCGCGTCTATCTCCTGCCTCTTTGTAAACCGCAGCACCCGCGAAAACTGCCAGGATCGAGGTGACTAACTGAAACGCAGCCACCTTAATCTAAAGTGCGTTCGATGAAGAATCCCAAGTGAATGAACTGAGCGGGACCGGTGACTGAGAAGGCAATCCATGCCCCGACTCCGACTCTTCGTTGCTGGCTATCCAAAACCAAAGTTCGTTAGAATACATCAGCCTTGCGATAACTCTTTAGTCTTCTGAGGAGGCCGTGAATGGTTCAACCCGGTCAGAATCTTAACCAACAACCACCAGTTCGCCCGACCGAGGTCAAATCCTGGCTGACATCAGAAACCATGTCTCCGCTCGGAAGAGAGTTGATGGAGATAGCCGCGGACATCGAAGCGTCGGACGAAATCCCAATGGATGAGGAAGCGATCGAGCGCGAACTGAGAAGTCGACGCGGTGGGTATTCCCCGGATGGCGAATAAGATTCTAACGTTCGTTGACGCGTCTGTATTGATTTACGCGGCAAGTAAACCTACAGCCCTAACACTGGCAAGACGAATGAGGGCGTTGCAGCTCTTGGGCGATCCGGATCGTGAATTCCTAGCCACCGAGTATTTGCGGCTCGAAGTTCTGCCGATGGCGGTTTGCTATCAAAAGAGCCGAGAGGTTGCGTTCTATCTGAAGTTCTTCGAAGGCGCCGTTCTGTGGGCTGATAGTGGCAAGTTGATTACTCCTGCCTACGACCTTGCCTCTCAATTCGGATTAGGGGCGCTTGATGCGTTGCATGTAGCCACAGCCACAAAGCACAAGGCCGAACTTGTCTCCGCCGAGAAACCAACGAAGCCTATCTATCGAGCCTATCCCAACGCTACCTCAATCTACTGACGTTCAACCGAAATCCGCACTCAGAAATCCGCGTGGCACCAATGACCTATACGAAATCAGAAATCATGATGCCATAGGCGAGTCAAATCTTGCTCCGCCCCTATTGCAATCTGCGTCGATCAACCGGGATAACGGCTCCGGCTGTTAGAACTAAAAATAGATGGATGGCTGTCAGTGTCTCGTCGGCTTGTTGGCCTTCATCTTCGATAGCCGTTAGCCAAAAGCGGTCACTACAATGGCAGTGGAACTCATCTTCATTAGTGAGCGCGAACTTTTGTCCACAATCCCAGCACCATACATGAAACTCGTTACAAAAATCGCACTTACCAACCGCCATTATGGACAATGGTGACTCACCGACCGTTAGGCCATAGGGGCTGTCATATAAGACTAAGCCATGCTCTGACTTCCTTCGCTTGGGTCTAGCGCATTTTCCTAAGCACGGTTCCCAACTATCCAGATTGAAGTTCTCGAGCTCGCTCAAAGGAACAAGCTTGATGGTAATAGCATCCTGGGCACGCCTTTTCGCAGCCTCGGTGTAGCCCTGAGGACAAACGATAACGCCATACTGGGAGCTACAGTCTTTCATCATCCCTTCAAAGGTTTCTATGTCCTTCACATCGATCTTGTTCTTATAACGCTTCGCATCAACAATCACTCTGCGATGAGTGTCGTCATCCCACTTCGCGTCAATAAGAACATCAATCTGCCGCTCTACCCTGCTTATGCAACCTCTCAACCTTGTATTCGGAATGACCGTGAAATTGTCGCTTGCGAAGCTGGCCATAAGTCCAGCAACAAAACGTTCGTATTGTCGCCAATCTGTCATTGAGGGTTTCACTGCAGACAAGACTACTTCACCGCTTTAAAATTCGCCGGCTTAGCGAAGATCGAATCGGCGATCGGCTTGTTGATTTCAACTGTCTCGTAGTTGACGCGGCTGGTTTGGAGGCTGTTGCGGAAGTGGTCGATCACGTATGGCGTGGTCACGCCGTCGATGGTAATGAACTTGAACAAGCGATCCTCTTCCGGCACTGCTTCGGCTTCTTCGCTGTCGGGCTTCTTCACTTTGCGCTGATAGAGTAACTTCGCCGGTAAGCCATCGGCGGCAGCGAACTCGAATTCGATCCAGAACGCATCGGGATAGGTAAGCCGCACAGTTTCATTGCGGCGTCCTACTCCCGCTTCGCGGCGGCCGACGTAAGTCAACTTAGCGCCCAACGTGCGCCACGTTCCCCGCAGCAGACTCTCAATGCCGCTGCGAGTTGCCAAACGGAAGTCTTCCAACTGCTCCGCCGTTTGGTCTTTGAGCGTCAGCGCAGCGCCGTCGTATACCCAACCGCGATCGCGATCGTTTGTTTGAATCAGACGTTGACCGCCGCCGATGAACTCCGTCCGCTCTTTGTCCGGATAAACTATGTAGTCGACGAAGCGCAGCGGGATCCCCGACACGCCATCTTTAAAGTCGGTGAAAAAACCGCGGCCGATTACGGTCTTAACGTTGAGGTAGCGATCGCCGCCCATCGCCTGAAGGGCTTTTTGAACTATTGCCGCGGCCTTGTCGTCGGTTGGAGACTTGTCGGTTTGCGCGCCTGCCTGGTTCAGACATGCTGCCATACCGATTACGACCAGGAGAGTTACCCGTGCAAGTTTGGTAAGGAGCACTGGCTTCATCTTCTTTGAGCATGCTGCCATTAAGAATGGGGAGCGGTAGCGACCCACCCCTACCGAGCGATAAAGAGAGTGTGTCAGAAGCCCAACCGTAAGGGAGGGCTACACTCGCGAGTTCTCGATTCAAGAAAAGTGGCGACGTACCGTTGGGTTGATTTCCGATGGGCGACACTCTCGGGTGTTGCCCTTGCTTACGCGCGGGCTTCTGACACAGCCAGCAGGAAGAAAGGGCCTCAATTCGAAAAATCTGAGGTCTGACCCTATTCTTAAATCGATTTCAAACGGAGACACCGTCCGTGCCAATGGCGACCTTAGTAACTACTTCTCCGTCTTCGACGTCGACGATGAAATGCGATCCTTCTTTCCACATAGTGGTGATCGGCAGTTTCACTCGCTCGTCTATGAAACGTTTCAGGAAGCGCGCGCCGTACTGCATGCTGAAGCCCTTCTCCGTTATCAACACGAGGGCTGCATCGGTAGTCTCGAACGACTTGCCCTGGCTCTTCATCTGACGCCTGGTCTTTTCGAGATAGATTTGCGCGATCTGTTTCACTTCGTCCATGGTGAGCGGAGCGAAGACCACGATCTCGTCGATGCGATTGCGGAACTCAGGTGAAAAGCGTTGCTCTGCGGCTTTCATCACGTCGTTCTTTATCTGACGAAAGTCGCTTGCCGTCTTCGTGCCAAAACCCAAAGGCTTCTCATACTTCTTAAAGCTGTCCGACCCCAGGTTCGAAGTCATGATCACGATCGCATCAGAAAGATAGACGCGCCGGCCGCGGCCATCAGTCAACCAGCCTTCGTCGAAAGCCTGGAGGAAGATGTTCATCAGGTACGGTGAAGCTTTTTCAACTTCATCGAGCAGCAAAACCGTGTAGGGGTTCTCTCGCAGCTGTTCAGTCAGGATCCCGCCGCGTTCAGATCCGACGATGCCACGCGGCATTCCAATCAGTTTCTCAATGCCCACGGTGCCGTCACCGTACTCGGACATGTCCAGGCGCACCATCTTGTGATCGTCGCCGAACATGAACTCAGCCACGGCTTTGGCCAATTCAGTTTTACCTACACCGGTTGGCCCGAGGAAAAGCAACACGCCGTCGGGTTTATAGTGCGACTCTTTCAGCGGTCCTTTGTTCAATCGCAGCCTTTGGGCCACGGCCTTGATCGCTTCTTTCTGGCCGATAACGCGCTCAGACAGTTGCACCTCAGTCAAAGCAAAGCGATCGCTCGTGTCGCGAAAGATCATGTCCCGCGGAATTCGAGACTCCTGCGAGATGACGTCGATGACATGCTCGGGACGGACTATCATCGTATGCGGTTCGTTGATTTCGACTTTCACTGAAGCAGTGTCGAGCCAGCCGATCGCTTTATCCGGCAGGTGCAGATTGCGAATGTACTTCGGCGCCATCTCCAGCGCAGTGTTAATAGCTTCGTCAGAAATTTGCACCGAGTAGTTACGTTCCAGACGCGGCCGCACGCCCAGCAAAATTTCGCGAGTCTCGATAATAGAAGGCTCGTCAACCCGGACCAGCCGGAAGCGGCGCGCCAGGGCTTCGTCTTCGGCGATGTATTCCTTGTACTCGGTCAGCGTCGTAGCGCCCAGGATCCGCAGCTCGCCTTTGGCGAGCGCCGACTTGAACATATTCGCCGCGTCTGAAGATGTTCCCAGGGCGGCGCCGGCGCCGATGATCGTGTGGGCCTCGTCGATGAAGAGGATCATGTTGTCGCGCTCTTTAACCTCATCGATGATGCCTTTGATTCGTTCTTCGAACATGCCGCGCAACATGGTTCCGGCCACGATGCCGCCCATTTGCAATTGCACCACGTGCGCATTACGCAGACGCGCGGGTACCTTATGCGGCTCGAGTTCAATCATCCGCGCCAGACCTTCGACGACCGCGGTCTTGCCTACACCGGGCTCGCCCACCAGCATCGGTGAATTCGCGCGTTCGCGGTGACAGAGGATCTCGATAATCTGCTGAATCTCTTTTTCGCGGCCGATGGTGGGCGGAATTTTGTCGGCCCGGGCCATGCGATTCAACGAAACACCAAAGTGTTTCAGATAAGGAGACAGCTCATACTTTTTGCGATACTGCTCTTCCTGCTGCTCACGTTCGTTAACGTTGGTCCGCACGTGCTCGACCACGGCTTCCGGCGTGGCTCCGAGATTCAAAAGGACTTCCACCAGCAGGCTGTCATAATTTGAAAGGACGTCGAAGATGTCCGTCGACTCGATCGTTTTTCGTCCGTGCGACCGCGCACGTTCCATTGCCCGCTTGAAAAGATCAGTCGTGTCCGGAGCTATCCGGAATCCCTTGCCGACATGCTGGCGCGTGTTGTCCAGACGCTTATCGATGGCCCGAGCAACCAGGATTGGATCAAGAGCAAGACTACGAATGGTCGAGTTAAAGAGATCGGGTTCCTCCTTAGCCAGGCCGCTGATGATGTGTTCGACGGCGATATAGTTTTGATCGCGCCGCCGGGATTCGCCGAGTGCGTTTTGTAAAACCCGCTGTCCGCTCTCACCGAACTTATCTTTGTATGCTTCCAAATCGGCCATTCTCATTACCTACTTCTTCCTCAAAGCGCCGTCTCGATTTCAGCTTGCCCGAAATCCCGTCAGGCGCGCACGGCTTTGATGTGCAAGAGCATATTCATCGTTGCGTTTCAGTGCAACAAGAATCTCTGCGCTCATTATTAAGCAATTACCTTGCCAGCTAAGGCCATCTCTGAAACCGGCCTGTTTCGCCACAATTCACCCCGCGGCTGCGGCGACATCGGTCGCGAATTCCATCTGATCGTCACGAGCCGATACGATCACCTTCTGCCCCGAAGCGATTTCGCCCCGCAAGAGTTTCATCGCCAGCGGATTTTGAATCAGAGTTTGAATCGCGCGCTTCAAGGGGCGCGCGCCAAAATTCGGGTCGTAACCTTCGCGAGCCAGCAGCTCCCTGGCTGAGTCCTGCAACTCCAGAGTGATGTTGCGCTCGTGCAGCATCGCACGCAAGCGCTCAAGCTGCACGTCGATGATCTGAGCAATCTGTTCGCGCGACAATCGGTGAAATATCACTATGTCGTCGATGCGATTCAGGAACTCAGGTTTGAAGTGCTCGCGCAGCACCTGGATCACCGCCTCGTGCACCTCTTTCTCGTCCTCGCTGGCATCTTGGATTTCGCGCGAGCCAAGATTCGAAGTCATGATCATGACCGTATTCTTAAAATCTACTGTTCGACCTTTCGAATCGGTCAGCCGCCCGTCGTCAAGAATCTGCAGCAGCACATTGAAAACATCCGGGTGCGCTTTCTCGATCTCGTCAAAAAGAATCACGCTGTAAGGGCGTCGCCGCACGGCTTCGGTTAACTGCCCGCCTTCCTCGTAACCAACGTATCCCGGCGGGGCGCCGATCATCCGGGCCACCGCATGCCTCTCCATGTACTCAGACATGTCGAGCCTTATCATCGAGCGTTCGTCGTCAAAGAGAAATTCCGCCAGCGCACGCGCGGTTTCAGTTTTCCCGACGCCAGTCGGGCCCAGAAAGATGAACGAGCCAACCGGACGATTTAGATCCTGCAGGCCGGCGCGAGCTCTGCGTACGGCGTTGGCCACCGCCTCGAGCGCTTCATCCTGGCCAATCACGCGCTGCCGCAGGCCCTCTTCCATTGTCAGAAGCTTGTGCATCTCGCCTTCGAGCATTTTTGAAACGGGCACGCCCGTCCACTTGGCCACAACCTGGGCAACGTCCTCCTCGTCGACTTCTTCTTTCAAGGTGACGCCGTCGGTTTGAATCTGCGCCAGCTTGCCGTGCTCGACTTCCAGATTTCTTTCAAGCTCGGGAATCTGGCCGTACTGAATCTCGGAAGCGCGGCCGAGATCGCCGGCATTGCGGGCCTGATCGAGCTGCATGCGCAGTTGTTCCAGTTCGGCCTTGGCCGTGCGCATGCGTTCGATGGCCTCCTTCTCAGACTGCCACTTGGCCTTCATCCCGGACGATTTTTCTTTTAAGTCGGCAATCCTTTGCTCAATTTCATGGAGCCGATTTTTCGAGCGCTCGTCCTCCTCGCGCTGCAGGGCCTGGCGCTCAATCTCGAGCTGCATCGTCTCTCGCTCGACCACGTCGATTTCCTGCGGCAGCGAATCGATCTCAATCCGCAACCGCGAAGCGGCTTCGTCAATCAAATCTATGGCCTTGTCCGGCAAAAAGCGATCGGTGATGTAGCGATTTGAAAGTGTAGCCGCGGCGACAATCGCCGAGTCCTTGATACGCACGCCGTGATGGACTTCGTAGCGTTCCTTCAAGCCGCGCAGAATGGCGATCGTGTCTTCGACAGTCGGTTCGCCGACATAGATTTGTTGAAAGCGGCGTTCGAGCGCGGCGTCCTTTTCGATGTACTTCTTATATTCGTTCAGGGTGGTCGCGCCTACGCAACGAAGCTCGCCCCGGGCCAGCGCCGGCTTCAACATGTTCGAAGCATCGATGGCTCCTTCGGCCGCGCCGGCTCCGACCAGCGTATGCAGTTCGTCTATGAATAGAATGATCTGGCCCTGCGCACTTTCGATCTCTTTCAGCACCGCTTTCAAACGATCCTCGAACTCGCCGCGATATTTTGCGCCGGCCAACATAGAACCGAGATCCAAACCGACCAGGCGCTTGTTGCGCAGTGTCTCAGGCACATCGCCGGAGACAATCCGTTGAGCGAGACCTTCGACGATTGCGGTTTTGCCGACACCGGGCTCACCAATAAGCACGGGATTATTTTTGGTGCGGCGAGAGAGCACCTGGATCGTCCGCCGAATTTCGTCATCGCGGCCAATCACCGGATCCAACTTGCCCTTGCGCGCCAGATCGGTGAGATCTTTCGCGTACTTTGAGAGCGCCTGATAATTGCTTTCGGCGTTTTGATCGGTGATGCGGGAGCCCCCGCGAGTTTGCTCGATCGCTTTCAATAGATCATCCCGATTCACTCCGTGCTGGCGCAGCAGCGTTCCGGCCGCCCCATCTTTTTCGTCCGCAATTGCCAGCAGCAGATGCTCGGTCGAGATGTACTCGTCCTTCATCTTCCCGGCTTGTTTCTCAGCCGCGGTGAATATCTGGGTTAAGCGCGGACTAAAATACTGTTGACCACCCTGGACGCGAGGAAAGCGAGCGACCGCCGCCTGGCAATCGCTTAACACAACCTGAACGTTCGCTCCCAGCTTGCCGAGCAGCGGGCGCACAATCCCTTCCGCCTGCTCGAGCATCGCGCACAGAAGATGTTCGGGTTCGACTTGCTGATTCTGATTGCGTTCAGCGAGCTCGATTCCGGCTTGAATCGCTTCCTGTCCGCGCAGTGTGAATTTGTCTAGACGCATATTAGTTTGAATACAAGATAACTCTTTAGAAAGGAAGCGGGGCACTGGTCAAGCCAGTTGCCCCGCGCCTGTGCCAACAGCCAAAGCTCTTTACTGAGCAGCCGCTTTGGCAGTCTCCGGTTTCGCTTCAATCGTCTTCTGAGTTTCGCCGTCGCCTTTGATTTCAATCCGGCGCGCTTTAGTCTCGGCGCGCTTTGGCAACGTGACCCGCAACACACCATTGCGATAGTCCGCAACGGCGTCTTCGGACGAAACCGTATTCGGCAGAGTAAACGAACGCACGAAACTCCCGTAAGCTCGCTCTACTCGATGATAATTGTCGGTCTCGTCTTTCTTTTCGAAGTGGCGCTCGCCACGTAGGGTGATCACGTTGTTTTCAACGGACAGCTCGAAGTCCTCACGTTTCATGCCGGGCAGTTCAGCCTCGAGCACGATCTGGTCCTTGTTTTCGTAGATGTCCACGTTCGGATTCCACGAGCCCCGGGCAATACCTTCGTCGTCAAAAGCGCGCGCGGCATTCCCAGTGAAAAGGCGATTGACTTCTTCTTGCAGCGTTCGCAGATCGCGAAACGGATCGTAACGAGTAATACTCATAACCTAACCTCCCAAGTCCTTGATAAACCTTAAATATGTCAGAAGCCAAGTCGGGCTCACCGTGCCGCTCGGCCCTGAGTACTGCCCGATAATAAAGGCTGAGTGCCTTCTTGTCAAATCTACGAACAGGCCGTGGCGAGCCGATTTTCAGGGGCTCATGTGCCTGAGCCTCCGGGTTCCGGGAGAAACGTGGAGCGGGCTTACCTTTAGCTTGGGGCCAGGAGGAGATTAGCGCAGGCCGAAGAATCGCTTGATCGAAGCCAGGACACCGGCGGATTCCTGGATGCTGGCCTCGGCCGCCTGCGCTGAGCCCGCGGCGAGCGCTGCCTGTCGTTCGGCGATCGTCCAACTGATTGATTCAGCCAGGCTCGGATTGGTCTCGAAAAGGTGTTTCATGGCGGCATGGCCGATCTCGAGCACTTCAGTTTCCTCAACGGCGACCACGTTAGCGGTACGGGGCTCACCGGTGAAAAGCGCCATCTCGCCGAAGAAGTTGCCTTCAGTTAAGACGGCCACGGTACGCGGTCCCGATGGATCGACAACCTGGACTTTGACCTTGCCGCTGTTTACTACGAACATCGACGAACCTTCGTCGCCCGCGCGAATCAAAGTTTCCCCGGGGGCGAAGACGTGTCCGACGGTCGCGGTCGACAGTTGTCGCAGCTCTTCGGTCGAGAGAGGGGAGAAAACGTCTATGGCTGACAAACGGTCGGCGATCTGCTCTTCCGCTGTAACCGGCCGCTCGACGGCTTTGCGTTCGAGGTGAAGAGTGCGCGTCGGGAAAGCGAAGGTCAGCCCGCTTCTACGCAGGGCGTACCAGACTCGCTGGCGGACCAGGGCGTCGGTGTCGTTGTACCTGGCATAGTCTTCCAACCAGTACTTAATTTCCCATTCAATCGAAGACTCGCCCAGGTTCCTGATGCGCACGATCGGAGTGACCTTCTCTGAAACGTTCTCGGCGTCGCGCACCGCTTCGCGCACGACATGAATTGTTTTGGCGGGTGAATCAGTGTAAAGCGTGCCGAAGAAAACCAGGCGGGCGTTCAGGTTGTCGCGCGGGGATACTTCTATTGCTTCTTTGGCGGCGATGCTGTTACTCACCAGCACGATGTGATTTTGGAAGGTTCGGATTTTGATGGCACGCCAGGTAATGCTCTCGATCACGCCGGTGTGTTTCTGCGGGCCGACGACGATTACGTCGCCAACCTGGAAAGGCCGATCGGCGTGCAGCGATATACCCGCGAAAAAATTCCCCAGAGTGTCCTGCAACGCCAGACCGATGATTACGCCGAAGATCGCGGAAGTGGTGAAGAGGGCGCCGAGATCTACTTCTCTGTAAATCTTGTTGAAGATCAGAACGAATAGCCCGGTGAAGGCCAGCAGCGAAAAAATATTACGAACGAGCGTGGGCGCCTCGTGACCACGGCGGATGCGGAACAGGACGTCAAAGATGACCGTGCTTAAGGCCTTGACTCCCAAAAACGCAAGGATGGACCACAGGATTAGTTTCGGAATTCTCAACAGACTCTTTTGAGCGTCCTGGGCGCTCATCAGAGGAGAGACAAGCGCGTTAACCAACGCTGACTCGAAGTGGTAAAACAGATAAAGCGCCAGCGCCACAACGACGGTTGCGACGATTGAAACGAAGAATCTGTTTTTTGGACTCGATTGGGTAACGGCCATGCAGCGACTCAGTTCTCAGATCCGGGATGGCTTTGCAAGCGAACGTACTTTTACCATCAAACTTCTCACTTGGCGAGAGTGAAATCCAAAGACTTCAATTCACAAAGAGCTCGTTCGCGTTTCGTAGTCGCAAGCGATCATCCGCCAACGTACGACAAAATTGAGGAACCTCTGATTAAGTATCTTCGACGCGTAGCGTCGAGATGAATTTAGCCCGGCGTTTCAACGCCGGGTAAAGGTGCACGAAGTCTTCGCGTCGCATAGCGACGCCTGAACCAAGGTGAATTCAATCGTCGCTACGCGACGAGAACCCGTAACCAACCGCTCCCGGCCTTGAAAGGCCGGGCTAAACTCATACCGACGCTACGCGTCGAAAGTACTTGTTCAGAGCATCCTTTAGTCTGTGATTGAATTTATTTGTAACGATAATCACAGACTGAAGTCTGTGCCACCTAGTTTCAGGAGAATCAATGGCGAACAAGATCGACTTAGCACTCAGCCGCCTGGTGGAAGATTTGCGCTCTGCGTACGGCGAGAATCTCGCGTCGATAGTTTTGTATGGATCAGTCGCGGCCGGAGATCATCTGGAACTGCGCTCGGATCACAATCTGTTGATTGCTTTGAAGCGGATCTCGTTGGCGGACCTGCGGCTTTCTGAATCTACTCTGCGCAATTGGTTAAGCCTGCACCAACCGATGCCGGTCTTCTTCACGGTCGAGGAATTAAGTCGCGCGGCGGATGTGTTCCCGATCGAATTCCTGCAGATGGAGAAAGCGCGGAAGGTCCTGTTTGGTTCCGACCCGTTCGACCTGGTGGAAATTTCGGACGCAAACCTGCGTCATCAGACCGAATACGAACTGCGGACCAAGCTGATTCAACTTCGCCGGTTGTATATTCCGGCATCGGTCTCAGTCGAAAAGTTATCTGCGCTGATGAGTGACAGCCTGGCCAGTTTTGCCGCGCTATTCCGCGCCGTTTTGATCTTGCACAAGCAGGAGCCGCCGATTAGCAAACCTGAAAGCGTCAGGGCAACGGCGCGCTTGCTCGGGTTGGAAGCGGCGCCCTTCGAGCAGATCTTTCAGCTTAGATCAGGAACGGAATCGAAGCTGAACGAGACTGAGGCGAACAATTTGTTTTCAGCGTACATGGAACAGATTGAGCGAGTCATTGAAGCTGTCGATACGAGGTCAGTACCACCCGCGTGAGCGGGTGGATCAAACATTCAACCCGACTAGCTCACCATGCTGCTTGAACGTTGGACCCGCCCGCTCACGTGGGTGGTACTGACTCCATCGCGCTGTTCCTACAGGCCCTCTCTCACGGTCGGGCTTCTGAAACTCCGTGCTAAAATATCGCGTCGCCCCGCTGAAGAGGTTCCGAGAGTAAGGCAAGATCGCTATGATGACTTTTCGCAAACATCGCTTCGCATTCATCGCCGCCGGACTGCTTGTAGCGACGGGCGTAGTCGCTCCGCTCTTTCTGATCGGCGGTTGTCACACGCTGCAACAGACCTCGCAGGAGTTGCAGGCCCGCGAAACTTTGCGCCTCATGACGCGCGGCGGTGTGCTGCCCGGCGAAGACGCCGTGGCTCGCATCGAATCCGATTTCCCCAGGACCACGGCGGGCGCCCTCGCCAGGATCGTGCGCGCACGAATCAAACTTAATGCGAAAGATTTTGCCGGGGCAGCGTCGCTTCTTGATGCGAGTGCGATTCGCGACTACACGGTGATTCCGGATTACGCCTTGTCGATGAAAGCCGCTGCGCTCGAGCAAGCAAATCGCCGGAGTGAAGCGCGCGCGGCCTACGAACAACTAGCGCGTTCCTATCCGAATTCGTTGCGGGCGAGGGACGCGCTGCTTCAGGCCGCTCGGATCTTAATGCAGGACGGGCAGGCCGGCACGATTCCTTCGGCACTGAAACCGCTCTCTGCTAAAGACGACGCCGCGGCGCTGCTGCTGATTGCGAAAGCATACGAACAAAGCGGAGATTCAACGCGCGCGCTGGCAGCTTATCGCCGCGTCTATTTCTTTGCCCCGGCTGCGGCGGAAGCGTCTGAGGCGGCGACGTCGCTCACCCGACTCAGTTCCAGCACGGCGCCGGCAAACGCGGAAGAAGCACTTGCGCGCGGAGAAAAACTTTTTGCGGCGAAGCGGTACAGCGAAGCCTACGATGCTTACACAAATGCTTTCACTAGCTTTCCGAACAGCGCGACCGCGGCGCTGCAGTCCCGTCGCGTTATCGCCGCGGCCAACTCGCGGAGATATGCGGACGCGTCCAGCGCTCTGAACGCTTCGCCGGCGCCGGCGGGTGAAGCGCGCGCCGAGGCAATGTTCAATCTCGCGCTCGCTTATGCTCGCGGGAAGCAGTGGGCCCAGGCCCGTACGGCCACGGAAGATCTGCGGCGCGCTTTCCCGAGTAGTCCCTGGACGACTCGCGCGTTCGTGCAGGTGGGCCAGGTCGCCGAAGACGCAAAGAACGCGTCTGACGCTTCCTACTTTTATCGCGCCGCCCTCAATTTCAGTCCCGGCGCTGCGGAAGTCACGCCGGCCCAGTTCTATCTCGCCTGGCAAGCTCACGAAGGCAAGAACTTTGCAGAGTCTGCTCGGCTACTGACTGCGCATCTCGCCAACTACGCCGACCGCAACACGGATTTTAGGGGTAAGGCGGCGTACTGGGCGGCGCGTGACAGCGAACGCAGCGGCAAGCCGGCGGAAGCCCGCGCGATTTATCAGGGTCTGCAGGCTCGCTACGACGCGAACTGGTACGGCTATCTGGCGCAACAGCGGCTCGACAACATGAACCGCAACGGCAATGTGCCGCGGAAAGACTTCCCCGCGGATTCCGAGATTGGACGGGCGGTCGCGAATCTGACGACAGTCACCGTTGCGGAAGAAACTGCCGGAGCAAACGAAGCTGATCGAATTGCGAAGGCGGATCAGCTTTCCATTATCGGGACCGAGGATTGGGCCCTGGAAGAACTGAATGTAGCGTCATCGTCTGCGCCGGCCAGCCCGCGGGTGAACCTGGCAATCGCCAAAATTTATCGGGGCCGAAACGACAATGTCCAGGCGCTTAACTTTCTGAAGCGCAGCTATCCGGACTATTCGCAGATGAAGCCGGAAGAGATGCGGCCCGATGAATGGGACATTTTTTATCCGCTGGCTTACTGGGATTTCATCAAGCAATCGGCGAGCGCTCGTTCGCTCGATCCATATCAGGTGGCCGGCTTGATTCGCCAAGAGTCGGTGTTCAATCCACGCGCCACGTCATCGGCGAGAGCTTACGGCTTGATGCAGTTGCTCGTTCCGACCGGCACCCTGACGGCGAAAAAGTACGGCGTCGATCGCGCCGTCACCGTAGAGTCGCTGTACGAACCTCGCTTGAATATCCAGCTTGGCACCGCCTTTCTGAAAGATCAGATCGACAAGTACGGGCGCATTGAATATGTGGCGGCCGCTTACAACGCTGGGCCGGGCCGCGTCGTACAGTGGCGGGCAACTTTGCCTCTGGAAATTGACGAATGGGCCGAGGCCGTACCCTTCCGCGAGACGCGGCTCTACATTCAGGGCGTGGTGCGCAACACACTTCAATACAAACGTCTCTACGATGCGAACGGGCAATTCCGGCCCGAGGTCGGCGCGCGGGCTATCTATCCCGCGTCGAAGGGCGCGCCCTCGCAACCGGACTCGACGATTCGCGTAAAGAGATCGATTGGCGAAGAAGAAGAGTAGGCCCAGTTTAGAGTTCAAGCTTCAGCTTGCGTTTTGAGATGAGGTCAGTACCACCCGCGTGAGCGGGTGGACTAAGGATGCCTCGCCCGGCGAAATGTGTGTCTGCCCACCCGCTCACGCGGGTGGTACTGACCTCATAGCGATCGTCACATGTACATAATCAAAGTCCGTTCTCATCAACGCGAAGAGCTGGTCGAATTCACCAAAGAAGTTCGCGGCAAGCTGAAGGAGTCAGAAGCGCGCGAGGGCATCGTCGTTCTCTATGTGCAGCACACGACAGCGGGTTTGACGGTAAACGAGAATGCCGATCCTGATGTGCCGCGCGACATGCTGCATGCTCTGCGCACACTGATTCCGCAGCATGGCATGGACTTTCGGCATGGTGAAGAAAACTCCGACGCGCACATCAAAGCCCAGCCTCGTCGGTCCCAGCGTTACCATACCTTTTCACGACGGAGAATTATTGCTGGGACGCTGGCAGGGGATTTTTCTCTGTGAGTTTGACGGCGCGAGAGAGCGGAAGATAGTTATGATGATTCGTTGAAGATCCGTCCCCAGTCGATCAAGAAACTGGCTTTGCCTGGTAGTCGCACCTAAGTTTCCGCTGCGACAAGAAATCAACGAAGTCATCCGAAACTGAACGAACAAATCTGCTGTTCGTGTGTTTTCGTGGATCGTTCTAACGGGCTTCCTCGGAGTGCTTCATCAGCTCAACAAATTTGTCGACTTCATTGCGGGTGTGCTCCATCTGGCGGCGGCTTTCCAGGTAAGCCTGCCATTGCGCGGTGAGGGTGAGGGCTTTGGTAGTGTCCGCATCGAGGGCCTGGGCCATCAACGCGATCAGATCGCTGACCACGCGAGTGTGTTCGAGCAGCGCTTCGATAATCGAATGAGCCAGTTCGGCCCGATCGGGTTCGGCCTCAGGGGGGCTTTGGGCGATGTCGGTTTGTTCGTCAGGCATTTCTCTTGAGTACCGTACGGACGAAATATTTATAGAGCAGCGGACGGCATAGTCAGTACCGGGAGCGGTAGAGTCTATGTCAAAACTTCGGACGTACGCCTGAAGGTAACGATTTCTTAAACGCAGAGGGCGCAGAGGTTTTCGCAGAGGTACGCAAAGTAAGGCACTTCTCTGCGCGCCTTTGCGAAAACCTCTGCGGCCTCTGCGTTTAAGATCCTCTTTGAGATCGCACATCCTGAGTTTTGACACAACCTCGGTAGCGACCGGGCTTAATTCACGCGACGGTCGCGTTCGTCAGGACACCCGGTCGCTACCGCTCCCGGTACTGACCTCATTCTAAAAATCAGGACACCACATCCGCATACCAACTTCCGCGAATAAACGGCAGCTCTGCGATAACTCCCGAGTATTCATCTTTTCCAGAAACTACTTTCACTTTCGTTCCCGGCTCGAGATAGTCGTACTTAACATAAGCCAGCGCGATTGTTTGTTTGAGCCGCGGGGAAACCGTCGCCGAGGTGATGCTGCCAATTTCCTTTTCTTCAGCGGAGAGGATCTTGGCGCCGCTTTCGACTGCGTGTTCCTGTTCCAGCTGCACCCCGGTTAGCTTCTTGGCCACGTGGCCGCGATACTTGATGCGCGCAATGATTTCCTGGCCTATGTAACAGCCTTTGGTAAAGCTCACCGCCTCATCCAGATTCGTCTCCGTGATCACTTTGGTTTCGTCCATGTCGATGCCAAAGCGCCCAATGCCGGCTTCGATGCGCAAAGTTTCGGCGACCTCAGCGCTGAACGGTTGCCCACCCGCTCGGATCAAAGACTCCAGCAAGGCCGGGCCGTCGTTCGCATCCGCAAAGAGATCAAAGCCGTCCTCGCCGGTGTGCGTGGCGCGGATAACGTTTACCGCGCCGCGATTCTCATATTGGGCAACCGCGGCTTGGGCGCGCGCGACCAGGGCAGCCTCGCCTCCCAACACCTGGCGAATCATGCCGGCGGCATTCCGTCCCTGGACCGACAGCATCACTGTCTCGTTGGTCAGATTGTTTAAGTGAAAGTCGCCGGCAGCGGTGAAGCGTTCCAAAAGCTTCATAACCGTTTCGAGAGAGACGGTTTCAGTATCGATTAGGAAGCCATCGTGGCGATGGATGATGCGCAAGGCGGCGATCAGGCGGCCCTGGACGTTTGGGAAAGCGGCCGGCATCCACGAATCCATCGCCAACGTTTTCATGTCGTTCGTGATCAAGCCGTTGAGAAACATCACGGCTTCCGAACCGCTGACGAGCAAACGTCCGCGCGACGAAAGGTCGATCACACCGGTGCCGCCGTCGCGCACTGCGGCGTATTCGGTTGATGCTGATGTTTCGGCATGCATGGATAGTTTCGATTAACCGGCGGCAGAGCCGCAAGAACCGATTCACGGTTCTACACTCGAGCTGCGGGGAGTTGTTCGAGCGGTCTAAGCAGCAATATCGATATACGAGGAATACGTAGTTGGCTCAGGGATTTCAAATCCTTCCAGTCGTAGACCCTCGAGATGGAATTCAATGGCTTCCTGAATGTTACGCTCAACTTCGTCTTTAGTTTTTCCAGTAGAGCCACATCCCGGTACATCAGGCGAGAAAGCTGAATAGCCCGTCTCTGTTTTTTCGACGATGATCAAATACTTCTTCATGGTTTCAGACCTGCCTGCTTGAGAATGTTATTCAGTGTGCCGACCGCCATTTCGTCCCCGGGCTTACCGGGGACAGTCACGAGTCCTGACTTTGTCGAGTGCTTATATTGATGGTGACTTCCTTTGGTGCGCACCCAATACCATCCATCGTTTTCAATCAGCTTAACTAGATCGCGCACCTTCACGAGGTCACGATAGTTCTTTCGAACGGGAGGGTCAATATTGCCCCAACCCAATCTGCCTCATTGCCCGCGCAACAACCTGATAATCCTTTAACTGCATCTTTTCGTCGCGGCTGGTGATAAGAACCTGCGGGCTTGGATGATAAAGCGGCACCAGCAGTCGGCCAGCCCAGCGACGAATCCTGCCGCCGTCATTCTTCAGATTGAACTCATGATAGTGAAGCAGTTTCAAGGCCTCGAGCGCAACCGTTCCCAGCGTAACGATCACCGTGGGCTCAACGAGATCAATAGTCCGACGCAGAAACGTCGAGCAATTTCGGATCTCGGAAGCTTTGGGCCGGCGGTTCGCGCCGGAGGCTGCACGCGGATTACAAATCGCGGCGCTGGTAATGAAAATCTCGGAACGCTGCAGATTGATCGAGGCCAGGAAGCGTTCGAAATTCTTGCCCGACTGATCGCCAGAGAAGGGAACGCGCGTGCGGTCCGCGCCCTTGCGTCCCGGCGCCTCGCCGATAAACATCACCCGCGCGTCCAAGGGACCGTTCAGCTCGCTTAGGACGGCGGCGCGTTCGCACATCTCGGGACACGCCACACAAGTTGAGGCTTCGGCGACCAGCCTCATGAACTGATTTTGCCTTGCTTCAATTGAAGTCGGACTTAAAAACATTGACTTGGCTCGTCCACTTGAATTAAAAGTGCTGCGCGCTCTTCAAGCTTAAATCTCAGAATAAAGTTCAGGAGGAAATTCCCCCTATGCGTCGAACATTTTTCGTGACTCTGTTTGTGTTGGCATTTGCGGTGCCGTCAGTGCTGGCACAGGATGCAACCAAGGTTGATTCCAAGCATTACAAAGTCGAATTTGAAAATGCCAAGGTCCGAATCCTCAGAGTCCATTACGGCCCGCACGAGAAGTCTGTAATGCATCGTCACCCTGATTCAATCGCGATATTCCAGAATGATGGCAAAGTGAAGTTTACTTTTCCGGGAGGGAAGACCGAAGAGCGGGAAATGAAAGCCGGCCAAGCGCTTTTCACTCCCGCGGTCAGACACCTGCCAGAGAACGTGACAGACAGTGATATGGAGGTGATTCTGATAGAGCTAAAAACCGGTAGGCGCAAACCAGCCGCGAAGAAACCTGCAAGTACGAGTACACCGACAAACAGCAATAAGCAATAAGATTTGTCCGGGTAGGGTGGCACAGACTTCAGTCTGTGATTCCTGTCGTTAGATCACAGACTGAAGTCTGTGCCACTCACCTCCAACCGTCAGCGAACCACAGTGATCTCTCGCGTGGTTGAGTTGTAGCCGCCGTTGTCCACCAGGTTGCCGCTCTTGTCGACCAGCTCGAGCTTGACCTGGTGTTTGCCGCTAATCCAGCCGCTTAACCAGATCGGATCCCAAGTGTCGATGAACTTCGCTTCACCACCGTCGATCGAGTAACGCACGCGATACTCGCCGCCATTGCCTTGCAGCTTGGCATTCGAAAGCCAGAAATCGATCATGATCGGGTCGGCGTCTTCACCTTTGTACTCGCCTTTGGGGCGACTGTAAGTCAGGAGCGGCTTAGTTGGATCGACCTCGCCGGCTTTACTAGGTGCAAAGTCTTTGCCTTGACGCGCCGGTGTTGGGCTGGCGCCCGGACTGGCGGAGGCCATCGGGCTCTTCGTCGCATCCGCCATCTTCTGGCCGTCTTTCGTGGTGGTCGGTTTGGCTGCGTCACCGCCGCCCTTCACCGTGAATTCAACCATCTGAAACGCGCCTTCGTTCTTGTAGCTTTCGTGCCAGGGCCGCGACGGGAAGACGCGCAGAGTATGCTTACCTTCCGCAACGTTGCGCAGCTCGAACGGCTGAGTGATTTCGTAATAGGCCTCGTACGGTTGATTGTCGAGAATTACATGCACGTGATTGCCCTTGCCGGTGGCCGGATCCTTATGCGGCATGTAGCCTTTGAGATCGCCGCTCAGTTCCAGTTTGACCTCAACAGTCGAGCCGTTAACAGTAGCGTTCCGGGCAGGCGTAACAATTTTGATGGTGGGCTTCGCTGCATCCTGCTCGCCGCGGGCCTTCATCATGTCGACGATCTTTTGCGGACGCGGCACGACGGTAAGATTCTGGACAGCGGGCGGCGTCACGCTCGTAGTCGCCGTGGCACTAGTGTTGTTGTCCGGTGGTTGACACCCCGTCAGAATCAAAAGCAAAGCCGAGCACGAAGCCAGGACGAGAGAAGAGTATTTTGGAAACGCCATAATGATCCTCCAAAAAGGCCCAGGGTATTAGTTGCTGATTTCACCCTCTCGCTTATCATAAAAAGCGGGCAGGGAACAAGGGAATTTGGAGTGCGCCGGCAGAGCAGAGCGGCGACGGCGCTTTGAAGAAGTCAGTACCACCTGCCTGAGCGGGTGGATCAAACACTCAATAACCGGGTTGATTGTTAGCCCCCCGCTCACGCAGGTGGTACTGACTTCATGCTGCTTCGCAACCAAAGCGGTATCGCGCTTCGCTTGCCACCGCACTCCACAATTAAGCCGCCAGTGTCCGCGCCGTGAGCTTGTGCGTACGCTTGTCCACTGCGCTCCAATCGACATTGGAAAAGAAAGCTTCGATGTACTTCGGTCGATCGGCTGGTTTGTAGTCGAGGATGTACGCGTGCTCCCAAACGTCCATCACCAGCACCGGCGCGAATCCCGCGACGTTGCCCGTCTCGTGCAGCGTAATCCAGTGATTCGACAGCAGTCCGTTGTTGGGGTTCTGGTAGCAGATCGCCCAACCTACTCCGCGCATCTTACCGATGCCGGCGAACTCCGCTTTCCAGATATCGTAGCTGCCAAAGCTCTGCTCGGCTGCTTTGCGAAATTCCGAATTGTTATTTGGATCGCCGGTGCTGCCGCCGGTTTTGAGATTGTCAAAGTAATACTCGTGCAGGACCATGCCGTTGTACTCGAACCCGAGCCGCCGGGTCAGTTCCGAATACTCGGCGAACTCGTCCTGATCGACTTTCGCATCCTTGACGAACTCAGCGATCTTTTCGTTCAGCTTGTTCGTCTCCTTGACGTAGCCTTCGTAAAGTTTGAAATGCATCTCGAGCGTCTGGTCCGAGATGCCGGTCAGATTGCCCAGGTTGAATTCCCTTGCTTTGTAAGTGTTGATTGAGCCCATTGTTACCTCCTTGAATGATTGCTCATCGCTATGCGGTTAACAGGGTGACGTATCAAACGATAATTCAAGGATGAACCGAAAGTGTGGCAAAGGAGTGGAGAGGATGAGTCAATCGTGTTGCGATGCAAAGAGGGCGGACAAGTCCGCCCTCTAAACGAGACAATTACGGGTTAGATGCGGGACTTGTCCCGCTTCCCTACTTACCGCCAAAGATCAGCCAGTCGCCGTGCGACGTTCCCATGAGCAGCAGCAGTGGCAGCGACAACCAGGCGTTTGTGCGCGAGGCAACAAAGGCCTGGCGCGCCAGTTCGGGCGCGGCCGGCGGGCCGCCCTGCAGGGCGCCAATCATGCGTTTATTGTTTGGCCAAATGATGCCCCAGACATTCAGCATCATGATGATGCCCAAGCCGCCGCCCACGCCAATCGAAAGCGTCTTGTTGCTTGCAAAGTGATGGCCTTGCACAGTGAGCCCGCCGTCGAGCCACTTCAAAACCACGATTGACATAGCGACCACCAGGATGAGGGCGACAATCGCAAACACACGGCCGTCTTTGATCAGGGCCGGCACCTTCTTGATGATCAGAAACTCCACCAGAAAAGTGATCACGGGAATAAAGAACCAGACGATTAGAAGCAACCATCCGTTGGCGTTGGCCCCGCTTGCGTTGGCCGCCCTCACGTCGGTCTTGAGGATGTACATCGCGTAGTAACCCAGGCCCGAGAGGACCGTCAAGACCGCGCCCCAGCGAAAGTACCAGAGGGCCGGCAGCAGCAGATCGGGATTCACTTTCTTCTTCGTATCCGGATCCAGCTTCTTCTGCAGCGGGACATTAACGAGATTGAAGAAGTAAAGCAGTCCAATCCAGGTGATGCCGGCGACAAAGTGAAGCCAGCGCATGGCAATGTGCGAGATCTCATCGCCACTCGGCGCTTTGAAAACGCTGTCCAGCAGGGCCAGTCCAAAACTGATATGAGACGTTGATTCGATTAGCATAGAGTCCTCCGAAATTGTCAGCACTAAAGGGGCGGTGGACAGACGTTCGCCAAAACCCATCTGCAGATTCGCTTGATTACCCTTGGTTCGAGCGAAGATTACACCCTGAGCGCGTTTGGGCGCAACAGTTTCCTTTTTTTGAGAAGCTGAAGCGGTGATGGAGCGCAGACATCCCGTCCGCCAGCGTGCGCGGCACGCTCAACGCAGCGTTTCCTCGCTCACCGGCTGTTCGCGCTTCGCGTTCAGGCGGACAGGATGTCCGCGCTCCATCATCGCTCGCATCATTACAATTCTCTTTCGTTGAAGAATCTTCAGGCTTTTCACTTGCGCCTCCATTACTGCTTGCTGTAAATGTCTTTTCACAATGACGGCCAATGGATTAGCAGCGTTTAGGCTTGGAACAATCGTGCTCATGTTGAGTGCTTTCCTTTCGACGGTTCCGGCGCAACAGCAGCGGCCACGAAAACTCGCCACTGACATCGCGCGAACACTCAACATTGTCAGCGAACCAAACGCGATCGTGTGGCTTGATGAAATTCGTCGGGGGACGACAGATACCGGCGGAACGCTGGCTGGGATAAAAGCTTCTTCTGGCGCGCACGTACTGCGCGTTCGCGCCGGTGGCTTCAAGGAAACTTCGCTGCCCGTAACGGCGGCGCAGCGTGGCGAGATCCGAGTGAGACTGGTGCGCACGACCGACCAAGCTGAACTTACGTTTCAGCGGGCCGAGACTGCACGTGAAACTGCTCGGGACGACGCGGCGCGACAGAAGGCCGTTGAACTTTACCGGCAGGCGCTAGAGACTCGCAAAAACTTTCCGGCTGCACACGTGGGGCTGGCGCGGGTTCTGCTCGACCTCAACGACACGAACGGTGCTCTGGCGGAGATTGAGGCGGCTCGTCGTTATCGGGCGATCTATCCGGAAGCTTCAGCAGTAGAGGGCCGAATTGATCGCGAGGCTGGGCAGACCGACGAAGCTATCGGAGCTTTCAATCGATCGATTCGTGAAAGTCACGGCTTCCAACCCGAGGCGCATGTGGGTATCGGCCGGGTCTATGAAGACAAAGGTCAGTACGAACTAGCGGCGCGGGAATTTAAGATCGCCGTCGAGCAGCTTTCTGATACCGAGCCGATCATCTATCAACTGCTGGGCGTGGCTTACGAGAAAGCGGGAGAGAACAAGGAAGCAATCCTGGCCTACGAGAACTATCTGCGCCTGGCGCCCAACGGTTCGCTGGCGCCGGCAGTGCGATCGATCGTCGAGCAGTTGAGGCAGCAGCCGAATTAGCAACGGAGCGTGGACATCCTGTCCGCTTGAGCGGTAGTGGGAATTCTTCAACCAGCTCCAACGGAAAGGCGCAGAGCGAGCTTTGCTCGCTGGCGGACAGGATGTCCGCGCTCCGTTTGAACGAATAGACACGGATCGCACTAGATGAAATAATCGTCCTGCTTTTATCTGCCTTTGTCCGCGCGAAGCCACTTATCCTATGACGACACCAGCACCTTCGATCTCGAGACACGTCTCTCGCAAAGCCGGCCTGTTTACTGAATCCGTAATCCGAGAAATGACGCGGGAGGCGATGAAGTATGGCGCGGTGAATCTGTCGCAGGGCTTTCCCGATTTTGCCGCTCCCGAAGACATCAAGCGGGCGGCGATGCAGGCCATCGCCGACGATGTCAATCAGTACGCGATTACCTGGGGCGCGAAAGATTTTCGCGAAGCCATCGCCCGCAAGACGAAATGGCACCTCGGTCTGGAAATCGATCCCGCGACTGAGATCACGGTCACCTGCGGTTCGACCGAAGGCATGATCGCGGCGATGATGGCCACGGTCGATCCCGGCGAAGAAGTAGTTGTCTTCGAACCGTTCTATGAAAACTATGCGCCGGACGCGATCCTTTCGGACGCGCGGCCGCGACATGTTTCTTTGCGGGCCCCCGACTGGACTTTCGATCGCGACGAACTGCGCGCGGCTTTCAACGAGAAGACGAAAGCCATAATCATCTGCAACCCGAACAATCCCACCGGCAAAGTTTTCACTCGCGCTGAGATGGAATTCATTGCCGGGCTGTGCCAGGAGTTTGACGCGCTCTGCTTTACCGACGAGATTTACGAACACATTCTTTATCCTCGCGAGGGGGCGGAGATCGCGCACATCTCAATGGCCCAGATCGAGGGCATGCGCGATCGCACGGTAGTCGTCAATTCGATGTCGAAGACTTATTCGGTAACGGGCTGGCGGGTCGGCTACTGTATAGCTCCGCCGGAGATCACCAGTGCGATTCGCAAGGTTCACGACTTCCTGACCGTGGGCGCCGCCGCGCCGCTGCAAACCGCGGGCGCGTATGCTCTGGCACTGCCCTCAACTTATTACGATCACCTGCGGTCTGATTATGAGGCTCGTCGTGATCTGATTCTGCCTGAGTTGGAAAAGGCCGGCTTCAAAACGTTTCGTCCCGACGGAGCCTATTACGTCATGACCGACATTAGCGCCTTCGGTTTCAAAAACGACGTCGAGTTCACGCGTCATTTGATTCGTGAAGTCGGCGTCGCCTGCGTGCCCGGCTCGAGTTTCTACAGCGACCCGGCGCTGGGAGCGCAGCAGGTGCGATTCTGTTTTTGTAAGAAGGACGAGACGCTTCTGTTAGCAGCAGAACGGTTGGCGAAGCTTCGGTGAGGCAACAAAGGGCCCTTGTACGCCAGGAAATAGGAACAAAGTACGTGGAACGATCCACGAAATCACACTAAACCTCGCGAACAAAACCCTTCCGCTTCGTGTATTTCGTGGATCGTTTACCAGCCTCCAAAATGAGACTCCACTCAGTACCGCCTCAAACTGAGCCCTCTTTCACGGTCGGGCCAGTGCCCGAGTGATCTTGACCTTACCCTCGAGGCGGCCTAGCATGGACTCAAAACATCCCCCGCGAATATAGATAGCCCCCAGGTTGAAAACAGACAAATAGGAGGTTGCTCTGATGGCTGAAGCGACTGGAAAATGCGCGCATGGCGTATGCGTTTGTGCGCCCGAAGAAGGAAGCAAATTCTGCAGCGAGTATTGCAAAGAGGCTGAAGATAGCGGTGTCATGGAAATCGGGTGCGGTTGTTCACACCAGCCCTGTCATAGCTAGCTCGGCCTGTTTTGATTCCGTTATGCCTTGAAGATTGAATGTCCACGCCCTCTGCCGGGACGTGCGCAGCAGTCGAACAGTGTCGTACGACAATCTTTAGGATGCTCTGAACAAGTACTTTCGACGCGTAGCGTCGCTATGAGTTTAGCCCGGCGTTTCAAGGCCGGGATCGGTTGGTTACGGGTTCTCGTCGCGTAGCGACGATCGAATTCACCTTGATTCAGGCGTCGCTATGCGACGCGAAGACTTCGTGAACCTTTACCCGGCGTTGAAACGCCGGGCTAAATTCATCCCGACGCTACGCGTCGAAGACGCTTAATCAGAGGTTCCTTGAGTTTGTCGATCCAAGTGAGTACCACCTACTTCAGCGGGTGGAGCTCCAATACTCTGATCCACTCCTCCCGCGAGTGATCCCGACTCCCTTACAACAGATTTGTAATCAAACCATAGCGCGCGAAGTGGCAACGCCTTTTAGAATCGCCAGCATCAAGCGTGCGTCAGAGAAATCGGGTCGCGTCGCAGCGCGGACGATTTCGCGAAACCCGACTGACATTGTGATCGACGAGAAGATTCGCTGCTCGCCTTATGAAAGTGGCGGGCGGCTTAACGCGCCAGGCAGGCGCAGGGGACAAAGCGAAATGAAAAAGCTTCTGCTCGCAATTCTACTAACTGTGGCTGTGGCCGGCCTGGCAATTGGCCAAAAGGCAGAGACGCGCGGCAGCGCGTCCGCGAACAGCGACACTTCAATCAGGAAACAGGGACGTCAAGTCGAGTTACAGTCAGGAACACAATTGGCAGCTCAACTTGAAAATAGTCTGGATGCGAAGCGGGCCAAGCCGGGTGATCGGGTGGTACTGAGGACGGTTTCTGCCGTCAAACAAAACGGCAAAGTGGTGGTCCCCAAGGGCGCGCAATTGATCGGTCACGTCACCGACGTGCAGCAACAATCAAGATCAAATGCTGAGTCGAGCATCGGGATCGTAATCGATCGCCTGCGTAACGGTTCGACCGAGACTCCAATCACCGCCAGCATCCTATCGATCACCCAGGCACGTTCAAGCACCCGGGCTTCGAACAACGACTTCGAATCTGACACGATGGCCCAATCGTCGTCGAGCGCGCGGTCAAGCGGCAGCAGCGGCGGCTTGCTCGGAGGTGTCGGCAATACGGTTGGCGGTGTGGTGAACACGACCACTGGGACCGTTGGCAGCACGACTAACGCGGTGGGCAACACGGTCGGCACGACTACCAGTGCCGCCGGAAATACCGCAGGCAATCTGACTGGCTCTCTCAGAGGCCTGCAGATTACGCAATCGACCGATGCTTCGGCTCAGGGTGGTTCGACGCTCAGTCTGACCGGCCGCAACCTGCACTTGGAAAGCGGTACGACTTTCAATTTGGCTGTGAGTAGTTCAACCAGCGCGGGCAACAATCCTTAACGTGAGCGGGCCATCCGGATTACCTGGAATGCGGCGGCGTTCTAATCAGCGTCGCCGCATTTGTATACAAGCTCGATTCGGTACCGGCGTTCAGAGTACCAACTTCAGTTGGGCTCTTTCTTTGCTCAATAGGGCCCGACTCAAGTCGGTACTCTGAACGCCGCTGGTTAGGGTTCAGTCTTTAGGCTACGGATTTTGCATCTTACGACGCAAACTAAAGTTTGAACTCTAAACTGCATCGGTAGCCTTTTACTGCACCGCGTTGACAACGGCGAACGTGCTTTGTTAGCGTGAGGCGTCCGCGGAAAGTTTACTTATAAACGTGCCGGCGACTGATTGCGCCGGCCTATTTGATCGTTGATGCTGAATTATATCGGTCCCCCGACCACCACAGTACGGCTGGCCATCACGCTCGCGCTGGCGATCCTTCTCCCGCTCGCGACGGCGTGCAATATAGTTCATAAGCCCGTCGAAGTTGAGAAGCTGCTGACGCCGCTGGACCAGGCGGACACGCCGCAGCTGATCCGCTTAGTCAACTCCGCTGCCTCAGCGCGTTCAATCCACGGCAAAGTAGATATTCAGTTCGAAGACACGTCGTTTGCCACCGCCGGCATTGCCGAAAAATATCGCACCGCCGACGGCTCGATCACTCTGCAGCGTCCAGCCTCGGTTTATCTGATAGTTGAGGGGCCGCTGGCCATCGGAGACGTGGCCCAGATGACTTCTGATGGCGAGCACTTCCGGATCGCGGTCCTCAAGGGCGACGAGAAATACCGGCGCTTTGTGCGCGGGACCAACAATGCCGTCTATGCAAAATTGGAGATGGACGGTAAGTCGGATCCGGCCGCGAATAAAAAAGGCAAACCCAATTCAGAAGCACAGGCGGTGAGCGCGCTTTCAAACCTGCGTCCGCAACACCTGACCGATGCGCTCTTGATTCGTCCAATCGATCCGCACGCGCCCGGCGTGATGTACGTGCAGAGTGAGTTCTTCCAATCAGAAAAAGATCCGGCCAAACCGGAAACCAACAAGCGTATTGTGCGCGGCTATTACTTCCTCGAGGAATTGCAAACGAGCAGCGATGGAACAGGGAGACTACTCAGACGTTTCTGGTTCGATCGAGTTAATGGCATCCGCCTGGCGCGCCTCGAGACCTTTGACGAAAAAGGCACGTTGATGACGGACATCAGCTACGGCGAGTTGAAGAGATTCGGCGCGGGTGGCGAAGCTCTTCTGCCCGCGCAGATTGGAATAACCAGACCTCAGGATCACTATAAGATCACGATCACGTACCAGATGCCTGAAACCGTAGGTTTGGATAAAAGCTATTCGCCCGAGGCATTTGTGCTGGAGAACCATTGGGGCCTGCACGAAGTGGATCTCGACGCAGATAAAAAGCCCGTGCCGCCGAAGAACTAGGCGAGTGCTGATCGCGATGATGTCAGTAGGCGGAGCGTTGACGGAGCGCGGACCTCCTGTCCGCCAGCGTGTGCAGCACACTCAACCGCATCGCGTATTAGTTCAGCGGCTGTTCGCGCTTCGCGCTCAGGCGGACAGGATGTCCGCGCTCCACCATCGCTCCCGGTACTGACCGCCAACAACGCGACCTACTCAGCACTCTTCCAGTTAGGCTTTCCTCACCGGCTTGTATTAATATTCCCCGTTCAAGAAAGAGGCCCCGCATCGTTGGATAACCTGGTCATTTCGAATATTCGTCAGCGCCCCCTTCGTTCGGCGATAAGCGTCCTGGGAGTTGCGCTCGGTGTGACCCTGGTGATGTTGTTCACGGGGCTCTCGCGCGGCATGTCCGACGATCTGCAGCGACGTTCCTCAAACGTGCGAGCGGAAATAATTTTTACCCGGCCTGGATCTCTGACTGGCGCCACCACCGCTAACCTGAGCACAAAATACGTTGACTTGCTCAAGAATATTGAGGGAGTCGAGTCAGCCGTGCCAGTCATTCGTCACTTCTATCCCAGCGGCATTTGGGGTGTTGATCAAGTCGAAGGAGTCGATTGGGACAGTTTTGCGCAGATGAGCAATATTCGGCTGGTCCAGGGTCGCGGCCCAAAAGCGATGGACGAGATCGTAATCGACGAAACCAAGGCCAGCCGCAACCATCCTGTCGGTAGTTCGGTGAAACTGTTTGGCGAAAAGGAATTCAAGGTTGTCGGTGTTTACGCGCCTGAGTCGGGCGCCCGCGCCAAGCTGACGCTCGAGGCCATGCAAAACTTTCTTGAAGCTCCCGGCAAATGCAGCTACATTTTGGTCAAGTGCAAAGACTGTAAGGATCAGGCTGCGCAGATCGCCGTGGCCAAACGAATTAACGAACGACTGCCCGGGAACAAAGTTCAGCTGACCGGCGAGTTCTTTCCCAGTATCGAGAATTCGATCCCGGGTCTGGCTATCTTTATGCGCATCCTGGTCGGGCTGGCGGCTGTGGTAAGCGCGCTGGTGGTAATGCTGGCGATGCACACAACCATCACAGAGCGTACGCGCGAGATTGGTATTCTTAAAGCCATGGGTGCTTCCCGCGCCTACATCATTAGCGAGATCGAGAGGGAAGCTTTGGCGATCAGCTTTATGGGTCTGTTGGTAGGCTTTGCACTGGCGGCCCTGGCTGGGTTTGGGATTCATAAAGCCACAGGACTAATTTTTGAATTCGGTGGATGGTGGGCGCTGACCGCGGCAATCATCGGTATGGCCGGCGGCGCGCTGGGTGCATTCTATCCGGCCGCGCGTGCGGCAAACCTCGATCCCGTTACCGCTTTGGCTTACGAATAACCCGAGCGCAATGCGACCGGCGTCGGGGCAAAGCGGCTTTCGGTTGCTAATGTCGGATTAATGCCACACGTGAATCCAAGCGATCGCTGGACGCTGCAGATTATCTAAATGGGAATTATCCTAAAAGCTGAGAATCTCGAAAAAGTTTATCGCGTCGGCAAGGTCGACGTGCCGGCCCTGCGCGGTATTGACCTAACGGTTCAAGAAGGGGAGTTTCTCGCTGTCATGGGCCCGTCCGGCTGTGGCAAATCGACTATGCTGCATCTGCTGGGCGGACTGCTGACGCCGACTAAAGGACGCATCATCGTCGACGGCGAAGACCTGACCGCTGCTTCGGATTCCAAGCGGACGGACATTCGTCGCCGCAAGATTGGCTTCGTGTTTCAGCGCTTCAATCTTTTTCCCACCTTGACCGCGGAAGGGAACCTGCGGCTGGCTGAACGCATTCACGGAAACGGCTCTGACGATCCTGACCGCCGGCGTGAAATCCTGCGCATGCTCAAGTTAGAAGACAAGATGCATCACAAGCCTTTGGAACTTTCCGGTGGTGAGCAGCAGCGTGTAGCCTTGGCGCGGGCGGTGGTCAACCGTCCGGCAATCGTGTTGGCGGATGAGCCGACCGGAAACCTCGATACCGAGAACTCTGCGCTTGTCCTGAAGATGTTTCGCGATTTGAATAGCCGCCTCAATCAAACCATCATCATGATCACCCACAACCCTGAGGCAGCGGCGGCCTGCCAGCGCATCATTCAGATGCGCGATGGCCACATTGTCTGACCAGCAGCAACCGTTTTTAGTCGCGACGAATCTATCCCAAACGCGGATCGCCGCGATGCCCTGCTGACTTGGAACCAGATTTGCTCGACAAATCGATTGGGTCGGCTAATAATCACGCGAACGACGACTGAAACTATGAGTTTCATCCTGGATACAGCAAAAAAGGCGGTCTTTTGGACTTATCCGCGCACCTCCTGGCAGTGGGATGTCCTTTGTGTTTTGATTCTGGCTTTTATCTTTTTGACCCCCAAGAGCTGGTTCGAAAACAGCGCTTATCAGCGCACTCACATGGGCCAAACGGCGATCGTGGTTAGTACCGATGTTGCTGGCAATAAACTGGATAAGGCTGAGATTGAACGCCGGGCAAGACTGCAGTTGGGACGGCCCGGAGCACAGGTCAGCGAGGTGCGCGAGCGACTGGACGCCTCAGGGAAATTAATCGCCTATGAGGTTGACTTTCGGTGACCATGCTTTATAATTTTCCAACATAATCGGCCTGGGGCGCGATATTGATTTTGACGCGCACTCGAGGCATTCATGGGGCCCATCGGGGCCTTAAGTTTTAGGAGCTATGATGAAAAAAATATTTACCCTCAGTTTGACGATTGGCTTGGTGTTGACTGTGCTCTCAATCCCTTCAACCTCGACAGCCAGTCCGCAGAGCGCCGGCTTTGTGAGCGCAGTGCTCTCGCGGATGGAAAAGAATCAGCGGAGCCTGAAGAGCATGCGCGCCAATATCAGCATGGTGAAATACAACGCTCAACTTCGTGATGAAGATAAGTATCAGGGGTTAGTACTTTATATTCCCGGCGCGAGCGGAAGCGCCAGCGCGTTTGTTCGCCTGGAGTGGACCCAGCCGCAGCACGAAATCCTGGCGGTCGCCAACGGCATTTACAGTCTTTACCGGCCACGTCTGAACACAGTTTTGGAAGGAAAGACCGGATCCCTCAAAAGCCAGAAAGATAGCGATGTGCTGTCGCTAATGAACATGTCGGCGACGCAACTGCGCACCCGGTTTGGCGAGTTCCAGGAGCAGCGTGAAGAAACTCTCTGGGGTGGAGTCTGGACCCAGCACTTTAAGGTCACGCCCAAGGCCGCCGCGAGCTACAAATACATTGAAGTCTGGGTCGATAAGGAAGGCATGCCCGTCCAGACCAAGATGGTTGAGAAGAATGACGACTCGACAACCGTGCGTCTGACGAACGTTGAAAAGAACGCGAACATTCCGCTCGACCAATTCAAGCTCAAGCTGGACGGAAACGTGAAGCACGTTAAGGGCTAATCGCTTTGGACTGCTTTCAGGTAATGGAGGGCTTCGGGAAACCGAAGCCCTTCGATGTTTTAGCAACCAGGTGGTGGGTAGTGTCTTGGTTTGTCCAGGCGCGACAGTAGTATGGCGTTGAGTGATGAGGTCAGTACCGCGAGCAGTAGCGACCGGGTCATCGTCCGGCAATATGTCGCGCTGATTGAGTGCCCGGTCGCTACCGCTCCCGGTACTGACTCCGTCCCGTCGGCGCCCATAAACTCTAATTAAGATTACTGCCAAGTCGGCGCCTTCTTGCCTTCTTAGCAGCGGAGTCTTATCCTTCTGGAACCGTAGACGCAGGCGTCGAATCTCGAATGCGAAAAAGCACTTTTCTTAAACTCAAGCTGCGCGAAGCTGCCTTCATTTCGCGCGCACTGCTGTCGACAAATCACGTCGTGTTGGCGCACATCATTCCGACGCGACGCTGTAATCTCGCCTGCGGCTATTGCAACGAATACGATCAGGTATCCAAGCCGGTCCCGCTCGAGCTAATGCAGAAACGACTCGACAAGCTGGCCGACCTGGGGACTTCGGTGATCACAATTTCCGGCGGCGAGCCGATGATGCACCCCGAGCTCGATCAAATTGTTCGGCACATTCGCAAACGCGGAATGATCGCCGGGCTGATTTCTAATGGTTATTACTTCACTCCCGATCGCATCAAGCGGCTTAACGACGCCGGCCTCGAGTATCTGCAGATCAGTATCGACAACGTGAATCCCGATGAAGTGTCGCGCAAGAGCCTGCGCGTGCTGGACAAGAAACTTCGTTACCTGGCCGAGCATGCTGACTTTCATATCAATATCAACTCGGTAATCGGCGGCGGAATCAAGCAGCCTGAAGACGCGCTGACCGTAGCGAAACGCGCAGTTGAGCTTGGCTTCTCAACCACTGTGGGCGTGATTCACGACGGCGACGGCACGCTCAAGCCGCTGACGGAAAACGAGAAGCAAATCTTTCATGCGGTGAAGAAGCTGGGCAACAAGGACCACGCGCGGCTCAACTGGTTTCAGGACAGCATCGCCGAGGGCAAGCCTTATGAATGGCGTTGTCGCTCAGGCTCGCGCTATCTCTACATCTGCGAAGATGGGTTGGTTCACTGGTGCTCGCAGCAGCGAGGTTATCCCGGCACGCCGCTCGAGGATTACACGATGGAAGATTTCAAGCGGGAGTACAAAACCGAAAAGTGGTGCGCACCGACCTGCACGATTCAATGCGTGCATCAGGTCGGCATCCTCGACAATTGGCGCGACCCACAGATGACGCCTGTCCAGATCCGCCGCGAACAGAAACAGAAAGAGCGCGTGGGTCAGGTGCTGCGGGCCGAGTAAAAAGCTATTTGATCTTGAAATGATACTGTAAACTCCCATATGCCAACCGTGCTTCGGATAGGCAGGTTTCGCTTCTACTTCTTCAGTAATGAAAGACAAGAGCCGCCACATATTCATGTTAAGGCTGCTGGGGATCAAGCGAAGTTCTGGCTTAGCCCACCGCGGCTCGCATCCAATTACGGATTTGCTGTTCGCGAGCTGAACGAGATCGAGCGGTTAGTAGAGCAGCATGAGTCGATGATTTTGGAGGCTTGGAATGAGTACTTTAGTTAGTTCTGACGCCAAATCACAAAGAGCCTATGTCCCAACCACTGCGTTGGCTAAGTCAGTACAGTTCGATTACGAGATGATGCACGTGTCACTGACTGACGGGCGTCGCGTGAGCGTACCTATTGTCTGGTTTCCCTTATTGCGGCAAGCAACGCCTGAGCAGCGCAGCAATTATCAAGTAGGCGGCGGCGGGACGTCACTACACTGGCCTGACTTGGATGAGGACTTATCCGTGGCGGGCCTCTTGGCCGGAGCCGATTTGCAAAGCACTTGAGCCGCTTGCTCAGAAAGCCAGCCAGGGCTAATCCATTCGACACGCTACGCAACCGTCTCGTGAATATCCCCGGCAATCGTATACAGCGTCACTGAACTCGACAACCCCAGCCCTGACAGTCTGCCCGCCATAACGACTACGGTCTCTCCTATATCCGCCAGTTCGGCCTGAAGCAGAGTCTGCTCGCCAATTTTCAGAATCTCCTCGGTGCTTCTTGAACGTGAGATGTGCACCGACTCGACGCCCCAGATCAAAGCCAGTTCGTTCATTGCTTCGCGCGAAGAAGTGAGAGCGATGATGCGCTGGTCGGGCCGCAGGCTGGCCAGTCTCCGCGCCATCAATCCGGACTCAGTAAAGACGGCAATGATACGCGTATTCATTTCATCGGCGGCGAACGCGGCGGCCTCACAAAGTGCGCGACTGACGCGCCCGGTTTGTTTTCCGACCAGCTTACTGACGATCGATCCTCTGGAGTTTCGCGTTTCTGCTGTATCGATGATGCGCGACATTGTAGCCACAGCCGCCACCGGATAAAGTCCCGTAGCCGTTTCGCCCGACAACATCAAACAATCCGACCCGTCCCAGACAGCGTTGGCCACATCAGTAGCTTCCGCTCGCGTCGGCCGCGGGCTCGAGACCATTGATTGCAGCATCTGCGTCGCGGTAATCACGAGCTTTCCTGCTTCGTTTGCCTGTTCGATGATTTGCTTTTGATAAACGGGAACCAGTTCGACGCTGGTTTCCACACCCAAGTCACCACGCGCCACCATCACGCCATCGGCGGCATCGATGATTTCTTCCAGGTGATCGATGGCTTCGGCCTTTTCGATCTTGGCGATGAGGGGCGCCATGCTCCCGGCCCGCTTTATCAGCGCTTTCGCTTCAGCACAATCTGCGCCGCTGCGGACAAAGGACAGCGCAAAATAGTCGACGTCCTGCTGCGCAGCCCATTTCAGATCGCTGCGATCCTTTTCAGTCAAAGACGGAATGGGCAGAGTGATTCCCGGCAGGTTGATGCCCTTGCGCTCACCGAGCATGCCGCCATTTATCACTCGGCAAACAACGTCAGTGTCGGTGGTGCTCTCGACGCGCAATTCGATTTCCCCATCGTCGAGCAAAATACGCGCGCCGGGATATACGTCGCGTGGCATGCCGGCATAGTTGGTTGCCACCTGAGTGTTATCCCCATCGATCTCGCGGGTGGTGATGATGATTTGCTGGTTGGTCTCGAGTTTCACCGGCTCATGATTCTTGAGCGTGCGCGTGCGAATCTTTGGACCCGACAGATCGACCAGCACCGCCAACGGGCGATTCATCTGTTTGGCGCAGGCACGCGCCATTGAGATGTCCTGCACCTTCTCTTCCTGTGTGCCGTGCGACATGTTTATGCGGACGCCGTCAACGCCGGCTGCCAGCAGTGCTTGCATTACTTGCGAGTCGCGGCAAGCGGGACCGATGGTGGCTAGTATTTTTGCTCGTTTCAAAATAACTCTCTCAGAAAAGGAATGGCACTACGGCCGGGACTTTGCGAGCATAGGCTTCGAATTCTTCGCCGAAAGTCTCGCGCAAAAGCTTTTCTTCGCTATGCACCCGAATCGCTGTGCCGATGGCGAATACTACGATAGCACTTAGCAATCCGATCCAGTGGCTGACCGCCAAACCGGTGGCCAGCAACATGCCGAACATTCCCGTGTAGATCGGATTCCGCACGACATTATACGGCCCTGCCGTGATTAATCTATGTCCCTCCAGAACGCGTGCGGCCAAACTCCACTGTTTGCCGAGTGCGCGAACGGCGGCTGACACGAGCCAAACAGAAGAGATGGCCAGAGCCATAGCCAGAACAGCCGTTGCGATTTCAAAGAGTTTGCCGAGGTCGGCGATCGACGTAAAGCTCGGGCGACGGGCAGACCAGACGACGACGTAACTAACGCCCTGCAAGGCAATTCCCACGATCGAGGCGGGCTCCCGTTTGCGATCGGCAGCGGCGGAAGGCTTCCTACGCACGAGGAACGCCAGGAACACGGCAGCAAACGCGAACCATGAAATCATCACGACCGCAAAGGCCAGGCCCGGCCAGGACTCAAGCAAAGAAATCATCATTAGCTTAGCTTCGACTCGAGTTCGGCACTTTCGTTAGGGCCGAATCGTTCTTCGAGTTTGCGCCGGCGTTTGCCGTTCCAGGCTCCGTGAAGCGTCATGACTACCGGAGTAAGCATGTAAGTCATTCCCGACAGCGCGCCGTATCGCGCCCCGCCAAAGACCGCAACGATGATCGAGACTGCCGCGATGCTGGCGTTCAAAGCATTTTCACGGATGTCAGCACGTGTGTCGAAAACCTCGAGTTCGTTCAGCTGCAGCCGTTCGCGAGTTTGATATGCGTGACGATAGAGCAGCACGAATAGAGCCGAGACCGCGAGATACCCGAGACCGAAAATGATCATCAGAGTCGCAACCTGGCCCCCATTCTCAACCATCGGCTCAACAGCTCCGTTGGGTAGCCGCACGGCGTTACTGTTTCCCGTGAACTGACTGACCAAAAAGGTGAAGACAAACTTCAATGGGTAGACATAGAAGAGCACGACGAATAGCAGCACCAGGTTCAGGACCACGGTCTTCGTGTCCTGCAGTCCATAACGACGAAAAAATTTGTATTGATTGAACCAGACGACGATCAGCAGCGTGAAGCAAATCGCGAAAGCTCCAAATCCGCGCATTGCCTGCATCAGCTCGTTGAAGGTCTTGGGCACTTCCAGCGAAACTACAAGCAGAGTCACCGCGAAGCCGAACACCGCATCGCTCAAGCCTTCGATGCGCGAGATCTCATGGCTGCGCCAGCGGAACTTCTTGTCACCGCCAATCCTCATTTCGATCAATTTGTGAATCATGTCTATTGAGGGCCGGAAGTGAGCGAAGCCTTAACCAGCCGCTCGAGTTCAACTCCGGAGTTTTCACTATAACCGACGAAGCGCTTGATCAAATTCCCGTTGCGATCAAAAAGAAATGCCTGCGGAATATTCTGATTGTCGGCCAGATAAGAATCCGCCAATTCGTCATCGGGAAACGCCAGCGGATACTGAATCCCAAACTCTTTGGCATAGCCGGGAACCAGTTCGCGATCGTCTGCGCCGCCCACATTCAGTCCGATGATCTGTAAACCCTGCGCGGCGTATTGCTTCTGTAACTGAACCAGGTGCGGTGTCTCAGCCCGGCAGGGCTCGCACCAGGTGGCATAAAAATCGAGCAGCACAACCTTGCCTTTATAGTCCGACAACTGGGCGCGCTGATTGTTCGCGAGAGTCCAGGCGGCAGGCGCGGCGGGTTTCCTGGTGCAGGAGCTAAACGCCAGTGTTGAGCAAAGCCCCACCATCGTTATCGCGATTTTGAGTTTGCTAATCACAGTTTAGATTTCAGTGCCTAATGCCTTGGGATTGATTGATACCGACTTCGGGTTGGTCTTAGTTTCGTGTGAATTCGTGGATCGTTCTCGGCTGCCGAATACGACTGCGATCCACGAAATCACACGAACCAAACTGAAGCGTTAGCCCGCACCTTGCGCCTCAATGTCTTCATCGCTCTTCGAGTCTCCCGCTGCCGGGTGATCGACAATCTCGTCGGGATTAATTTCCTTGCCGGGTACGCGATACTCTTCGTTGGCCCACCGGCTGAAGTCGATCAGTTTGCACCGCTCTGAACAGAAAGGACGCCAGGGGTTGTCCTGCCATTCAACCGGCTTTGCGCACGTCGGACATTTCGGCATAAGCCAAAAGTAAGAAGGAAGAAGCCAAAAGTAAAGGCGAGACCATTGGAGCCGCCAAGCGGTTCTGGCCTACAGCCCGACGTTGCCGCACTGAGGCTACGTTGGGTTTCAAAGCATTTGTGTTCTCCGCAACCCTGTCAGGGTTGCGACGTCCGGGGTCTCGCTTCCCAGGGTAGCCGAAGCGGCAACCCTGGGCTTTGTTACGTAACCGCTTCGCGGTTAACCATTCTGGTCACGATAATTCGTGAACTAAGACGCGCCCTCCGGCGTAGAATGGAGTGGCGCAATTTGGTAAATTGCCCTTAATAAATTTTAGGACGCAAGTTAACAACTTGCGCTACATGCCATGACTGACTACAAAGAGAAATTTGACGATCTGCAGCGTGCGGCTAAACGCAAAGCCCGCGAGCTTGACGAGAAACTCAACGTGACCGGCATGGTCGGGGACACCGCTCGTGTAGCCGGCGATGCGGCGCGACGTGGCGCCCGGACGATTGCCGGTGGGGCGGAACATTTGCGCTCGGAAGCGGAAAAATTCGCTGACGAAAACAATCTTCGCGAAACAGCCGGCAAGGCTGTCGATGAAGCCAAACGCCGCGCCAAAGACGCCGGCAAGATCATTCGCGATGCGGCCGGCCCCACCGGCAAGAAGGCCGAAAAAGCGTTTGACGAAGCGGTTGGTTATGCGACCACGGCGACGAAGTTTGCCGGCGCGGGTGTGCGCGCAACGCGAGCTACCGCCGCCGCGACAGCCGGACTGATGAAAGCGAAAGAGTGGGTGAAAGAGAATCCCGGCACAGCCGCGGCCGTGTCATTCTCTTTGATTCTCGGCGTGCGTTTGGGCGCCAGCTTTCCCGGAATCGATGCGGTGCTGCTGGGGTCGCATCCGCACTGGCTGACGCACTCCGCGCTTCCAGTCATCGGTTTGAAAAAAGTAAGCGAGAAGTTTGACGAGTATCTGACCAGGCAGGAGCAGCGAATTGCCGCCGGTGAGCTGGACCAAGCCGAACGCGAGCGAGTTGAGTTCCAACGCAAGATTGGGAAGTACGTGGGCGCCCCCTTGCTGGGTGCTTTCAGTTGCGCCGCGGGCGCCGCGATGTTCGCGCAGATAGCCAGCCCAACAGGCATCACCGGCGCGCCGATCAGCTGGCTGCTCGGCGGCAATCCATTTCTCGACGGCGTGTGGCTGTTTGCCAACGGCGTCATCTGCTTTCATCAGGGGTATAAGTTTTTCATGATCGCGCTCGCGGATCAGCAGGAAGTGAATCGCGTCGTGCGGGAGATTAAGGGATTGTTGCCGGCGGCTTCATGAACTGCCCCGTCTGTGCCACTCAATTAAGTATCGTTTGCCGGCGACCTTGCTAGCTCAGCCCATTTTCGCTGTGCCTCTTGATTCTCTGTCATAACGCGAAGATGTTCTGAATAATTCTCAAAGCCTTCAGCTCTCCGAAGGTCTTGCATGTCGGCAACCTTGTATTTAAGCGAAAGATTGACGAACCAGAAGGTGATCATTATCGCTGAAAAGATTAACCCAACTATTGCCAACATGAATCCCTTTAGCGAAAACAAGACAGGGAAGAACGCAGCTATAGAAAACGAAATCGGCTTTTCAGTATCGACCGGGAGAAAACTAAGAGGATAGATAATTCCTAAAAAGAACAGAAGAATCGCGCCAATTATCGATGAGCTAATGAGTTTTGACGCTTCGGGGTTTCCCTCTAGCTCTGACAGATGTAACTTAACCAAACGGATATGTTGACGGACATCGAGGATTAGGCTACTAATCCGCTCGCCTTCCTCATTCACGGTCTCACGGAAGCGCATATCCTGTGCTGCATTGAACCGTACTGATTCAACGTCCATCATGCCAGGATAGCTCGTTTGAGAACTCCGCCCGGAGTGCCGTCTGATCTTTTCTTCAATTTTATTGAGCACCTCTGAACGAGGAAGGTAAGGAGGGAAATTAAAGTTTTCGTAGTAGCCCTCAGGCGCTCTGCGATTTGTCTCATCATCCAAACGAAAGTCCAATGAATCTAGCGTATGTTTCAGCTTGTGTTTGCTATACCAGTCGAACGAGCGATCGAGAAGAGCATCCCGGTATTTTGCCGATACGCTCAGTAACTCCTTCAGGCGAATCTTCTTTCTATTGAACTCTGCCTGATTATTCACGACCTTAGTAATAATAAATGCCGCAAAGATTCCAACCAGGGCCGCGACAGATTGAGCCAGGGAGCTAAAAAACCAATTCCAATCTACTGTTCGCACACTGTTGCCTCAAGCCATTTGTGGTTTCGCCTAAGCCAGTTCCTTTCGCAGTATCTTATCAACAACGGTAGGAACTGATTGGTGGAGGGATGAAGCTTCTTGCTGTAGTTTCTCAAACACGTCTTCCGCGACCTGGACCTCGAAAACGCGGTCTGTGATTTCTATAGTATCGTCGCTTGGCTCTAACTGTTCCTGATAATCCATCGTGCTGTGAGCATCCCAGAACGCTCCCGCCTCTTCGGCGGTCTTAAATGTATCGGGCAATGGATCAATCTTCTTATCGTTGTCTCTCATAATATTTCCTTTCAGCGTCATCCATATCGCGCGCTGAGATGGGCAGGACGGCGCCGGACACTTTGCGGATGTAGAGGACGATCAAGTATCGCCCTCCATTGGTTTGGCCGTAAGCGCCATAAACAGGTTCATCTTTGACTTGGCCCTTACTCATTCGACGAATGTGGGGCTTCGCATTCAGAACTTCTTCTGCTTCGAAAACTGTGACGCCATGTTTCTGAGCCAGCTTCTCAACAAACTGGTCTTTCCAGATGATTGTGCGGATGACCACGAGCAAAGATCATATCACTCCAATGTGGCGATGAATAGACTAGCGGTAGGTTGGCGAGGCCGAGCCTCCAGATGCTCGTTAGAGAAGTCCAACCGGTAAGGCCAGCCTTACCGCACATCTGGCGGCAAAGCCGCGTTGCGAGTCAGGGGTCGATGAGGAACTGGCACCCTAACTAATCGTAATCGGGAACGGCAAAAAGCACAGCGCAAAAACCAGCAGCGTGACTATCCCAATCGTGACCCGCGCTGCGCCCAACGGCTCCATCTGTTCGGGCTGGGGGTGACGGACGCGCAGCATGATCGCTAACAAGACTACGTACAGAACTCCGCTGGGACTGCCATGCCACAGCCATCCCAGGCCAGCCAGCGCGACCATGCACACAAACGCAACGCGTCCAATCCAGTGATGCGCGATCGAGCCAAACGCCGCAAACGTTCCGTGCCCGCCGTCCAACTGACCCACCGGCATCAGATTCAAAGCCGTCACCAGTAGTCCAACCCAGGCGGCAAGATAAAAAGAATTCACGACTGAAGTCGCGAGATCGATCCTGAACACACGCGCGATCAAACGAAACAGCAGGGGATCGTTGAAAGTAATTCCGCCGGCTTCTCCGGCTGCGATGTTCCCGTGTTGCAGCGTCAGCACTCCCAGGAAAGCTATCGGAATGATCACAACGAAGCCGGCTAGTGGCCCAGCCAGACCAATGTCGAATAAAGCCCGCCGCGAAGGCACGGGTGATTTCATTTTGATGAAAGCGCCAAACGTGCCCGGCAATAATCCGGGGGGCTGTGGAATAAAGAACGGCAGCGTAGCGTCGACGCCGTAGTAGCGGCAAAAAAGATAATGACCGAATTCATGCGCGGTCAGAATCGCCATCAGCGAACCGGAAAACTCGAGTCCGGGCACGAGCAGAGCGGGATGCGTGAGTGCCTGCCATGCGAGTTCAGCAACCCCCGTTAAGTAGTACCAGGGAAGCAGCAGAATAGAATCTGTGACGCCACCGCTTTGCGCCGGTGCGCCGGCCGGTTCGGCCAATGGACCGGCGCACCAAATGATTCCGGAAATGGTGGTCGTGATCGCCGTGGCTATAAACAAGGCCACGTGCAGGAGCAACTGGCGCGGAGTGAGCTTACGACTCGAAGGCAGTTGTGAACTCAGGATTTGCGGTAGAGCATCGGCGGGCTGTGACATCTTATTCAACGCGAAACGAAAAACCGGAAGTTAGCAAGACAACATTGTCTTCGTCAAAGCTAACTTCCGGCTGCTGAATTCTCAAGGCACCGAACGGACTTTAGTCCGCCGCCGATTCTTCGCCGTCCTCGTGGGCCTGCAATTCCTTACCTGGCTTAAAGCGAATCGTCTTGCCTGAGGGGATGGCCACCTCTTCGCCCGTGCGCGGGTTGCGACCGACGCCGCGCTTGCGTGGCTTGACGATAAAAACGCCAAAACCGCGCAGTTCGATGCGATCGCCGCGGGATAGCGCTTCCTTCATCGAATGAAACAGGGCGTCCACCGCTTGTTCAGCTTTCAACTTGGGGATGCCGGTTTGATCGGCAAGGCGGTTGATGATGTCGAGCTTGATCACGAATTTGAGCCTCCGGTGTTTTGACGATCGATCGCTGATTTGCTCGGTTGGGAATTCTATCTGCCGACGCGTGGGGATGATAGAGAGCCGTGCCAACAACTGTCAAGCGTTAGGGAACGTGGTGCGTGGGAAGATGGCCGCAGGATGCTGGCGAACCGCGGGCACGGATGCCTGCGCTCCAACGCTGCGCGCCATGCAGACAGGTTTGACAATGCGAGCTATCGACGGATAACCTCGATGAAGGATTACCATGGACAACTCGGGTGCTTTTGAGCGCTTCTTATTGACCGCCAGGTAGCGGCTTCCATGTCCTGCTAAAAAAATGTTTGGTAAGCAATTTAGCCAGCCCCCTCCATTCGGCACCGTCCATCCGGACGACGACAACGACATCCAGATCCAGCGACCCCGGGACGCGGCTCGCAAACACCTGTGGCATGAATCGCGCTTGCTTATTCGCGACCTAATCTTCGCGCTGATGGTGCTGGCGTTGGTCATGGTGTTCATCGTGCAGCCGGTGAAGGTCGAAGGCACGTCGATGCTGCCGTACCTGCACGACGGCGAGCGAATTTTTGTTAACAAGTTGATTTACTACGACGACTACGGGTGGGCGCCCAAAATTTATCGTTCCGACATCATTGTCTTCTGGTTTCCTGAGGACCCTTCAAAGAGTTATATCAAGCGCGTCATTGGATTGCCGGGTGATACTGTGGAAGTCCGGGATGGTCATGTGAACGTCAACGGCCGAGAGCTGAACGAAGCCTATCTCGATCCGCACTTGAACATGTCGCATTCCAGCAAGCCGGCCACTTACGTTAAGCCGGGCTACTATTTTGTGATGGGCGACAACCGCGATAATTCAAGCGACTCGCGTATCTGGGGACTAGTGCCGAAAAAATATGTTTACGGCAAGGCACTGTTTCGTTATTGGCCCGTGGGCGCGGCGACGCTAATGAGCCGGGACACGCATAACACCGGGGTGCCGCCGGGCGCGACTTACCGGCGTGACATGAATGAGCCCGATCCGGAAGAGCGGTAAAGTGGCACAGACTTCAGTCTGTGATCACAGCAAGCCACCGAATCCCAGACTGAAGTCTGGGCCACTTTAATGACAGATTGGTTAAGACTTCTGGGGATGATCTTCTACGCGCCTTTCCGCGGGATGCGGGAAGTGCGCGATCGAGGGGCCCTGTTGCCGGCGATCGTATGCGCTTATCTTTCGCAGCTTGCTTACGTTTTTACGGTCGCCTGGCTCGCCGGTAACAAAGGGCTCTTTGTTCGGCCCGCGTCGCTGGCTGCCGCAGTCTTTCAGTCCGCCGCTTCGTTGTTGCCCATCGCGCTCGTGCTGGTGCCGATTCTCGCTCTCATTGCCAACCTGTTCGAACGCAAAGGAAGCTTTGGCGTGGTCGTGCGGCAGGAATACGCTTCGCTGGCTTCGGTGCTGTTCTATGTTCTGGTCGCCACTAATTTAGCCAGCATCCTGATCGCGCTGTTTTTTCATTTTAGCGGGATACAGACCACCTTTGTCGCCAGCATGATTCAGCAGACTCCGCAAACACTCGAAATGTGGCGCTCGATGGGAGTTTCCGCGGAAGCACTGGCGCGGATGGAACAGGACCTGAACAATCAGGCTGCGATATCCGAAGCGATTTTTTTCATCCCCAAGTTCTTTCTCTTGTCGGTCGGTACAGTAATCGCGGTGCGCGAAGTGTTTCGCCCGTCAGTTGTGCGGGCCATCTCAATCGCGATGTTGGGCGGCATCGTCACGATGGTGCTCTCACCGCTTTGGTACGGCTTGTTTCACACCGTGCTCGCGTCGCCATTCCTTTTGTTGATGCTCTTCTTTCTGCTCCGCGGTTACTTCACTGAGGTGGTCGGGAATCAGCGCGCGCGTGCTGCTTTCAAGCAGAACCTGGAAGTGGCCACGATCAATCCCCGCGATTCATCGGCTCATTACAATCTGGGACTGATACATCAGCAGCGTAGCGAACTGGATCTGGCCCGCGAGCGTTTTCAGCGAGCCATCGATATCGATCCGGAGGAGTTGGACGCGCATTATCAACTCGGACGCATCGCGCGGGCCCAGGGCCGCTTAGCTGAAGCCATCGGGCATTTCGAGCAGGTTGTGCAGCGAGATCAATCTCACGCGCAGCAGGAGATCTGGCGTGAGATCGGCTCGACCTACATTGCCGCGGGCCAATACAGCGACGCGCGTGACGTGCTGGAGAAGTTTCTTGATCATCGGCCCAACGATCCTGAGGCCCTGTACCTTGTTGGCCGGGCGCACGCCGGGTTGGGCGACAATCAGGAAGCCGCCAGTTCGATGCAAGCCTGTATCGACGCCGTCAAAACTGCGCCGGCTTACAAGTACCGTACTGAAAAGCGTTGGCTGAACGAGGCGCAACAGTTTTTGAAAGGCCGCCGCGAGGCCGTGAGCGGTAGACACTGATCCGCGGGGAGCGCGGACATCCTGTCCGCATTTGAGCGCGCAGCGCGAAAAGCCGTCTTAATCATCTCAGTTTTTAATATCCAGACTGCTATCAATTTAGAGTCGGGCTGCTGTCCGACGAAGCGGGCGGTAGCCCGCTTCTAAACGCGGACGAAACCTAGGGAGAAACTTAATGAACTGTCCTGCTTGTGGAAATCAAATTGCCCCCGGCGGAGGGTTTTGCGGTCGTTGCGGTACGCGCGTCGACGCGGCGCCCGCCCCTTCAGCTTCGCCTCACGGAATTAATCTTGATACCGATGGGCAGGGCATTGGCCGCGGTTACAGTTACGAGATTTTGCATCAGCCTGCGTTTTCTCTCGCGGTGTTAACGCTTCAACCCGAACAATCGATCATGGCCGAAGCCGGCGCGATGGTTTCGATGTCGGCCAATGTCGAGCTGCAATCGCAGATGAAGGGCGGACTGTTCGGCGCCATCAAACGTGCAGCCGGCGGCGAGTCAGCATTTGTCTCGACGTTCACTGCGCGCGGCGGTCCCGGGGAAGTCACTCTGGCGCCGGGTGCACCCGGCGACATCGCCGCGATTGAATTGAACAACCAATCGTTCTTCGTGCAATCCAGTTCGTATCTCGCCGGCGACGCCGGCCTCAATGTCGATACAAAATGGGGCGGCGCCAAAACCTTCTTCTCAGGTGAAGGACTGTTCGTCCTGCTGGTGCAGGGTCAGGGCCTGCTCCTGGTTTCATCCTTTGGCGCGATTCATCGAAAGACCCTGGGGCCCGGCGAGCGTTACGTAGTCGATACGGGCCATCTGGTCGCCTGGGAAGGTTCGACTCAATACACTCTGAGAAAGGCCGCGGCAGGTTTCTTTCGCAGCATGGTCAGCGGCGAAGGCATCGTCGCCGAATTCACCGGTCCGGGCGAGCTTTTGATTCAAACGAGGAACCTGGCGGCGCTGGCTGGATTGCTTAAGCCTTTCTTCCCGTCACAGGGCAGCGGCGGGAGTGGCTTTAAGATTAATCTTGGAGGGTAAGAGCAAACGCGCCTTTTCTTTCCATGGCTGCGATGTTAATTTAGGCCCCACGGGAGACACAATGTCGGCATCAATTGATGAAGCGAAGCTCAAAGAGTTACTTAAATCGGCTGTAGTCGAAGTGCTGGAGGAGCGCCGCGAGTTCGTGAAGAAAATAGTTGAAGAGGCCATCGAAGAGATCGCTCTTACGCGAGCGATCAAAGAAGGGCTGGCAACTGAAGCAAGCTCGCGCGAAGAAGTGTTTAAGCTTCTGGACAGCAGGCTGTGAAGACAGCTTTTAGGGAAAGCTTCGGGCGGGATTTGAGGTCGATCACCGACAAGCGTTTGTTAGAGCGAGTGAAGGGAACTATCGAGACAGTCGAGGCGGCCGATTCACTCGCCCTCTTGCCTAACGTTAAATCACTCAAAGGTTCAAAGAATTATTTCCGGATCAGAGTCGGCGACTATCGAATAGGGCTCGCTTTGCATGAGGATACTGTGATCTTTGTGCGATTCCTCAATCGAAAGGATATTTACAGATATTTCCCATGACCGGCACGAAAAACAGTCTAGCAATCCTCGCTCTCGAAGACGGCCGCGTTTGGCGCGGGCGGTCGTGGGGCGCCGCGGGCGAGAGCATGGGCGAGATGGTCTTCAATACGTCGATGTCGGGCTATCAGGAGGTGCTCACCGATCCGTCCTATGCGGGCCAGATCGTCTGCATGACCTATCCTTTGATCGGCAACTATGGCGTGAACAGTGAGGACGGCGAATCGTCGAGGCCGTGGGTCGAAGGGTTTGTTGCGCGCGAGTTCAGCCGCATGGCTTCGAACTGGCGCTCAGAGGAAACACTCGAAGATTATTTGAAGCGCTGGAACATCGTCGCCATCGATCATATCGACACGCGAGCCCTGGTGCGCCACATTCGCGATAAGGGCGCGATGCGCGCCTGTCTCTCAACGATCGATGCGGATCACGAAAGCGTAATTCAGAAGGCGCGCAACTCGCCTGCGATGGAAAACCGCGAGCTGGCGAGCGTAGTCACAACTAAAGAGGCTTATGAATTTCCCGCCGTCGGCGTGGCACGCTTTCATGTAGTTTGTTACGACTTTGGCGTGAAAACGAATTCGCTGCGAGAGTTGGCAAAGGCCGGCTGTCGCATCACCGTGGTCCCGTCTGGGACGCCCGCGACCGAAGTGTTTGCGATGAAGCCGGACGGAGTTTTCCTTTCCAACGGCCCCGGCGATCCTGCTTCGATGACGAAAGAAGTCGCGGAAGTGAAGCAGCTCGCAGAGTCAGGCGTGCCGACATTCGGTATCTGCTTTGGTCATCAACTGCTGGGTCGAGCGTTTGGCGGCAAGACTTTCAAGCTCGTGTTTGGCCATCGCGGCGGTAATCAACCTGTCAAAGATATTCGCGAGGGCCACGTCGAGATCACTTCTCACAATCACGGCTTTGCGGTGCAGGCCGACAGTTTGCCGCCGGAAATGGAAGTCACGCACGTTAATCTGAATGACGCCTGCGTCGAAGGAATGCGTCACACTTCTCTTCCCATAATCTCGGTCCAGTATCATCCTGAAGCCGCCCCGGGCCCACACGATGCTGCGCATCACTTCCAAAGATTTATTGAGTTGATGGGGAAGAGAACCGCAAGTTAACAACTTGCGCAGGTCTGAGTGCGTTATTCGTTGGTCGCTCTCTTTAGTCCCGGAGGGACCAAATGTTTATAGAAATGAGAACCCCAGAAACGTTTCAGCTCCGTAGGAGCGAAACATTTGACGGGCGAGTGATATTGCGCTCCTCCGGAGCTAAAAAAATTTCTGTGGCGATGTTAGCTATAAACATTTGGCCGCTCTGCGGCCAAGACACGCTTTGTTGTGAGGACTAACCGACTCTGATATTAGATATCGCTCATTCCGACCCACCCTACTTCTCTTTTCTTAATGTTGACGCTTGCTTGGTGTCATAATGCGTAGCGTCAATGCCGCCTTACGTTTTGGTCGATAGCTTTTCAACTCCGCTACAACGTCGATGTCTTTTGGCCAGCTCAAATCGCACAGATGGTGCTTAGTCTTAGACTCATCCACGTAATATGCTTGAGCATTGTCAATGAATACGCGGCCGCCCCAACCCCGGTAAGGGCGCATGATCTTTCCAATTTCATTCATTAAACAAGGAAGGGTCGTGAAGTACGGTCTTTTGTTTCTTGGATGATGATATCCCCTCGTGTAATTCAAGAACGGTTTCATTTCTCCATCAAAAGAAAACACCAATGCTTCTCGGTATGAGTTATAAGGCTCGACAAATGAACTTTGTCCAACTGTTCTTCGCCAACAGTCGATGAAATCAATTGCCTCTTCATTTGTGACGCTTAATTTCACGGGACCTTTTATTCATCCTTCGGATGTTTTAGTTCTCCGGTAAGCAAGTCCGGGCGCACGCGGGCCATTTCCTCCGCGGTGGTGCTGGCGGTTGGGCGATCCACTTCTCCAATGATCTCTTCCACGGGTTCCACGACTGCTTCTTCCAAAACTTCGGCGATGGTTTCGTGCCCACGATGCTCGAGCCAGTGACGATAGCTAACCGTAATCACAGCGATCACCGGGATCGCCAAAAAGATTCCCGCGACGCCGGCTATTTCAGCCCCGGCCAATATTGCCAGAATCACCGCGAGCGGATGTAAGTGAATGCCCTCACCAATGATCCGAGGATAGAGCACATAGTCCTGAACGATGCGTAGCACGCCGAGGAAGAGCAGCACTACAAAGGCCAGCCCGGCGCCTGAGTGCAGTAGAGCCAGAACAACAGCGAGGATCGCTACGACCAGGGGACCCACGAGAGGCACAAACTCACACGCCCCGGCAATTAATCCGAGCACCAGCGGGCTGGGCAGACCAAGCAAGGCAAAGCCCACGCTGCAGACGACGCCGATTAGCAGGCAAGCGGTCAGTTGCGCGCGAATGTATGCGGCCAGGGTGCTGTTGATATCTTGAAAAAACTCGTCACCGCGCCAGCGCAAACGGCCGCGCGGCAGCATTGCCAGCACCGACCGGCGAAAGCTGTCGGCGTCTTTGAGAAAGAAGAAAGCCAGAATTGGAATCAGCACCAGCCAGGGAATGAAGATTATTAATCCGAGCAGACGCTCGAAGGCAGCGCTGGCGAGTTCGCCGCCTCTGGCGATCAATCCGAGCACGGTGTTATTGACCGCCTTGACGACACCCTCAGGCATGCGATGAGACATGAAATACTGATTGATGCGATCGGATGTAGAGGTGATTGTCTTGTAATAGGTGCCGGCTTGCTGCTTGAACTCGGGAAACTGCGCGGCCAGTTGTGGTGTCAGGAAGTAAATCGCCAGGCCGATACTACTGAAGAGCACGACGTAAACGATCCCAATCGCCACGCCGCGAGGAATGACGCGCGGGCGGCCGCCGATAGGAATTGGTCGCTGAACCAGATCGACCAGGGGCGCCACCAGGTAAGCAAAGAAGATCGAGAGGACGACTAACAGCAGGACAGTCGTGAGTTTGTAAACGATCCAAAGAAGCGCAGCCACTGCGAGCAGGAGGAGTATTATTCGCAGGACCACTCGGGTCTGCACCCAGCTTGCGACTTGGGCGTTATCTTTTTCCGGCTGGTTCCAGTCTGGCGTCATTCAGTTCAGTCGTGCGTCGAAGTGATCAGGCTCGGGCTACAACTCGTCGTCCTCGTAATGCTCGTCGGCTTCGGCCATTTTGATCGCGGCTTCTTCCCAGACCAGCCCACGCCATTCGTCCGTCTCGCCCACTACTTGCAGTGCTGCCTGTGGGTGGCTTGGGTTGCGTTCAATGCGAAGGACTTCCGCGATCACTCGGAGTTTCTCGCCGGTGTCGCCGAGCACCAGCAGGTTAACCCGGCCGCCGACTGGCGGCAGATCCCGTTGGAAATGAATCAGCGTCCCCTCCGGACCAACGTTGTCTGTCTCGCCTTCGGCGACGATGTGAATCCCTTCATTGGTGTCCCATTCAGCACGGATTGGAAAGGCGGCAACATAACGCGGACCGGAACGATTATCGATAGCAGTACTCGGGGCCATTTCGGTTTTAACTCCTCTTTCGACTGAAGATGGTTGGAGGTGACCGTTGCGTATGATACAGGGAAACGTGGGATTTGCCGAAGGTCAGAACCGCCTGCGGTAGCGGGCGGTTGAACCTTCGCTATTGATCTTGTGGTCGAGCGTCTAAGTTCGGGAATGATCAACCGCCCACTACCGCAGGCGGTTCTGACAGATCACTCGTCCTCAGTCCGTAATTTTTCCAGCACGGAAAAATCTTCCAGAGTGGTAACGTCTCCGGCCACGTCACCGCCAGCCGCAATCTCACGCAACAAACGCCGCATGATCTTTCCTGAACGGGTCTTCGGCAGAGCATCGGCAAAGCGAAGGTCGTCGGGCCGGGCCAGCGCGCCGATCTCCTTCGCAACGTGGCGGCGCAGTTCTTCCCGCAATTCATCCGTGGGAATACGGCCGCCCTCCAGCGTAACGAACGCGACGACGGCCGAGCCTTTCAAATCATCAGGCTTGGCGACGACGGCTGCCTCTGCTACGGCTTCATGGGAAACTAAAGCGCTTTCAATTTCAGCTGTACCCAGGCGATGCCCGGCGACGTTGATTACGTCGTCGATGCGTCCCATGATCCAGAAGTAACCATCCTGATCTTTGCGCGCGCCGTCTCCGGCGAAATAGACGCCGTCAATCTGTGACCAGTACTGCTCTCGATAACGCGCGTCGTCGCCGTAAATCGTACGCAGCATCGCCGGCCAGGGCTTTGTGATAACCAGGTATCCCCCCTCGTTAGGTCCTACGGATTTGCCGTCCCTCGTCATCACGTCGACTTCAATTCCGGGAAACGGCCTGGTTGCCGATCCGGGTTTTGTCGGCGTCGCACCCGGCAAAGGCGAAATCATAATCGCGCCGGTCTCTGTCTGCCACCAGGTGTCGACAATCGGACAACGATCTTTTCCGATGACGCGCTGGTACCACATCCACGCTTCGGGATTGATCGGCTCGCCGACAGTGCCCAGCAATCGCAGCGAAGACAGATCGTGCTTCAAGGGCCACTGTTCTCCCCACTTGATGAACGCGCGGATGGCCGTCGGCGCCGTATAGAGAATGTTCACCTGATGACGTTCGATGATCTCCCAGAACCGATCCGGTTCAGGCCAGTTGGGCGCGCCTTCATACATTAAAACGGTCGCTCCATTCGACATTGGACCGTAAACCACATAGCTGTGTCCCGTGACCCAACCGATGTCGGCCGTGCACCAGTAGATGTCGTCGTCCTTAAGATCGAAAATCCATTTGGTAGTCAGGTGGGCCTGCAGCAGATACCCGCCGGTCGTGTGCAGAATCCCTTTCGGTTTTCCCGTCGTGCCGGAGGTGTAAAGAATAAAGAGCGGGTGTTCGCTGTCCAGTTCTTCGGCCGGACAATTGTGATCGACAACGTCAATCAACTCGTGCCACCAATGATCGCGGCCCGACTCCATGTGAATCTGACTGCCGGTGCGCTTGACGACGATGCACGATCTTACCGAAGGGGTTTCTTTCAGTGCTTCGTCCACGGCCGGTTTCAGTTTCACTTCGTTGCCGCGACGCCAACCGCCATCGGCAGTAACCACAACCTTGCACTGCGCGTCGTTGATGCGATCTACCAGCGCCGTGCTTGAAAAACCTCCGAAGACCACCGAGTGCGTCGCGCCAATGCGCGCGCAGGCCAGCATCGAGATCGCCAACTCGGGAATCAGAGGCATGTAGAGCGCAACGCGATCGCCCTTTTCGACTCCGACGTGTTTTAAGACATTTGCGAAGCGACAAACCTCGCGATGCAGTTGTTGATAAGTGAGCGTGCGCGTGTCGCCGGGTTCACCTTCCCAGATGAGGGCGGCTTTATTTCGCCGCCAGGTTGCCAAGTGTCGATCGAGACAGTTGTAGGAAATATTTATCTTACCGCCGACGAACCACTGCGCGTGGGGCGGGTCCCACTTGAGCACAGTGTCCCACGTTTTGAACCAGTCCAGTTCGCCTTCAGCCAGGCGTGCCCAGAACGCTTCGGGATCGGCGCTGGCTTCAGCGCGCAGAGCTTCCAGCTCGGACTCCGACTTGATGTGAGCTTTGGCGGCGAACTCGGTTGGTGGCGGAAAGACGCGGTCTTCGTGTTGAAATGATTCAATGTTGCTGTTTGCGGCTGGCATAATGCTCTTGATATCAACTCCTCGTGTCGGATCAACGTTTCGGGGGGTTGTGTATCACACAATGGTTCCCGGACAAAATAGACGCAGTGAAGTTCTAACGAGTCGTTACCGTTGGGTGTGTTTGTCTTGCGCCAGTTGGTGAATACGGGGACAATGGAGGCCGGGGAGGTGCTATGCACAACGAGTTCACTGCGATATTCGAACACGACAATGAATGGGTTATTGCCTACTGCTCCGAAATCCCAGGGGCGAACGGCCAGGGCCGAACGAGAGATGAAGCTCGACAGAACCTCACTGAGGCCATAGCTCTGATTCTCGAAGATCGGCGCGACGACGCGTTACGCGGTCTTCCTGCCGACGTCGAGAAAGAGATTGTCGTCGTGGCCGCATGAAACGCGACTCCCTGCTCCGACATTTGCGGCGGCACGGTTGTTATCTCAAGCGCGAAGGCCGATCGCACTCGCTGTGGTGCAATCCTCGAACCGGCGCCGTTGAAGCAGTTCCTCGACACACAGAGATTTCGAATCAACTAGCCAAGAAAATCTGTCGTAGCCTTGCGATTCCTGAGATCGGCGGTTGACCTTGACGGATCAATCGGTATCGGGATTTTGAAGGGCCGTGGATCTGGTTCATTACCACTCTTCAACTTGAGAGTTCCTTTACGATCTCACCCATCACCACTCGTCCTTTATCAACCTCTTCAGGTCCCAGCGAGATAGCGCCGACCACGGCATGTCCGCCGCCGCCATAGCGTTCACAAATCGTGGCGATGTTATGGGTGCGCGGGCGTGGCGACCAGGGGTTTGAGCCGACCGAAATCTTAGTCCGTTGTGTGCCGCGGGTGAGCGCGACGGTGTAAGTGGCATCAGGAAATAAGTAGTAAGGGATGAATTTGTTAAAGCCTTCAAAGCCTTCGTCAACCAAATCGAATTGCACGACGCCGTGTTCATAACGAGCTTTGCGCCGGATCGTTTCGAGCGTTTCCAGATGCAGTTGCAGGATCGGCTGGAAGCGTCGCTGCACCTCAGCACTGTTAGCTACGTCGTTGAGCGGCGTCGTGGTCAAATCTCGAATGATTTGTTCGATGAAGGCATCGTCGGGATCGGCCTCTATCACCTGCATGAGCTGGAGGGCGGGGGCTTTCAGCTCGACGCACTGGGCGGGCGAATCATACAGCGCGCCGTCGATGATGTGCGCCCAGTGAATCAGATCCGCCAGCGGCCGATCATCGAAGCCAAATTTGGTTCGCGCTACTTCAGCTATGAATTCAGTGCAGGACTTGCGGGTCGCGTCGAGAAATTTCTTGTCAGACTTCTCCGCGTGAAAGTGAGCTTCATCTTCCGGCGTAAGAAAGGCTGACTGGTGATGATCGAACCACCAGGTCAGTTTTTCCGACGGCGAATACTTGAAATCGACGATGGCGTTCTCGTCGCCGTCGAACATCGACTGATCAAACAGATTTCCAGGGCGATGCAGCAATCCGCCGTAATGAACGTCGGCTTCGGAATTGATTCGTTCGCGGTAGAAGCGGGTGAAGGTCGCCGCCGAAGCGACTCCGTCAAAACAGTGACCGTGATATAGGACGCGAAGTTTCATCTGATCAAAAAGCTGGTCATCTTAGCAATAGTTGATTGAGTTAGCCAGCGGAGGTTCCCTTTGCGCCTTACGTTTTCTCTTGGCGCCCTTGCGTGAACCATCAGGTCCGATTCTGAAATTTCACGCAAAGGCGCGGAGGGGAACAGGAGGCGCAAAGACGAGCAACCTCAAACATGGGCGGGAGTTGATGCGACTTCGCCGCGGCGATTCGCGCTGTTTGCTCGCCGCCAGCGAAGGACTAACGTTATCAGCGATCCCACGCCGACCACGATACCGATCAGTTGTGAAGTGGAAAGCCCGGTCAAAGTCGTCAGTCCCAGAATGTCGCCGCGCGGATCGTCGCGCACAAACTCAATCAAGAACCGAATCGTCGCGTAGATGATCACGTAAGCGAGGATCACCTGGCCGCTGAACTTCTTTCGCTTGTGCAGCCAAAGCAGAAAGATGAAAACGAAGACCATCGCGAACGATTCGTAGAGCTGCGTCGGGTGCAGCTTTACGCCGAGGGGTACGCCCGTGATCTCGTGTCCCAACTCGCTGAAGCGCACACCCCAGGGCAGGTTCGTCGGTTTGCCCCAGCAGCACCCGGCCGAGAAACAACCCTGGCGGCCGAGCACGTTACCCAAAGCGATCCCCGGCGCGCAGGCGTCAGCCGTTTTCCACCAGGGCAAATTCCAACGGCGCATCAGGATGTAGCCGACTATGATCGCTCCCAACAGTCCGCCGTAAAAAACCCCACCCGAACGCAGGAAATCCAAAGAGAAAAGTTGTAGCGGGTGTTCGCGATACTCCGGCTCAGTGAAGAACATCAGGAGCTTTGATCCGATCAGAGAGGCCAGCAGCAGCCACAGGCAGAGATCGTAGATGCGGTCTCGCGGCAAGCCGTCGCGTCCGGCCAGTTTCACCGTCACATAAATGGCGCCCAGAAAAGCCAGGGCGAGAAACACTCCATAAGTGTTAATGGGGAAGTTGAAAATGCGAAAAAGAATGGGGTACATAAGCAGTAAGCAATCAGGAGCCGGACGCTACTCGCTGATCGGTCAATGAATCCCGCTTGGCCTTTCGGTTGGCGAAAATAAGATCGTAAGCCAGCAAAGCAGCGCCTATTAAGATGCTGGCGTCGGCCACATTGAACGCCGGCCAGTGATATTGTCCTGCGTGCACCAGGATGAAATCGATCACAAAACCTAACCGCACTCGATCAGTCAAATTCCCCAGGATGCCCGCCAGCAACAAGGCGCAGGCGCCCAGGACTCGGTCATCCGTCCGCGGAGTGCGCACAAAGTAGACAAATACCGCGATGGCCGCCAACGCAGCCAGCACTACAAAAAACCAGCGGCCGAAGGCGCCGCCTTCCTGCAACTGCCCAAAGGCAATCCCGGGATTCTCGGCGTAAACAAAGTCGAGCACGCCATTAATGATCGTGAGATCCTTAAAGCGCAGGCGACGAACAGCCCAGGCCTTACTCGACTGATCCATCAAATAGATGCCGAGGGAGGCGATGAGATAACCCAGCCGCCAGGCGATGCGGGATTTTCGGGATTGTGATTCGCTATCGGTCATTCGAAATGATGGAGAATTGCTCTTGGTTATCAGCAGGGCCGAAGCGGCAAATATTTATGAACTGCAATTAATGGAAACCCAGGGTTCGCTCCGTAGGAGCGAAATGTTTATAGAACCAAATGCCAATAGTGATCGCAGCTCCGTAGGAGCGGAACATTCTGTCGCCCATAAATGGGCTCGTCAAAATAATTGGGCGCGAGGGGCTATAAACATTCCGTGCCTAACGGCACTTAAGACAACTACTCGCTCCCCGCGATTTCTTCTAACGCGGCAATACAGCGCTCGCACACTGTCAGGTAACGCTGGGACTCTCCCACATGCGTTGAATAATTCCAGCAGCGCATCTCCGAGAGCCGCGTAGCGGCGCCATGTTTATAGAACCGAACGGCTCAAGGTGATTGCAGCTCCGTAGGAGCGAAACATTCTGTCGCCCATAAATGGGCTCAATCCCAAAAAAAAGGCGCGGTGCTATAAACATTTCGTGCCTAACGGCACTTAACTCAGTTGACCGCTCGCCTCGATTTCGCCCACCGTTGGATATTTCTCGGACTCTCCACATGAGTTGAATAATTCCAGCAGCGCATCTCCTGGAGCCGCGTAGCGGCGAAATGTTTATAGAACCGAATGGTCAAGGTGATTGCAGCTCCGTAGGAGCGAAACATTCTGTCGCCCATAAATGGGCTCAATCCAAAAAAGGCGCGGTGCTATAAACATTTCGTGCCTAACGGCACTTAACGCAGTTGACCGCTCGCCTCGATTTCTTCTAATGCCGCCACACAACGTTCGCACACCGTTGGATATTTCTCTGACTCGCCCACATGTGTTGAGTAGTTCCAGCATCGCTCGCACTTCTGCCCGTCGGCGCGCGTTACGTTTACATCTAGGCCCTCTTCTGAGATTTCAGTGTTTGCATGAAGTAACTCAACGTGCGACACGATGAAAATATAGCGCAGTTGATCTTGGTATTGGCTTAGGATCTTGTGGGCGTAACTGCCGGCAGAAATCTCAACGTTCGCGTCAAGCGAACTGCCGATAAGCTTTGAAACGCGTGCTTCCTCCAACTTGGATAGTACCAAGTCACGATACATAAAGATTTGCGCCCACACATACAGCCGCGCCCCAGCATCCTCGTGGGGGCTACCGATCGGAAGCTCAGCTAAATGAATTGATGATGACCTTACCCCATTTCCGTCGGAAGGCAGGTTTTCCCAGATCTCATCTGCGGTGAAAACGAGAATCGGCGCGACCATGCGCGCGATTGCGTCAGCAATGCGATACAGCGCGGTCTGCGCTGATCGACGGGCTGGGTTGCGTGGCGCAAACGTATACAAACGGTCTTTCAAAATGTCAAAGTAGCGCGCTGAAAGTGTGACCGTGCAAAACTCGTAAAGAGTGTGATAGACCGTGTGAAATTCATAAGCTTCGTATGCGGTGCGCACGCTCATAATAACTTCATCCAGCTTGGCCAGCGCCCAACGGTCAATCTCCATAAGCTCTTCGTCAGGCACCGCGTCTCGCTCAGGCTCAAAGCCATCGAGGTTTCCCAGCGCGAAGCGCGCCGTATTCCGCAACTTACGATAGCCCTCGCTGACCCTCTGGAGAATTTCATCAGAGCAGCGCATGTCTTCCATGTAATCCGAGGACACGCACCAAAGCCTTAGCACCTCAGCGCCCAGTTTCGGAATCACTTCATCCGGCGACACAGCATTGCCCGCTGACTTGTGCATGGCCTTGCCCTGCGCGTCCAGAGTCCAGCCGTGGCATAGCACTGTTTTATACGGCGCTCGATCGTGAACCGCGAGCCCGACGAATAAAGATGAATTGAACCAGCCGCGAAACTGATCGCCGCCTTCGATGTAGACATCAGCGGGCCAGGTCAGATTTTCGCGGCCTTCCAACACAGCGATAGAAGACGAGCCGCTATCGAACCAAACGTCGAGGATGTCTGTCTCTTTCGTGAACTCCGCGGCGCCGCACTTCGCGCATTTGAAATCCGCGGGCAGCAATTCAGCAGCTTCGCGCTTGTACCAGGCATCGGCTGATTCCTGCTCGAAAATATCGGCGACATGCCGAATGATTTCCGGTTCAGCGACGACGTGATTGCACTGCTGACAATAGAAGGCGGGAATCGGGACGCCCCAAACTCTTTGTCGAGAGACACACCAGTCGGGCCTACCTTTCAGCATGTTGCGCATGCGTTCACGGCCCCAAGCCGGAATCCATTGCACGCGGTCGTCAACTTCGCGCATAGCCATCGCGCGCAACGAAGCGTTGTCCAGGCTCTCGCCGTCGGTGAAGTTGCTGGTAAAGTTTGCCCGATCACGACCATCTTCATCCACCTCGACCGGCTCATTTGGATCCGCACGATCCATGGATATGAACCACTGCGGCGTGGCGCGAAAGATGACGGGGTTTTTACAGCGCCAGCAGTGCGGGTAGCGGTGATTGTAATTTTCGGTGAACAGAAGCACGCCGCGCTCGCGCATGAACTCGACGATTTTCGGGTTGGCTTCAAACACGTTCAGGCCGGCGAAGTGTTCGACCTCCGAAGTAAATCGGCCGGCATTATTCACCGGGCAATAAATTTCCAGTCCGTATCGTTTTCCGATCACGAAATCGTCGTGGCCGTGGCCAGGCGCAGTGTGAACTAAACCAGTGCCTGACTTGCTCGTCCCTTTTTTTTCGCGAGCTTCGCTGACGTCAAGTTCCGTTTCCGCGTCTGCTTCGCCGCCGAGCGTAACGTGCTCGCCCACCATCAAGAGCGATGGACGATCAATCCACGGGTGCCGGCATTCCAGCCGATCGAGTTTCGCGCCCGGAAAACGGGCCAGCACTTTCGGCGCGGTAAAATTACAGCGCGCGGCCACCACGTCCAGGAGTTCGGCGGCGACGATGTAGACTTCATCACCGCTCTCGACGGCGACATAGTCGTAATCCGGATGCACGGCAATGCCAAGATTCGCGGGCAGCGTCCAGGGAGTCGTCGTCCAGATCAGCGCGAAAACTTTGCGGCCGGCGAGGGCCGGATCGATCAGGGCCGGATCGCTGGCCAGCGGAAACTTCACATAAACCGAAGGGCTGGTGTGCTGATCGTATTCAACTTCAGCTTCGGCCAGCGCGGTCTGATCGTGGATGCACCAGTAAACCGGACGCGCGCCTTTGTAGACGAATCCGCGTTCGACAAAGCGGGCGAACAGGCGGGCCGTCTCGGCTTCATAGTGATCCGACATCGTAATGTAGGGATTGTCCCACTCACCCAGGATGCCCAGCCTTTGAAAGTCCCGGGTCTGACGCTTCAAAGCATCGGCGGCAAATTCGCGACAGACACGCCGAATACTCAGCGGGGGCATGGTGGCTTTCTTCGCGCCAAGTTTGCGCTCGACGTGCAATTCGATCGGCAAGCCATGACAGTCATAGCCGGGGACATAGGGCGCGTCAAAGCCCATCATCGTGCGTGATTTGACGATGAAGTCTTTCAGTATCTTGTTGAGCGCGGTGCCCAGGTGAATGTCAGCGTTGGCGTACGGCGGGCCGTCGTGCAGGATGAACTTCTCGGCGCCGGCGCGGGCGCGGCGAATCTGTTGGTAAAGATCCATCTCGGCCCATTTCTTCAGGCGGGCCGGCTCAGTCTGTGGCAGGTTGGCCTTCTGACCGAACCTGGTCTTCGGCAGGTTGATGGTCTTCTTCAGTTCGAGTGTCGGTGCTTCAGTAGACATAAGCGTCAGGGGTCAAAAACGAAATAGTAACAGCATGAGTGTTGGCTTTCAAAAAGCGAATTATTTGGAGTGCGCCGGCAGAGCGAAGCGGCGACGGCGCTTTGGTTCTTGAATCAGCGAAAGCGCCCTCCGAAACGATCCAAAGCGGTGTCGACGCTGCGCTCTGCCACCGCACTCCAAGGAAAAGCCCGAACCATTTGTCTCAGAGACGATGGTTCGGGCCTGGGCAGCCTTTGATGTTTTGGGCTTCAACCGATAAACATCTCATCGTCTCCGTAACTGCGATCAATAGGGCTCGGCGCTGGCGCGACCAGCACTTCCAGACCGCGTCGCAAGCCGGCCAGAATCGCCGCCAGCTCGCGGGCCGGTTCAATGACTTTGCGTTGAATGAACTCAGTAGTATCCATCACGCGTTCATGAGTCGTGTCGATGGCTCGGCTGACCAGATGCACTTTCTCATGAGCCATCTCTGCTGTTTCGTCGGCCAGGGCCATGATGCCGCGCACTTCTTCTTTGATCAGGGTCGTCGACTCAGCCAGGTTAGCTGTCGCCGTCGACAAGTGACCTGACATCACATTGAACTGTTCAGCTATCTGCCTGCCCTGGACCGCGATGGCGGCGCCCTGTTCGCTGAGCGCGGCGGCTTTAGTCATCAAAGGCTCAAGCCGCTCTTCGAGCCGATTCACCGACTTGACGGCGCGTTTCACAGACACGGCCATCGCGATCATCGCTATAGCGATTACCAGGAATGACACGGCTATGATCCCCGTGATAATTACCAGCCAGAACAGTGGTTCGTTTGCGTTCATGTTCAGAACCGTACTTCCGGTCCGTCCTCAGTTCGAATTGCTTAGTCGAACAAAAGTACAAAGTTCAAAGCTCAATCTACATCGCCTTTTCAGGCTTGTAGGTCGGGGCGGCTTCGGTGCGGCCGGAAAGCTCGGTCTTGCGTTTCTCTTCCACGTAAGCTTTCTTGCCGGCTTCAACGGCGGCCGAAATTGAACCGGCCTGACGCGCGGCTGCGTCCCGGGTCATCGCGGCGACTTCGCCGGCTTTGGTCGTGGCCGTGTCGTAGAGCTCAGTGGCCTTCTCGCGCGTGGCTTCAACATACTCGCCCGCCGTCTCGCGCGCAGTTTCGTAATACTCGCCGGCTTTGGCGCGCGTGGTGTCGTAATACTCCGTCGCCTTTACGCCTATTTGCTGTGCTGTTTCTTTTGATTTGTCGATGCCCTTGCGGGTCGCGTCAGCAATATCGTTGCGCAGTTCTTCGCCCGACTTTGGCGCGAACAACAAAGCCAGCACTGCGCCGATGCCTGCTCCCACCAGAAAATAAGTTAGTCGAGTCGAAATATTGTCGCCATAGTCACGATCGTTTCCCATAAAAAGGTCCTTTCGTTTAGAGGCAAATCCCCCATTGGGATCGCCTGTGTCTTGCAAATTTTTCCGGATGATGACTGTCCGCGACTATAACAAACCGAAGGGGCTTCCGCAAGCAGATCGGCAGCGAAGAAGTGGCAAAAGTGTCAGGAAACTGTGTGCAAATGGGGTTTCAGTCGACTGCGCGCTTTTGAAACTTGCGCAGGCCGAGCCAGGTGAACAGCAACGAAAACCCGACCAGTCCACCATAAACCAACCACGGTGACATGTGCGGCATTTCCGGAGTCAGAGCCAGACGAAAACCTTCGCTGGCATACACTAGCGGATTGAGGAGCACGGCCCGCTGAAACCATGGAATTACGTGCAGCGTCGCCCAGGGATAGTAAGCGCAGCCGAAGAAAATCATCGGCGCCAACAGCACATTGAACACCAGGCCAATCTGTTGAGGTTCAACCAATGTCGCCACGACCATCCCAAAGGCGGCAAACAACCAGCTGGACAGAAACGCAACCAGCAGCACCTGAAGGATGTCGACGAAGCCGAGACTCAAATGAACTCTCATCAACAACCAGGCCAGGGGCAGAACCACCAGACCGGCAATCATCGCCTGAAGAATGCCGACCAGAATTTTTTCGATCGCTATTCCGGAAATACTAATCGGAGCCAGCAGCCGATCTTCGATCTCTTTTGTCCAGCCGAAATCGATTACCAGGGGTAAGGCTACGGCCTGCATGCTCGACAGCGTCATGCTCAATCCCAGAATACCTGGGAGCAGCATTCCCGTATAGCCACGTTGAATAATGCCGAGGCGCGGCATGACAAAACCGAAGATGAAGGTGAACAGTAGCGGCTGCAAACCAACCCGGAGCAGAAAGTAAGGCAACTCACGACGCGCGACGCGCAGGTCGCGGTGCAGCAGAGCCAACATGGTGGTTGTCATCAGGATTTGTCCTCGCGCATGACTGGAGTTACTCGTCCGGTACAGTCCCGCCGTCCTTGCCTCGTACCAAAACATTTGCCGCCCACCGCTGCAAGAGGTCAAGAAACTCGGGTTGAACTTCGAGGGCCTGCGCGCTGGTAACCGCCTTGTCACGAGTAGAAGGCGTGAAAACGTGGGTCAGGTTCGGGAAAACCCGCAAGAGCACTTGTTTGTTGCCGCTGCTGGCGAGCGCCTGGGCCAGTTCAAGAGCATGATACGGGAGCACGTTTTCGTCGCGCTCACCGTTCAGGATCAATGTTGGAACCTTGACGCGTCGCGCGAACGCCAAGGGATCAACCTCGAGATGCTGGCGAAAATACGCCAGCGGATCGTTCACGGGATCAGCCGGTTTGGGTTTTGATCTGGCATCGGCAAACAACTTATCCAGCTGACTCACCATTGGAGGATAGCGAGTCCTGTCAGATGGATTGATTGGAGATTCAAGTGCGAACGCGTTCAATGTTTGCTCTAAGAGAATGCGATCAAGTCCCCGAGAGCCGCCCGCCAGGACCATAATCGCGGCGACTCGCGGATCTTCGGCAGCGATCACTAACGCAGTCAAAGCTCCCTCGCTATGGCCGGCCAATGCAATTCGGCGATGATCTATATCGGGCCGCTTGAACAGGAATTCGAACGCCGCTTTGGAATCGTCGATCAAGTCACGATAAGACGTGTTGGCCTTCAGTGGAATCGATTTGCCCACGCCGCGATCGTCTGCCCGCAGCACTGCGACTCCGTTCGCGGAGAGATGTTCGGCGATCAGGCGATACAGGTTCGCGACCACAGTCCCGTCGCGGTCCTGCGATCCGGATCCGCTAATAATCACAGTGGCGGGGAAGGGCGCGCCGCCCTTTTTTGGAATGGTCAACGTTCCGGCGAGTTTCTGATCGCCGTTTTGAAACGTCACTTCTTCCGAGGTGTAGGGATCGTTAGCCGACGCAACCTTCTTCACTGGAGTTGGCGATATCGCTTCGGCCAGGGCTTCGGCTCCTTTGAGAACCACTCTCACCTGCTGCGCAGGAATGATGATTAGCTGCGGAACCTGGGCCGCATCGGTCCATATCTCGAAGCCGAGGCCCAAGCTGGTCCCGGCACGAAAGTGTTCGGTGGAGATCTGCCGAGATCCAACCTTGAAGGTGGGCGAATCAACGCGTTCAAGAGTGAGCGTGAAGGGCACGCCCTGGGAAGGAACGAAGGCATCGAAGCTCTGTTTCCCGGCGCGCGCGGAATCGTATTGGGGAAACAGCAACAGAAACTGATGCCAGGCTCCATTTTCCAGCAGCACGGTTGGTTGCCCTTTCGCTTCCGTAACCGGCTGACCATCCGTTCTGGTTCTAATAACCCCATTGCTAAACTCGATCCGGATCGTGGGAGCGCCGGCGGCTTCGCGGATAAAGCTTACCGGCTTGTTTTGTAAAGCCATGGTCGTCGCTTTGAATTTCGTCGGACCGAAAGTCACATCTGACTGCATCTGAACTGATCCATCCGCATTGCTGGACACGGTGTAGCTGTCGGTTCCGAACAGTTGCTCAGCGACAAAAGTGGTGTAGGTTCCTGACGTGGTCTTCTGAGCGCTAACAGTCGCCCCGGACAGCACCAGCATGAAAACGATGATAAAGGAAATTGAGTGTTTCATTTCAGGTCCTCTTCGGTTTTAAGGTCGAGAAATTCTCCTTGGGGCATTTAGCTCGACCGTCAGGGAGGGCTCGTTTCGCCGTAGGTAGGAGCCCTCCCTGACGGTCGTACTAGTCCCCGCTATTCAGCAACAAACCTGCTACTCCGCAATCAGGTCCGCAAACTTCGCCCAGTCAAATGCAGAAACAGATTCTCCAGACTTGGTTCGGCCACGTGGGCGTCGGTGACGTTGATGCCCTGTTCACTCGCCAGTCGCATGGCGTTTGCCAGCAGGCCTTCGGCGCGGTCGGCATAGATGCGCACACGCTCGTGGTCCATCTTGATATCGACGACACCGGGCAGCGCTCTCAACGAAGTTGCGAAGGAGTCAGGTGCTTCGCCGCGAATCTGCAACTCGATCAAATAACCGCCAGGGACGCTGCGTTTCAACTGCGCCGGCGAATCCAGGGCCAGCAACTTTCCATGATCGATAATCGCCGCTCGCTCGCAAAGCTGATCCGCTTCTTCCATGTAATGCGTAGTCAAAAGGATGGTCTGGCCTTTGGCGTTGAGCTCGCTGAGCGTCTCCCACAGGTCGCGTCTCGATTGCGGATCCAGACCAGTTGTCGGTTCATCCAGAAACAGAATCGCAGGATCGTGCATCAGGGCGCGGGCGATTTTTAGGCGCTGCACCATGCCGCCGGAAAAGCCCAACACTTTTTCGTCCGCCCGCTGGGCCAGCTCAAATCGATCGAGCAGCTTTTGAGCATGAGATTCTCGTTCACGCCTGGGAACGCCGAAGTATTCAGCATGGAACAAGAGAATTTCACGCGCGGTCAGACTGCGATCCAGATTGTTGACCTGCGGCACCACACCGATGCGGCGCTTTACGGCGACTGGATTGCGCGCGACGTCGATGCCTTCAACGCGAGCGGTTCCGCCCGTGGGGACTACTCTGGTGGTGAGTACGCCGATGGTGGTTGTCTTGCCGGCGCCGTTAGGGCCGAGCAAGCCGAAGAACTCACCCTGGGCGACTTCGAATGAAATGCCGTCGACCGCCGTGACGGTGACACCCTTCCGAGTCTTCGGTTGGTAAGTTTTCTTAAGATTTTCGACGGCGATTGCAGGTTCCATGGGAAGCTGATCCAAGCACCATTCAGAAGTCAGTGCTTATGACGATGATGGAGTCAGTACCGGGAGCGGTAGCGACCGGGTCCCCTTTCACGAGACGCTCGGGTTTGGCGCAATCACCCGGTCGCTATCGCTCCCGGTACTGACCTCAATACCCAACAAAACGGTCTCGCTACACCGTCAACTTCAGATGTGTGGCCACGTACCAAAACACGAAAAGCATGAAAGCAATTGAACCGAAGAGTAAAGCCAGCAGACCGCCGGCAATCAAAGCAACGAACAGCCAGTCGCTCGTGCGCCCCTGCTTGGCGTCGGCTGCGGAAACCGTGGCCCGCCGTCGCAGGAGATTGATGTTGCGGATGTTGGGTTTCCACCAGGCGCCGAATAGGTCTCCAATGAAAGGGAACAGCCCGACCAGGAAATAAATGGCTATGTTCATGCCCATCCGCAACAGAGTGACCTTTGGCACCCGGTACCGCACGGCGGATACGAGCACATAGAGAGCCACCAGAGTCGTAGCCACATCGCCAACTTGCGGGATGAGATCGATGATCGCGTTCATCCCAAAACGCCATCCCAGGATCGGAATGCGAAACTGGTTGTCCATGATCTGGCTGAGGACCTCCAGCTCGCGCTCGATCTGTACAACGGTCGGACGGCGCAGCCCGGGACGATTGCCAATTCCCAATTGCCGACTGCCGAATTGATCCCGGCTATCGAGTGCATGATCAGATCTGCGATCGGCGCTTAACATAGGTGTCTCTCTTTTTTTGGTCGGCAATCGTACTGCAAGCTGCCAGCTCGTAGCGCAGGCTGGCGGCCGCGCTACTGGCCATCGAAAATCGGCAATGCTACGGAATTCGCGTCATCTGCTGCCAGAAGAATTTGCCCACCCTGGCAAAGGCTGTGAAGAAGTTTCCGCCGCCTTTGGGGTTGGGCTTGGCCGGCAATCCTAACTCGGCAGCCAGCTTGGGATCCGGCGGCCCAATGTCTTCATCACCACGTTTGCTGGATAGCCACCGATCGAACGTACGACTGACGGCCCGCCTTTGTTCGACGGGCGCCCCGGCAATAAAGGCCCCGCGCAAGTCATCCATGTCGGCAACTTCCAAAGAATTCGCCGAGTAGTAATCGCGCAGAGCCGCAAAGAACCGGTCGTCGCCCAGCAGCTTCCGCAGAGCCTCGAACATGAGCGCGCCCTTGCTGCTCACGATTGCCGAAAACTGAAACGAGTTGCGATACTCCCGCGCCGAGCGGCTGGCTTCCATGTCCTCGCCGCCGAAAGTTCGATAGAGCGTATAAACCCCTCGCACCTGTTCGTTCAGCGCCGCGGTGGACTGCGGTTCGCCGTGGGTCTCGCGGTAGTAGAGCAGCGCCGACCAGTTTGCCAGCGCTTCATCGAGAACCGGCTCGCGCTCGGAATCGTTGCCCACTGTCGCGCCCCACCATTGATGGGCGACGGCGCGCGCTACGGTCCATTCCAGGCTGTCTTCGACAGCGGCGCGTTGTTCGCGAATGACGTCAGGCATGTCCCGCATGCTCGGCGATTCAAAGTCCAGATAGAAGGCGCTGGCAATCGCGCTCAACCCGGCGAACTCTGCGCTGCCAAGCGTGGCGACCATTGGAGCATCGATGATGCTGACGGTTTTCAGCGGCAGGGGACCGAAGCGTGCCGCAAAGACGACGAGAGCGTCGGCGGCAATATTCAACACACGCCGCGCGGCGACTTCGTGGTCGGGGCGAAAGATCGATCGAACGGTAACGCCGCCCACGACTCTCTCTTCAGAACGCAGGTTGTTGCCGGCGACGATCACAAACTCGCGGAGACTCTCTCCAGCAAAACTGCTGGTAGTGGTTTGATCCTTTTCAGAGACTGCGCGTGGCTTCACCGGCGCAAACAGCGCCACGTTGCGAGGCGCTTCAATCGTTACTTCATAGTCGGCCGCGTCACTGGTCAGAGTCTGGCCGATGCTCGACTCGATTTTGCGGAACCAATCGTCGCCGTCGCGCGCTGCCAGTACCGGGTAAGCCGCGCCCAGCATCAGCACGCCGCGGCAGCGAAAGTTTGTATCGCGGGCGCGGCGCACCTCGCGGCTGCTACGGATGGCCGCGCTCACCTGCTGCACGACGTGCGCCACTAAACCGGTTTCCTCCGGATCGATTTCGGGAACACTGCCGCGGAATTTAAGTTCGAGCTCGACGGACGCCTGGGGCGCCAAGGCCTCGTGCAAATTGATTCGCAGAGTTGTTTCCGGCTCATCGAGTATGAACTGCAACGGCGCGCTGTTGCTGACTGTCCTGACCTCCGATATTTCCAGCCGCGGCTCTGGAGACGACTGTCCCGCAGCAAACTTTTGTGATGGCGGCAAATTACCGGACATGCGAACGTTCGGGTACAAGTGAAAAAAGACTGTCGACGTCGCGCGGTCACCGCGGTTTACCCAACGCACCCGCTCGACCCCGGTGTACGTGCGATTCTCATAATCGAGCGCGAGGCGAATCTGATAGCGGTTGCGGGTTTCCTGATGTCGGGGTTTTTGCGTTTGGGCTATGACTATAGACGTTAACAACGCGGCGACGAACAGAGCATTAACACAGAGGACACAGAGAAAGCGCAGAGGACACAGAGAAAACCTCCCTGCCGTTGCAGAGTCTTCTCGGTGTCCTCTGTGGTAAATCTTACTTTTCATTTACGATCACGCGGCGAATAGTATCCCCGCGTGCGATGTTATCAATAACGTCCATGCCACGGACCACTCGGCCAAAAACCGTGTAGCCGCCATCCAGGTGTGGTTGCGGCGAATGCGTTACAAACCATTGCGATCCGCCCGTGTCTTTGCCTGAGAGCGCCATGCCCACCGCGCCACGTTCGAACGGAGCTTCGTTAACTTCACAGCGGATTTGATAACCCGGCCCCCCGTTTTGATCGCCGCGGGGATCACCCGCCTGAACAACAAAGTTCGGTACCACCCGCGGAATCGTCTGGCCGTTGAAGTAACCCCTGCGAGCGAGCTGAATATAGTTGTCGACAGTCAAAGGCGCTGCTTCGGGAAGAAATTCAATCGTGAAGGAACCTTTGCTGGTGACTACGGTCGCAGTCACAGTTTTTACAATGCGAGCAATCGCGCGCAGATAATCCGGCTGAGTGTTACGAGTCTTGACGGTGCCGAGGCGACTCGCGAAATCGCCAACGCCATTTGTTTTGAGCAGCGCAACAGCCCTGCGGCGAACCAAGTGATCCTCGGAATCAAGCGCAGTCTTGATCGCACCGTTCGCCGTTGCGCTCTTTTGTTTGCCGAGGGCGTCGAGGACCGAGAGAGCTGCATCGTTAAGCTCTCTGTCGCGTAGCGCTCTTGGCAATGCCGCGATTAGGGCCTGAGTGTTTGCGTCGCTTGGTGGTTGATCGTTCAGCAAATCAGCTGCAGTCGCGCGGAGGATGACATCGCTAGCGCGCAGTTGTGCTCGCAGCACATCGGCAAGATTGTTAGGCTTGAAAGCGGCATACGCTCGGAGAGTCTCTGGCTGCCTTAACAACAAGGTTTCCAAACACTTTTGCGTGCGGCTTTCCGGAAACACGCACAACCAGCTGGCGAGACTAACTTCTGCCATGCTCCGAACATCATTAACCCGGCTCGGATCCTTTTCAGGCTTCAACGCGGCAATTTCACCAAGGCCCTGAGCAAGACTCGACACTCGCCTCGCACGAGCGATGGCAGTCTCGCCGGGGTTGAATGTCTGATCATGAAAGTGCATGGTCAGGTAATCTGCCGGTGCCAAACGAGCAAAGGCGATTTCAACCTCCGGCGCCGAGTTGTTAACCAGCGCTCGCACGTCAATAAGGAGTTTAACGATCGCCTTCTCGCTTGGCCGTTGAGCCAGTTCCCTAAGCGCCGGAGCAACTCGTCCCAAAGCCGCTGCTACCTCGATTAACTCATTTTGTGTCGTTGGAGTGGCGATCTTCCTTCGTCCCTCCGCGCGAAAGTCGCTGATGAGCTTCGAGCCCCGTGCAAGCAACGGTTCAGCAGCACGCGCGTCCTTCAAAGTTCCCAAAGCCCGAATCGCACTGACGCGCACGCGCAGGTCGTTATCAGTTAGAGCGCGAGCGAGCACGGAATCGAAAGCGCCTTTGTCTTCAGCCGCCCCGATTACGCGGGCGGCATTGGCTCGTACAATCGCGTCGCTGTGGTTGAGCAACTGCCGCACTTGATCGTTGTCGTCTTTTAGGCGCAAGCGCGCCATCGTATTCAAAGCGTCGGCGACGATGCGTGGATCGGATGAGTTAAGAAATTTTACGATGACCGGTCCGGCCGCCTCGGGCCGGACGCGCAAAGCAGCAGTGAGGCCCAGCCGGACGCTCGCCCGATCCGGCGTGGCTCGCTTTGATTCAAATCTCAAAGCTTCCAGAATTGCCAGTCTGATCTCTGCGAGTGTTTTATCCTCGACCTTTGGCGGCGCTGTTTGATTGCCCGAGGAAGCCGCATTACTCAACAGGACGGCCCCAACCTTACCCGACGCTTCGATCGCCCGTGCGCGTATCACTGCGGGTTGACTGGCATTTGCCAGGACGGCTATCAGCGCCTCCGCGCCGGCCGGAGATTCAATTTCACCAATAGCGAAGGCGCACATTTGCCGTACGTCGTTGTCACGATCTGTTTTGAGGCCGGTAATCAGAGCCGGCAGGTCGCGCTCATCACCGATGCGTCCCAGCGCCAGCGCCGCACGTTTGCGTACAACCGGGTACGGCGCACTCAAGAGGGCGCTCAGGGTCGCGTCCGAACGCCGTTCATCTTCGGCGCGCAGGATGCGCAGCATGGTCCTTCGGGAAATCGTCGTGGCGCTGTCTTCGCGAGCCACTGTCTGACCGAACGCGTTCGCAGCCAAAGCAGCGACAAGAAGCCCGGAGCAGAGCGTCTTTCGGAGAGTTACTGTTTGCATGATTGGTTCTGGGGGTGAGAGGGATTGTACCGCGTGCCCGAAGAATTGTCGCGGGCGTGCCTTCGTGGTGGGAGCGCCGACATCTTGTCGGCGGTTCGCGGGCATCCCTGCCCGCATTGCGCGCGCACCAGTCGGTGCGTGAGTTGTGATATTCCTGGCGGCTCTGCCGCAGCACACAGCGGTAAGCATATGGCTTACCGTTGGACCAACCAAACTTTTAGAGAGGCTATGCCTCGCTATCTAAGACGGAGGCGTAGCCTCGCGGCAAAGCCGCCAAGACTCAAATCTCAAGACTCTGATAAAAACAAAAAGGGCGGACAATCAAGTCCACCCTTTAAACCTTCGAGGCCAAATAGCCCGAGGTGATTTATTAGACTCGCGAGAGCGATTACCTTGCAACCGCGGTCGCAGCCGGTTTGTTATTCGATCCTTCTTCAGCCTTCTTTGAAGTGTCAGCTTTAACAGCCTCGAGTTTGGAAGCATCGATCACATTGTCTTTACGCTCGACTTTGGGAGTGGAGGCCGTCTTCATCTGGACCATCTTGCTGCTTCCTTCAAAGAGCGCGCCTTGTTCGATCACGAGCGAAGGGGTCTGAATGTTGCCACTCAGTTTTGCGGCCCGGCCCAGTTCTATCCTTTGGCTGGCGATGATGTCGCCGTTCACGACGCCGTGGATCGTGGCCACAGCCACTTCGATGTTTGCGTCGACCTGCCCGCCAGAACCCACGATTAGGGTGCCGGTGCCTGAAGTGATACGACCTGAAAAACGGCCGTCAACGCGGAGCATCGATTTAAAAGATGCTTCGCCGGTTATGACCGTGCCGCTGCCGACAAAACCGCTCAGCGATCCATCTTTGATCTCTCTGGCGATGGTCTCGCTTTCGGTCAAAGCCTTAGGGGTCGCCGCGCTGTCGGTTGCCGGTCGCGCCGGCGTCTCGTTGCTTTGATACGGTGAATAACTGCGGGTTGAGTAAGTGTCGGTGTCGGTTTGGGTCTGGGTCGGGCTCTTATCTTCGCTTGGATTCTTTCCCATTCTGAGCATAACTAACCTCCGTGATTGATCATCGAGGGAGTCGTCACCGGCGCCGGGCGGCGACGAACAGCACGCGATCCGTTGGCTAACTGGAAACCGGCCGCGTTGGCCGGCGTTAAGTGGAGAACCGCTTCGGTAGCGGGGGCGAACATAATAGACAAAGGCAGGCCTGGCTGTAAAGCGATAGTTTGGTTGCGGCGTTACTTCGAAGTTAAATCTGTATTGCTGGTCCAGGTGGGGAGCCGCTGAAGCAGCTCCGGGTAACACGAGCGAGGCGGCAAGAGGCCTGTAGTCACGAGGAGAAAGTGTCAGAAGCCCGACCGTGAGGGAGGGCCAGACTCCCGAACACTCTTTATTCAAGAAACAGGCGACGAACCGTTGTGTTGATACCAATAGGCGACTGTCTCGAACGTCGCCCTTGCTTACGCGCGGGCTTCCGACACATGCTCTGACGCCGTAGGCCAGTCACTTTCGGTTGGCCTCTGCCGCTTCCAGCAAAGATTCAAGCACCAGCTCTTCGCGGAAGTTTTCCAGCAGCGGAAAGTACGCGGCGCTGCGGTCGAGGGCCGCGCGGGGCAGCAGGCCGACAATCTCGGCCCCGACGATTTCAACTCCCATACGACTCGCTTCGCGATGCACCGCTTCAAATGCCTGGGCGATAGTCGTTTGCTCGTAGTCGATTAAATTCATCGAGACCTGGACCAATCCGCGCGACTGTAATTCAAAGCCGAGAGCTTTTAAGAACGGAAGACCGCCGTCGCGTTCGCGCACGGCGCGCGCGATGCGGCGCGCGATCGCAATCTCATCGGTGCGAAGGTTGATGTTGAAAGCGATCAGGTAGGGCCGCACGCCGACTGCGATTGCCCCGGCGCTTGGATGCAGCTTTAGTTCGCCCACGTCCGGGGCGCGATCCGGGTTCGTTTTGATCTCCGCGCTTAGCCGCTCGAAGCCCTGGCCGCGCACGTTCTCGAGCCGGACGCGATCTGGACGCAGCGCAGCGCGTTCGTAAAAATAAACCGGGATGCTTAGTTCGTCCCAAATTCGCCGACCGGCTTCGTGGGCCAGCGCTACACATTCATTCATCGTGACCCCGCTGACGGGAATGAAAGGCAGCACGTCGGTCGCGCCGATGCGGGGATGCTCGCCGGCGTGTTCACGCAGATCGATTAACTCCGCGGCGGTGTGTACGGCGCGCAGCGCGGCCTCGACTATACGATCGGGCGCGGCGACAAAGGTGATAACAGACCGATTGTGATCCGAATCGAGATGTCGATTGAGCACCGTCGCGCCGCTGACCGATTCAATCGCCCGCGCGATGCGCTCGACGGTCTCGGCCTTGCGGCCTTCACTGAAGTTTGGTACACACTCAACTAGCATTGCCGATTTTTGATTGCCGATTGCCGATTGGTTAGTTCGATCGATTCGCTGAGACGGATCGGAACGCAAGCGATTCTAAATCGGCAATTGGAAATCGGCAATCGACAATGAAAGATGCCTATCGATCGTTTCATCAATGAACGCAAGACCGTCTGGCAGAGACTCGAGGAACTGCTGGACTCCCTCGATCGAATGAGGCTGCATCGGTTGCATCGCGAAGAGGTGCGCGAGCTGGGCCGCATCTACCGGCGCACTGCTTCCGATCTCGCCATCGCCCGCGCAGAGTCGCGCGACCCGCGCCTGATTAATTATCTTAACAGCCTGGTAATTCGCGCTCATGGCCGTATTTACAGGGCGGATGCGCAGGGCGGTCAGCGTGTCCGCGACTTTTTTGCCAGGGATTTTCCACAGTCATTTCGACGAACCTGGCGGTATACGGCGACGGCTTTCGGCGTATTCGTCTTGTTTACGGCGATGGCTTTCTTCGGCACGCGCCACGATCCGGACTTTTCCGAGTTCGCGGGAGTCAGTCCCTTTTTTCGCGAGGCCGTAATTAATAATCGAATCCATTGGTGGGAGCGTTTGAACGACGCCAACCAGATCGGCTCTTCGCAAATCTTCACCAACAACATTCGCGTCACATTCTATGCCTTTGCGCTGGGAGCGATGCTTGGCGTCGGCACTTTATATATCCTGGCTTTCAACGGCGCATCGTTCGGCGCGGTCGTCGCGCTCACTTATCGCGCCGGCTTCGGTAACGATCTCCTGAGCTTCGTGGTGGGCCACGGCGTGATCGAGTTGTCGTGCATCTTTATCGCGGGGGGCGCGGGACTCTTGATCGGCACGGCGCTCTTGATGCCGGGAGATCTTTCGCGGGGTGATGCGCTGAAATCGCGAGGCATGGAAGCCGTGCGCTTGATTGTCGGTTGCGTGCCGTTGCTGGTGGTGGCGGGAATTATCGAAGGCTTTATCTCGCCTCAGCCGATTAGTCCAGTCATCAAAATCGGCATTGGTGTCCTCACTGGAATCGCGATGTACTCATATCTGTTGTTGGCGGGCCGAGACGATCCTGACAAATGATTGTTTAGAGGCGGGCTACTGCCGGCCTTCTCAGGCCCCTTTCACCTTTCCAATCGCTACCCACTTTCGCAATCGTCACCTGCTTCGCAATCCGAACCCACCTTCGCAATCGTTTAGAAGCCGGACTTGTCCGGCTAATGAGAGTCCGGCGGACAAGTCCGCCGTCTAAACGGGAATGGGGTTTATTGTTTAGGCGGGTAGTCGTAGGCGGGCAGTAGCCCGCCTCTAAACGATGGGGCAGTTGAGCAGGCCGCGGCAATCTGCTTCAGAGCATGCCTCGCTCTTTAACTCTCAAATACGTTTCCAAAAGTTTCGGCGCCAACGCCGCCGCCGTCACGTCCAAAGCCAGACCGCCCTGCGCTTCAACCAAACGCAGAGCTGCTTCGCGCAGGTGAATGATCTCTTCGGCGACGGATTGCCGGAACAGTTCACCTTCGTCCTGCGGAGTCTCGCGCACGACTGCTTTTAGATCTCGATCGGCGATAGTCACAATCAGGGGTAGATGGCGAGGCCGCAACAGTTTCAAAGACGCCAACAACTCTCTTGACCCTTCTTCATCAACCAGGTCGGTAAGAACCACGACCAGCGAACGCCGCTTGCTGTTCGCGGCGACGAATTCAAAGGCGCGGGAGTAGCTGGGCTCGACCATCTCCGGCTCGATTGCATGCAGAGCTTCCAGCGCAGCGTCGAGGTGCTCGGCGCCTCGTTTCGGCGGGAGATAAGCCTGGATACGCCGGCTGAAAACCAGCAGCCCTGCATTGTCGCCAGCGCGCGCGGCCGCGGACATTAGCGCCAGGGCTGCGTTCACCGCCGAATCCAATTTAGTTTCGTTTTCGATCCGGGCAGTCATCAAACGCCCGGCGTCCAGAGCGATTAGGATGGTCTGGTCGCGTTCCATCTGATATTGGCGCGTGACCAATCTTCCTCGTCGAGCGGTGGCTGTCCAGGAAATGTGACGCATCTCGTCACCGCGCACATAATCACGCAGCGATTCAAAGTCGCGGCCTTCGCCGCGCCATTGTGACTTGCGCCGCGCGGCGACAAACGAACGTGCGCCCAGGGCCCGCAACTCGACTTCGCGCGCGCGCCGCATGTTTGGATAAACCTTGACGGTGATAGGAGTGGCCACGCGGGTCTGGGTCCAAACTAATCCGAGCCGCGAAAGATAACGCACGGCAACAAGTCCGAATTCAAAGCGACCGCGCTTGGGCGGAGTCAAACCGTAAATCAAACTCGCGCTGGTCTGGGCATCGAGTTCCATTGGCGCTTCGCGCGCGCCGGACAAACTCATCTGCGGCGGATATTCATCTTTAACAATCAGTGTGATATCCCGGGAAAGATGGTTTGTGATCTCGACGCGTACTTCTGTTTCCGCGCCGACGGCAAAGCGGCCGCCGAAATGTCTCTCGACCAGCACTCTCGCCGGCAACTTGCTGTTGGCGGCATCGAAGATTGCCAAACCAATCAGGCCGAGATCGTAGGTGAGCGCAACCCAGCGCAGCATCGGCCGGTCCCATGAAAGAGAGAGCGGCACGAAGCCGACGGCGAGAAGGACATAGAAGAGTTTGCTGAAAACAAAGCGCATCTTGGTCAGGCCAGTGTATTGTCTCGGAGGTAACTGCACAACCGTCGCCTGTTCGCTCGCTCCATTAATGGAAGGAAATGGGATTTAGTGATTTTTCGTGTGATTTCGTGGATCATCTTCCGGTGTAGAAGATTCGATCCACGAAAATCACACGAAACCGAACGAAACAACTCTGGGGACTAATGAGGCTGAGATTGTGAGTCCAACGGACGTCCAGGAAGAGGACGATCTTTGCGAATTTCGCGCTGCCACTCTGACGGATCGGATATTTCGGAAAAGGCATCGGTCGCCGCTAGCTTCTCCAGCGCCTCAGCCATCAGCTTGCCTCGATTCGCCATCTGATCGGGCTCGTCGAGGATGATTACTTCCACGGGTTGTTCGGGGTTGAGGTCGACCGGACCAGGGTCAGTCCACTCTAGTCGGTCTCCTCTGAGTATCGCTCTGTAAGTTTCCGGCATATCTGTCCTCCGAAGCGTATTCATGCTCGCATGCGAGTCTATGAAAGGCAAGACGTTTCCTATCTCGGAACCTCCGCCGTCTGCAGAATATCCGTAATCACCGAATCCGGTGTCGCTCCGTCGAGTTCGGCTTCCGCTCTCAAGGTCAGGCGATGTCGCAGCACTGGTCGCGCTATGTCGCGCACGTCATCCGGCGTGACAAAGTTCCGGCCGCGCAAAGCAGACAGCGCCTTTGCGCTTAGCAGCAGAGCAACCGCGGCGCGTGGGCTGGCGCCGTAGTGTGCCGCCGGATGATCGCGAGTCCGCCGCACGACATCGACTATGTATCGCTGTACGCCGGGCTCGACACGCATCGCGCGAATCTCCGCGCGGCAGCGCGGGATGGCGTCGGCCTCCGTCAACGGTTGAATGTCGACCTGATCCAGACGGCGTGCATTGAAGCCGGCGTCCCAACGGGCCACGACCTGTTGCTCCTCTTCAGCGGAAGGGTAGGGAAGCAGAATCTTGAGCAGGAAGCGATCGAGTTGAGCTTCAGGCAGAGGATATGTGCCCTCGTACTCGATTGGATTTTCAGTCGCCAGCACGGTGAACATCGGAGACAGCGGATACAGTTCGCCGTCGATCGTCACCTGTCTTTCTTCCATCGCTTCGAGCAGCGCTGCCTGTGTCTTGGGTGGCGTGCGGTTAATCTCGTCGGCCAGAAGGATGTCTGTGAAGACGGGTCCGCGTCGCAGGCTGAAACTGGATGAGCCCATGTTGAAGACGTTCGTACCGGTAATGTCCGAAGGCATCAAGTCGGGTGTGAACTGAATGCGACCAAAGCCGGCATTGATAATCCGGGCAAGCGTTTTCACCGTCAGCGTTTTCGCCGTTCCCGGCACGCCTTCGACCAGCGCGTGGCCTTCGGCCAGGAGCGCGACGAGAATCTGTTCGATGGGTTCATCCAGGCCTACGATTACTTTGCGCAGCTCGTTTTGAATGTAGGCGATTGTGGCAGAGAGGTATTCAGGCATTTTTCAGATTTCCAATTTCAGTTTGAAATTTCAGATTTGAAATAGCGTTAGTCTAAAGTCCACTTTGTTCAGAGGGCGGCTACTGGCCGCCTATAACTATGAATATCACTCCCGTTTAGACGGCGGACTTGTCCGCCGAATGGTCGGCAGCCCGACAAGTTCGGCGTCTAGACAGTTCATTACGGGCGGGCAGTAGCCCGCCTCTAAACGGATGAATCACAAATTACAGATCAGCTTTCTCCGCTGCCTGTTTGGTGTCACGATCGCGCGCTCGCAGGCCGAGGGCGGATTCGATCTGGCGCAGTTGCCTGACCATTCTCAGCGACTCTTTGGCATTCGTGGGCGCCCCGTTGATGGCATCCTCGCAATTTCGCATCAGCGTTTCAAGCTTCTGCCGGTTGATCCCGGATCGCGCCGCCACCCGCGTCGCCACCTCGGCGCGCGGGCTGCTTTGATTCAGTCCGGCATGACGCACCAGTACGCGCCTGATGCGGCCGTAAATATTTTCCAGCGCCAGATCGTGGGCGCGAGCGCGCTGTTGCAGCTCAGCCATCGAGGCCACAAATTCCAAACTCGATCGGCGATCAACCTGGGGCAGAGGCAATGGCCTTCCAAAGCGACTGCCTCGTGACCAGATAACCATCAGCCCGATTAGAGCAAGCTGACCACAAATCGCCAGGACCGGCGTGCCGTCGAAATATTGAATCAACGCATTATGCGTGGCGGATCGCCCCTGATGAAATTCGTCGAAGGCAACCAAACCGCCTTTGCCGGTGACGATATTAACCGCGAGTTCAAGATTGTCGGCGCGGCTGATGCCGTTGTTGGCCACGATGAACGGATCAGAAAGTAGCACGATGCGCCCTTTGCCGTGCGGGTATTCGACCAGCAGGCCGCCGCCTTCGCGAGCGAAATTCACAACGGGCGCAGGCGAGACGTTTTTGGTCTCGTCATTAGAAGTCGGCTTTTGGGTTGGTTCGGATTCGTCCGGCGATGTTTCGGTGTCTCCGTTACCGTGCTGGTCCTTCTTTTTGCTTGTGGTTGTCGCGACCGTAATAGTTCCGGCGAAACGCGAGGGCAGGACTTCCTTGACCTCGCGTGCGAGCAGAGCCATCTGGGAAGGCGGCACCGGCTTAACCCCGGAAGTCATCTGTTCAAAATTGCTCGCATCGACGTCGGTCCAGGGGAAGCTGGTCATGTGCGTTCCGATCGACCAGTTGCCGGACGCAGGTAAGAGCGCAGGATCGGGGCTACGATCGATGATTACCAATCGGCCGCCGGTCTCGACCCAGTGCAACAGCTCCTTGATTTCGGGATCTGAAATAGGAACGATGGTGCTGCCGACGATGATGATGGTCGATGGCTTTGGTCCGGTGAAGCTCAAGAGCGACGCCGTCGATTCGCGCCAGCGCGCCACCGGGTAACCGGATTCGTGCAGAAAATCGTAAAGCGCGCGCGTGCCTGTGGCGCCCGCGTTCAAGGTAGATCGGTCCGGAGACATTTCTGAGTCAGCGATCTGCTCGACCTTTACGTACGATGCCGCATTGATCAGCACCAACGCCGCTATCACGACGATCAGCGTAACAATGATGACGAGACGTTGACGCATAATAAAATTAGAGCCCAGGTATTAGAAAAGTGTGTCAGAAGCCCGCGCGTAAGCAAGGGCCACACTCGCGACATTATCTATCGCATCAATACAGGTTCGCCGCCAATTTCTTGAATCGAGCGTGCTCGCGACTGTTGCCCTCCCTCACGGTCGGGCTTCTGACATACCCCCTGCTCCAGCGAAAAACTAACCCCCGGTCCCCGCATTCACAACCTGTTGATAAGCACTGCGAAACTCAATCCAGTCGTTCTCCACTGCCGGCTGGAAACCGTACCAATGAAGTTCAAACTTGCTGGTGAGGTGAAACATGAGTTTGTAGAGGCGCGCCCGCTCGCGCACTGAATTAAGATAATCGCGATTGGTCTTGTGTTGGGCCAGACTCACGATCTTCCGATCGCCGAGCTCGCACAAAAGCGCGATGTAAGCTTTACGAATCGCCGCCCGCAGATCGCCGGCGCGGGCCAGCGCTTCAGCCTGCGCCAGCAGATCAGCTGAAGTCTGATCGGGCTCAAGCCGCTCGCCCAAAACGATGCGAGCTTCTCGCTTTTCTTTCTTCCGGCCACGGCGATTTTTTAGATATCGCGGCGCGAGCCTCCAGATCAGAAATACGATTGCGGCCAGACAAACCCCTACGACCAGAACTTGCGCGAGCGTACCGATCAAGGGAGAGCCGCTGCTCGATACAGGTTTGGGTCCGCGAAACAAGCGAGAAAGCAAGCGCACAAATCTGTCCCAAAGCCGGCCGATGGCGCTGCCTTCCGCGTCCGCCGGTTTGTTGAAATCCGAGCGGCGGAGAATCTCTGCCAGCCTTCCCTTGTCGCCGTCTTTGTCTCTGGCAGCCGGCTTTTCGCCCAGGATTTCCGCCAGGCGTTCATCGATGGCGCGCAATCTCTCTTCGATCCGCGCCAGCGCTTCCTCGCGCTGCGCGGCAGTGCCGCTGCTCTCTTCGTAATCATGCAAGGCCGCGTCGAGCCATGAGTTGTCGACGACAATGCTTTGCGAGTTGAGCTTTACGGTCTCTTTGATCGGTAGGTCCTCGCGAATGCGGGCGATACTGGTGATCACGAAATGCTGTCGCGCAGTGGGGTCTTCGTATTCGGTTGCGTTCTGTAGATGTCCAACTTCCAGGAGTGCTTCCGAAATTCTGTGCCGGTAGTCGGTCAGAGTCGCGGCCCCGGCACCCGCGCAGAAGGCGAGCGACACGAGCACCACAAAGCAGATTGTGAGGGCCCTCGTTCGAAACTCAGTTGAATGCATGCTCAAATTTGTTAGCTCAGACCCAGCACAGATCGCGGAGGCGCTGGACTGAGTGGCGGCGGCACGAACTTGGGCGCGCGACCGGTTACCAGGGCGGGCGCGAACGGTGAAACGACGCCCGGCAATACAGGCATTTCCGGAAGCTGCCGCGCGGCCATGAGTTCAATGTCGTAACCTTCATGGCGGACGCGCTCGTCAACATAGAGCAGCGAAAATCCCAACATCCAGATCGGCGCCAACAGGATGTGGCTGCATTGCAGGATCACCTGATAGCCGATGGAATACCAGGTGGGCCAGGTGCTCCCGAAGGGCGAGACATCGACACCATTCAGATAGCCATACCACCCTAAAGGAATCATCAACAACATCAGCGCAGAGTAGGTGGCGAAAGCCGTGAACAGCGTCATCGCCATCAAGCGTCGTACGTTGCCGCTGGCGAGAGAGAAGCTGCGGCCAATGGCTGCCATGACAGTTTTGCCTTCAACCAGCATGGCCTGTGGCACGTAGGCCATGCGGCCGGCCAGAAAGAAAAACAGAATCGAGCCGACCACAATCGCCGCGATCGATCCAATCGCCCAAAGGATTCCGGCCAGCCAGCCCGATACCATCGAGGCAACTGCGAGGGCGGCAATCAAAACGGTAAAGACCATCGTCGACGCCATGAAAGCGAGCAGCCCGGCAAAGGTCAGCCATAACCCAACCAGTACGCTGGCCCACAACAGTCCCCAGAAACGCGACTTGACCGCGCGATAGGTGGCGCGCGCGTTTACCGGTTCGCTCCACAGAAGATGGGCCACCAGGTTGCGCGTGGCGCCGCCCATTACGACTACACTGAAAAGCGATCCGCAAATTACGATCGCGATCCCTGCCAGCAACATGAGCACGTACAGCGCCATGTTGAAGTCCTTCGAAGTGGCGTTGAGCGCACGCCAGGCAATCGTGGTAATGGCCGAGCCTAGCGCCGAGACGAGCACCGGAGGCGCGGCGATACCGATTAGAGTCAGGAAGTGGCGGCGATAGAGGCGCACCGCGCGATCAATCAAATCGCCGGCCCCCAACGGGGCGATGGCGAGGTCGGTGCTTAGTAAACTCATTCTTTGGGAATGATCCTCGTTTTGTGAAGCTGAATCAAGGTTAGCGTCTTGGGATCGCGTTTTGGTTTGAGACGAAAGAACATGGGCTGCTGAAGTCCTTTGGTTTCCAAGGGCTCGGTGAAGGCAATTGGTGAGACTGAGAACCCAATCAAAGCGCTGCCGCCATTTGGAACAAACCCAAGTTGGGGGATGAGGACTTCACCTTTCCTATGTGGCGGATTCAATCTCCTGAGCAGCTAAAAAAACTTTTCCAACGTCACTCATTCGGTTCTCTTAGCTCTCGGATTTTATCCTTTAGCTTCTGGGCGTCCGGCGTATCCGGCGCCAATTTTAGATAAGCCTCTAATTCTTCGGCGGCCAGTTTTTTTGCTCCGCGGGATGCATATATGATCGCCAGTATCCGGTGGGCCTCTTTCATCTCATCTCCCCCAAGTTTCAACGAGGCCAGGAGCTCTTTTTCTGCATCTTCGAACAGGCCCAGATTTGCGAGCGCCTGTCCAAGGAAATAATGCCCTACCGCGGACTGGTCATTTTTCGCTAAGGCTTTACGAAGAATAGGTACCGCCTCGCCATACCGTTTCATCATGAAATTCGCAATGCCGCGGTTTATGAGAGCGGCAAATGCATCGGGAGTGATCTTTAGCGCTCTCTGAAATGCTTCGTCGGCATTTTCCAGTTGATTCAGTTTGAGATACTGAACCCCGAGTTCATTGAATGCGAGCATAAAAGTCGGATACTCCTTTATCGCCAGCTTCAGTTCCTCGATCGCTCCCGGATGGTCACCTTTCTTCCCTTGTTCGACAGCTTTGTCGTAGTGGATCCGAGCAGGTTTGGGGACATTTATGAACTCGGCATTTAGCACCCCGGGCTTGGCCTCAGCTCGTCCCTTCAACTCCAGTCGGACACTCAAATAATAGGTCTGCGGCGGCATGCCACGTGGCTGGATGACCGACACGTTTTGCGAGAAAGGTTCAAAATCCTGCTCCTTCTCGATTACCACGATAAAGTCACCAGGGGGAACGCCGCGAAACACGAAGTTTCCGCTTTCGTCGGTCGTCGAGATGCGGTCTCCTCTCGTCATAGATCGTAGACGAACCGAAACGCGCCGGGCGATACGCTGTCCGTTTGAGGAAACGATCATGCCGCTGATACTGTTCACCCCCCCCAAACCTGTATCGGTTGATGCCGCCCCCTGAGGAATACCCTGGGCGGCTATGCGAACTACGACAAAGAGCGAAAACAAAACTAAAGATAATCCAGGTCTGCTTACATTTCTCTTTAACATAAAACCCACCTCAATCCCGGTATCCGCTACGCCTAATACATTTCTTGAGAATTGTCGGACTTTAGCATGTCTACCTTGGGATGGCTGGAGGACATTCTAAGGATTGACAATGAAAAGGGCGTTGCCGATATCTCCGACAACGCCCCGGAAATGGATCGAACCTCGGAGGCAGATCCAGCGAACATCGACTTCGTCGGACTAGAATCTCAACTGTCCGATAAAGTTAAATTGACGCGAGTTGTTACGCTGCACGGTGACCAGACCGAACGTGGTCGAATCAAAGTTGAGAACGTTGGTGCCTCCTCCGGTAGAATTAACCGGAAAAACGAAAGTCGGATGGTTCAGGATGTTGATGGCCGTGGCCTTGAGTTCAAACCTGACTCGTTCCGTGATCCGAATGCGCTTGATGAGGCTCATATCCAACTGAAAGTAACTTGGGCCGCTAAGACCGTTCACCGGAAAATCCCCGAGCGTACCCGGTGCCGGGGCCGTCATCAGGCCGGCCTTAAGTTTGGAAGTGGTAACTTTGCCAGACGCGTCGCGCGTTAAATCAAGCAGGTTGGGGTTGATGAAGAAGATACCACCGGGGGTCTTGAACAGTCCGACGTTCTTCTTAAAGTCCGCAAAGCTGATACCGACAAGCTGGGCTCCAATATTTGCGGTGGCACTATTGAACGTGGCCCGGCCCGAAGCAATGTAGAAAGGCACACCCGTTGTCCATGTGACAATAGTGCCCATGCTCCAGCCTCCGATCAGCCGATCCACGAAATCGTTCGAACTATTCAGGAAGCTGCGTCCCTTTCCAAAAGGAAGTTCATAAACGGCGTTTGCTACAAATCGTTGGGTCTGGTCTTGGATTGAGCGGCGATAATCCGCCCTCTTGGGAAGACGAAGCGAGAGACGGCTAACCAGATCGTTCTGATTGTTTCCCTGTGCGTCAACGGCGTCACCCATCGCCTTACTCCAGGTGTAATCCGCCTGGAACTGCAGGCCGTGCGAGAACCGTTTACGAAGCTCGATCTCCAACGCGTTATAAGTGGAACGAGAGTCATTGGTCAGGACCCTCGCAAAGGTGGCGTTTGGATTGGCAACGAAAAAGTTTGCGGGCAACCCGACCGTCACCGATTCGCGATTGGTTCTATACGCTGAATTGAACGCCAGCGTACTCGCCAAGGTGCCTACATTATTATTATTGAGGTTCGAGATGAAAGTGGAACTCGCGTACGCGCTGGCAGACGCGACTGGAGCTCCGCCAGTTGTGAGTCCAAAAAACCGATCGAAAATGGGCAAAGCCACGCAACCTGCGCAGCCAGGCGCAAAGCTGCTGCCCCCTCGAGCAGCAAGGTTGATCTGTGCATTCTTGAATTCCTGCAGGAACCCATTTTCGAAAATGTTAACTTCGTTAACGTCGAGCGCCCGCCATGTATTGGGAGCCCGGTTACCGCTATATCGAATCTCGAGAGCGGTATCCTTGAATATCTCGCGCTCGATCCCGAAATTGTACTGGTGTACGTACGCAGCTCGAAGGTTTGGATCGATGGTCCAGAGACCATTGGCCGAATTTGCCAGGAAGTTCTGTCGATCAGTGATCGGAATTTGGAATGTGGGCGTAACCAAAGGCACACCGGCCGCGGTTATCTGGCCAGGCAAATTCGAGCTGGGCGGGGTAGTGAGCGTGGTGAGATTGGCCGTCTGTATTAAGCCGGGGTTTGTGGTTCCGGTCCCCAAAGCGTTTGTGAAAGTAGTTACGCCGTCATGCAGAAAGCTCATCGAGTAACCGGCGCGGATAGAGCTCTTGCCCTGATCGCCAAACAACATGTGTAACAGTCCCGACTTGAAGCTCGGGGAATATGCAAATCCGACGAACGGGGCAAAGTTATTCCAATCGTTCTTGTATAACGGTATGCCAGTCTTGCCGCTGACGAACTGCTGGGTAGCGACGCCCTGTGTTTGGCTGCCGGGAGCTGCGGTGGGTTTGAAAAGATTTCCAAATCCCGATATGCCATACAAGTCGCTGTACTTCGGTTGGATCGCTAGCCCGTTCGGAACTGTCGGCACACCCATAAAGTCCCATCGCACGCCCAGGTTCAGCATAAAGTTATTCTTCACACGCCACTGGTCTTGTGCGAAGAGCGCCAGATCTTTTTCCTGCACAGTTCTTAATCGCGTGGCTCCCTCTAAAAAACCGGACGAGGGACTGGTGACGTTAAATGTCTGCGACGCGGAACCCAGAAGGCCGACAATCGCGTTGTAAACCGTTCCTGCGTTTGTTACCAGTTGGTTCGATGCGCCCGGCAGAAGGGCCGCTGTAATACCGTTGCCATTGCCCGCATTCGTGCCAAACTGGATGGTCTTAATGATTCCGGCGTCGTTCCGGCTAATGCCCAACACATTCTGCCAATCTCCGCCAAATTTCCAGAGGTGATTTTCTTTGGCCCATGAAAGCGTATCGGTTACCTGGTTCACGATGGTGTTTCGCGGCTGGGGAAGGAACGTATTGTCAAAGTTAGTAAGCACCCCCGGCAGCGAGAAAAATACACCCGCTGCAGCCTTATCGCGGTTGAAATCAACCGGGGCCCATTGACGGCCATACCGCAAGACGTTCGTTACGTTCTTGCCAAAGGTCGAAACCAGAGCCGGCGTGACCAGATTTCGTGTTGAGCCTTGAAAGCCATTAACGCCTCCCGGAAACGGCGCCTCGATCCCGTTTGTAGTGACATCCGGGAACGTCCGGGTGATGACTCGGCTAAAAACAAATTCAAGTTTATGCGAACCCAATTTCGTGTCTTTTGCGAGCTGGTGGTCATACCTGACGACATACTTGTCGTTCGTAGTAAGTTGTGAAGCATTGAACGTGAAACACCCGATATTAAAACCATCGCTGCTAGAGCAGGTGTTATTGTTGGGAAGAGGTATTAACCCGAGATGAGCCGTCATGATCGGGTTGAACGCATGAAACGGCACCGCCCCGAGCGTCAGAAGATTGACCGACTGAGTGGCACCGCCAGCGGTGTATTGGAAAATACCATTCCGCGCCGATTGAGTTAGTACAACGCGGTTACGCGAACGAGAGTCAGTCTGGACAAACTTTTCGTACGAGAAGAAAAAGAATGCCCTGTCCTTCCCGTTCCAAAAATGTCTGCCGCCCTCACCTGGCCTGGGGATCATTACTGGTCCGCCAATGTCAAAACCATCGAAGTGCTGCCGAAAGATTGGCTTGGGCTGGGCATTAAAATTGTTGAAGAACAAATTGGCGTCGGTCCACGAATTGTTCAATTGAAGAAAGGCTCCGCCATGAAATTCGTTTGAACCACCCTTGGTAACCAGATTGACTTGCGCGGCGCCGCGGCCGCTATCTGAGCCAACTGTGCCGGTGGTAATGCTGAATTCGGAAGTCGAGTTTAGCGAGGGCGTAGTGATAGCGAAGAACGAACTCGTTTTGACGAAGTTGTCCATCGCGTTAATGCCATCCTGCGTGAGATTAACTGCGGTTTGCCTAAGGCCACTCACCGACGCCCCTCGGGTGTCACTTCCGACCACCGCGATACCAGCCTGCAATGCAGCAAGATCAACGGGGTTTCTCCCCACCAGCGGAAGATCGACGACCTGCCTGGTGTTGATGACATTTGTCAGGCTTGGGCTGGCGGTATTGATCACCTCCTGGCTGGCCATGACCGTGACTGTTTCACTTGCCGAGCCAACCTCTAACGTTATGTTCATTTGAGCAGAAGAGGCAACCGAGACGGTAATATCCCGCGCCACTGCCTTCCTGAAACCTTTGGCCTCAACAGAAAGCGTATAAGCGCCTGGCTGCAGAGCCTGGAAATCGAATGTTCCCGAACTGCTGGATACTGCAGTGCGCTCAGCACCCGTTGCGGTGTTAACAGCCGTGACGGTCGCGGCGGGTACGACCGCACCGCTCGGGTCAGTAATTGTTCCGGATAAGGAACCAGTCGTTGTTTGAGCTTGAATAGCGACTTGGGCCATAAAAATCGCCAAGCCGACTAACAACATTTTGGTGAACTTTCTCATCGTTCCTCCTAAAGGAAAATTTGGAATCAGGGAAAACTCTGTAAACCCGCAGGAATGCCACTAATCGTTTTTTGACCCCAGGCATCCTCCAAAATGGGTTTGCGAGTACTCAACAGTAAGAACTGCCTGAGCATCTATTTTGAAATCTTTGTGTTGCTCTAAACCGACAGGTAAGACTTAACGAGTGATTGCCAAAAAGCCGATATGAATGCTGACCCGTTGCGCACAGCAAACTCCGCGCCATCATGAGGGGGAATCCAAACCTTGGCGTTTTGCGGAAAGGCCGTTAGCGGCGTTTCATTTTTCTGGATTTTATTACAAATTCTTGGATGAGTGGGCAGTCCTTCTGAAGCCTCAACTCAACAGCAGTGGATTGTATGCACCCAGTCGCCTGACCAGGGACGGAGGTGGACGCGATGACGACCACCCGAACAAAATGTTACGGCAAATCCGAATGCTTTATCGCACGACTGTGTTATAAGTCAGAAAGAAAAGCTCGACATTTTTTGTGGAAACGAATAAAGGCAACGCACTCGTTTTGGGAGTGCTGGACTTTCATGGTTGACTCATTGATCCGATGTTCCCATGGTTGGAGAATAGTCATGAAGACGTTGCAAATCATCCCGTTGTTGTTGCTGTTCGTCCTTACGGCGAATCGCCCGTGTCGAGCGCAGGCTGCGCCTGATCTCTCGGTGATCAGTTTTCGTTGGAGTCGTTACGTCAAGGCGTTAAACGAAGAGCCGAAGTGGGGAGGGGGTGAGATGCCCTCACGCCAACAACAGATAAACGATAAAGAGAAGGCGATGGTTGAAAAGAACTACGGCGACTTACTGAGAAGCCAGGCGCTTAGGAAGATTGAGCGCGACGCCGCCCGTAGCGCCGTTGAAGGCGGCGACATATTTATGTATGAAGTTAAAGTTCACAACTCGGGGACGAAAACCATCAAGAACATATTCTGGGAGTATCAGATTATAGAAACTGCCAATCCGGCAAACTTATCCAGTAGGCAGTTTTTCTGTGGCCTCAAAATAAAAGCCAACGACCGCAGAGACTTACAAGCCCTGAGTCTAGCAGCCCCCATGACGAATATCATCAGCGTTAAGACATTAAAGGGCTCGAAAAAATCATTTGAAGAACGGGCCATCGTCAACCGCATAGAATACGTGGACAACTCTCTCTGGCAGCGGGATGGTTGGAACTTCCCAAATCCGACGGCTGCAGCTCTGCCAACCCTTAAGCGAGATCCTGGCGAGTCAGTTTGTAGAGGGCTCTAACTCAACAACCGAAACTTACCGGAGGGATCTCAATTCATCCGAGTTCCTTCATTGTGCGTCTCGTCGTCCTCCTCGCTTGCAGGGTCATATGGACGCGGGCCTTTAATTGTTTTACCGATTAGTCTTTCAAAGAAAATCCAACAAGTACGCTGGAAGTAAGCTGCTGAAGAAGCAGTCAGAATGAGTTGCGCGCCAGATGCTTTGAACCGGTCAAGTCACGAACACGGCAACGACTCGGGAAAATCTCGTGGGTTGTCGGCGCAATTAGCCCGATGCAAGCTCAGCCTCTTTATTTCGGATAGGCTCTCCTCGACAGCAGCAAGCCAAACCTCTCGAATGCGCAAATCGAGAGCAGTAGCAAAATAAAATGGGCGGTGCTTTTGTGAAAAAGCACCGCCCGTGGAATGTACCATCCTGATTTAATCAGGATGATGGGTTAAAACTCAAAGCGCACACCGAATTGCACGATGCGCGGTGAATAAGCATTACCGGACGAGGTCAGGCGGCCGAAGCTGGTGCTGCCAACGTCGAGTATTCCTGGGTTGCTGCCAGCAAAGAAATTGGCGTGATTCAGGACGTTGAACATCTCGCCACGCAGTTGCAGGCGGGTGTTCTCCGTAAGTCTGATGTTCTTAACTATGCCGGCGTCCCAATTGACATAAATTGGGCCGTTCAGGAAGTTGCGCTGCGTGTTACCGGTCGATCCCGCCACGTTCGGGAAGAACACCTGACCGGCGAATGGCGCTGTCCCAACCGGATTTGCGCCGCGCACACTGGTAAGCGTGTAGCCCGCGGGGAGCGGTTTGGTTAAATCAAAGCCGCTCAGCGTGGGTTGACCCGGGGCTGTCGCAGTTGCAAACAGCACTTTGGGATCAATGATGAACACACCGTTCGGCGTTTTGAATACACCCATCAGGTCTTGAACCTGACGAGCCGTCAGTGACGTAGTGGCCGGCTGTGTCGCCGAGCGACCAGCACGATTGAATGTGCCGCGCGCGTCGATGATGCCAGTCGGCACGCCTGAGCTGATGTTAACAATCGACGAAAACTGGAATCCGCCGAAGACTCTATCCATCACGCCTCCGCTGTTAAGGAAGCGCTTGCCTCTGCCGAACGGCAGTTCGTAAATCCCATTGAAGTTGAAGGTATGTGTGCGGTCGTAGATAGCCCGTCCATAGTCACGACTCGGGTCGGTGTTGGTAAGATACGGCTCGACGCGTGTTTGGTTAACTTCGTCGCTGCTGCCGGTCACGTCTGTCAGAATCTTCTGGAACGTGTAATTCGCTTGCAGGCTTAAGCCCTTCACAAAGCGACGACGATACTCAACTTGAAGCGAGTTATAGTTGAACCGCCCGCCGTTCGTCGTGAAATTAACGACGCCCGCGTTAGGATTCGGCAAGAAGTTGATTTCGTTGATGCCATTGATGACGTAAGTCTCTGCCAGCGCCCCCGGCGTGCCATTTCGGAGCGGTCCGAGGATGGTGCTGTTGTTCAGGAACCCGGCGCCAGAGAGCCGGTCAAAGATGGGTAGTGGCTGGCTACCTACAATCGCCGGATTAAAACGGGCATCCGTACAACGGAGAATCGGGTCGCCGGTACCCGCAATTGTCGCACCTTGCAGCCGACAATTCTGTTGCGCTTTCAGGAAGTCCGGTAAGAACCCGTTCTTGGTAATGTCCAACTGGCCGTAGTCAATCGAGCGCGTTAACTGTTTACTGTAACCGCCGACGTAACGAACCTCGAGGACACTCTGGAATCCAATGTCCCGCTGGATGCCGAAGTTGTATTCGTAGTTCCGTTGAACCTGGAAGTTCGGGTCAATCAGCGAAATCGTTCCGCCAAGGCCGCCGCCGCCGCCGCCGCCCGCCGCTAAATTGTTTTCCAGGAAGGTACGAGTTCCGGAACCGCCGGGACTGAAAGCTGAGGTTGGCACAAAGATGGGCGCAAGATTTGGCGCATTAGCAACGCCGATCACTCTGAACTGCGTTGAGCCGGTGGAAGTACCGCCGAGACGCGCCGAAGCACCGAATGTACCGAGCCCCGAGTTGTTGAGAATGGCATTATCCTGGGAACGCACGTACTCATCGTTAACATAGTCAACGCGGTAGCCGCCACGAATAACAGTTTTGCCTTCGCCCGGGAACACCCCGTTTAGCAGACCGTTCTTGAAAGAGGGCGTGTATGCAAAGCTGATGTTCGGACCGAAGTTGTTCTTGTCTGGCTTGGTGAAAGCTCCCGCTTTGCCGGCATTGCCGCCGACGGGCCGGAACGAGCCGGTTGGGCTGAGAATCGTGGCAATCGGATCCGCACCAGCGGGAACCACCACCTCGAGAGACACCTGGTCCGGATTATTGAGCGGCGTGTAGTACTCGTAGCGCAGCCCGAGGTTTAATGTCAGCTTGGGGGACACGCGCCATTGATCTGAGATGTAGCCCGCATAGTTGTCAAAGTTCAAGTTCCTGATTTGGGTTGCGCCCCGAACGAAACCAGAGGTCGCGCTAGTGGCGTAAAGAGTCTGGCTACCGCCGCCGACGACACCGCCGAGGAGGTAGCGCAAGCTGTTGGCTCTGCCGAGGTCGGTCGAGTTGATGCCCCCGGGGAAATTCGCCGAAACCAACCCCGGCGCTGCAGTGGTAACGCCCGTAATATTAAACGTCGGGGTGCTGCCGGCGTTGTTGATGGATTGAATCCGGTAAAATTGGCCCATGCCGCCGAAACGCAGCGCGTGGCTACCCCAAGTGTATGAAGCGTTGTCCTGAAGATTCCAGTAACTCGTATTACGACCTTGACTCTGGAAACTGGGTTCCGGGTTGGTCGCCAGCGGAATGCTGATCAGGAACGGAAGAGTCCTGGGGTCAGTCGTCGAGAGAAAGAAAGGTTCGCTGCGCTGATATCCCCCGCGAATCTCATTATTGAAAGAAGGGGTAGGATTCATCCGGTAGGCGGCCACATATAAAGTCGTGGGGCCACCCTGGGTATTGAACACCTGGTTACTAAAGCCGGCAGCAATGTCGGTACGGGCGTCCGCATTTTTGTTGTACTTGTACACGACGTTGAACGAGCTTCTTTCGTTGATGTCAACGTCAAAGCGTCCGGTCGCCGCATTGCGGACTTCAGGGTTATCGCGCAGGATGCTCAATGCCTGAAGAAAGTTGGTGCCGGTCAAAGCTCCGTTTCCGGCGGCCGGCATGGGGTCTAAGATTCGGCTCTGGATCAACGGGTCAACCGCCAGTACGCCGCCTTGTGCAGCCGAAAGCCCGGTAGCAAACCCAGTCCCATTCAGAACATTGACGGTGCGCGCAGTGCCGCCATTGTCAACGTAGGTGAAATTTCCGGTGCGGGCTGCCGCCAAAAGAGTCGTCGTATTTACCGCTACCTGATTAGTTAAACGGAAGCCTTCGTAATTGAAGAAGAAGAATGCTTTGTGTTTGTAAACAGAGCGGTCGCCTTCGCCAAAGCGCGGGAGAGGGGCCGGCCCGCTGATCGTTCCACCAAACTGATCGCGTTTAAGCGCGGCCCGCGGAACGTTATTCAGATTGTTGAAGAAGTTGTTGGCGGCAAATCTCGCGTTGCGATTGAACTCAAACAGATTGCCGTGAAAACTGCTGCCGCCGCGCGGAGTCACGAGTAGCACCTGCGTGGAGCCGGTACCATATTCGGCGCCAGCGTTCTGCGTGATCACAGTGAACTCGCCGGTGTCGTCCACGGTCGGCACGTCTGACACGAAGCCATTGCGGATAAAGTTATCCTGTACATTAAGACCATCGCGCGTGTAGTTGACCGACGACGAGCGCTGACCGTTGATCGAGCTGCTTGTAGGATTAGAACCCGCAATCAAGTTGAGCAAATTCAGCGGGTTGCGTCCATTGATGGGTAACTCTTTGACCTGACGACTGGAGACTGTGTTGCTCAACTCGCCGTTTGACGCGTTGATTACCTCGGCCCCGGCCACAACTTGAACGGTTTCCTTGATATCACCGATCTGAAGCGCGGGATTCAAAGTATAGTCCCGACCGGCGTCAATTTTCAGAGCGGTCGAACTAAAAGTCTTGAACCCGGGCGCCGTTATCGTCACGGTGTAGGTTCCGACCTCAAGCGGCATACTGAAGCTGCCATCGCCGCTCGCCTGAACTGTCGCTTCTTTACCTGTCTGATTATCTTTTGCCGTAACGGTCGCACCGGGAATATTGCCGTCCGGGCCGACGACAGTCCCAACGAGACGGCCTTGGGTCCCCTGGGCGAATGCCGACGCAGCGAACACACACAGCGCCAACAGCGCCAACGTAGATCTCCTCATATTTCGACTCCTTATCCTAATGAAAGTTTAGATTTGTCCAGAAAGCTTCCTTGCAGAACGTTCCCAAAAAAGAATATTCATCCCAGAAAGCCGGACTATAGATGCTTACCTGAAGAACGAAGCAAACCTGAAGAACGAAGCAAACTGCTTAAGTGCCTAACGCTTTCACTTAAGCAAGAATTATGCCCCCGCCGTGCATTACCCTAAAGCGTCGCGATAGCTGCTTGGAATAACGAATTGAGACTCTTACAAGCGAGGGGCACTTGGTGATTTTGGATTCTTCTACAAAACTGTATATGCCATGTGGCCTTTACACGGACTGTCTTAACTGCGGGCTTGAAAGAGATGAGCGCGGGGCGTGAGCGAAATTCCGGAATCGTCCTGACTTTTCTTTGGAAGACCTGAAAGCTGTTAGCTTGGCAAAAGATAGTGCGAAACGTGCCAGTCAACAAAGACGCAGGTACGCCGTTCTGTGTCTCGCAATTAGGCAAGCACTTGTCTGACGCAGCGTAATACTAATCGCCTTCGACATTAAATGTTTTTGCATCAATCTCTTGATTAAAAGCGAATTGCTCGAGCTTTACTTCCCACTTGTCTTGAGACGATCCGTTTGTCCTGCTAATTTCCAATTGAAGGGTGTAGCTATGCGGTAGATTCAACTCCCCCTCCTTCTTGTAGTCCGAAAAGTTCTCGATCATCTTGTAACGCGTTTCCTGCTGGCGAGCCTGATTATCAATCCCCCCAGCGGAAAGTCTTGACGATATGACAAAGTCATACTGAGTTCGAACATGCTGAAAGGTCGTCGCGTCAAAGTAGAGGGTGATGTTCACGTCTGAACCTTTCTTTGGGGAATACTTGAGCTTGTGAACTAACTGCCCTTCTATTTTGTCAGTGCCGCCGTACTCCACTTTCGCAGCTCGGTCCTTGAGATTCAGTAAGGGCCACGCCGACGATAGCGTCCCCCCCATCAGCCCTTCCTTAAAAATGGCATCGTTAGCGACAAGAAAGTTGCCCAAAGACGAGCGAACGCCCGGCGTCAGGTAGCCGACAGTAAACTTCTTCCCATCAAACCCGAATTTCTCTCCTGGATAATTGGGGGAGGAGAAACCCAAACCAAGCATAACCTTGCGGTCAACCGAACCAAAAACCGCGCGTCCATCAAGCGCACCTGAACTGTTTCTTACCTTAAAAATTGCATGAGCAGCGCCAACGGCGATGCGGCTGTGCTCGCTCGATCGCGCTGCCGCCGGCCCGATGGCTTCCAAATGTTTGGCCACAACCTCGTCGGTTGTGATCTTATCTCCAGCGAGGGCGGGGGACGTCGCAAAGGTTAACGAAGGTAGTATGCTCGCGGCCAGCCCACACATAATCGCCAGCGCGAAACGATAATAACGTGCTCGAATCATTTTCATTCGTACTCCCGTGAAATTCTTTGCGAATGTTACGACATCTACCGCAGCGACACCAGGACTCGTTAGGACACCGCCCCCTGTTTTGGCAGAGACCTTCTTACTGGCAACATCAAATTGCTTCCTGTCATAGTGTCTTGTTAAGACAAGTAAGTCAGCTGTTGCAGGAAGCCCAGTTGCCCACTCGCACTGGCGATTTCAGCCTCGTCGTTTTGGTTTGGTTTAGCGTTTAAGCTACCACCTGCCTGAGTGGGTCGATCCAGTCCTTGGCAAGGTCCAGAATGAGATGCCATAATCACGGCGGATAGATAGCCATTCCTCTCTAAGGCCCTGGAGACATTATGAAACTTCTAAACTCGACCTTGCTCCTGGTCTTGTTGGCCGGCGCCACAGTTGCCCAATTCCCGAAGACTGCTCCATCCTCATCAACGGGCCCTAGTGTCGTCGTGCTGAGAAGCAGATGGCGCGCAGCTTCGCCCAGTCCGGCGTTTGCTCGGGACCCGCTTGAAGTAAATGAACGACAGGCAAACCTGCAGCAGGGGATCATCAAGGCGATCAATGCAAACCAAGTCCGAGTTAAAGCAGATCAGCCACAGGTACAAATACCAAGGGTTGGTACTTTGCCCAACACACCGCCCAGCGTCCGGTCAAATACTCTCGTTCCCGGGCACCGTTCGGCTGCGTATACCTACGAGATTAGGGTCAGGAATACGGGCACAAAGACTATTCGCAAATTGGTTTGGGCTTACTCACTATCGGATCCGGCGGTGGGAAATCTTCGATCGCGCGAATATAAAAGTAAGACCAATATCCGTCCAGGCGGGATCAAGAACCTGTTTGCAGACGGCGGTCCCCCGAGAGGTGTGGTTAGTGTAAACCAGGCCAGTCTGGGCCAGCCCGAAGGCTCTCCGGATCAAGTCATCATTGAGCGAGTTGAATATGCGGACGGCTCGGTCTGGACGCGGCGTCCACGCTAGTTCCCGATGGCCTGACCGGCATTGACGATTTTAAGAGTGCGGCCAGGACCAAGGGGGCCTGACTAGTCCTGTTTCTTATTGGCATTGATGTACGCCTCGAGTTTTTTCCGATCAGCGTAGTCTGGTTTCTTTGTCAAAAACTCTTCGTACTCGATGGCGGCTTTGTCCTTGAGGCCGGCAGCGTTATACAACCATCCCAACCTCAAGTGAGCTTCGGGATGGCCCAGTTTTACCGCTTCGTTAAGGAAGGGTATAGCCCGGGATCCCATCTTGAGTTGGAGGTAGGCTTCGCCGAGAAGATAGTTTGCCTCTCCGGACGAAGGTTGCGCTGCGACTACGCGAGTCAAAGGATCGATTGCCCCCTGGAAATTCTTTTGCGAGCCTCGCAATTTCCCCAAATGAAGCAAAGCGCCGACGAAGGTTGGCTTGGCCTCAATCGCGGCGAGATAAGCCTGCTCCGCGTCAGCCGCTTTCGCCTGAACCAGATACAAAGTTCCCAATAGCGACCACGCCTGAAAATCAAGTTTGTCATTTTCGACAATCTGCTTTAGAAGCGAAACGGCCTGGTCATACTTTTTTTTGTCGGCCGCCTCCTGGGCTTTTCGAAACAGAGAAGCTTGGGCCGCTGATCGATTATAAAGATCGGCTGTTGAGATCGTCCCCGTCCTGGTCGCAGCCTTCCCCCGTTTTAAGGCGAATTCGAGGTCGTGCTGGTTTCCGTAGGGGCTGCTGCTGAGCCCCTCGACGATGACGATTCTCATGCGGGCAATTTCGTTGCTCTCCACCTCGATCACCAACTGATAATCCCCCGGCGTGAGATTGCCAAAGCGATAGCGGCTGCGGTTTGAAATAGGCTGTCGCCCGACCTCTCCGCCGGCATCTTTGTAGAGGATCACCATAACCTTTGGGGCAGGGCCATCAGCGGCATTGCCTTCGTCGATCTTGACGTCCCCAAAAAGTGTCTGTGTTCGCTGGGCCGCTACACGCTGGCTGGTGATAGTCAAAACGGCAAACAGCAATAACACCAGGCAGATGTACCGGAAGATTCTTCTCGCCGTGAAATCCATGATGGCGCCTCCGATGTTTCTCATCACTCTATTCTGGTAGTGAGCCGTCTCTCACTTACTTGCTGAGACAGTGAATGCTCCGGCCCCGATCTGTTGATTAAAAGCAAACTGCTTGAAAGTAACTGCCCATTCCAATGATTGCGTACGTTGAGCGTCAATGGACAGGCGCAGTTTGTAGGCATGAGGCAGCGTCAGTTTTTCAGTGGTCTGAAAGTCAGAGAATTCTTCCGTCAACTTATAGTGATTTATTGTTGCGCTCCCGGTATCGGTAGTAGCGCCCTGAACTGAATCACCAGGTCTACTGCCCATGCGCGCGGAGACGGTATACGAGTAGTCAGTGCGCACGTGCTGAAAGGTCTCGGCGTCAAAAAAGAGACTTATGCGCAGGTCTCCTGCGCCTTTGCGCGGGGCGCATTTGATTTCGTGCACCAGACGTTCGTCGAGTTTCTTCGTTCCCGAGTAACTAAGCTTCAGACCGTTTTTTTCGACATTCAATAAGGGCCAAGCTGAGGACAGGACCCCTCCGAACAATCCCTGCCTGAAGATCGTGTCCTGAGACAAAAGGAATTCTTCCAGGTCCGACCGCTGGCCTGTGGTCCATAGTGCCACTGTCACTTTCTGGCCGTCATAGGCTGCCTTTTCAAAGGGATAACTAACTGAGTTAAAGACCATTGCGAATAAGACTTTTTCGCCTTCTGAGGCGAGTTGGGCGACGCCGACAACATCGCGGACCGCGTTGCTGCGACTAATCGCCCTGGCATCTCCAACAACTATTATCGACTTGATCGAAGCCAATGCATCGGCGGGACCAATGGCTGCCAGATGTTTGGCGACCAGTTCCTCTGGTTTCATTTTGTCGGAAGCCAAAGGCCTGGCTCCGACGTGAGCGAAAATAACAAGGATGAAGAAAACTGTGAGCAGTTGCTTTTTCAAATGCATCATTAGCCTCCGCGGGGTTGATTGGTTTGAAATCCGAGATTATAGCAATGCCGCCTGACCTTAACACCCGTGACCGGGTTTCATCGGAGTTAAGGGAGAGGTGCCTCGCTGTGAAAAAAAGGGCCCCCGGTTAAATCCGGGAGCCCGATAGTCGTTGCCCGGAAAGCGGCAACAGGGTTTGTTTAATCCGCCTAGAACTCGAGGCGAATCGCAAACTGCATTTCACGCGCCGTGGTTGACGACGACGTGATGTTACCAAACGCAGTCGAGGTGATCAGCGAGGCTGGCAACGCAAAGCTGTTGTGGTTGAATACATTGTACATTTCACCACGCAGCTGAACGCGCTTACCTTCCCACGGCAGGTTGATGTTCTTCAGGATTGCGATGTCGGCATTCCAGAAGCTGGGTCCGCGCAGAACATTGCGGCTGCCGATTTCTCCGTGATGGGGATAGCGCAGAATGCCCTTGGTTGGATTGCTCGGATCGAAGACCGCCAACGGATTCGCGAAGTAATTAATCGAACCCGTAGTGGCGTTGCGTATCCCTGTCCCAAAGTCCCCCGAGTTGTTGAAAGCCGCCGGACTGTTGAAGTTGAAGCCCACCGGGAAAGAACCGGTAGTAGTGGTAAATGCCTGGCCGCTACGGTAAGCGTAAATACCCGTAACTTCCCAGCCACCGATAACCTGGTTCGCCCATCCGGGTGCACCTGACGCCCACATGCGGCCGCGGCCGAACGGAAGCTCGTAAATGAAGTTTGCATTTACCAGGTGACGAATGTCGAAGTCAGAGTTGCCGCGGCACGCTCTCAGATTGGTGATGTCGCAGACCAGACCACCCGCCACCGTGTTGGCAATACTCGACTGATTATCAATCGAGTGCGACCAGGTGTAGTTAAGGTCGAACTGCAGACCCTTCGAAAAGCGCTTACGCAAACTAACCAACATGCCGTTGTAGGAAGAGGCTCCCTGATTCGAGATGTAGATGTTAGTACCAAACTGAGCGCTCATGCCGACATTGGGTCTGAGCAATCCGTTGAAGTACAAATCCTGAATAGTATCGGATGTATCTCCATTCTCGATGGTCCCGCCGGGTCCTCCATAGATGGCGTTGACCAGGCCCGTGCAGCTAAGTGGGCCAAAGCCGAAGGCCGTGCCTGCTTGCGGACAGGTCAAGCCGTAGTTTGCCAAAGTCGCCGCTCCCACCTGATTTTCAAACCAGGGCTGATTGGCGACTGATCCCGCCTGCAGCGCATTGAAGGCCGAAAACATCAATTGACCGGATGCGGCGTCCTTGAAGTTCAATGCTTGCGATGCGTCCGCCTGGGTGAACAGCTTGCGGCCCTGACGGCCCACGTAAGACGCTTCCAGGATAAAGTTCGCAGGCAACTCGCGCTGGAACCCAACGCTGTACTGAATCGCGTAGGGAGTCCTGAAGTGCTGATCGATTGCATAGTTGAACTCACCACCACCAGTTGCCAATCCCGTCGGAACTCCATTCACCACGAAAGGAGTAAACGGATGGCTAATGGTCGGTGCGGTGTTTGACACCGGCAGAGTTGTGAGCCCAGTAAAGCGCGGATTGTTCAGCAGGGAATTGTTCGCGCTAGTGCCGCCAAACGATTGCGATGCCGAGTTATCGAACAGGTAGGAAACCTGATCTTGAATAAAGGTGACTGCTCCGCCGACGCGGTCATAAACCACCGAGCCACCGCCGCGAATTACCGTTTTACGATCGCCCAGCACCTTACCGAAGAGACCTTCCTTGAAGGAGGGGTTCCACGCCAGGCTGAATCTGGGCGCAAAATTGTTCCGGTCCGGCTGGTAGTAAGGGCGAGCATTGTTTCCCTTGCCACACAGGTTATAGGTCAGGATTGGCTCGGCAGTAGGGCCGGCGATACCGGCAGCGGCATTCTTGAGCCTGGTGCTAACCAGCTGTTCGTAATCTACGTCGTTGCACGCCTGGAACCCATTCTTCTCGTAGGGCGCACTGTAATACTGCCAGCGCAATCCATATGACAGGGTCAGGTCATTGCGCACCCTCCAGTTGTCCTGTCCGTAGAATTCGTATTCGTTGTACTTGAAGTCGCGGTGCTTCCCAGTTCCTGGAGCAAAGGCAGTTCCGTCTTTGCTGTAGTTGAAACTGGTCGAAACGCTCGCCAAGCGCCCAAGAATAAACGTAAACGGCGAGTCAAAGCTGGCCTGACGAGTGGCGCCGGCGCCGATCGTCGAAGGTCGCAAGCCGGGCGAAGTGTTGAAGTTCGTAAGTCCGCCACCGAGACCGACAGTCACGTTATTAAAGTCGTTTGTCAGCCCTGATTTGGAATCGATTGGCTTAATCTGGGTGCCGAACGACAAGTTGTGCTTCCCTTTAGTCCAGGTCACATCGTCGCGAATCGTGGGCACGAGGACAAACCGATCCTGCTCACTGATGCTCGCGAAAGGAGCGGTGAGACCCGCTCCAAAAGTAAACTGATTCGGAAACGCGGTCTTGAGGTTGTTTGGAAACCGCAAGCCTGAACGGCTCACGCCGACAGTTGCCTGGTTAATAAGATTGTCTTTGATAACCCAGGTATGGCCGGCGACCCAAGCGTAGTCTCGCACAAGAATCTGTGCGGTCTCGGGGTCTCCGGGAAATTGCTGCGCCACCGAATTCACGGTGTCTGTTTGGACGCGGCGAGCAATGTTCCAGCGCATAAAGACGCGCTGCTTTTCAGTAGCGTTCCAGTCATAACGGCTGGTGTAGGTATTGTCTAGTCTCTTCGAAGGCGCGTTAAATCGGAACCCGCCGGTATTGATCCCGTTGCCGAGAGTCAGATCGTTTGGTAGCGGATAGCGGCTGGCCAAAAAACTAACCAGAGCTGGGTTCGCGCCGATACCTTTCGGATCCAGAGCGGCAACCTGTGCGGTCGTCAGAATCGTAATGCACTCGGGCCTGGTAGTAAGCCGAGCATTCGTAGGACAGCCTGGAGTGTTATTCAGATAGGCTACGCGTCCCTCCCGCAGATGTTGCAGCGGAACAATGCGCGCGTAAGAAACGCCCTGCGCGTCACGCCGTCCTTCGTAGTCAAAGAAAAAGAACAGCTTGTCCTTGATGATGCGGCCGCCAATGCTGCCGCCGAATTGGTTGCGCGTTAATTGGGGCCGCGGAGAAACCTGGGTACCATCCGCTCTTGTCCCTGCGCGGTTGTTGAAAAAGCTGTTCGCTGCGGTCGCTGCGGTGCGATTGTACTCGCGAACGTTTCCATGAAACTGGTTGGTGCCGCTCTTGGTGACCAGTTCGATCTGAGCGCCACTGCTGCGACCTTCAGACGCACTGGGATTGGTGGTGACAGCGCGGAATTCCTGAATCGCATCGATAGGCGCGTTGCCTACAGTAGCGAACGCCTGACCCGTGGCTTGGTCGTTGGCGTCAATTCCGTCGATGGTAATGTTGCCCTGGTCGGCGCGAGCGCCGGTAACCGAACCGATGCGGTTGGCACCCGCGGCGCCCACGTTGTTACCGACGACGCCCGGCTGGAGACCCAGCAGCGAAGCCGGCGAGTTGCGAATTTGAATGGGAAGATCTTTCAGCCGACGCTCTTCAATCACGTTTCCGATCGTAGCGTCGGTTGTATTTAGGGTGGCTTCACCGGTACTCGTCACGGTCACGGTATTTGAAACCTGGCCAACCGTCATTTGCACGTTGTGGGTTTCTGTTATCGAAACACCCAGCGATACGTTCTGCACCACGAGGGTCTCAAACCCCTGGGCGGTGAAGGTCAACGTAAAACCCGTACCGGGCGATAGTCTCGCAAACGTGTAACTACCCTGCTCATTCGTGGTAGTTGTCTGTTCTTTGGCGGTCTTAGTGTCGGTTAGCTTTACTGTCGCTCCGACAACGGCCGCACCGTTCGCGTCGGTCACTGTGCCGGTGACGCCGGCAGTGCTTTGACCAAACGCAATCGCCGAGAACAGGCAGATTGTCATAAGTACTAAAACAAACCTAGTCATGTTTTCTCCTTTGAAAATTTTGAGGTCATTGCATCGTACTGGGAAGTCGACGCCTGGTTAATTGTAGCAGTTTGAAAATTGCAAGAAGTATGCCGTGCCAGCAGCCCTTTTCATTCGTTTGGAAAAACATCTGACGTACTGCTATTGGTTGCCGAAGGGTTGGAACAATCTTCATGGATTTGGATTTTCAATCCAAATCCCTAAAGACTCGGGGGCTCCGGCGGTCCCCGTAATTTGTATGTCCAGCCAGTTTTCTGGATATCTGCAGTGTGAAACCGTGCGCCAACTGCAGATCCTTAGCTGGATGCCTTAACCACTTCAAATTCAAACTGCAGTTCTTTACCCCGCAAGACGTAGCTGAGATAGAACTCCCAGAACTTCCGCGTGAACCGAAGTCCGGGCCAGCGTTGATCGAGATTCACGATCAGCTCGATTCCGATGGCCCGCCAAAGATTCGCTAAAGACACGTAAGTACGAATGGGCTTTAGCCTGACCTCTGTATAGAACGGGAAAACCTGACGCTCTTCGATAAAGCAGTTGAAGGAATAGCTGTTGAAGTGATTGCGGTGGGTTGGGTCCGTGGGCCAGTCAGGATTGGAATAATGAGGCGTCGTAATTGTAATTCGCCCGCCGGGCCTGGTAATCCGGAAGAGTTCCGTGACAAACGCCATTACATCCGGCACATGTTCAGCGACGTGACTACAGACCACTTCATCGAACTCATCATTGGAGAAGGGATAAGGCAGGACCCCGAGGTCGTGGATGACGTCGGCGTGTGAACGTGGATTTGAATCGATGCCAATCGCGCCCGCCGTTTTGTTCCAGCCACAGCCGACGTCAAGGACCTTTTTCCCGCCAACCGGCGGAGACGCGCTTTCATTCTGGTTCATTATCAAAAGGAAGAAGACGCGACTATGTGATTACCTCGGACTGCACTCGCTCTGCTGTTTCCTGAAGCCTCGATGTCCGTGCTCACCGAACCGGACTCGAGCGAGACTGCCAGAGATTCCAGGTCATGCGCGTAAACCGGCATCGCAAACTCTTTCTTCAAATCTTCGAAACGCATGCCGTCGAGCATCACCGAGTCATCGCTCTTCAACGCCGCGCGCGGAATGATCGCGAACTCTCCGCGCACTTGTCCGCGCGCCGCGATGAAATCGCCGCCAGTTAGCAGGCCGGCCACGGACACATCGCCGCCAAAATATTCGTTCTCGACGGCGACGACGTGCAGCCCCGTTTGGAAACGACGGTTCAATCGCTCGATCTGTTTGCGCAGCACTGGGGCAAAGATTGTCCCAGTCATGATCGTCCCGAAAAGTCGCTCGGGGTCCGGCAGTGGCTGACGAGTCAACCGGCGCAGCAGCGCTTCGAACTCGTTGGCAAAGCTGCGCACCATGCCGATGCCGTCTTCGATCTGCGGGTAATCACCGTAATGCTTTTGCGAAGGAACCGCCAGACCGGCCCGCAGATAGATTTCATCGCCAAGAAAAGCGAACGTTGTTCCCAGGCGCGCCCGCAAGTCTTCCTGGATAACTGAAACTTCACCGATCGTGCGGCGGCAGAATTCGTCCGACACCGGCGTAAGACGCTCGTCGTTCAAATACCGAGTCAACCCCAGCGGCACGATAGCGACGCTGCGCACCCGCGGATGCAGTTCGGCCAGATCGTAAATTGTGCGGCGCAGAACTTCACCGTCGTTGATTTCCGGACAGAGCACGACCTGCGCGTGAATCTCGATTTCCGCGTCGAGCATTCGCTGCATCTTCCGGCTGATGTCCGCGCGTTCCTTATCAACGCCAAGAAGGTAAGCCCGCACTTCGAGATCAGTGGCGTGCACAGAAACGTATTGCGGCGATAACCTCTGCTCGATCACCCGCCGCATTTCGTCCTCGGTGATCGATGTCAAGGTTGTGTAGTTGCCGTACAGAAATGACAGCCGCACGTCTTCGTCGCGCACGAACAGGGATGGCCGCGCCGTCTCAGGATTGCCTTTGCAGAAGCAGAAGAGACATTCATTCGCGCATTGTCGCGGAACGATCTGTTCGAAGCCGAGGCCGAACTCCTCTGTCTCGTCGCGTTCGATGTTCAGCTCCCAATCCTCGCCGGAGTGTTTGCGAATATCGATGACCAGATCAGTTTCGCCGCCGGCCTGAAAACGAAAATCAAGATAGTCACGGACTACTCGGCCATTGACGCGCATAATGCGATCGCCCGGTTCGAGTTCGAGTTCGGCTCCCAAGCTGCCGGCCGTGACTTCCGAAATCTCGACACCTCGGCGCCGAATCTGGGTTATTGCTGGTGTGACTGCGAATTCGTACATTTCAGGACTTTCCAGGATAGCGGCGCTGCACTGTCGTGAGCGCCGGATCAAGACGAAAACAAGAGTATAGCAAAGGCGGCGGCCTTTTGCTGGTGAGCTCGGAGGTCGGCAACGGGGCAGTAGCCGGACCGCTCGTTGTAGTTCCAGTATCACGTCGCCTCTCGTTACGCCCTCTCTCACGGTCTGACTACTGCCCCGTGTACTGCATACGCCGGTGCAACTTGAAAATCATTCGCCAAGGTCGTTGACAAGAAATGATGGCCAGCTTACTCTGCCTTAGCTGAAGTGGGATTTGGTTTTTGCTGTCAAGGATCGTCGTAACGCCGCCTCAACCCGCTCAAAACGTCCAATTTCATGAACCGGGAACACCCATCACAACCGGCCGATCCCAACCCGAACGAAGTGTCGGATGTCGCCCATACAACGCTGCAGCCGTGCGTGCTCCTGGTAGAAGACGATCGTTCGGTGCGGCGCTATCTGGAAGTCACTCTGCAGCGTTCCGGCTACACGGTCTTAACCGCGGCCGACGGCCTTGAGGCAATGAAGCTCGCCCTCTCTTCGGCGATTGATGTGGTGGTCACGGACGCGGTCATGCCTAACTTAAACGGTCAGGAACTGGCGCGCTTCCTTCGCGGCAATCCGAAACTTTCTCACCTTCCGATCGTCTTGCTGACCGGACAGGAAAACAGAGAGTCCGCTTCTGGAGAGAATCTGATCGATGTTTTTCTTTATAAGCCGGTGAGGGCCGACGAACTGAAAAATTGTCTGCGCGGTCTGCTTAATCCAACCCCGTAGTACTGCAATGCTGATCCGCAGCACTGGGAACGCGGGCGCCCTCGCCCGCACACTGGAGCCGGATCTAGTCGAAGGTTCTTGCGGCTCTGCCGCCTGATGTGCGGAAAGGCTCTGCCTTTCCGACCCCGACTCAGGATTCAGGAGGCTATGCCTCCGAACGCTTCCGAGGCGTAGCCTCGCTAAAAATATCGACGCAAAGGTAAGGCAAAGCCTTACCGCACATCAGGCGGCAGAGCCGCAGCTCGATTAGCGCGAAGCGCTACAGGGTTTGTTTGAAAAGGCTTAACGCCTGTGGTGCGGCGAGGCCGCCCGCGTTCCCGTTTACTCACTCAACAACTGCTCCAGCGGAGTATATTCCCGCCCCTGCGAGACGGCCACCGCCTCATAGGTTAACTTTCCGGCGTATGTATTGACGCCGGCCTTCAGGTCCCCGTCGCTTAACACAGCCGCTTTGAAACCGCGGTTCGCCAGCTTCAAAGCATAAGGCAGCGTAGCGTTAGTCAGCGCGAACGTGGACGTGCGCGGCACCGCGCCCGGCATGTTCGCGACACAGTAATGCAAGACCCCTTCGACGTAGTAAGTAGGGTCCGAGTGCGTTGTCGGATGCGTCGTCTCAACACAGCCGCCCTGATCGACCGCCACGTCGACAATGACCGCGCCGTCGGTTACGTCTTTGAGCATGTTGCGCGTCACCAATTTCGGTGCGGCGGCGCCATGCACCAGCACCGCGCCGATAATTAGATCGGCTTGAGAGACCGCGTCGTGAATCATGTAAGCACTCGAAGCCAGAGTGGAAATCTTGGAAAGAAAGATATCGTCCAACTCGCGCAGCCGATCGAGATTGTTATCGATGATCGTCACATGCGCGCCCATGCCGACGGCAATCTTCGCGGCATTCGTTCCCACTACGCCGCCGCCGATTATCACCACGCGCGCGGCCGGCACGCCCGGCACGCCGCCGAGCAGAATGCCACGCCCGCCGCTCATCTTTTCCAAATAGTGGGCACCCACTTGGATCGCCATGCGACCGGCAACTTCCGACATTGGTGTCAGAAGCGGCAGAGTCCCGCGGCGATCGGTGATAGTTTCATAAGCAACGCCGGTGACTTTTCGTTTCAATAACTGCTCGGTCAATTCGTTGTCCGGGGCCAGGTGAAGATAGGTGAACAACAACTGTCCTTCGCGCATCCGGGGGTACTCTGGCGCGATCGGTTCCTTAACCTTGACGATCATTTCGCCTTCAGCCCAGACGTCGTCCGCCGAGTCAATGATCGTCGCGCCGGCGCGGGTATATAAGGGATCGTCGAATCCGGATCCATCGCCGGCACTCTTTTCGACCAGGACGCGATGGCCCGCATCAGTCAGCGCGCGTACGCCCGCCGGCGTCAGTCCGACGCGGTATTCGTTGTCCTTGATTTCTTTCGGAAGGCCTATGATCACTTTTGTGCTCCCAAACTTTTTGATGTAGCGCAACTTGTTAAGTTGCGATCCGGAACGCGAGTTAACAACTTGCGCTACATTGCCGCCTCGATTTTCAAACTACGACGAATCGCCAGCCATGCCGGAGCGCTGGCAGCGATCTCTCTGTCAGAGCCAATCAAAGAAACAATTACCAAGCGCGAGCCGAGCTGCAGCGAGTAAATCTCGGCATTGCCGGGCTCGTTATTTAGAACTGCGCGCATCCTTACACCCGTTGCCTGCGCACCGGCTATCTCGATCCGAGCATCCGCGCGCGAGACGTTCGAATCGTCTGCCTGGATTTGCTTCCACATCGTTTCGACAAAGCTGTCGACGATTTCATGCCTGGCTGCATCCAGTTCTGCGGCCGTATTGATTAGCGCAAACCGGGAAAGGACCATTATCTGCGCCTGCCCCTTACTCTGGATCACCAGATGCTGACCAACCGCGGTGCTGTGATCGTCCAACTCGATCGTCGCCGGATAGTCGAACGACAAACCGTGCGAGGCAAAATGTTTGAGGGCCGGGGTGGTCGCCTGGCCCAGGACACTCTGGCAAAACGCCAATGCCACAATACTTATCAGCACGGCGAATAGTTTTTTCATCATTGGTTTTGATTGCATGCGGTTCCGGCGGGTTCGACCTGCCTAAGGTTTCTTCTTCGTGGGCGACGGCTGTGGCGTTGCTTTCGGTTGCGGCGCCGCTTCGACTTTCAAACTGTTTCGGATCATGTTCCAGGCAATCGCCGACTTGGCGAAATCTTTTTCAGATCCGATCGTCGACACGTTGACCAATCTGTCCGAGACGATTCGAGAATAGGAATCCATGCCGCCCGGTTGTCCGTCCATCACGGCGCGCACGCTCATTCCCGGGGCGTCGGCCCCGGCAATCTGGGTCGTCACCGGTGAACGCTTGGGATGCATGCCAGCCTGCTCGACCTGCGCTACAAACTCATCCACGTATTGATCCTGAAAAAGTTTCTTGGCGTGTGCTTCCTTCTCCGGCGTCTTCAACCACTCGCGCGGCGAGCGGATGCGAATTACGACATCGCCCTGGGCCAGTTCCAGAAACTGCATCTGCTTCGTGCTTTGATCGCTCAGCTGCCAAGTCGCCGGATAGTCGAACGACAAGCCATCCCTGGCATAGTTCTTCACGTTCGGATCCTGGGCCAAAGCGCCGATCGCCAGGAGCAGCAAGACCGCCACAAACATCATGGTTCGTACCAAGCTCATTTTTCCTCCTCGAATTCGGTTGAGCATATTAGCGCGTTTTCATCCATTCAATACAGCGCTCAAGATGCCGGCGCATGTTTTCACGGCCATCATGATGTATCCGGCCGTGGCCCGGCAGCACCCATTCGAAATCAATCTCGCGCAGCTTTTCCATCGATCGTGTTTGCTCTTCCCACGAATACCAGCAGGCGTTGCGAAACGCGATCAGCGTTTCCCTCGTGGGCGACCAGGCCAGATGATCGCCAGTGAACAGAAACTTCCGGCGATAGAGAAATACGACGTGCCCTCGTGTATGACCGGGAACCGGAATCGCGAGTAGATCAGGGTCGAGCGCCAGAGAGTCCGGGCCGCGAAGCACGCGCTCGATCCCGAGTTTGCCGGCGCCGTCGTCCGCGTGCATCACGCGCTGACATTCAAACCTCTCGGCGAAGCGATGATGGTCCGCGACGTCGTCCCGATGCGTCAGCAGCATCGTGCTCACTCCGCCCATTGCTTCGATCCGGGCGGCCAGTTGTGTGGCAAATCTGGGAGAGTCGATCAGGACGTTCCCGCCATCACTCTCCGGCCGCACGATCAGATAACTCCACGCGCCAAAGCTTGATTCAGCAGTGAAGCCGCAGAAGTAAACATTCTCGGCGATCGGCGAGGGGAAGGCGTCGATGCCGATGCGCGCGTCATGATGCTCTACCGTTCCGATCGATGCTGTGGGACATGCGACCAGCGCCATCAAAGCCCTCTTCGTTTCCGCTTCAGTGGCCGGCTGATGATAGACAATCGAAGCGTCGCCCGTGTCGCTGAAGGTCTCGGGAGCAATCTGGCGGCAAGCGTCACAGTCGATACAGGTTGAATCGACGAAGAAATCTCCAGGGATATTTTCGGGTAGACGTAAAGCTGGATTAGCCATCGCTGAAAGCCTTTTCAACTATCATGCGGCACGCTTCGGTAGAGTTCAAGCGGGCTTCCCTGAGGGAAAAGGAGCGGAGACGCTGGGAGGTGCTTGCGGCCATGCGGGACAATGAGGGAAGCGTTGCCGCATCGTTGATGCAATTATTATTGGATATGCAGGCGAGGGGTAAGATGTTAGCTTGGTTAACAAATGCCTAAATCTCCAAAAGGCAGAAACGCTTACGATATGTCGTGTTCGTTAGCCACTCGTCTCTTGATGCTTGGATCGCCCGAGTAATGGTCGAAAGGATTGAATCACTAGGGGCAGAGTGTTGGCTCGATGAAAAGGATTTGGCTGGTGGCGCGGTTATTGTCGAGGATATCATTCGCGGGATCGATGCTTGCCACGAAGCTATTGTGCTGATTTCGCCCGACAGTTCGAAGTCTCAGTGGGTGCCGTTCGAGATTGGCGGCGTGCGGGCACAGCACAAACGTGTGACGCCTGTTCTGAACAATGTGAAGTCGCAACAGATGGCGCCTATGCATGACATTAGGGGTATCGATCTTAACAGGTTCGACGAATTTCTGGCACAATTGAAACGGCGGATCTCTCAAGCGCAACGAAGGAAATCATGAGGTTCAATCATGGCGTATAAGGTTTTCATTCACTCGTCATCGAAGGATATTGACATCGCGCAGGATCTCTCGAACAGGTTGGAGTTAGCGGGTATTGAAGCTCACTGGGCCAATGAATCCGCGAGGTCAGATAAGACCATTCGGGCGACTAACAAGGCTTTGAATGACGCCGATGAAATTTTTGTCATACTGACGAGCGAGTCGATTGACAATCCCAGTCTGATGGTAGATTTAGGTGCGGCCTCTTCAATGCGAAGGCGCGTCACTCCCGTGGTGATTGGTCTGGAAACCTCGCAGGTTCCGTCTCTGATTAAGAGTCTAAAATACATCAAGTACGCGGACCTCAATCCCTATATCGTCGATCTGGCGACGCGAACAAGAGCGGCCTAAATTCAGGCCTCTTGGCTAATGAAAGTTAACTATTATCCAGAAACTGACTCGCTTTACATCGACTTGTCTTCCAAGCTCAACGTCGACAGTCGCGAAGTGTCAGCTGGCGTTGTTTTGGACTACGACGCGGAAGGTAATCTCGTTGGGTGACGAGTCATTGGAATTCTGACTTTGTTCCAGCATCCGATGACGGTCGCAACGCTCCGGCTCGGGGACGTCAATGCTTCCCATGACCAGCGTCACCGGCCATCACGATAATGTAAGCCGTCCTCGTTCCCCCCGAATATCCTGCATAGACAAACGGCAACCCGGGAGTTTTGGCTTCCTTCGTCATTCCAATGTCATCGTTGGTGACGCCCGGTGCATAGATCATGTAGTGCGCTGGAAACTCGACCGTCAAAAGCTTGCCGGTTTTCGGATCGAACTTCACATCTCCAGCCAGCATGTAAGCGATGCCGGCTTTTGCCGGACTGTGAAATCTTCCCTGAGCAAAACCTTCGTCTATGTCGCGTTCGATCTCAACGACCGATTTCCGCTGGGCCAGTAACTCTCCGACACGCAGCATAACGGGAAGGATGGTTCGGCTGCCTTCCGGGTCCCAGCAGGTTGGATGGACCGCGGTGTCTCCATTCTGAATGCCGTCGCGATTGACCATGCAATTGAATCCGTTGGTTCCGGTTCGCGTTTTCTCATAACCACGCTTGCCGAACGTGTACACCGTGGATTCACTTCGCACGTGAACGGGACCTGCCCTGAGTGCGAGTTCGATTTCCTGGTCGCGCGGGATCAAAAAGGGAGACGGCGTATCGCTCGCGTTCCTGACGGCTCCCGTAGCGATTCCCGAACAAATAATGAGGGCGGTCGAGACAAGCAGGTGACGTAACATCCGAGTCCTCCTTGATAGTGAGATCCAGGAACGACGATCTCTACTTGAGCTTGGTCAGAACTTCGCGAGGCAGATAGGTCCGAAACACGTAGTCAGTTCCCGGCTTCGCACTATGGCACGACTGGCAATTCTCAAGTTTGCCCTGCGCAGAAACGTTCGTGCCCGTTCCATCGACAACCATGTACTCCCAATCGCCACCCGGCGGATTGAATCCCTCGCGGCGCTTGATCATGACGGTCAATAACTCGGGCGTTTGGCTGGATTTTTCGGACACCTTCTCTTTGACGATGACTGAGCCTTGGGGGAAAGCAGGGTTCTTCTGCTCGAGCATTGCCTTGCGGCCTATGTCATTCACGTAGACTGTCAAATACTTGTGACGGTGTGGGTTCGTTGGAGCGTCAGCTCGGGCTGGTACCGGGGCGGCGCATAATGCCGACACTTGATCGGGCATCAGCTGTGGCTCGGCATTCACCCTGGTCCAACTCCGGTAGCCGGCGATTTCCCCGACCCCATCAAGGGGCACTAGCCCGACCGTCAGGGAGGGCTCCTCAAAGGCAGCAGACTCTACCGGGTGGCCGGAGGCGAAAGAATAAGATTGAGTTGGGAAATAACCTGCGAACAATCCTGCGGCGATCAGGAGACCCAGCGAGAGAGTTACGAAAAGTCGGGAAAAGTTTTTACGCATAGCGCTAACTCCTTAAAGTCCGCGAAGCGGACGATCGAAAATAGCCTAGGGATTCAGAGTTTGTGTCAAAACTTCGGACGTGGGCCTAAGGTAACCATTTCTTAAACGCAGAGGGCGCAGAGGTTTTCGCAGAGGTACGCAAAGTAAGGCACTTCTCTGCGCGCCTTTGCGAGAACCTCTGCGTCCTCTGCGTTAAGATCCTCTTTGAGTTCGCACATCCTGAGTTTTGACACAACCTCTAAATCGCTGGGAACCGGCGGAATACTTGAATCAGGTTCGCGTAGCGGACGGCAGAATCTTCGAGCGTGCCGTGCGCGGAAATATTTCTGTCGCCCGCTTCGCGGGCTTCCGATCTCATTTGTTACCAGCCCCCAGCGCTGAAGCGCTGGGCTATTTTCGGTCGTCCGCTGCGCGGACTAAATCATCGTGCTTCACGGGTTCGGTTTCTTCGGCGGTGCAGGTTTAAGCATCGGCGCCGTCTCCGGCTTTTTCGAATCCTCTTCCGGTTTATCCGGTGGAAAATCCTTTTCGTCGATGTCGATAATTTTTACTTCCGTGCCGAACTTGCGATAGCCGCGGAAAAGAATTTCGTTCCGGGTCTGTTCGGTCTGACCCCGATCGCGGGTCGTCAGTTCCACCACCGCGCGCGAAGGCAACAGATGTTCGCGTTCATTGATGGCGACCCATTCGTAGTCAATCAGTTTGCTGGCCGCGGTAATCGGAAACCCGGGATCGATTTCCGTGCTGATGTCCTCCAACCGCAGGACGCGGTTGGTTTCGCGGTCAATCCAAACACGGCCGCGATAACCGGCGATGGTTTGCTGCATTAAAGAACCATGTTCGCCGTAGCCCAGGGTCTCATGCGAAAACTCTTTCTTAACTTCATACTCGTAGACCACGGTTCGCCGGCCACGCAAAATATCCGTATCGACCATGTGGAATTCAGCGCGGCTTTCGGGTCTGAAGAGGCTGATCAACGCCGTGACGTATTCGCCGCTGGACGTCGTGCCGCCGAGTTTCATTCCGTAGCTCTGATCCTCTGTAGCCGGCATGCCGTTTATGGAAAGCAGCTTGTAATCCTCGCCGGCGGTTTGCCGATAGCTCACCGCGATACTCAAACGATCGTACACACTCCAATTCTTGCTCTGCCCGAACGCGCGCGAACGCGTAATCTGTTGCTTGACGAGGTAATCCGGCATGGTCTCACTCGCGCCGAGCGTCGCTTTGCGAGTTCGTTCCAGCAGTTCCAGTCCTTCGCTAGAGGGAGGCAGAGACGCGGCCACCGGATTTGCGCGCCGGCGATCAGCTTCAGCCAGCGTGCGCTGTAGCATGGCATCGTTGCCGCTCTTTGTGGCCACCAGCGATCGCAGACCATCGGTCAGCGGGAAGGCGATGCCGCGCTTGCGAATATCGTCGACCAGCTTGTCTTTGGTTTCCGGATGCTTGGGCAATTGAAAAAGCAGCTGCACAAATTCCTGATTGGTTAAGGGCGGCCCCTGCTGCAATTCAGTCGCTTGCGGGAACGGCGTGTTGTCAGTTTGGGCTTGGGCTGAAGAGAAAGCGGCGAGCAGAATCAGCGCGCAGAACAGGCTTGCAAAGAAATTTCCGACAACCAGCCCGCGAAGCGGGCGGCAGACAATAGCCCCGGGCGTAAGCCCGGGGTTAGATCTAAGAAACAATTGTGAGCCCCGTAGGGGCGACAGAAGATTTACCGACAACATTGATGAATCCATTTAAATTGAAATTTCTTTCGCCCGCTTCGCGGGCTTGTGAATTATTTTTTTGCTTGATCCCCGGGCTTACGCCCGGGGGCTATTACATGTCGCGCCTTCGGCGCTCAACTATCGGCTCCACGTTAACGGCGCGATGATTTTTGAAAGCATGTCGGGCCTTGCCTCGTCACGTTCGAGCACCGGATACTTTTCACCTTCGCTGTACATAACTTGAAAAGCTCTGACATCACCCTCGTTGTCGATTAACAATTCGATTCGCCTTTGCCGCGGATCGGTAGTCGCTCTAACAACGTCGCGGAGCACCGCCGGCGAATAGGCCTTGCCGTTCACTGCCAGGATTTTCATGCCGGGACCGATGCCGGCCCTGGCCGCGGCCATGCCCTCGATTACATCGGCGACCGAACCGTCTTCGCCCAGTCGCAGCCCAATGGAATAGCCCATTTCGACGCCGCGCCGCACTTGCTCCAGGTCTTTCAAAAATCCGCTGGGGGTCGTTTCATAAGTCAATTTCCAGCCGCCCCTTTCGATGCCGCCCAGCGGCGCATGGAAGTCTGTGGAGTTCAGGCGCGTGAGAAAAAAAGTTCGCCAGTCGAAGGGCGCGATGTCATTCAACGTCGCGATAACTTCGTCGAAGCCGTAGGCCTTGACCATAGGAGCCGAACTGGGCGGGCCGTAAAATCGCTTACAAAAATCATCGAGCGAGCGCTTGTCCCCACTCAATTCGCGAATCTTCGTGTCAGCGTCCAGCCAGATCACCCATCCCTCATCATAAAAGTCGACGCTGCGGCGCAGCGACGTCCACTCGCCCGGCGCGCCATATAAAACCTGGGCCGCGATCGTGGTATCAATCAGCGGTCGCCAGAGACGGCCCGGCTTGTGATCGAGATCGGCGGCGATTTGAGCGAGATGTTCGCGGTACTGCTGGGGAGTCCAAAGTCCGCTGCGGACCGAAAGCAAATTGCCGAGATACTGCGTCAGACCTTCATAGACCCACAGCAGTTCGCCCTTCATCGGCTCTTGATAATTGCGCGTCGACAAACCGGCCGGCCGGCGATACTTACCATTCCATGAGTGCACAAACTCGTGCGGTATCACGCCGAGCGAGACGTCGCGCAACGCCGGATCGAGCAGCGAGCGTTCCGCCACTCGACTGTCGTTTGATTCATGGTGCTCAAGTCCGAAGTGCGCGGTGTGATCGCTCAGCGTCAGCAGAAAATGATAGTTGGTGTAGTGGGTCGCGCCAAACAAAGAGACGGCTTCGGTGACGACGCGTTTCAGAGTGGTCGTTAGTTCAGGACTGATTGCCAGATCCGCCGGGTTGTCGGCAGCGATGTCGATCTCGTTCGGCGGATTTGCCGCGAGGGGAATCACCAGGAAGTACTCGCCGGCAAGCACAGGCGAATCGACTAGTCGTTCGAGCGAGACCGGAGCAAAATTGACCTTACCTCCTGACTGATTGGCGACGGGAAGAGAAGTGCCGAACTTCCAACCGGCTGGAAGATTTAGATGCGCTTTAAAGGTGATGTCGCTGATGTTCGAACCTTCCGGATAGAGGACAAGTTGGTTCCAGGTGACGATAGCCAGATGCGCCGTCGTCGACGCGCCCGCCGTGAAGCCGCCGGCAAACGAGGGCGAGAGAAAATCGAGCGCCGCCTCAAGCTCGCGGACGCCCGTCGGCACTTCGAGGTGAAACGCGTACATGTCCACTTCGTCGCGTCGCCAGGGAATAGTTTTTCCAGCCGCGGTAAATTTCAAACCGGCAAGATTGATGATGGGTCCCGTCGGTCCATGCTCGCCGGGAATCCATTGCGGATAGACCAGCGTCAGCGGTCCCGGCGCAACCGGGATCGTCATGCGCGCGTGAAAGAGTTTGCGCGGCGCTTCGGTCGCGTCAACGCTCAGGGCGATAGGGGCAGCCGCAGGGATAGCAACGCGGGGTTTGCTTGCGACGTATTGAGACTGAATCAGGACGACTGTGAAAGCGGCGAGCAACAGAGAGCTAAGTCTGCGTTTCATTTTCATCTCCGGCGGCGAGTTTAGGAAGAGACATGATAAGCGAGCAAAGGCGCCGGGAACAATCAATCACGGGATTAGCGCCGTTACAGAACCGCGAGCGGTAGCGAGCGGAACAAGGAATCGCGCTGGGCTATCCTGTTGGATTTGCTTTGGCAATAAAAGAAGTTGGTGTTTGAAAAGTAGCATCTTGATCCCGCTCGCTACCGCTCGCGGTTCTGTACCGTGCTGCAAGTTCGCGCTGAGTTCGTAGCGGCGACTCTTCGTGCAAAGCCGCTCGATTCCTTACTGGTCATAATCGGATCGCGGGCATCCCTGTCCTCGATCCGGTATTACATGCAGAACCGTTGAATTGCATGCGAAAGAATTCCGACGCATTTGTTGAGTTGATCCACCGGCACGAATTCACCGGTGCGATGGGCCACCCGGATGTCGCCGGGGCCGAAGACAACGGCTTCGGCGCCCAGCGCGATCAGGCTGGGGGCTTCAGTGCCAAACGCGACCGTGCCCAGGGCGTTACCGGAAATCTCTGCGAGGAATTGCACCAGCGGCGAATCGGCGCGCGTTTCGAAACTTTCATCGGCGCGAGCGGCGTCAATCTCGCAGACAAAATCCGCGTCGTCATTCTGCAAGTCCGCGGCTGCTTGCCTGAGAAGGTTGAGTGCATACTCACTCTCCTGACCTGGAACTGTCCGCCACTCCAAAGTGAAACGACATTCGCCGGCGATGATGTTCTTCGCCGTCCCGCCTTCGATCAGGCCGACGTTCATAGTCGTATAAGGCGGATCGAAACCCGCACGCCGATCGTGCTTCAGTTGTTCGGCAATCTGTTCGATGCGTCCGATCAAACGCGCCGCGCGAAAGATCGCCGAGGCGCCGATCTGCGGATAAGCGCTGTGGGCTTCGCGGCCGCGCACGGTGATTTCAGCCAGGCAATATCCTTTGCCCGCGTGCATGGGTTGCAGTGACGTGGGTTCACCGACAATCGCATAACGAACTTTGAAAGGCTTTGCCTGCGCCAGTTGCTTGGCGCCGATGCAACCGACCTCTTCATCGGCGGTGAAGACCAGCGCCAGCGGTCTTGTTAAGTTCGAGAGCTCGATCCCTTCGATTGCGTGCAGTGCAGCTGAAATAAAAGCTTTGGTGTCGCACGCGCCGCGGCCGAGGAGTTTTCCCTCCTTCTCTGTCAGGCGCAGTGCTTCGATCCAGGCGAAATGAAAAGGCACGGTGTCCGTGTGCCCCACCAGCGCGAGTTCGACCATCGTGTCGGAATCAGCGACGGAAGACTGTGCTACCAGATTGAATTTTTCGACGCCGGCATCGTCGATGTAGGGAAATTTCTTGCAGGTGAACCCGGCCGCCTCGCAGCGGCGGGCCAGGTAAGAAACGATCTCAGAATTCGAATGTTCAGAAACTGAGTCGATAGCGACGAGGTCGCGAAGTGTTTCTTCAACGGTCATGATTTGATTTAGCGGTTGTGCCTCAACCCTTTCCGCGCGGTCAAAGGAACCCTTAAACGAGCCATCGCAGATGGCGGCAGAGTGTAGCCCCGGGCGTAAGCCCGGGGGAATCGACGCGATACTAATTCTTAGCCCGCGAAGCGGGCGATAGAGAGACTGCTATAGTCATAGCCTCTAATATCTTTCGCCCCTCCGGGGCTCACGATTCAAGAAAATGCAGGTACCCCGGGCTTACGCCCGGGGCTACACTCTGTCGCCCGCAAATGCGGGCTCTATTGAGCCATTTGTCCTACGGATGAAATCAACCTGGCTATCAATTCCAAAGTCTCTTTTGTAGTTCACTGAATCTCTCAATAATTTCTTCCTGCAACAGGTGCTGACCCTCTGAGACGATCGGCTTGCCTGAAACAACAACCTCGCGTACGGCCGCGCGCGACAGCGCAAAGACAATGCTCGCCAGCAGTGTGTCGGTTGAAGCACCGGCTATCGACGGATCGTCGAGATCGATCGTGAAAAAGTCCGCGGCCCTTCCGGGCTCAAGGGCGCCGCCGGGCGCCCCAATGCTGCGCGCACCGTTACGCGTCGCGCAATCAAATAACATCGCCGCCGTGTCAGAAGCTCGACCGTTAGGGAGGGCCTCGTCGGCTTGCGGGTCCTCCCTCACGGTCGGGCTTCTGACACTGAGCACGGCGCGCTCGAGCTTCTGCAAACGCAGGTGAAGTTCGAGTTCACGTGCATCTTCAAGCAAATCGATCTGTGCATGGCTGTCTGTGCCCAGGCAGATCGGCACGTTGTGCTTGAGGTACTCATCGGCTGGAACCACGCCATCGCCCAGGTTGCGTTCCGTAGTTGGACAGGCGCAAACCATCGCACCAGTGGTAGCGAAGGAGGCAATCGCTTTGGGCGTCACATGAATGGCATGCACGGCCGTGAAGTGTTCGCTTAAAAGCCCCTCGGTTTGCAGCAGAGCAAAAGGGCTGCGGCCATGCTCTTCGATGCAAGCCGAAACCTCCGCCGGTTGTTCGGCGACGTGCATATGGACTTTCAAATTGTTTTGATCCGCATGCGCGATCACCTGGCGCAGATAGTCCAGCGGCACCGCTCGCACGCTGTGCGGCGCGACTCCAACCCAAGCGGTATCAGAAGCCCGACCGTGAGGGAGGGCCTCGCTAGCCAACTGGCCCTCCCTAACGGTCGGGCTTCTGACACGCGAAACGTCTGCAATCAATCCGTCCAGATTTCGCAGATAGACTTCGGGATCAGTTTCAATGAAGCGTGCCTGTCTCGGGTTCGGTTCCGTCTGAAAGCCCGACCGCGCATAGGCGACTCTTAACAAAGCTATGCGCAAACCTGCATCGCTCGCCGCGCGCACAACTTCCTTTGCCAGCAGGTTCGGATCGTCATAAGGCTTGCCGTCGGGTTGATAGTGAAGGTAGTGAAATTCGCCCACCGCGGTCATCCCCTGCAGGGCCATTTCAAGAAAAGCCATCCGGGATGCATCGTAAATATCTTCCGGCGAAAGTCGCGTTCCCGCCGAATACATCATCTCGCGCCAAGTCCAGAAACTATCATTGTTTAGAGTCGGGCTACTGCCCGACCGGCCGGGCGGTAGCCCGCCTCTAAACGGTGCATTAGTCGATCGGTACTCGGTCCGGCCTCGCAACACCCTTTGAAAAGCGTGCGAATGCGAATTGACCATACCCGGCAGCAAAGCCCTTTTCGGCAGGTTAATCCTTTTTTCTTCTTTCAGTTCAGTGACGCGCGCCAGTCTGACGATCGTGCCGTGCGCATCGCCCACGAGCGCCAGTCCGCTTTCGAATCTTTCGCCGGTGAAGATCAGATCCGGTAGCCAGGCGATCAGTGAAACTGGGTTTTGAGTAGCAGCCATTGCGTTAAGAGAGCGGGGGCAAGCCCCCTTCCTGACCTGGAGATTTCTCTTGAGATTGCTTCTTATTCGACCTTCAAAGCCAATCAACTTTGAGTGAGCCACTTAGGTGGGCCATCTCGAGGTCAGGAAGGGGGCTTGCCCCCGCTCCCTTTGAAAGATTGGCGATTCAACCCGAGAAGTCTCACCACTAGCGAAGCCTTTGGCGGCGGCGGCGGCAGCACGGCCACGATCGCTGTCTTCATCTGCGCGCGCCGGCGTAGCAGCTCGAGCTGCAAACTCTCTTCACCGCGTTTCATGGTCCAGTTGTGGTTCGATCGGAAGATCGGCTTCAGTAGAAACGAGAGCTTATCAATGATTGGTTTGTTCGCGCGAATGGTCCAATCGTAAGTTACGTTCACCAACGGCCCTTCCTGCTCAAACGTCCAGATGCCTGTCCCTTCGAGATCGCCGGTTGCCTCCATGGAAAAGCCATTCGGATAACGTGATTCAGTAGTTCGAAACTTTATTCGCAGAGTGTAGGGCAGCCAGCCGCCCGCGCGCAGGCTGATTAGTTTGCCAACGCCGCCTTCGCCTCCAGGCTCGATCTCATGCACTTCGAAATAGACACTGGGCCACCAGGTTGAAAGCGACAACGCATCTTCGATAATGTCAGCGACTTCCTTGACGTTACCTTCGACGCGCCAGCGATCGATGAAGTGATAATCGTTGGTAGGCATGCGCGCTGAGAACTCTGAAACGATTTAGCCCGGCGCGATGTTAGATTGAGTCGGCTGGCAGCGGCAAGCTGAAACTCCGCGCAACCGCTTCGCGTCTTTGCGCCTCTGCGCGAAACTAGCTGGGCTTCCGTTCGAACTCTCACGCAAAGGCGCAAACATGGACCCGCTGTGCTCGCTCAGGCAACTGGCTGTAGAATGATTACCGTTGATGGACGGCCTACCTGCATCGCTCGGGGTCTTAACCGCCATGATTACGCCTGCCGTGCTGATCTCAGCCAGCGGTACTCTGATCCTTTCCACCTCAACCCGGCTGGGGCGAGTAGTGGATCGGGTTCGCTCGCTCTCTGACCGGCTGCAATCGCTTCCTGAAGAGGACCCAAAAACTGAACTGCTGGAAGAGAAGCGGATGATGATATTCAATCAGTTGGACAAACTGACCAGCCGCTCGCGTCTGTTGCAGCGAGCGCTGACGACGTTCTATCTCGCGGTCGGCGTGTTCGTGGCTACCAGTGTGGCCATTGGCATCGTGTCCTTCTTCAGCTCGCGGTGGGCCTTTATCCCGGTGGTGTTGGGACTGATCGGCGCCTGTTTTCTTTTCTATGGCAGCATGCTCGCAGTCTTCGAGGCGCGCCTGGCACTCAGCACCACCCACGCGGAAATGGATTTCATCTGGCGCACCACCAAACGTTTGGTGCCGGCGGAATTGGTTGAGCAACACAAGACGCATTACGTTCATTTTCGGAAGCCGAAAGAATGAAACGGTTTTCGCTAAACTAAGCGCGGTTCGGCGAGCATTGAACATGAGTGATATCAGCCATGTAGGGCAAACTTCAGTTTGCCTCAGGCGCAGCGCTAGGATGGGGTCATCCGGACCGAACGTCTCATGTTCACCAACGAGCGACAAGCTGAAGCTTGTCGTACATGCTTCCTGGCGGGAACGGTCGTGAGCAGTTCACGCGCCTCAAGCAAATGTGATTTGGTATGGACGATTCAAAACTGGAAATAGCACCTTCGTATCTTCGCTTGCTGCAGACCGGCGAGTTGCAGCGTCGCGTCGAAGCCCTGGAAGCTTTGCTTGAGCGCTGCACAATTTGTCCACGCGACTGTTTCAATAACCGTTTGCAGGACGAAATCGCGGCCTGCTACTCGGGCAGACTGCCGATCGTTTCTTCTTACACGCCGCACTTCGGCGAAGAGCCGCCGCTGGTTGGGACGCGCGGGGCCGGCAACATTTTCTTTGGCAACTGCAACCTGCGCTGTGTCTACTGCCAGAATTATCAGATTTCGCAGACTCACAAAGAACAGCTTAAGAATGAAGTAACGCACGAGCGTTTGGCCGAGATGATGCTCGAGCTGCAAGCGCGCGGATGTCATAGCGTCAACTTTGTCTCGCCCACTCATTTCGCGCCGCAGATGGCGCGCGCAATCCTGCTCGCTGCCGAGCAGGGCCTGCGTCTCCCGATTGTCTACAACACGAATGCGTACGATTCGGTTGAAGTGCTGAAGCTCCTCGACGGTATTGTCGATGTCTATCTGCCTGACTTGAAGTATGCCGAAAACGAAGCGGGTTACTTGTATTCGAAAGTGCGCGGTTATCGTGAATGCTCGCGCGCGGCGATCGCTGAAATGTACCGGCAGACGGGTGATGAACTTGTTTACGATCGAGACGGATTGCTGCAGAGGGGTCTGGTGATTCGCTTGCTCGTTCTGCCGAACGAGATTGGCGACGTGCGCGAGTCGCTGCGCTGGATTCACGACGAACTCAGTCCGCGTGTAGCGGTCTCGTTAATGGCCCAGTACTACCCGACGAACGTTGCCGGCACCAACCAACGTTACACCTTGCTGTCGCGGCGAATTAGAGAAACGGAATGGCTGCGGGCCGTGGCGGCGCTCGACGAGTTAGGCATGGAAGAAGGCTGGATGCAGGAATACGACGGTGCAGCCTTTTATTATCGTCCTGACTTTGACGACACCGCGACGCCGTTTCGAGACGTGAGGGATTTTCAAAGTTGATAGTCCCAGCGCCGTAGGACTCGGCGGGGCACTAGCCCGACCGTAAGGGAGGGCTCAAACTATGACTCAGGGCTAATGCCGAAGCGACTGATGCTCTATGCAGAAACGAACGAATAGAAACGAAGCGCTTGTTTGTGATGTCTGCGGGAAAGAAGGCGCTCAGGTGCGTCAGGTCTCGCGTAGCTATGGTAAGGGTGCTCGCTTACTTGTAATCGAAAACGTTCCCGTGATCTCTTGTCCTCATTGTGGGGAGAGTTATATGAGCGCCACTAGACTGCATCACATTGAACGGATTAAGTGTCAGCGGCTGAAGCGACCAAGCTTTATTTTAAGCAGGTGAATGCGCATGGTTTTCTAACACGTGATTGAAACCGGCGGGATGACAGTTCGGAGACTTAGCCGCGCTGCCAACTCGCCTAGAGAGAGCCCATTTCCTACCGAAAGACGTAGAAAAGTACCCCAGCCACAGCCGCTGAGACCACAGCGATTAATGCCCAAACTGAAAACTTAAGTTTAGGCGCATACTGTTTCATAAAAGGAAACATCGCGAGCCACATAGGGACTATGGCAGCGGTAGCGGTCGCCTCTCGCGAGAGCCGAAGTGAACGCCCGACAAGAACGCTGACAAGCGCAACCACGAAAGCTAATACTAGCCAAAGGTAACGCATGATGAAACTCCTTAGGTGCCAAAGATCGCGGTAAGCGTGCAAACCGTGAGAGCACCAGCACCCCAAGAAGCGGGAGGTTGATAGGTTTACGCGTTTCGCCAATCCGCGAGAGGTCAAACCTTTTCCGCTCCGATCTTGCTGCAGTAGCTCTAGAGGAGTTACTCGAATAAGACTGGCGGGATGACAGTCCGGTAGATTTAGCCGCGCTGCCAACCCGCGAGCCGTGAGACGCAATCCCTACCGGAATGCAAATGTCATCAGCACCCAGGAGAGAGCCGCCCAAATTACGGCGACAAGCGCCCAAGGTGCAAACCTAGCCTCCGGCATGATCCAGCGTTTCAAAAAAGGAAACAACGCTAGAAAGCCCGCTGCCTGGGACAACGTAACAGTTACGGGATACGAAAGACGGAGAGCGCGTCCGACAAGGACGCCGGCAGCCACAACCGCGATCGCGAATGCTAACCAAAGAATATGCTTCATAGGATTAATATCTGAAAACCGCATTCAGTGCACATCCTGAGGAGGCCAATGTTGCTGCGCCCAGGAGGCATGGAATGAACGGAATCTCCGCGAAGAAACCGCTTACAACCCCGCATGTGAGGCCCCCGACAGCGGATGTACCCCAGGTGCATCTTACAACCTGTCTCACCCGAGGATTGGCACCGCCAATACGTTGCCCCAGGCGGAACGGGTTAAGCTGCGGATTGTAGCTTGCCTTCTCAAAAACCTTGGCGTTGCCAAGTGATGAGATTGGCGGCGGCAGAAAGCCTCCGCCTGCGCCGGGATCCCCAAGATATCCGTAGGTATTCGGATCGCCACACTCCAGATAAGCGTTGTCGCCCTCGAAGGAGACTTCAAAGTTTACGTCCAAGAAAGTCTGTGTAGAGTCTGGTCCAATAACCACGTCCGCAACATACTGACCGATGTAGCCCCCGCTTGGATCGAACTTATTAAGAATGATCGTGCCCTGCCACTCTCCGGGAGCGGTGTAAGTAGGGATGGTGATTATCTCAAGTCCATACCCGGAAAAATCCGTGCCCTGCGGCCTAAAGCCGACCTTCTGGAATGGCGTGTCCTTTACCAGATTCAGCGCGGCACTTCCTCCTGCGGAATCGAGTGTAACGGACTCGGCTTCATCGATCCGCGGCGCATGTCTGTTCCGCCCCTCATTTCTCTCGAAGGCGGCGAGGGCTTGGCGCACGCCGTTGTTATTTCTGGAGCTGCCGGACTCGCTTAGCTACCTCCGGCCCCTTCTTAGAGTGGCGGCGTTCCCCTTGATGATCCGGCGCGGCTGATGAGATCGGTAGGCCGCAAACGAATAGAGTAATACCAAACAACGCTACTAAAGCAATCCGTACTTTCGTTTTCATTGTGTTCTCCTTCTTGAGGTTATCCATCAACCACTCTCCGCACCGTTGGGTACAGTTTCCCTGCGCGTGAGCGGCTAAGGGGTGGTTGTTCAGTGGCCCAGGATTATGCAAAGACGACAGTTCACATAAGAGATATTGCAACACCGTCTGGCTTTTCCGATCTCCTTTACTTTGCCATACGGTCTTCACAACTCAGCTCAGACTTTCTTGCGTTCGGCTTTAAGCAGGCGGTTGATTGTCGCCGGCAGCTTGCTGATTTGCTGCGGCTTCCTCAGAAAAGCATCCACGCCGGCGGCCCAGGCTTCAGTCTCGCAATCACTTTCTGAAAGCAGGACGATCGGCGTGCGGCGACGGTGGGTTATCTTGCCGGCGCGCTGCACCAGTTCCAGACCGCTAAGTCCCGGAAGATCGTTGTCGACGACCAGCACGTCATATTGGTCGTTGCCCGTAAGTTTTTCGAGCGCGCCATAGCCATCAGAGCAAAGCTCAACCTGCCATTCTTCCTTCGCAGCTAACATCTCGTCGACCAGTTTGGCGATTTGCTGGTCGTCCGCCACATGCAGAATCGAGACTGAAGAACTCGCGCGCGCGGCGCTCTGCTTTACTGCTTTCTTTTTGATCTTCCTGGGCTGGGAAAAAAGATGGCTTCTCCGCGGCCGCACAGCGGATCTTGTCGTGAGCAGCTCCTTATGCCGGCTGTTGATTAGAGAGATGAGACTTTGATGATGCCTGAAGCCCAGCAAGCGCGCGGCTTTGGTTACCGCTCCGCCGGCATCCCTCAGCGCGCGTTCGATAATCGCCTTTTCACTTTTCAGCACCTCTCGTTTGAAAGAGAAGCCTTCCCAAGAATGCTCTATCCCTTCAGAGTCTTCGAGTTGTTCAGCGGCCCCCAGCGCCTCGATGACTCTTCGCGCACAAGCTATCAAGCGTTTACCGGCTGATGGATCCTGCGAACGCTGTAAGAGATCCGCTGCTGTTTGGTAGATCAAGGCCAACTCAGGCGCCACGGTTTGCTCGAGAAGCTCCTCAATAATACTCAACTTCGCGCGCCCCGCGCCTTCCAGATCGCCGGCTGTCTGCGCAACTTCGACCGCGCGCTCTAGCAGGTTACGCGCCTCAACATAGCGGCCTATACGCGCCTGCACAATTCCGTAGGTCGTCAGGGCTTCGGCCAGGGCCGCTTGCTGGTCTCCCTTCTCAAAGGTCTTAACCGCAAATCGCACGACGCGCTCTGCTTCAGCAGAATGTCCCTCGGCGAGTAGAGTTCGCGCACGCGTGTCATCTACTTGCGCGACCATTTCTTTGTCCTTCAATTTGATGAAAAGGTTACGAGCGCGATCTAGATGCTTGTGAGCGTCGTTGTATCGCCCGATCGTAAAGAACAGATAACCGAGATTAGTCTCTACACGCGCGAGAGCGCGTGCGTTTCCTGCTTGCTCATAGTGGAAACTTGAGGCTGCATATTCGATCAGTGCGCGGTCCAGATAGCCCTCTCGGTTTTCAGGAGCAGATAATCGCCTCAGAACAAGGCCATACTCGAAGTGAAAACTTCCTTTGAGCGCGTGATCCTCACTTTGCTCTACCATAGGAGCGGCCTCGTTATAGAAGTGCAATGCGTCTTGTAGCCGACGCGTTCGCTCTTCGATGATGCCAGCACGAATAAGGAGAATCGCTCTTCGCTCTGAGTGTTCGTCCCTTAATCCGGTCAGAGCAGTTGCCAAGTGGATGCGCGCCTCGTCGTATGCACCCTCCCGCCAGTAACAAAGCGCGAGATCTCCACGCGCCTCGGATGCTTCTCCGGATTGCCCAAGCCGCTCAAAGATCCCAATGCTTTTCGTGATGAGATTCTTGGCCGTCTCCTGGCTACCGGTAGTCTGATCCGCGCTGCCCTGCCATCCAGCCAAGGCGCCAACCCGGAGCAACACCTCGGCCTTCGTCGCTTCGTCAAGACCATCGAGCTTCGGTGATCCGTTACGCTCGGGCCAAAACTCACCTAGTGCTTCGCAGGCTGCCTCGTATTCGCCCGCCTTTTCGAACCGTTTAGCTAACTCGCAACAGAGCGTGGCTCGCTCTGCCACTGTCAGGCCCTGAGTTCGCTCTTGAAGTGCTGTCAGCTGAGACTGTAAGTTCATGTGAGGTCTACCTTTCTATATGCGTGATAAAGTCTTTGCGCCGAGAAGCGTGGGCTGGCTATTGGCTCCACATGGAAGCTAACAACCCGGTTCTGAAACACGCTTCGTTTTGTTTGTTTAGAAGAACTCGCAAAACCAATTCACCAACCTAAGGAGAAAAACATGAAGAACCTTAAGAGACTAGGTGTCGCGCTTGCCTTGACGTTCGTTCTCGGAGTGTCCGCTTTCGCGGGCGAAGTAAATTCGCCCCCCTGTGCGACGCCCGATCCAGGGGAGATCTCAACACCGCCGTGCGCGGCTGCTCAGATGTCACCCGACGCCTCGTTTGCGCCGGGAGAAGTCAACGCTCCTCCCGCTTCGAACACTGTGGATATCCTCTCAGTGGTCGATGCGGCGATGAACCTGCTGCTGTTCTTCTAGCAGCCGTCTGATTTTCAAGAACTTCTCAGTTGCCACGGATGCTTTCGTTGGCAACAGGGTCTTTGTGTGCTTACTGCTATAAGAATCTCCACGTTGGGCCGGTGCCTGTCGAGGAGCCCTCAGAGTTCGCGTAGCATAAACCTCCGCATCAATCAATGCAACCATGTTTGCGATTTTGAGTTAAGCGGTTGACGAGCACTGTCTTAGTGTCCGTGGCAACTGCCTGCGCAAGGTGGGTTGGGGTTGACCGAACGCGAAAGAGGAGCTCAGAACCAATGCTCCGGAGATTTGTTTTCCGCGAAAGTGAGAAGTCTTGACTTAGCTTCGTGCTTTGTTTCGTGTGAATTCGTGGATATCTTTGTTTTCAGCAGCCGCTAGTGTCCTGTCTCTAAAGTTCGCGTAACAAACCGTGGTTAGGTTTCAGTCCCGGAGGGACGAAATATTTATAGAACCATGAGCCCAAAAGAACGGCTTCGCTCCGGCGGAGCGAAATATTCCCTTTGTTTGGGGCAACACATTGCGCTCCTACGGAGCGCTGGAAGTGCTTGCTTTGGATTAGCTATAAACATTTGGCCGCGCTGCGGCCAAGGCCGATTTTATCAACGAACTTCTGAGACACCACACTAGCGGGGCTTCTGAAGATTTACTTTCCGCGAACCCGTGGGGAGTCCTGCCTTCGCTTCGTGCTTCTCCCGTTGCTTAACGAAGAACGATCCACGAACTCACACGAAAAAGGGATTCCGCTTCGTGTGTGTTCGTGGATCGCCTTGCCCTGGGAAAGCAAATCCTCGGCAGAAAATATCAGCCCTACCTCTTAGATATTTGACGAAGGTGGATGAGTAATCCTGGCTCCGTAGGAGCCACATATTCATAGCTACCCGACCCGAATGAACCAGCGAGCTCCGTAGGAGCGGCATACCGTGTGTCGCCCCTCCGGGGCTTCCCAAAACAAGAAACGGCAATGTTCTATAAATATCTCGCCCCTAGCGGGGCTCCGGAAGAGCCCCTTACTGAAAAAACGATCCACGAACTCGCACGAAAAACGGATTCCGCTTCGTGTGTGTTCGTGGATCGCCTTAACCAGGAAAGAAATATTAGCCCTGCCTCTTAGGCAGCTGAAGAGACGGTCGCCTTTGCGGCGCTGCTTCCGGCTCCTGTGTCTCCATCATGTTGGCCAGAACGTCTTTGTAGATTGTAATTTTACCCGCCTGCTCCATTCGGGTCTGCACGGCTGTCAGATAGTCATCGAAAACCTGGTTCTTTCGTTCGGTGAGCGCGCTCTGCATCAGCGAGTCACGCTGCTTGGCGAACTCGGTCAGGTCAGCCTCGGTCCGAGTGTTGACGCCGAGCACCACGTAGTTCTGATTCAGCAGGATCGGCGTCTTGAGCACCTCGCCAGTCTTGGCGGCGTAAAGCGGATCATCGAGGAGCACGCTCGAACCGGCCTCGCCAAGGGGCGTGGCCAGCTTGTAGTTCGCTTCGGCCTTGGCTTCCAAGCCGAGTTTTGCCGCAGCCGCTTTCAAATCGCCGGGAGCTTTGGCGCTGGCGATCAGCTCCTTGGCCTTGGCTTCCAGTTGTGACTTGGCTTTTTCCGTCTTAACGGCCTGGGCCACCTTGTCCTTGACTTCATCGAACTCGGGAATGCGTGGGCCTTTTTTCTCGACCAGCATTGGAATGGCAAATCCATTCTTGATTCCTGTGCGCGCGCCGATGTCATTCGGATTATTCAGCGGCGCTATTGCTTCTTCAAACTGTTGCGAGCTGCCGATGTTGGGTACGTCGTCGCCCGGTTTCACAAACGGCGTCTCGCGGACCATCTCCGCCGGCGTCATGTTGGCTTCCGCGGATAATTCCTGCGCGACCTTCTGCGGATCTTTAGTTTCCTTCAGGCGATCCTGAGCGCGTTGGGCCAACTTCTGAGCAATGGTGTAGCCGCGTTGATTGCGCAGAGAGACGAGCAGCTCAGGCTTGGCGTCTTCGAAAGTCTTGGGCACTGATTCGCCGCGACGCAGGATGAAATAAGCGTTCTTGTACTTGATCGGATCGGTGACCTCGCCCGGTTGCATGTCGAGCGCTTTCTGATAAGGGTCGTCCGACTTGTTTAGGTTCTTCTTCACCACACCGGCCACCTGTCCGCCATTCTTGGCCGTGGCTGGATCCTCTGAGTTACCCTTTGCCAAATCGGCGAAGGCTGCCTCGGTGGTTGTCTCCTGGGAACCGCGTGCCTTGCTCACCAGGTCGTCGGCCTTGGCTTTGACGGTGGCGTCGAGATCCGGGCGCGCGACTTTCAAAACGATCTGCTGAACTTTGACTCCGGCTTGTTTGTATTGGGGATCCAAAGTGTCATATCTGTCCTTCAGGTCCTTGTCCGCTATCTGTAGTTTCTGGCCTGACTTATCCTGATCGATGAAAACGTATTTAATCTTCTTCTGCGGCACAGCGATGCTGTAACTGTTTTTGTGATTCTCGTAATACGCTTTCATCTCGTCGTCGGTCGGCTGAATTTTCTCGGCCAGCTTGTCGGCGGAAACCACGACGTAGGTCAGATCGAAATTCGTGTTTTTGCGCTTGTACTCCTGCTGAACGTCGTCTTCTGAAATGCGAACGCTGGCCGCTACAAACGCTTCGAGTTTCTCGCGCGCGATGTCTTCGGCCACGCCGCGTTCAAACAGCGCCACGTCGCCGACTCGCTCCTGATACTTGCTCATGTCTAACTTCCCGGAAGCGTCCGTAAGCAGGAATTTGCCCGAGGCATCGCGGAACATCTTGTCGATGCGATCTTTGACTTCGCTTTCCGATGCGCCCAGACCCAGACGTGCGGCTTCCTGTTCGGTGATTTTCTTTGAGATTAAGCCGTTGAGAATCTTTTCATCGGTGTAGCCCATCTGAGTCAAACTCACCTGGCCACCAAAACGGCTGAATTGATTTTGAATATTCTGCTTCTGGGTAGCAAAGTCGCCCACCGTTATTTCGGCGCCGTTCACCTTCGCCAGCACTTCTGTGCTCTTGGTGGGTTCGAGCGTAGAAGAGCCACTGTTGGGTCTGAAAAAGAGCACCAGGCTGAGGGCCATAAGACCGACAAAGCCCAGAATGAGGACTTTGCTGGTGCGTTCGAAGCGACTAAGTTGTTTGAGCATGTATGTAAGCCTTTTCCAAGTAATCCGAAACCATGAATTCTAATTGACGGCCTCGCTGGCTGCAACTTGCCGAGGCACTTAGCCGTATCCTGAAGTCGTATTGCCGAGGCCGCGGCACTAGCCCGCATTATTCATGAAAGCGGTTAAAGCGCAGTCCGCGGAGCGGACGACCGATAGTAGCCCAGCACTTTAGTGCTGGGATCATGGGCAGAAAACAGCCGAGCCCGTGAAACGGGCGACAGAAATGCACTCGCGATCACGCGATTAACCGGACAGTCTGTCGCCCGCTTTGCGGGCTGCAACTGACATAACGACCTGATCCCAGCGATGAATCGCTGGGCTATTTT
>JAWVDF010000044.1:0-104771 GCA_033857635.1 Blastocatellia bacterium
CCTCTAAGGTTTTAGGGTGGAAGAGAGTTTCACTCGTGGATGCGGACGGGACGTCCGCGCTCCCCAGCGCTAAGACGCCTTGGCTGCGTCGCGGATAACCAGATCAAAGGTACCGGGAGCGACCTTCCGAAAGCGTGTATTACGATTCAATGAGACCGCTATGCTAATGGTCGGGTTGTGGCCGGTAAAACTAAACCCACCTTCCATGAGCAGATTGTAAATCTCGTTGACGTGCAGTGGCCCTCCAGCCTCGCGCAGAATCATGGTCGTAGCCTGGGGGATAGTCCGATCATAAAAACGATCGCTGGTAGCTTCGATGTCACTGCGCACGACAGGCACGCTATGTCTCTGCGGCGCGCCGTGGTGTATCTGCTGCGAGAGTTCAGTCTGGGCCAGACGTCGCTGCAGCGCGAGTTCCAACTCACCCACTGAAGTTGTGCCGACCGCAGTTGCCGGCCCGCTCATCACGTTTGATAACAGCCGAAAGATCGCAGCCTCAGTCTGTCCGGCGAGCGTGTCCATCTCGGCGAGCTCACCACGGATTATCTCGGCCTCAGACTCGATCTCAGCCAAACGCGCCGCCAAGCGGGTACGATGCCCGCGCGATTGTCGCAAGCTCTGCTCCAATTTGGCGATCAGTGTCTCGTTAGCCATAAGCCCTCGGCGATTTTAGATGGCCCACTCCGGATTTACAACCGCTTTCTCGCTGGAGCCCGGCCGGAGCGCCGACATCCTGTCCGCCAGCGGGCAAAGCCCGCTCAGTTATTAAGTGCTGTGTTATTTAAGAGGCTGAGGCTTACATGGTAAAGCGATCCACGAAATCACGTGAAAGGGGAAATTCTCTTGTTCGCCCTGTTTCGTGTGTTTCGTGGATCGTTTTTAAGAGCGGATCGAAACACGGAGTCCAACTAGTATCTCAATTCCGTTCCCTGCCCAGCGACGTAGACTCGGCCGGTGAATCCAGTACCTCACCCTCACCAGGCTAAACCCACGGTGCTAATGAAAAGGAGACTGCTGTAAGTGCATCGAAAGGGTTTTACCGATCGCGCTCAACGATATAGGCGGGAATGGAAGCCAGCACCTGAGCGTATGGCGAATCAGGCAATCCTTCCAAAGCAGTCTGTGCGGCGGTCGCGTATTCAATCGCGCGGTCAAGGGCCAGTTGCAGCGCTCCCGTTCGCTCCAGCGCGGAGAGCAATTGCGCTCGGGAAATGGTTTCGTAACGCGCTTCACTGATAACCGTTTGCACGAGCCCGCGCAGTTCCGGTTCGCGCTGCAGCAGAAAAATCAGGGGCAAAGAAACCTTACCTTCCAGCAGGTCGGCGCCCGCCGGTTTCCCCAGAAGATCCTCGCTGCTGGTGAAGTCGAGCAGATCGTCGACTAACTGAAAAGCGATGCCCAGGTTCATGCCATAGTCGCGCAGCCTGCTCTGCAATTCCGGATTGCTCTTACCGAGCAGCGACCCGATTTCGCAACACGCGCTGAAGAGATAAGCGGTCTTGCGCGCGATCACGTCGAAGTATTGTTCTTCGGAAACATCCGTGCGCCCGAGCAAGGTTAGCTGGAGCAACTCGCCTTCAGTCATCTTGCGTGTAACTGCCGTGAGAATGTCGAGAATCGCCAGAGAACGTTCGGCCAGGCTCGTCTCAAACGCCGACATGTAAAGCCAGTCGCCCATCAACACCGCGGTTTGATTGCCAAACTCGCTGTTGATTGAAGGGCGATTGCGCCGGGTCGCGGCCCGATCGATAACGTCGTCATGCACCAGCGTGGCCGTGTGCAGAAACTCCATTACCGTTGCCATGCGAATGGAGCCGTAGTTCGATCCATCGCCGCCCACCGCATAGTTAGAGAGTATCGTCAGCGCCGGCCGCACTCGCTTACCGCCTGAGCGGCGCAGGTACTCCCCGATATAAGCGATGACCTGAATGTTCGAGCGCGCTTGTCGCTCGAACTCTTCTTCGACCAACTCGAGTTCGGGCGAGACCAGATCAAAGATGCGCTTGGCGGATTGTCGAACGTCTTCGAGGACTGAACTCTGTTCTGCTGCTTGCATCTTGTTTCGATTGCGGGCCTGTCAGCCTCACGCTATAGCCTCGTTTAGAGGCCAGCGCGCGGGTCCGCGTCAGTTGTTTCGATAATTCGTGAACTGCATGTTGATACCAAAATCCTTCGTCTTGAGCGAAGCGATCACTTGTTGCAGCGTGTCGCGGTCCTTGCCCGAAACGCGGACCATCTCGCCCTGAATCGAGACCTGAACCTTGGCCTTTGAATCCTTGATGAATTTTACGACTTCCTTCGCTTTTTCCTGCGGAATGCCTTGCTGAATCGTAGCCCTTTGCCGCACCGTCCCGCCGGCAGCGGGCTCAGGATCGCCATAAGCCAAAGCTTTCAAAGGGACGCCGCGCCGCACCAGCTTCTGCTGCAGAATGTCGTTCATGTTCCGCAGTTTGGTTTCGTCTTCGGCGGAAAGCACGAGGTCCTTCTCTTCCAGCGCGACTGCCGCCTTGCTGTCTTTGAAGTCAAACCGCTGCCGGACTTCCTTCATGGTCTGGTTAACCGCGTTCGTTATTTCCGCGCGATCAACCTCTGAAACGATGTCAAATGAGTTCTGCTGGGCCATTAGTGTCTCTTTTCGGGCGGGGTGAGGATAACATCAAAACCAAACCATGTGAAAGTGTTCTCTAGATGACAACTGTCTTTGATTTGGGTTAATGACAACCACGACGCATGAGGTCAGTACGGGGAGCGGTAGCGGTAGCGACCGGGTCATTCCGCCAAAGCAATCGCAACGGTGGCCTTGATGAACCCGGTCGCTACCGCTCCCAGTACTGACCTCATCACTCGATGGCATTCAATCCGAACAGCCCGGCAAAGTTCTCACTTGTGATCCGTGCGATCTCTTCCAACTCTCTTCCGTGGAGAGCTGCCAGACATCGCGCCGTCTCGACAACACGCGCCGGTTCGTTCCTCTTGCCACGAAACGGAACCGGGGTGAGATAGGGACAGTCCGTTTCAATCAGTAAGCGACCGAGTGGCAGCTGAATCGCAACCTCGCGCAGATTGTCAGCCTTCTTGAAAGTCAGGTTACCGGCGAATGAAATGAAAAAGCCAAGCTCAACCGCCGCCTGGGCCATCCCGAGGCTCCCCCCAAAACAATGAAGCACGCCGGCGCGATCGTACCCGTAAAGTTCTTCACACAGGATTGCGATCGTATCGTCATCAGCTTCCCGCGAATGAATCACAACCGGCAGGTTGTGCGCCCGCGCCAAACGCAGCTGGCGGCGAAAGACCTCTCGCTGCATTTCGCGAGGTGAGTGATCGTAATGATAGTCGAGGCCTATCTCGCCCCAGGCAATCACGCGTTTGCTTTGCTTGACCAAACTCGACAAGCAATGCTCGGCCGCGTTATCAAAGAGCTTCGCGTCATGCGGATGAACCCCGACGGCTGCATAAATTTCCGGATGCTTCACGGCTAACTCAACGGCCCGCTCGAATACTCCGCTGTGCGGATCGCCGGTGCCGACGTTGAGCATCGTGCCGACGCCCGCATCCCGCGCGCGCGCGATTACGTCTTCGCGATCAGCGTCGTATTCAGGGCCGTCGATGTGGCAGTGGGAATCTATGAACATCAGGATCGGATGTCACTTGGCTGCGCGGGAATCAACTTGAAATTATTCGGTCTCTACCGCGACCGGATCGCGGACATCTTGCCTACTGTGAAAGATGAGCGCGCTGCGCGCTGGCGGACAGGATGTCCGCGATCCGATCACTTCAACCGCGCTCCATTCGGCACGTCCTCAGCGAACGTGGCAATCACTGGCTTGCCGTCCTCGCCGAGCGACGCAGCCAGAAGCATGCCCTGCGATTCGTAGCCGCGCAGCTTCCGGGGTTTGAGGTTCGCTACTATTACTATCTTGCGGCCGAGCAGTTGTTCCGGCTCGTAGTGTTGTGCGATGCCGGCGAGAATTTGCCGCGGCTTCTCTTCCCCGATATCAACTGACAGGAGCAGGAGTTTGTCCGCTTTCGGGATTCGTTCAGCGCTGCGAACTTCGCCGACGCGTAGGTCGATCTTAGCGAAGTCTGTGATCTCGATCAGGCCGTCACCTGTTTCGTTCTTTACTGCGTCCGCTTCAGTGGCGTGTTGAGACACGGCCTCACTTACGATCGGGCTACTGCCCCGATCAGCTGTACCCGGAACGGCGTCGGCTTCGGTTGCGTGCTCGCCGGAGCCTGCGGCCCTCCCTGACGGTCGGGCTTCTGACACGGTGTCTTTATTAATCTCATCCATAATTTTTGCCTTATCCAAACGGGGAAACAATCCTTTGACTTCGCCGATCTCTGTACCGACAGGGAGCCCTTCCCACTTCAACTCTCTGGGATCCAGCTTAGACAAATCTTCACTCAACCCAAGCTGCTTATAAATCTCCTGCGTAGCGTTCGGCATGACCGGGTAAAGCAGCACGCTCAACCAGCGCAGAGTTTCAGCCGCGCGATACAGCACCGCGTGCAGAGTCTCATGCTGCGCCGGATCCTTGGCCAGGTCCCAGGGCTTCGCACTCGAAATCATTTTGTCGACCCGGGCCACGATCGCCCAGGCTTCTTCGAGTGCGCGGCTGAATCCAAAGGCGCTGAACTGCCGAATAAATTCATCGCGCGCGTGCGCCAGCGAGCCGGCGATCGACTCATCGTCGGTATCAACGCCCGCACGCTTGGCGAGCAGCCGCGCTTCTTCCGAAATATTTCCCGAAGGAACCCGGCCTTCGCAATACCTCTGAATCATCGTCAGCGTGCGACTGGAAAGATTGCCTAAGCCGCTGGCGAGATCGCTGTTAGTGCGATCGATCAGGTTCCCGTAACCAAAGCGACCGTCCTGCCCGAAAACCATCTCGCGCAGACAGAAATACCGAATCGCGTCGACAGAAAAATGCCGGTTGAGCACGTCCAGTTCAATCGTATTGCCCAGGGTCTTCGACATCTTGCGGCCGTTCGGATCCAGCCACATCCCATGCGCTACGATCCCTCGCGGTTGGGCAACTCCGGCAGCCATCAGAAACGCCGGCCAGTAGACGGCATGGAAACGGAGGATGTCTTTGCCCACCAGGTGCAGCGCCGGCCAAAATTTTTCAAAGCCAATGGCCCGCTCCTGTTGTTCGTTTCCGAATCCAATCGCAGTTATGTAGTTGGTCAAGGCGTCGAACCAAACATACATCGTATGCTCGGGATCGTCCGGGACCGGAATGCCCCAACTCACCGATGACCTCAAGCGACTCACCGAAAGATCCTGCAAGCCACCGCGAACGAAACTTCTTACCTCATTCCGTCGCGCCTCTGGTTGCACAAAGTCCTTTCGCACCTCATACAAGCCGAGCAAGGCTTCGTCGTAATCGGACAGCCGAAAAAAATAGCTCGCTTCAGAAACGCGATCGAGTTTGGTTTCATGAATCAGGCAGGTCGGCGGGTTATCCGGGTTGGCCGGCTTCAGATACTCGTCTTCTGTTTTGTACGCCGCGCACGCCGCACAAAACCAGCCTTCATAATGACCTTTGTAAAGTGCGTCACGGCCCTTCGGTGTTTTCGCCTTCGCCACTCGACGCCAAAATTCGCTGACGCCCTGGTAATGAAAAGGCTCGGTCGTGCGCATGAAAATGTCATAACCGCCGTGCGCAGTGTCTAGACCGAAAGCCGCGGTCATCTTCTCGAAATAACTGACGACGTAGTCGGCTTGTTCTTGCGGAGTGCGTTGATTGAGTTTCGCCGCGCGCTCGATATTGATGCCGTGTTCGTCCGTGCCGGTGAGAAAGAATGTTTCGATTCCCTGTTGACGTTTATGACGCGCGGTCGCGTCCGCCACGATCATCGTGTACAGGTGACCGAGATGAGGCAGACTGTTGGCGTAATAGATGGGCGTGGTGACGTAAAAGGTGGTCATCGGACGTTCTGGTTTTCCAGCGCCGACTGATTCAGTTATGCGGCGCCCCGGTTCAACTCGTGGCTAAATATTTGGAAGAGCTAGTTCTAGTATCGTACACTCGTCTCAGAAGGAGCAACTGCATGCTTAAGGAAAAGGAAATCGTTGAGACGGCTTCGGTGATGTCCATCGCGGAGAGGCTTGCGTTTATGGAGCTACCGCTGGAGACGCGCAGAAGAATTTTAGTTAAGCAAGCAGAACACGCTGCACGCTTCTATGAAGAGGAACAAGCGACAAGGGAACGTGAGCTCTGGCAGGGAGGCGATATTGTCGAGTCCTAACCCCCAAGAGCCTAAACGAGGCGAGATATGGCTGGTCGGTTTTTGATCCGACGATTGGAAGCGAAATCAGAAAAACCAGACCCGCAATTGTAATCAGCAGCGACGCAGTGGGCCGACTGCCAATTAAACTAGTTCTACCGGTCACTGACTGGAAGGATCATTACGCAGCGAATATCTGGCACATTCGGATCGATCCGACTCCGACAAATGGATTGGCTAAGAGTTCAGCCGCAGACGCGCTTCAGTTGCGTGGAGTGGACCGTCTTAGATTCATCAAAAAACTCAGTGACGCTTCTCCTCTGATTCTTCGACAGATCGTGGTTGCCGTGACCGCAATCATCGAATACGCCTAAACCGATTCACCGCTTACTATTCTTCGCAAACTCGTCATCCGGATTGAACTTCGGCATGGCGTTCATGTCCGCCACGCGCCGCCCGATCGCCAGCGCAAAATCCGCTTCCTGAATCATCCCGCGGAAATCCCAATCGTCGCGGAACTCGTCGGAGGGCTGGTGGTAGTGCGCGTCGTTGTATTCCTTGAAATTCTTTTCGCCCCAACCCTTCGGCCGGCCCACGTAGTCGTCGCCTTCCTTCAAACTAATCGACGGCACGCCGACCTTCGCGAATGGAAAATGATCTGAGCGATAGAAGGAACCCTGTTCGGGGCGCGGGTCGGGCGAAATTCGCAAGCCTCGTTCGCGCGCGATCGCCTCGACCACCGCTTTAAGCGACGAGCGTTCAGCGCCCAGAGGGACGAAATCATGCGTTGGGCCGTGGATGTTCATTGAATCAAGATTGATGTTCGCCGCAGTTTTCTCGATGGGCACAAGTGGATGACGTGAATACCATTCAGCGCCGATTAGCCCCTGTTCCTCGGCCGTGGGAATCAGGAAAAGAATCGAACGGCGCGGTCTTTCGGCCAGCGGCATGTTTGCCAGAACTCTCGCAATCTCGAGTACTGACGCGACCCCGGTGGCATTGTCCAGAGCGCCGTTGTAAATCGTATCGCCTGTTTTATCAGGCGCGCCAATTCCAAAATGGTCCCAATGCGCCGAGAAGACCACGTACTCGTTCTTTAACTTAGGATCACGGCCCGGAAGAATCGCGGCGACGTTCGGCGCTTCGACCCGCTTAACTTCACTATTCAAATCGAGCGCGGCCCTCAGGTTCAGCTTCACCGGTTTGAAGTCTCTGGATGCTGCCTGCCTGCGCAAGTCTTCCAGGTTCTGTCCCGCGAGTTGCATCATGCGATGGGCTGCATTATCGGTCATCCATGCACGGACTTTGAGGAATGGCGTTTGGTCGCTCGCGGTGCGGGCGATATCAAACCGCCACGAACCATTCGAGGTGCGCACTACACTCCAGGGATAACCGGCGGATTCATTTGTGTGCAGCAGGATCACGCCGGCTGCCCCGCGCCGCGCGGCCTCTTCGTATTTGTAGGTCCAGCGGCCGTAGTAAGTCAGCCTGCGGCCGCCGAAGAGATCCGGCTCACTCGCTGTGGCCGGAGGATCGTTAACCAGCATCACCAGGATCTTGCCGCGATAATCTTCCCCCGGACCTTTGTAGTCGTTCCACCTCTGTTCCGGTGCGTCGATGCCGTATCCGACAAATACCAGGTCCGCGTTCACTGATACTCGTTCAGTCTGCGCGCCGGTGAAAGCGACAAAGTCATCCGCGAACTTGAAAGCCTCCGCGTTGTTTGCGCTGTTGATGCGCAACTCAGTTTTGGGATCGGCCTTCACGCCCACCAGCGAAACCGGCTGCCAGAAACTTCCTTTGGCGCCGGCCCCTTTCAAACCCAACGCCTCGAACTGCGCGGCGATGTACAGCGCGGCGATTTCGCCGCCCTTCGCGCCGGTGCCGCGTCCCTCGAGGCGATCGTCGGAAAGGAATTTGACGTGCGCTCGCAGAGCGTTTTCACTTATTGCGCTGGCCAAGGTTTTGGTGCGGGGCGCTATTCTTTGCGCAACCGTGGTGATGGCTATCGTAACGAGTATGAATGTTAGCGCGATTGACTTAGGCATCTTCATGTTTTACTCACTTATGAAGGAATCGGGCTGATAGCAAATCAACGTTTAGTCCGCGTAAGCGGACGACCGAAAATAGCCCAGCGATTCATCGCTGGGTTATACGAAAAAAAAGGATTTCAAGCCCGTGAAGCGGGCGGCAGACCTCTCAGCGGAAAACAATGGCTCGCTTCGTTGCGGCTGAATTCTTAAGTATGCCAATCAAAATCCTCTCCCCCGGACTGAACGTCTGTCGCCCGCTTCGCGGGCTCTCGTTCCTCTCAGAATCGATCCCAGCACCAAGGTGCTGGGATATTGTCGGGCGTCCGCTACGCGGACTCTAAAGCTCAAATCGACTTGCCGGTAATCAGCGCCATCGCCTCCGCTCGGGTGCGCGGATCTTTACGGAAGCCGCCCAGCACCGCCGAAGTCACCGTCATAGCGCCGGGCTTCTTCACCCCTCGCAGAGTCATACAGGTATGTTCAGCTTCAATGACAACCATTACGCCGAGCGGCTGCAGCCGATCAAAAAGCGTGTTGGCAATTTCGGAAGTCAGGCGCTCCTGCAATTGAAGCCGTCGCGCGAAAGTCTCGGCCAGGCGCGCCAGCTTGGATACGCCAAGGATATTCCCGTCCTTCGGAATGTAGGCGATGTGACACTTGCCGACAAAGGGCGCCAGGTGATGCTCGCACAACGAGGCGATGCTGATGTCTTTCACGATCACCATCTCGTCGTGTTTGTTGCCCGACAAAGGCACCACATGTTCACTCGGATCTTCGCGCATCCCCGCGGTGAGCTCGACGTACATTTCGGCGACGCGACGCGGGGTGTCGCGCAAGCCCTCGCGATCGGGATCTTCGCCAATCCCTTCGAGGATCAAACGAACGCCCCGAGCAAGCCGATCGAGATCGACCGCGGCCGGTCCCTTCCTTTCGTCGATGTCTGTAACCTTTGCGCTCATATTGTAGGGGCAGGGCTCGTCCCTGCCCGTTCTTAACTTGTAGGCTCAGGGCTCGTCCCTGCCCGTTCGTTGTCGGGCAGGGACAAGCCCTGCCCCTACATAATTATCGGCTCTTCAGCAAGTACGCCGCGCGCGCTGCGTCCTGCACTTCGCGCAAAGCCACGCCGGCTTTTATCGCCGCCGTCCGGCACTGCTCAAACTCAGGCATCGCGTTGACCGCCCCGATGTTCACGTCCGCCGAACCACCTCTTGGATAGGCAACTTTAACATCAATCGGCCCAAATTGCGTCTCGACTCTAACGGTTTCGCGGGCCAGCGCGCGTCGACTAACTTCATAACTGCGGGCGCCAATCGTCGTCGTCTCGGCGAAAAGCATTTGCAGAAACTTCTCGCGTTCGTCAGGGCGACATAGGATTGAAACGAGTATGCCCGGCCGATTTTTTTTCATCTGTGTGGGGGTGAGAAAGCAATCAAGCGCTCCTAGTTCGAAGGCCCGATCCATCACGTAACCAACAACCTGCGGCGAGGTATCGTCAATGTTGGTTTCGATCATCAGCAAAATTTCATCAGTCCGCTCCCCTTCAGTTTCACCAACCAGTACTCTTAGCGCATTGGGAAACTTCGGGGGATTACGAGAGCCGGCTCCATAACCAGTTGCCGCGATCTTCATCGGCGGCAGCGGTCCAAAGCTTTCGCAAACCGCGGTGATGATCGCCGCGCCGGTCGGAGTCACAAACTCGCCTTCAATTTCGCCGCCATAAATTGGTCTGCCCTTCAGCAACTCAGCGACGGCCGGCGGCGGAATCGGAAAGCGGCCGTGGGCCATCTCAGTCATACCGAAGCCAACTCGTAGCGGGGAACAAATGAACTGCTCAACTTCAAGCAACTCGAAACCGATGGCCGCACCGCACACGTCGACAATCGCATCGAGAGCGCCTACTTCGTGAAAGTGGATTTTCTCAATCGGCTGGTTATGTACGCGCGCTTCGGCTTCGGCGAGCAGCGAAAAGATCCGGGCCGCGCGATCCTTAACTCCGGTAGTCAAACCGGAGTCATGGATTATCTTGAGAATGTCGTTAAGGTGGCGGTGGGCATGCTCATGCTCGGTATGCACTTGAGCGTGGGTGGCGCCGATTCCGGAACGATCCACTTTTTCGAAATCAATTTTCCAACCAGCCACCCCAAGCAATTCCAATTGCGTCGTCAACGCGAGCGGATCGACGCCGGCAGCGACCAACGCACCGAGAATCATGTCGCCACTGGCGCCGGCAAAACAATCAAAGTAGAGAGTTTTCATCGAGAATAATTGGCCGCAAAAAGGCACAAAAAGCACAAACGAGTTCGCATTTCGCCGGGAGCGCGGACGTGCCGTCCGCATTGCCCCGAGAGCGCAAACTCCTTTATAAAACACCGTCTTCGACTAAATCTCTCATTTTCGCGCTTTGCGCTCAGTGCGGACGGGACGTCCGCGCTCCCAGCCTTTGGGCCCGACTAGCGCTGGAATAGAGGAAGAATCTCTCCCGCTTTCCCCGTCAGAACTTCATCGCACAGATTCGAGAGCGGGGTTCGTTCGGGATTCACTTCCACCACGTAAGCGCCGGCTGTGCGCGCAATCTCCGGGATCGAAGCCGCCGGATAAACAACTGCCGAGGTGCCTGCCACAAAGCAAAGCTCGCACGCCTCCGCCTTCATCGCTGCTGCCTCGAACGCCTCGGCCGGCAACATCTCGCCGAACAAAACGACATCAGGCCTGAACTTGCCTTCGCACTCGAAACATACCGGCACGCTATCATCAAATCTCAACTGGCGCACATCGTGACGCGAGCCGCATGCAGAGCAACGCGCTCGCCAGATGTTGCCGTGCAGTTCAATGACACCGCCCGAGCCCGCCGCTTGATGCAAGCCATCAATGTTCTGCGTAACCACAGTCAAGTCTCGGAACCACGCCTGCCAGGCGGCAATCGCTTCATGGGCCGGATTCGGCTTTAATGCCGCCAGCAAACCGCGCCGATAGTTAAACCACTCCCACACTGCCGGCAAATCGCGCGCGAGCATTCCGGCCGACGAAATCACGTCGAATGGCATGCCCTTCCAAACCGTCGTGTTGCCGCCGCCACGAAATGTCGGCACACCTGACTCAGCCGAGACGCCGGCGCCTGTCAACACCAGGACGTTGTTCGCCTGGGTAAATCTCTCCCGCAGTTCTTTCGAGATCGCTGATTGTTCTGATACGGGCATGGGCTGATTCGCATCGTAGCAGAGCGGAAGTGGAGGGAGTCAAGGCGCCGTGTTACTGCGACCTGGGGCATTAGCCCGACCGTCAGGGAGGGCTCGGAGGTTCCGTGAGCGAGCCCTCCCTGGACGGTCGGGCTAGTGCCCCGCTCCGAGCCCAACTCAGCAACACTTCGGGTCTCAACGCTCTACACGGTATGAGATCGTGAAGGGAATAACCCGGTCGCTACCGCTCCCGGTACTGACCTCATCACCTCGCTGCCAGATGCCTCCCGGCTGCGGTGACTTTCAGAAAGAGCAGCGAAGCGGTTAATGTATTGTGCTCGTCTGCTTCAACTTAGTTAGGGCAAAGAAACAACCTGTGAACCTGATTGAACTGCAAAACAAACTCAAGGCCGCGCTCCGTACCGCGGCTGCCGAGCTATTTCAGATAGAACTCGAACAACTGGTGGTGGAAGTGCCCCCGCGCACCGAACTCGGCGACCTCGCCTTCCCGATCGCTTTTGAACTGGCGAAGCAAATCAAACAGAAGACCGGTGAGAAACGCGCACCGCGCACGATTGCCGAAGCTTTGAAGTCAGCCCTGGAAGGCATTGAAGAAGTTGACCGCGTCGAGGTCGCCGGCGCAGGTTATCTAAACGTCTTCTTCGATCGCGCCAGGCTCATCTCTGACCTCGGATCGAAGGCGGAAGCGCCAGACGCCTCAACCAATTCGCCAAAGTTGATGGTCGAGCATACCAGCATCAATCCCAACAAGGCTGCGCACATTGGGCACGTGCGCAATGCCGTGCTGGGCGACACGTTTGTGCGAATTCTGCAGGCTGCCGGGAATCGCGTCGAAGTGCAGAACTATATCGACAACACCGGCGTCCAGGTCGCGGATGTCGTGGTAGGTTTCATGCACATCGAGCAGATGACGCTCGACGATATCAAGTCACTTGATCAAGCTCTGCCAGCTGAATTGCCCTTCGATTATTACTGCTGGGATCTTTACACGCGGGTCGGCGCGTTCTATCGCGAAGGTGGAGTTGGCGGAGAGGCAAATCCCGATCGTTTGAAATTGCGGATTGAAATTCTGCACGCCATCGAAGCAGGAAACAATCCCACAGCCGAGTTGGCTGACTATGTCGCGACGCGCAACGTCGAACAGATTCTTACAACCATGGAACGTCTGGGCATTCGCTATGATCTGCTGGCGCGCGAATCAGAGATCCTGCATCTCCATTTCTGGGAGCGGGCGTTCGAGCTGATGAAAGAACGGGGCGTGATTCACTTCGCAGCGGAAGGACGAAATCGCGGCTGCTGGGTCATGCCGTTCGAATCGCATACCGGCACCGACGAGCACGAGTCCGACAAGATTATCGTGCGCTCCAATGGAACGGTGACCTACACCGGAAAAGACATAGCCTATCAACTTTGGAAGTTGGGCCGGCTTGGTCTCGACTTTAATTACAAGCCTTTCCGTTCGTACGACGATGGCCACGCGACCTGGGTAACGACGACTGAAGCCAACGCAGAGGTTCAGCCCGAAGTGCCGCGGCCGAATTTCGGCGGCGGCGAGATAGTTTATAACGTGATCGATTCCCGCCAATCTTACCCACAGGAAATTGTGAGTAAGGGCGTCGCGGCCGTCGTGCCTGAGCTGGGCGAGGAGGCAAGTGTGCATCTCTCTTACGAGATGGTTGCGCTGTCGCCCGCGGCTTGCGGCGAACTTAATATCGAACTTTCTGAAGAAGACAAGAAGCGTCCTTTCATCGAGATGAGCGGCCGCAAAGGACTCGGCGTGAAGGCCGACGATCTGATCAGCCGGCTCGAAGCTGACGCGCTTGAAGAAGTCAAAACTCGTCACCCGGAATTGTCTGAAAAGGAGATGCTTGAGACAGCCCACGCGATTGCAACGGGAGCGCTGCGATACTTCCTGCTCAAGTTTACGCGCAATTCAGTTATTGCCTTCGACTTTAAGGAAGCGCTGTCGTTCGAAGGCGAGACGGGTCCCTACTGCCAGTACGCCGCAGTCAGAGCGAATTCGATCTTTCGCAAACTGGGAGTCAGTACCGGGAGCAGTAGCGACCGGGTCGATGCTACCGAAGCAATTACTGGCAACACGGAAAGTGTTACCGCGATCCTCAATGGCGAAGATGGAAATGAGATTTGGTCCTTGTTGATGCTGGCGGGCCGTCTTGAAGAGTCCAATGCTCAGGCAGCAGTCAGCGCCGAACCAGCGTTCCTGGCAAAATACACTTTCAATCTAGCCAGGGCTTTTAATCTCTTCTACCACCGCCACCGCATCATCGCCGAAGAGGACGCTACCAAACGTGCAATACTGATCACGATCGCGGATTACACTCGGCAGCAGTTGACTTCAGCTCTGGGCACGCTGGGGATCACGGTGCCGGACAGGATGTAGGCTTACTCTGTGACCGGAGTTTCTAGAAAACCCCGAAGTTAGGTAAAGTAACTGTTATGGCTATGAGGGAAAAGTATATTGTCAATTCGAAAGGTCGGAAGACCGGTGTGCTGCTCTCGATTGAGCACTACAAGCGGTTGCGGGAGGATCTCCACGATCTCGCGGTAGTTGCGGAACGGCGCGATGAGAAGACGATTAGTCTCGAAGAATTGAAACGGCGACTCAAGAAAGATGGCCTCCTATAGGGTTATCTCCAAGCCTTCTCTCGAAAGGGATTTGCGGACAATCCCCAAGTCGACACTTGTGAGAGTGATGAAGTGGCTTGAGGCACTCACCAACAACCCTTTTCCCCGTCAAACCACGAAATTGGAAGGCGGGGAAGGGCTCTATAGGATTCGAGTGGGAGACTATCGCGTGATCTATGGAGTTGATCGCGATGCTAAGGTGGTAACAATCCACCACGTCCGGCACCGTCGCGAAGTATATCGAAAGCTCTAACCCCGAGGATTCAAGTTCTTATGTTAATAGTCATGAAAGCCGACGCCACCGAAGCGCAGATAGCGTATGTATGTGACGTCATCACCGAACTCGGATTAAGGCCGCACTCGATGCCGGGCGCAACGCGCACGGCGATCGGGATCACCGGTAACCAGGGTGCAGTTGACCCGACGCGTTTTGAAAACCTGCCTGGAGTTGCCGATGCCATTCGCGTCAGCAAGCCTTACAAGCTGATCTCGCTCGACCTTCGGCCTGAGAAGACGATCGTCCGCGTAGGCGACGCTACGATCGGCGGCGACGAGTTGGCAATCATTGCCGGACCGTGCGCCGTGGAAAGCCGCGCGCAGGCGTTCGCAGTAGCCGAAGCCGTGCGACGCAGCGGCGCGAGATTCTTCCGCGGCGGTGCTTTCAAACCCCGCACCTCGCCCTATGCGTTCCAGGGCTTGGGTGAAGAAGGCCTGAAAATCCTCGCCGAAGTCCGTGAGGTTTACGGCTTGAAGATTGTAACTGAAGCGCTTGATGAAGCTAGTGTGGATCTTGTCGAACGTTATGGCGATATGATTCAAATCGGCGCTCGCAACATGCAGAACTTTTCACTGCTGCGGCGCGTCGGTAAATCAAAATTACCGGTCCTGCTTAAGCGTGGCCTGTCCGCGACTCTGGATGAATGGTTGCTCGCCGCCGAGTACATCATGTCCGAGGGTAATTATCAGGTCGTGCTTTGCGAGCGCGGGGTGCGGACCTTCGCACAGCACACGCGCAATACTCTCGACCTCGCATCAATTCCCGCGGTGCGTCGCATTTCGCATCTGCCTGTCCTGGTCGATCCGTCGCACGGCACCGGCAAGAACTACATGGTCATTCCGTTGGCTTGCGCAGGTGTAGCAGTCGGCGCTGACGGGCTGATTGTCGAGGTGCATGATCAGCCGGACAAGGCTCTGTCCGACGGAGCCCAGGCACTGACGCTCGAACAATACGATCAGTTAATTCAGGAAGTACGGCCGATTCACGAGGTCGTTGCGCCACAGCCGGTCGCCTGATCTTCAAGAGGTTCCCGACAGGATTCGACCCAGATTTTTTGTGAAAGCCGAACGCCGCAGCACTTGATCAAAGCCGGCCGCTTCAGCCTGTTGCTGAAGCTCGATCTGTACATGAGAAAAGAAGCCGAGCAGCGGAATAGAGCTTAACTGTTCGTCCGCCTTCAACTCCCTCGCCACTTCAATCGGATCGACTCGTTGCGAGTGAAGATCGCAAATCACCAGCGACGGTCTCTCAAGCCGCGCGGCTTTTATGATTGCCTCAACGCTGCGCGCAAACAGAACCGTCACGCCCAAAGCTTCCGCCGTGCCGCGAATCTTCGAAGCGAAAAAGAGATCGTCAACAACTGCAATGATGGTTTCCGTCATTGTGTAGCGCAAGTTGTTAACTTGCGTTCCGTCGCCTCAATGAATTTCTCCGGGAGGCTCTGCCGCAGCACATAGGCGGCGAGGCTGTGCCTCGACGCGGAAAAATAAAGTTACCTTTGTCGGTAAGCCATAGACTTACCGCAGTGTCCCGCGGCGAGGCCCCAATCTCTTTTGCAAATCTACGCTCTTTCGCGTAATCATTTCCGCGTGGCCAACTCTCCATCGTTTCCGGATATTTCGACCCAAGCGGACAAAGGCATCGAGATCGGCAACCGAAAATTCCCGCCGCAAGATCGCGAACGCCGCAACCTGGTCCTGGCCACTTATAACATCCGGTACGGTGTAGGCAGCCACCTAATCTCGTCCGGTCTGTGCCGCAAGATCGGAATCAATCCCCCTCGACCTCGCGACCGAGCCGTGGCCCACAATCTCAAAACCGCCGGGCGAGTATTTTCGGACAGCTCATTACTTCCGCCGCCTGACATTCTAGCACTGCAGGAAGCCGACAAAGAGACTGGCCGGGCTGGCGGCCAACACGTCGCGGCCAGGCTTGCCGACGAGCTGCAGATGCCTTACGTTCACGTCGGAGCGGGAATCCCGCGCGGGATCAAACCAAAGCAGCGCGAGTGGTGGTTGAATTTTGAAGAGCAAATCGCCCTTCATGATCCGGGAGACACAGGTGTTGCTCTACTAAGCCGGACGCCGCTGACCGATATAGAAAGAATCGATTTGCCCTGGCACGAATGCGCCTGGCGGCCGCGTCTGGCGATGGCCGCCACGATTGAGTTGATGGGGAGGCAGATTCGGCTGATGAACGTTCATGTCGATCCGCACGGGCCGCTGGACAATCAACATCAGCAACTGGAAGCGTTGCTGGATCGGGCCGAGCAGTTCCATGGACCACGTGTGATTCTCGGCGACTTCAACACGCTCTCAAAGCAGAAGGCGGCGGAGATTAGGAGACTGATGGAGTCTCGGGATTACTCAACCCCGTTTCCAACTGGTACGGCAACATGGCGAGGCGCAGGGTTGCGCTTTCACGCCGATTGGATTTTCGTAAAGGGCCTGGAAGTAAAACGCTGGGGCGTGGTGAAACCGCTGAATGTTTCCGATCACTGGCCGATTTGGGCCGAGGTGACATTGCCGATTGCCGAACCACCGTCCTGACGTTAAGGTTGGCTCGGCGCGTGATAACGGGACACTAGCCCGACCGTTAGGGAGGCTCTAGAAAAACCAAAGACGAACTCAAACGAAACAAGGACGAAGAAGGTCTTCAATTGGCCCCATATTCGTGTGACTTCGCGGATCGTTCTGCCGCCGCTTACCGAGGCCAAATGGTTTTTCAGCAGCCTGCTGGGATCTACGCCGTGTAAGCTGAGCCCTCCCTGACGGTCGGACTAGTGCCCCGGCAACTGATCAAATCAAGCGAGTAAGCGAGCTTCTAAAAATCGGCAATTGGAAATTGAAATTTGGAAATGCTAATCACCAGCCGTGACAATTCCCTGCTACGTCATGCGCGCGCCGTGCGTGACGGCAAGATCGACGACTCTATCTTTGTCGAAGGCTTGCGCCTCTGCGAAGAAGCGCTAAAGTCGAGGCTGGCGATCGAAGCCGTCATCCACTCGGAACAGATCAGCCGCAAAGAGAGGGCCGCGACACTGATCGAAGAACTGGCGGAGGCTGGGGCCAAGGTCGCCGCGGTCAGCGAGAAACTTCTTGAATCAATTTCCTATACGAAGACTCCGCAGGGAATTGTTGTGCTGGCGGCCAGGCCCGCGCATGACGAAGCTGCCTTCAAACAGAAACAAGCAGTGTCCCCATTCCTGGTAATCCTGCACGGCATTAACAATCCGGTAAACGTCGGAGCCATCCTGCGAACCGCCGAAGCGGCGGGCGTGACCGGCGCCATAATCACTGCGCGCACTTCGGATGCGTTCTCGCCAAAAGCCCTGCGCGGCGCGATGGGTTCGGCGTTTCGCCTGCCCATTTGGAGTGGCGGTGAATACTCTGATGTGATCGCCTGGTGTAACGAGCAAAGCATTCGCACGGTCTGTGGCGTTGCCCGAGGTCAAAAGAGTTACACGGAGATCGATTGGCAAGGTTCGTTCGCGGTGATCGTGGGGACGGAATCAACCGGGCTCGCGCCCGAAGAAATTGCCCTGGCTGATGAAGCCGTAAGAATTCCGATGGCCGGATCGGTGGAGAGCCTTAATGTTGCTGTAGCGACAGGTGTGCTGTTGTATGAAGCCAGCCGGCAACGTGGGTGGGGCGAATCAACCTAACGGTCAAGCAGGCTTTGAGCTGACAGCATCGAGGTGGAAAATATGGAGGGCTATTGAGCAGGAGACTCGACCGCGTCCATTCTTTTTTCAACGCGTCTTTGATCCCCGCGTAATTGCATCATGTCTATGATCAAGAGCTCAAACTTACGCTCAATATTCTCGACGCGCCCCTTCACCTCTGCAAGACTTTGCTTTACTTCTTCGACAACTTGCTTCACTCCAACGATTTCCGCCAGAGCACGCTCCCAGATCGGTTTAGTATCAAGCGCCTTGGCTTCCAGTGCTTGAACGCGGTGATCCAGACCATCCAGGCGCGCATCCACTGCGTCGAATCGCACATCCACTGTTTGGAACCGAGCTTCAAACCGTGTTTCCATCTCGTCAAACCGCGTTTCCATCTCGTCAAACCGCGTTTCCATCCTGTCAAAGCGCGCGAACAAACGCTCCTCGAAACTGCGATTATCCGGAAGGTCTCGTGTGCGTTCCTCGCTCATTGCGGCGCATTATGAACCTTCCCGAAAATCATTTCAAGTACAGGATTTTATCAAGCGAACTTTAGTTCGAGGGTTCACGAGGAGGGCTCAGACGCGGCGTTCCAGAAGGGTTTTCTAACCAATCAGCCCTTCCTCTGTTACGATTATCGCCCGCTTTCAGCTAGAATAACGGTCATCGGTTTAAGCATTGCAGTTTAGATCAAAAGTCGGATTTGAACTTGAGCATTGTCAGGCTCGTACTTTGATTCATGGCTGACGAACAAAATACACCTCCCAAGCGCAGGCGCGATACCATTCTGCCTGAGCGACTGATGCGTCGCCTCCTCGAGGGCGTCGGTGACGCAGTCGATCGCAAGCTGGGCCGAACGGCCGATCCCAAGTCGGGGCTGACCACCGATCAGATCATCTTGCGGATGAACCGGCTGATTGACGAGCGCGTCCGAAATGAAAAGGGCCAGGGCCGCATCGCGCCCCATCATCTGAAGCTGAAGATGGAATGGGGCACCCACGACGAGACGCCGGAGGACGTTACCCACCGGCTGGAGACGGAGATACTCGCCGCGGCCATAGACCACATCAACGACAATCGTTATCGCACGCTGGGGCCGGTTAAGATTGAGACCGACGTGGACATCTTTACCAAAGGAATCTCCGTCGACCCTACGTTCGGAGAATTCGAAGAAGAACTACGAAAGCAGGATCTGGAGCGTCAATTGGTCCAGCCGCTGAATGCGCCGCGGCGGGAGAAAGTCGAAGTAAGCTTCACTGCGCGGGTTACGCTCCCCGAAGGCTCGCGCGATATCCCGCTGACATTTGTTGCCGGCGGACGACGACTAAATGTGGGCCGGGGCACCGACAACGATCTCTACTTCAACCACTCCAGCGTCTCGAAAGTTCACGCCGCGGTAAGAATGGATAACAGCTGCACACTGCTGGTTGCCGATACCGGCTCGACCAACGGAACTCATATCAACGGCGTGCGCATTCCTTATGGTGAGGCGCGCCCCATCTCAGCCGGCGACGTCGTGGCATTCGGCGAGGTCGAAGTTAGATTTCGCAAACTTGATTCGTAACATGACGCTCGCAACGTTTCTCTTTCAAACCGCCACGCCTTCACCCGCCGCGACGCCGGAGAAGCTACCCGCATGGCTAACCATAATCTATCTTTCGGGCCTGGCAGTGGTTGGCCTCCTCTTACTGATATCGCTCGTTCGTAGTTGGCTGCGGCGATCTCCGATGGCGCTGACCGCGCCGGCAAGCCTGGGAAAAGAAATACGGAAGCGGCTTGGCGCCCACACAACCAACCGCGGGCTGCACGTCTGGCGCGTGCTGTTCGCCATCACTGCTCTTGCGGTGTTTGGTTTCCATGTTTACTGGGCGCGGTATGCGCCCCAGCAAAACGCCAAGTTCCAGGAGATGAGTTACAAAGACCTGCGCAATCGCCGCCTTTCTGAATCAAGCCTGCGCGGATGGATCTACGATCGTAAAGGCCGGCCGCTGGCTTACTACAAAAAGGAAGCCGATGGCAGCATTCAGCGCGAGTATCCGATGGACTCGGCTATGGCACATCTTTTTGGATCGGACCGGGGCGACGCCGGTCTCGAGCGAGCGATGTTCGGCACGGAAAGCGGGGCGGTGCCCGAAGTTTGGCAAATCATCAAAGGTCAAACCGTCGAACGAAAGCTTAACAAAGATTACACCTTGACCATCGATCAGGATCTTCAACAGACGGTCGTCGATCAACTCAAGGGTAACCACGGCGCCGTCGTCATCTTTAATCCCCAGACCGGCGACATCCTGGCCGTGTACAGCAATCCGTCTTACGGCCTCAAGCAGGTGCAGGATCCGGTCGAATGGATCAAGTTGGATAACGACCGGACGGAAAAGCCGCTCTTGAATCGGGCCACCAACGAATACTACGTGCCGGGATCGACTTTTAAGACGGTGATGATGTACACCGCGTTTCGCAACGGAATGCAGAACACTCGTTTCACGACCAACGGTGGTTTTTCCCCGCCAGGCTGCGGCCGAACGATTACCGACGACAACGGTGCGTGCGAAGCATGCGGCAACATCGGGATCGATGCCGCCTATCAGCACTCAAGCAACATTTATTTTTCTTATCTGGGAACGCAATTGGGCGGCGTCAAGATCCAGCAGACCGCCAAGCTGCTCGGCATTGGTGCGTACGATAGCCTCAGCGGCGAGGGACAGGGTCGCCGCGAGCCTGAAATTTGGAATGCCAGCTCGAACGCCATCAAAAATGCTATCGCTCCTACTGAGTCATGGCTGAAGGCGGGTCCACACTCAACCCGTTGCGAACTGATGTATGAAGGTTATGGTCAGGGTTACGCCTCGCAGATGACGCCTTTTCAAATGGCGATGGTGATATCGGCGGCGGCTAATCTCGAAGGCCGTCTGATGAAGCCCAAGATCGAAGCTGACCGCCCGCCTGAAATGTTCAGTCAGGTCCTGACCCGGGAACAAGCGAGCCAGATTCGCGGCATCATGAATATGGTGACTGAAGGCGGCACGGCAACCAGCGCGATGGCCCCCGTGAAAGCCGCGGGAATCCGCAGCGGCGGCAAGACCGGAACGGCGCAGAAGGCAGTGCCAGTCATCGACCCGAAAACGGGCCAACCAAAACGACGGGTGGTGATTGAGAAAGATCCGAAAGGGAATATCATCGGACAGCACGAAGAGATCGTCATGGCTGACAAGCTGCGCAGCGACGCCTGGTATCTGAGCTTTGCTCCTTTGGAAAAGCCTGTGATGGCGATGGCAGTGCTGCTGGAGGGTCCGGGACCGGGCATCAGCTTTTACGGCGGCAAGAATGCCGGGCCAATCGCGGCGCAACTAATTCTGAAAGCAAAGTCGCTCGGGTATTTTGGTTCCGCGGGCGCGGGTGATCAGCCACCGGCCCAGCCACCAGCGCCGCGAAATCGGAGACGCCCCCAGTGAACATCGTTTAGAGCGCGCACTTGTGCGCGCCGGGCACAAGTGCCCGGTCTAAACGGAGTACAGACAATGAGAAATCGCCTGTCATCACATTTATTCCTGCTGCTCGCACTGATCGCGATTGAGGTGGTCGGCTATTTTGCGATTCATCGAGCGGCGCTGATTCGCGGTTACGAAACGTCATGGATTGGCGCGGGCCGCGATCTGCTGATCTACCTTCCGATAGTTGTGGCGGCGTTCTGGCTCGTCCGAGCCAAAAAGTTTAAGGGCAACTGGACGCTCTATACGACCGCGATCGTGCTTTTCTCGATCGGCATGTTGGTGCAGTATCGCCTCTACAGCGATCCCGAATACAACGCCCGCAACAAGGCCGAGGCGCGGCAGGAAAAAACCGACACCCTGCGCATGCGCTATATCAATCAAAACTACGACGCCACCAAGCGACAGATGATGGGGTTGCCGCCCACGCCGCCTCCAACTGACGTGGAAGCACCGGCCAAGCCATCAAACTACACGCTCGCCAACGCCTTCACTTCGAGCTATACATGGATTCCTGTTTTTTCCCTGGTCGCTTTCGCCCTCGCCTTCTCCTTCTGCGCCAGTGATCGCTTTCTGATGTGGATCCAGCGCAACAGTTTCATCATCGTCCTTCTGACCCTGGTGCCGCTCGGCGTTGCAATCGTGAGTTCGAGCGCCGGTAAAGCGGCAGGTAACACGACTCCATGGGAGCCCGCCAAGATTCCTTTCCTGCTCGGCTTCGCGGGAATACTGACGGCTCGTTACAAGGACCTGGCCCGCACGTACTGGGGAATTCCGCGAGCGCGTGACATCGTCCCTTTGGTCGTGATGGCGATGATTCCGTTCATCCCCTTCTTTGCGCTCAAGGACTTTGGTCAGATGCTGATCTTCAGCGGCGCTTACGCAACTCTGTACCTGGTCGCCGTGCGTCGCTGGCCGCAGTTGCTGGTCTTCGTCGGTTCAGTGCTGCTCGTGATTTCGATTCTCGTCATTGGCGCCTTGCCGCGCGATATTCAAGAGAAGTTTCCGCTGCTGCCGACCCTGGCGCGGCCGGTCCAGCACGCTCTGCCGGCGCGTATTCAACAGCGCTTTCATTTGTGGCTGGATGGATTCGACCCGCCTTCGCCGGAAGAGTCCTGGTGGAAGAAGGACTATGAAGATGCGCTGGCAAAAGATCCGCGCATGAAGGAACTCGCCGGGCAAAGCGAAGCGATGCGGAAGAGTGTCAACACGGACATCTGGTTCGACAAGCTGGCCTTTCAACCGGCCCAGGCGATCTTTGGTATCGCCTCAGGCAAAACGACTGGGAGAGGATTAGGGCTGGGTTTTCCGGAGGTCATTCCGATTGCCGACTCGGACTATGTCTACGCCGCAATCGCTGAAGAAATGGGACTGTGGGGCGGCGCGCTGGTGGTGCTCGCCATTATTATTTTTGTGATCGCCGGAATTCGCACTTCAATCGAAGCGCGTGATATGTTTACCAAGCTTTGCTCGGCCGGTCTGACCGCATTTGTCGGCATCCAGGCGCTGGTGAACATCGGTGGAATTACGCGCGCCTTGCCAATGACCGGAATAACTTTACCCTTTGTCAGCCATGGCGGGTTTAGCTTAATCACAAGCTTTGCCATGCTCGGAATGTTGATGGCTTTTTCGCATCGCAACGCTCAGGACGCCAAGGCTATTGCCCGCGCCAAACGCGAACCCGAAAGCGCTATCGCTCTGGAGGCGGTCCAATGAGCGCACCAATACCTACAGAAAAAATCAATGTTGCTTCGATCAGCGATCGCGGTCTGAGCGAAAAGCGGCCCATGAACGAGGATTCGTTCCTGGCCGATGCCGGGCGCGGCATCTTTGTGGTGGCCGACGGCGTGGGTGGCGCGGACGCGGGGGAAGTCGCTTCGCAGAAAGCTGTCGACGTGCTGAACGACGCGTTCCGCGACAAGGTCACCGACGGCGAAGACGTTGAGGACCGGATGGAGCTCGCCATCCAGCGGGCCAACAGCGCCATTCATCAGATGGCCGCGGAGCATCCGCGCTTTTCGATGATGGCCACGACCGTGGTGGTGCTGCATCTCGATGGCCCTCGAGCCACCATCGGCCACGTCGGTGATTCCAGACTTTATCGCGTCAGCCCTGAAGGCAATCTGCTGCGCGAAACTGACGATCATTCAATTGTCGAAGAGGAAGTGCGCGCCGGACGAATGACGCCGGAGCAGGCTGCTAATCATCCCAGTAAGAATGTGATCAGCCGAGCCCTGGGCGCCGAACCTTCGGTTGAAGTCGACATGAAAACAATCGAGGTGGGAGAGGGTAATTCGTTTTTGCTTTGCACTGACGGCATCACTCGTCACCTTCCCGACAATGAGCTGCGCGATCTACTGCTGAGTGGCCGACCCGTCGAGGAGATTTGTGCCGAGATGAAGGATCGCTGTTACCAGCGCGGCGCGGAAGACAACCTGACGGCGGTCATTGTTCAGATAGGTACTCCACCTGCTGGTGCGGCTATAACGCTCGATGAAGAACGCACTGTTTCGTCTGAGAAGTACGAGCCTGCGGTGACCGCTCAGGCGGCCGTTCCCTCGATACCTGAGACCCGGCTAACGCCCCCTTCTCGAATAGCTTTTCCCGGTCCTGCGAACGCGCCACAGATCCAATCAACCGATCAAGCGCGCGGCGGTAGTCGATCCGGAAGAGGCCGCGGCGTGCTGCGTTTCTTTGTCTTTCTGCTGTTCCTGGGTGTCGCTGGCGGAGCGTTCTATGGCGGCATGAGATATCAACAAGGGCGGCTCTTCCCTTCTCTCCTGCCGCCTCCAGTTGTCCCTGCTCAACCAACGCCGACTCCTGCCGTTGTGGACACTGCCGCGGCCTTCGAGCAAAAGCGCGCCGTTGTCGATGCCAATCCGCAGAAGTGGTTATCCGAGGTGACGCTGCCAAAAGCGACTGACTCGAAGGACCCCGAGTTCCTCTATCTATACGGTCGGGCGTTGATGCTTACCGGCAACCACCGCGATGCTATGCAGGCCTTTGAACTGGCGGTCAACAATCTTCGTACTGAAAACAGTGGACGATTACCCTTCGGCGCGGAGGTCAAGCTGGCTCAGGCGGCAGCGGCTTTGAAGCTGAAGAACCAATCGCCGGGAGGCAAGTCGCAGGAAGTGTTGTTGGCTGAAGAGAAGGCAGCGCGCACGCTGGACGAAGTGCTCGGCGTAAAGAGCGAGACCGCTCCGCGATGACGGCCCAGACGCCGTACGACAAACTTCAGTCTGTCGCTTCTCGGTTTGTGGCCGAGGCTTCGGTTTGTTACTCCCCGCATCTAATCACAGACTGAAGCGTGTGCTAACGACAAACTGAAGTTTGTCGTACATCGTCGGACATCTATGACTGAACTAAAGCTTTTACAGTGCAGGGTCGACGGCCGCTACGACGTCGAAGACTGCCTGGGGCGTGGCAGCTATGCGGAGATTTACATGGCCCGCGATCGCGCCGCGACTGACGAGCGCTTTCGCCAGGTCGTCATCAAAGCTTTGAACGTCCTGCTCCAGGGTTATCAGGATCCTGAACTCGAACGCACGCTCATCCAAAATTTTCAGAACGAGGCAGTCGCGCTCGATCGGGTGCGGCATCCGCACATCATCAGCCGTCTGGGGCACGGCACGGCCATCGATCTGACGGGCACTGCTTTCCATTACATCGTGCTCGAGTATCTGAGCGGCGGCGACCTCGCGCTTTTATGCCGGCAGGGACCTTTGAAAATAGATCGGGCTCTTTTTTACTTGCAGCAGATTTGCGCTGGCCTGGCCCATGCGCACGCATCCGGAGTTATTCATCGCGACATCAAGCCGCAGAATCTCTTACTGACGACGGATCACGAAATCCTGAAGATCGCCGATTTCGGAGTGGCTAAAATCGAAGCCGCCGAGGGCGCGATTACTCGCGTGGGCACGAACATCTACGCGGCTCCTGAACATAATCCGTTGGTGCAGACGGCTGCGTTGGACACGGGCTCGCTGCTCGGCGCGCAGACTCAACTGACGCCGGCCGCTGACATTTACTCGCTGGCCAAGACCGCCTACACAATGATTTGCGGAGTCCCGCCGCGCGCGTTTGCTCATCACGCAATCACAAGCTTGCCTGATCCAATGGCGACAGAGCCCTGGGCCCGATCGCTGCTGCGGGTGCTGGAGCGGGCGACTCAGTCACGCCCGGGAGATCGCTATCAGACGGTGCAGGAGTTTTGGGACGAGTTGAGCGAAGCAGACCTGCCGATTACTCAACCTTTGAATCGCGTCCATGCGACCCGCCAGGTTACTTCCGATCTAAGTCTGGAAGCCGAGGTCACCATGGCCGCGCCGCCCAAGCCGCGGTTTGAAACATCGCGGGAGATTCAACAGAAGAACACCGTGGGTAACGGTGCGACGCGGCCAAAAATCGTGGTGGCAATCGCCGGTCAGCCGGCGATGACCAGCGCGCCGACGATTGCTCCCACCCAGGGTTTCGCCGCTCCCCAACAAACTGGTCGAGTAACCGTGGCCGTAGCCCGCAACGGCCAGGCCCCCCGAGCGGTTGAAGCAGCCAAGGCAGTCAAGGCGCCGCGTCGTGGCCGCGACTTCGTAGTTGGGCTCGTGCTCGTCTTATGTTTCGCGGGACTGTTGGTGGCCACCGGAGCTTACGTCAGATCGTTGATCAAGGGGCGAGCCACTACAACCCAGACGACGCCGACCTCAACCGACGTTGGACGCGAAGCACTGGCTGTAACTGATGCGAACCTGCGTGCCAGCCCTACATCGAGGAGCGATCGCGTGGGGTTAGCTGAATTGGGTTCGCGCGTAAAGGTGCTGAGTGTTAGCAACAATAATAATTGGTGCGAGGTGGAGATCATTCAGCACGCGAGGCCCAAGGCCGATCCCAATTCAGCCGATCGTGGTTGGGTCAACCGGGATCTCCTGAAGTTTGACTAGACGGCACCGTCGTAATGGTTTTTTCTTCGCGCCTTAAGTATGCCTCCGCGCCTTTGCGTGAAATCAGTAAGTAAATTTCACGCCAAGGCGATAAGGTGACGGGGAGGGCGCAGAGCAGATGGGTAGGGACGTACTTTGATAAGCGGTGTTCAGAGTACCGACTTCAGTCGGGCTTTACTCAGCGGAAAGTACGCCCAGGAAGAGCCCAACTAAAGTTGGTACTCTAAAGGCCTGTGAACCAGGACGCTAACGATTAGACAATAAAGTGCGGTATCTTATCCCTTCCTGATCGCGCCCGGCGCACTTCAAAATATGGGACTAATAGAATCTATTCGACGTTGGATCGACGGTGAGAGTACCGACGACATCCTGGAAGAAGCAGACGAGCACTCGCGCCCGCGGCGCGTCTGGGAAGAGTTTCTGGTAAAGATCGCGCGCGAAGTTGAAGCCTGCATGCAGCGCGAGATGTTCACCCCGCCCGGCGGCATGACCTACATACCCCGCGAGTACATCGTCTATCTCAGCAATGAAGATGATAAAGACTGGCAGGGCGACAAGCGGCGCGGATTGGAGCAGGGCCTGTTTCATGTCCTGTCTGAGCGTGCGCGCGAGTTGGCCGGCTCAGTCCAGTTGCAAACCAAATCCTTTGCCATCGAGTTGCGCGTTGACGGCACCCTGAACAAGGGCGAGTTTCGGGTCCAGCCTGTTTGGGATGAAACTGAAACCGGTCACACAATGGTCACTGTCCGCCCCGCGACCACCAACGTAGGTGCGGTTCCGGGAGCCGGTGACGCCGCCGCGGAAGCCGAAGGGGATACTTCCGGTCTCAGCGAATCCGATGCCGGCGACGTCACCGTCGTGCGCCCGCGCGTAGTCGATCTGTATTCGGTTGAACTTTGGCGGGAAGGCATCCGGCAGTCGGTGGTGCCAATCACCAAACCGGAGATTACGATTGGCCGGGGATCGAAATCGGTAGCCGTGGATCTGCCTTTGAAAGGCGATCCGGAAATCAGCCGCGTGCATGCGACACTCATCTTCGACGATCAAAGTCGTTTCTGGATAACTTCAAAAGGTAGAAACCCAACCCTCGTGTCCGGCAAAGAACTCCCGCGCGAGGAACGAACGCTGGTCCAGCCGGATGAGAAGATCGGCATCTGCAGCTTCACGCTAAGAATCCAGCCGAAGTGATGCATCGGCGGCGAGCCGGGGCATTAGCCCGACCGTTAGGGAGGGCTCCGGTTATTCGAATTCCGGCGAATCACCTTGTCCTAAGAGGACATACTCCACCGCCTTCTCCACATCTCTCTCTTTCCATAGATAGATCGTGCTGCCGTGTCGAGCCCATGGCTTAATCCGAGCCGACAAAAGCCCCGCCTGTCGCAAGGCCCTCGTCGCATAGGATTTGAAAGCGTCAAGTATCGGTTCTGGTTCGACTGATGCGGAAACGACAGAATGAGCATGATTGGAGAGCACGTTGATCGCTCGCAGATGGTACTTGGGATGAAGACACACTTCACGAACTGACTTCTCAACGACAGCCCGCTGCTTCCCATCGAGCATCACGGGTGCGTGCTTGAGCTGTTTAGTCTCCGCTCTTCGAAGGCCAGGCTTCGGCGCGATTGGCGAGACTCCCGAGAGGACGCCATAGCTGCGCCGGTACGATCCACGCTCGTCTCCGTGCAGCCAGGTTCCGTAGCAGCGAAATGTAATCAGGTAGGCTAAAGGAAACTCGTTGGAGTCGAAATCTCTCATCGCGACCCTTTTATGAGCCCTCCCTAACGGTCGGGCTAGTGCCCCGCTCTGGCCCGTCTGAATGGGATAGTAACTATTCGCTTCTTGAGATCCCTATCTGGCTCTCAGTGCCCCGCGGCACTCGCCGCTCGCATATCACCGTTCCCATCCAGATCTGAAATCAGTTGGCTCAGAATCGGACTCACACTTTCCACGTTGTCGTAATTCTTCCCCAACAACCTCATCAAGCGCTTATCCTTCGAAGTGCCTTCAATCTCTTTCAGAAATGCGCGGCAGAAAGCACAGACGACCGCAGGCTCGAATTGGGTTCCAGTGTTAACGCGAAAGTCTTCCAGCACATCCGCCAGCGGGAGACGATTGCGGTAAGGCCGATCCGTAGTCATCGCATCGAATGAATCCGCGAGGGTGACGATCTTCGCGCCCGGCGGAATCTCGTCGCCCTTCAGCCCGTCAGGATAACCATTTCCATCCAGGCGCTCGTGATGATAGCGGGCCATCAAAGGGATGTCGGCGTACGGGTGATTGATGGGAGACAGTATCTCGTAACCAGCCGCAGGATGCCTGCTCATTTCTTTCGAGTCCTTCGCGTTAAAGCGTCCTGGAGAATTGAGGACGTTGAGATCGACGATCAACTTGCCGATGTCGTGCAGATAACCTGCGATGGCAATGCCTTCGACCGCGTCGTCGGTCCAGCCTAATTCGCGCGCGATGATTTCGCTGTACTTGCCGACGCGCACCGAGTGGCCCTGGGTATAGCGGTCCTTGATGTCGATGGCCGCTGCAAACGCGTGCACAGTCTCTTTGTAGATAGTTCGCAGACCGTCGTATAGCCGCCGGTTCTCATCAGCTTTGTGTTCCACTTCTTCAAGCAGGCGATGGCTGTGAATTCCGACTCCGATGTGCCGCGCCAAGGCGCCCACGATTTCCACGTCCTCTTCAGTGAACGCTTCTCCGGTCGCCTTCTCCCCCAGCAGCACAATGCCGATTAGCCGGTTGCGCACGACCAAAGGCACCAGCAGATCAATCTCGACGGTAGCAAATGCCTGCTTGTGATCTTCGAGGAACCTCGCGGCCTCCTTCGTCGACACGTCCAGTGAAAGCGAAGAGCCGACGCTCTCGAGGTGGCCTGCATGTTCTTTTGAAAGGGGCAGCACAAGTCGCTGCTCATCGGCCAACCCCCGAGCTGCAACCAGGGTTAACTTGTCCGCGACCGGATCGTATTCGCCCACCGCGCCGCGCCTGATCGCCAGAGAGCCCAGCAACAGATGAAAGGACGCCCGCAGCATCTCTTCAAAATCACCGGTGTCGGCTATCTCCTGGCCTAAATCGGCCAGCGCGGCAAAGGTGTGCAGTAATCGTTGAGTGTTCGTTTCCATAAAGAATATGTGGAGTGTGTACTGATGCAGTTTAGAGTTCAAACTTTAGTTTGCGGCTCTGCGTGCCCATGAAACCCGCAGCCTAAAGGCTGAACTCTGAACTGCTTGCGTGAAACTGCATCACTACCTGTGGAGTGCGGTGACTTGTCAGCGCTTTGGTCGGTCGCGACTTGTCGCGACCCCATTGAAAGGGTGCGGCGTCAAGCCGCCGCATACCAAGGCGGCGACGAGTCGCCGCACTCCAAATTAACTGCCGGTCGAACCAGCAGTGTTGGTTTGCGGGGCAATCAATGACAAAGCTTCGGTCTCGTCTTTGGCGACACTAACGTGCCGTGTCAGGCCCAACATCTCGAATAAATTCGCGGTGTGACCGTTTACGTCGGAAAAGATTACCTGCGCATGGTTTTTTTCCGAGGCGTCGATCACTCCCATAAGAATTGAAACCCCGATGCTGTTTACCAGCTCGGTGTCTCGGAAATTGATTACCAGCGCGCGGCAACCCAGATCGAGTTGCCGTTTGCATTCGCGCTCGATGCGTTCGCCGCTCAACTTGTTCAGGTAATCACTGGCGTAGATGATCGCCGTGTCGCCGATGCAGCGCGCCTGCACCGGATTTTCCCCGGTTGTGTCCGTCATGCTCAGTAAGGCCCCCTCTTACTGTGGCACAGACTTTAGTCTGTGTTTAGTTGTAAGCGGTCACAGACTGAAGTCTGTGCCACTAACGAATATATTTTGTCATCCGCAGTTGCGTGCCGTCATCAACCCGCTCAAATTCAACTTCGTCCATCAGCGTTTGAATCAGCTTCAGTCCCCAACCGCGCCGGCTGCGGCCGTCTTCCTTTTGATCTTTCGCGTCGACTTGCTGACCGTTCCGGCCCGCAAGACTTGCCGGCACTACGCCGCGGCTCGCTACAGTAATTACTAATTTATCATTTTCCACACGAAACCGCTGATAAATCTTGCGGTCTGGGCTAAGGCTGTGCTCGGTGGCGTTGATGCACGCTTCAATCAGCGCAGTCTTGATTTGGTTGATGGCCGCCGGTCCAAAGTTCACCCGGCGCGCGATCTGCTCGACCGTGTGCGCCGCGATCAGTTCCGTGTCCATACCCATCGGAATGACCATCTCGTATTCGTTGGGCCGGCCCTCTTCTGCTTCTTTCGCAGTCGCTCTGATTCGCGCAGTCAGCAATTCAACCTGCTGACGACTGGAGCCGTATGCTTCGCGTTTATTCAGCACTTCGCAGGCTTCCGGTGAAAAACCTTCGGGCGCGACCAGCCAAAGCCGAACACGTTGAAAGCTCAACTCCCGCGCCAGGCTCGCCAAACGGTCACACCACTCAGTAGTTAATTCCCTGCTCGCCTCGAGTTTTGAATCGATCTCGGCCGCTAGCCAAACAACTTCATTCTCATCGGTATAGTCGGCCGCTTCAAAGCCATGCGCCACGGCACAACGCTCGCCGTCGCATTGAATCAAGTTCGAGTACGCACTGCAGCCGGCGGCGTGAACTATCTGGGGTAGCCTGATCAGATCGGCTTCCGCGTCGAGGGCCGAGTCGATGGTGTCCCGGTCTTCACCTTTATGGACCTCGGCAAAACGATCGTAATGGAACAAGCTCGCCGGCACCCGCTGGCAGTTGAAATCCGGGATTAGATCGCGCAAGCCAAGCGCGGCTTCGCGGCGATACTTTCGGGCCATTGCCTGTGGCGCACGCTTCAGGGTTTCGAGCAATGCGGAAGCTACCACGAGGGCCCGCGCCTCACCTGCCACCTCAACGCGATAATGCGCGCGCAGGTAATCCATCCACACATACAAATCTACATTTACCTCGACGGACGCTGCAGTCGAATTCACCAACTCATTAACGTGCAAGCCGTCGACGATGCGTTCGAACTCCGCAGCATCGACACCCAGCCGTTTCTTCCAGGCCCATAGAGATGACTTGTGCGTATCGCTCGACGCAGATTCAAATAAGACTCGCAGCAGGCTCTTCCTTGTTTGGGGATTCGGAGCGGCTGCATCCAGGATTCGTGAAAAGTGCCGGTGAATGTACCCGCCCATCAGTTCATCGACGTAAATCCGCTGACAATCCAGAAAGCTGGTCAGCGGCGTTTTCGATTCTCGTGCTGCCTGAATCAAACCATGGATGAAGAACGGGCTTGCGTTCAGCTGCTGCACAATCAGATCACGCGTGGGTTCGTTGGTTTCAATCTGATACCGCCGCGCAGAGACTTCGATCAATCTGCGGGCATCATCGTCGCTCAATCTTTCCAGCCGGATAATATCGCCTGCGTCGTGTCCGTCATTGGGCCCGTGAATCAGATCGACCATTCGCCGGCGCAAGCCGGCCATGGCGAATGGACTGTGCGAGCGGCTGATAGCCGCGGCAATCTCGTGCGCCAGCATGGACTCGTCTTTCGAAGGCGTGGCCAGTTGAGTGCAGTCAATTAAGTGAAAAACTCTGCGCCCGGCCGCAGCCAGGCGGTGCGGAGCATTCAAACAGAACCGCACAAAGTCAGCCGCGTCTCCTCCAGCTCGCTCGCGTTCAAATCCTTCGATGAACTCACTCACCAACTCGTAATCGCCGGGCAGCGCCAGCTCGGTCAACTCGTGAAAGCTCAACGATCTGTTACAGAGCGAGGGATCGACGCGACGGTAAGCGACGTACTGTTGCAAAAGGTTTTGAAAGAATCGTCGCGCGATGTCTGCGGGCGGTTCGTCGCTGCGCTTGAATGCGAAATGGATGGGAACTGGATCGCCACGACGGACGAACAATTGATCGTAGGCCTGGCGCAATAGTTCAGCCGCGCCGGCGCCGGGAGCTGCCAGTACCACCAGTCCCTGCCGATCTGCCAAAGGGTATGTCTGCCGCACGATCTCCTGCAGTTCCGCGTCGCGGCCCAGAAACTCGTCTCGGCTGACAGTGGCAAGTATGCGCTGGTGAGTCATCAATTACTCTTGCGGCTTGGCGGCCGGTCGTTTCGCGGCGCCCTGAATACCCTGGTACGCGTAAGCCCGATTCTTGCCATGACTCTTCGCATGATAAAGGGCCCGGTCGGCGGCACGAACAATCGCCTCTGAAGAGTCGAGCGTCGGCGAGAATGCAGACAGGCCGATGCTCACGGTGACGGCGCCCGACGGCTGTGATTTGCCGTGCTCGAAGTTCGTGTCGTTAATCTTGCGCCGGATGCGGTCGGCGATTACCCCGGCTTCCTTCAGAGTAGTCTGCGGCATCAGGATAGAAAATTCCTCGCCGCCGTAACGCGACGCGACGTCGACCTTACGCAAGGCTGACCGCAGACATTGGGCAGTGATCTCCAGCGCGCGATCGCCCGCCTGATGGCCGTTGCGATCGTTGTAGTGTTTGAAGTTGTCTATATCGATCATCATAAAGCTGAGCGGATAGTCGTAGCGCTTGGAGCGGCTCAACTCTTCGGTCAGACGCGACTCGAGATATCTTCGGTTGTGCAGGCCAGTCAGCGGATCGGTGATCGACATCACCTGAAATTGATTAGCTCGCTGCTGCCACGCTGCTCGCTCAATCGCCAGGGCAATCTGGGGCGCGACCAGTTCAATTACGCTCAAGTCATTTGCATCGTAAGCGCCGCCCCCGACCTTGTCGGCCAGGTTGAGCACGCCGAATTTGCGACTGCCAATCGAAATTGGATAGCTGATGAAGGACTTTGTTTTGTAACCACGCTCGGGCAAGCTCGTCCTGCCCAAATCGTCGATGCTGGCCACCACTGGAAGACCTTCGCGCAAAACGGATCCGGCAATCCCCTCGCCCATGGCTATCGCCGCAACTTCACCTATCGCAGTAGGAATCCCTCGCGCCGCGGTCATCCTCATTGAGTTCGCTAATTCGTCGAAGAGCAGCAGCGAGCCGCGCTCGGCTTTTACCAGGTCGGCGGCCTGCGTCAGGATCGAAGCGTAGGTTTGCGACGGCTCGCTCGCGTCAATCTGTTCGGTAAACCTGCGAATGGAATCCGCGAAGGGCGCGCGTCGATCGAGGCCGGGTCGCGGGCTCGCGTCACTGCGTCTGTCTTCAGAGCGCGACTCGGCAACTGCGTCGGACTGCTCCGAAGCGGGCGTCTCCGCTGAAGCCACGGGTGCTGTCTTTCTTGTTTCTGCGAACTCTTGCGCTGCTTTCGCTACCCGCAGGGCCGCGTGATCAAGGTCGACTTCATCGGCGAAGATGACGTTGCGAAAGAGCTGCTCCGAACTAAGTTCCTTCAGATCGCCCGAGCGAAATCGTTCAGCGAGTTCGCGGTAATCTGAGCTGGTCACAAAAGCCCGTCCGCCTATCACTGCCAATGGGCGCGGGTTGTCTATCTCGACCGGCATGGCAAAGCAGTGCAAGCCTGCATGACAACGATAATGCGTGATGGTTCCGGCGCGCGTCGCGCGTTCGTGCGCGGCGCCGCAGAATGGATCACAGAGCGCGACGTGTGCAGGGGACGACTGTAGCGCTTCACAGATTGAATTGTTGTTGCCTACCGCTAACGCAGGAGGTTGATAGCCCTCGACCAGGAGCAGCGAGATGCCCGACGATTCGGCGATCGAAGTTTGAATTTCGGCCCAGCCGTCGGGCGACCGTTCCGGGACTTCTTGAGGAATCAACGCGGCGCCGGCGACGTGTTCGGGGGTCTTGGATTTACTTTCTCGCATTGCTGGACTTGATCGGTTCGCTGCTTTCCTGACTCTAAAATTGGCTTGGACTGGACGATGGCGCAAGGGATTCCTACACGAGGATGGCCCCAGTATAGGGTTGCGATCTTCGCCGCCACAAGCGAAACAGGTTCGCGAAACACGAACTACCGGCGCGCTCAAAAACGCCTCTGTCTTAAACTCACAGGTATTGTAAATGACTAATAAGAGGTGGTTTTCACGCCGGTAACGAAACGGAGTGTTCTTTGAGGCCGGGAGCAGCCCCGGGGGACACGCGCTCGATATCAGGTTCGTCGGGGCTGATGCGGATGCAGGCGGCGAAATGATTCGGTTGGATTTCGACTAGTTCCGGCTCAATCTCGCTGCAAGCGTCGATGGCATACGGGCATCGCGTATGAAAACGGCAGCCCCTGGGTGTGTTTATCGGGGAAGGGACGTCGCCCTCGAGGACGATACGGCGGCGTTTGGCCTCGACCTTCGGATCGGGAACTGGAACAGCGGAGATGAGGGCTTTGGTGTAAGGCATCAGCGGGTTCTTGTACACGGTCTTCCCGTCCGCCAGCTCGACAATTTTTCCCAGGTACATCACCGCTACGCGATCAGAGACGTGTCGAATCGCCCTTAGGTCGTGCGAAATGAACAGGTAAGTCAGGTTCTTCTGGCGCCGCAAGCTATCCAGCAGATTCATGATCTGCGCCTGGATTGAAACATCAAGAGCTGAGATGGGTTCGTCCGCAACGATGAATGAAGGATCGACGGCCAGCGCGCGGGCGATGCCGATGCGCTGGCGCTGACCTCCGGAAAATTCATGCGGATAGCGTTTCAGGAAACGCGCGCTGAGACCAACCATCTCCATCAATTCCTGCACACGCTCTTTCTTTGCCTGCCCCCGCGCCAGGCGAAACGTATCGAGCGGCTCTCCAATAATCTGGCTCACGGTCATGCGCGGATTAAGTGAAGCGTACGGATCCTGAAAAATTATTTGCAGATGCCGGCGCTGCTCGCGCATCGCAGAGTTCGATAGCAGCGCCAGATCGTTTCCATTAAAAAGAATCTGACCCGAGGTGGGTTCGACCAGACGCAGGACCGCTCGTCCCAGAGTTGATTTGCCGCAGCCTGACTCGCCGACCAGACCCAGTGTCTCTCCTGGATAGATATCCAAGGTGACGCCATCGACGGCCTTGACCACCTGGCGCGAACGACGGAACAGCGATCCGCTGGTAAGTGGAAAGTAGACCTTGAGGTCTTTGATCGAGATCAATGGCTGTGAGTCTGTTGTCATCACGCTTGGTTGGCTGACTCGGCAAAAACCTCTTTGGCAAAATGGCAGAGCGAGTAGTGTCCGGGCGCGAGTTCGACGTACGGAGGAAACTCGCGCCCGCAGACTTCCTCCGCGCGCTCGCAACGCGGCGCAAACGGACAGCCCGGCGGCAAGTGCGCCAAATCCGGCGGCAACCCCGGAATCTGATAGAGCTTGCCCTGTTCGTCCGTGGGATCGGGCACCGACTGCAACAAGCCGCGCGTGTATGGATTGCCTGGCCGCTCGAATAACTCGCCGGTGGCTGCCTGCTCAAACACTTTGCCGGCATACATCACGATGATGTGATCAGTCATGCCGGCAACAACGCCCAGGTCGTGCGTGATCAGGATGACACTCGCGCCGGTTTCGGCTTTCAATCGCTTGATGAGTTCAAGAATCTGCGCCTGAATAGTCACGTCCAGGGCAGTCGTGGGCTCGTCGGCGATCAGGAGCTCGGGCTGACATGAGAGGGCCATTGCGATCATCACACGCTGGCGCATGCCCCCGGAAAATTCATGTGGATAACTGTCGACCCGTTCACGCGCGTCGGGAATACCAACCTGCTCGAGCATCTTGATCGCGTGTTCGCGCGCCTGATCCCTGGTGTGTCCCAGATGAAGTTGGGTGACTTCCATTAGCTGTTTTGAGACGCGCATGAATGGATTGAGCGAGGTCATTGGATCCTGAAAGATCATGGCGATGCGCTTCCCGCGAATGTCACGCACTTCACGCGGCGTCAGCTTGAGCACGTCTCGGCCGTCAAAGATGACTGAGCCCGAAACGATCTTACCAGGCGGATCAGGAATCAATCTCATCAAAGATAGATTCGCGACCGACTTGCCCGAGCCAGACTCTCCGACGATGCCCAACGTCTCTCCTTGCCTGAGTTCAAAACTAATTCCGTCGACAGCTCTGACCGTGCCGTCTTCGGTTTCGAAGTACGTGCGCAGGTCTTTGACGCTCAGAAGATTTCCGTTGCTGTTCATATTCGAAAACAGTCAGGCCCTACTTCAATGGGATGTAGTAAGCGAGCACGGCCCCGCAAAATCCGACGGCGATCGCTATCAATATCGGTGCCAGCCATCTTGGCAGGCCAAATCTTGGCGGGTATCGTCGCATCAAGATAACGCCGACAAAGAACCAGACGGTGCCTTGGTCTACTCCCTCCGCCCAATAAGCCGGCATCGATCGCGCCAGCAAATTCCCCAGAGGGGGTCCAAGAAGACCAGCTACAAGTACCGGCCAAAAAACCCACCAGGAACTCTTTTGTTTGACTCCTTCAGAAGGCATTCAAATCTGTGTAGCAACGCCTGAACTAATCCTTACGCATCTGCGGATCGAGCGCATCACGCAAACCGTCTCCCAGAAAGTTCAGCGAAAAAAGCATCAAAGCCATCGTCACTCCCGGAAAAATCAGTTGCCACGGATAGATGGCCAGCGTCTGAGATCCTTCGGCTGCCAGGCTGCCCCACGAAACCCTTGGCGGCCTGACGCCGAGCCCAAGGAAAGATAGAAATGCTTCACTCAACATTACAGTCGGAACCGTCAGCGTCGCATAAACAATCACCGGACCCAGCGTGTTCGGCACCAAATGTCGAAAGATGATTTTCGTCGTGGACACGCCGGTGGCGCGCGCCGCCAAAATGAATTCCTGGTTCTTCAGAGACATTACCTGGCCGCGTACGATGCGGGCCATCGTCAGCCAGGACACTGCGCCGAGCGCGAGGAACAACTGGGCCAACTGTCCCGTCGGTGTCTTGGCGGGCAAAAGGGCCAGGAGCACGATCACGATAATGACGTAGGGCAAAGAGTAAAGCACATCTACAACTCGCATCATCAGATCGTCAATGCGGCCACCCAGGTAACCTGCCGTCGCACCGTAGGAAACGCCGATTAAGAGCGATACCATCGTCGCGATCAGCGCCACCATTAGCGATATCTGTCCGCCCGACAAAACCCTCGCCAGAATGTCGCGGCCGGCGTTGTCGGTGCCCATCGGATGGGTCCAGGCGAACCTGCCGTCAGCCCCGCGAAAAGGTGGAAACGATTTTGTCAACGCCGGATCTTTGGGAATGAAATCATAGGCGTAGCCGGTCGCGCGTTTGATTATTGTGGGTCCAACCAAAGCAGCAATCACGATCGCGGCGACAATGATCATCCCCAGCACCGCCAGTTTATTCCGGAGGAGTCTGCGCCAGGCATCGCGCCACAGCGACGTCCCAACCATGACCTCGCCGCTGATCACTTCACGCACGTCCTTTTCGGCAAACGCGTACTCGGGGCCGATGTGAAGATCGGGCGGATCCGGATGTGTCCCGTTTGATGGCTTGTTGTGGTCCAAGACTCTCAGTAGCGCAAGTTGTTAACTTGCGACCCTCCCCCGACTTATGTAGCGCAAAGTGTTAATTTGCGTTTTCCCGAGCAACTCGCTTGCGAGTAAAGACCGAGCCCCGCAAATTAACAATTTGCGCTACAGCTTAATACCTGATGCGCGGATCGATAATGCCGTACGAAATATCGACCAACAGATTGAAACCTAAAACCGCGACCGCGATAAAGGCCACGATGCCGATAATCAACGGCTCATCCCGATTGAAACAGGCGTTGATGAAATAGTTTCCCAGGCCCGGCAAGGAAAATACTCGTTCGACAACGACAGTGCCAGTGATTAAAAAAGCGAGCGCCGGACCGGAAAAAGAAACGACCGGCAACAGCCCGCCGCGCAAAGCATGACGGAAAACTACCTGGCGCTCACTCAAGCCCTTTGCGCGCGCAGTGCGAATGTAATCTGACCTCATCACCTCCAGCATTCCCGAACGCGTCAACCGGGCGATGTAAGCGATGTAGAGCGCCGAAAGAGTGAGCGATGGAAGGATGATGCTGCGACTCGGGAATCCTTCCCACAACGCGGGTGGCAACCAGTAGAGCGTCAGCGCGAACAGCAGCGCCAGGAGCGGACCCAGAACAAAGTTAGGAATCGAAATGCCAAGCATGGCCAAAGCCATACTGGCATAATCAATCCAGGAGTTTTGCCTCAGAGCCGCCAGCGTTCCCGTGGTGATGCCTACGGCGAGCGCGAACAGATACGCGCACAAACCCAGCGTCGCTGAAACCGGCAGGGCCCTTAACAGAATTTGATTTACGGATTGACCTTCGTACTTCAGCGAGTTGCCGAAATCAAAACGGACCATGTTCCAAAGCACCTTGCGGTACTGCACGTACCAGGGCTTGTTCAGTCCGTACTTCTCGCGCAGGTTCTGCTCGATCGCCGGCGCCAGCTTCTTCTCTCCAGTGTAGAAATTTCCGGGAGCCAGGCGGATCAGTCCCCAGGTGATCGACAAAATAATGAAGAGCATGGGAACGATTACGACAACCCGACGGATGATGAAACGAAGCATAGGTTATGTACGACAAACTTCAGGATGCTCTGAACAAGTACTTTCGACGCGTAGCGTCGGGATGAGTTTAGCCCGGCCTTTCAAGGCCGGGATCGGTTGGTTACGGGTTCTCATCGCGTAGCGACGATTGAATTCACCTTAGTTCAAGCGTCGCTATGCGACGCGAAGACTTCGTGCACCTTTACCCGGCGTTGAAACGCCTGGCTAAATTCATCCCGACGCTACGCGTCGAAGACACTAATCAGAGGTTCCTTCAGGATGTCGTTGGCTGTTCTGTTGCCGGCCCCCATTAATGCGACGTACTAGATCGACAAACTGAAGTTTGTCGTACAGAGAGGCTCACGGACTCGCCATACTCGGGACTCCGTAATCCCACTTTGCCTGATCGCGTTCGATATAAACCCATTTCCAGGCAAACAGAGACGCCGCGTTCGGGTACATCCCTTTGATATAAGGCTTTTTCATCCAACGCGCGCTGGTCGTCATCAACGGCATAACCGGTTGCGCATCAAGTGCAATCGCTTCAGCCTTCGCCAACAGCTCAAAGCGTTTGTGCTGGTCGCCGGTCGAGTTGGCCTCGTCGAGCAGCGCCGCATACTTCGGGTCCCACCAGCCTGTACCGTTGTTCCCTGTCGGCGTGTAATACAGTCCAAGAAAGGTAAAGGGATCCATATAGTCGGCGCCCCATCCAGTCCTGAAGATTCCCTTGTATTCCAATTTTGCGCGGGCCACTAGTGAAGTCTTTTGCTCCATCACTTTGATCGGAATAGTCACGCCCAGGTTTTGTTTCCACTGCGCCTGGATGAACTCCGCCATGGGAATGTTGTTCCCGTCGGGGTTTATGGTGATCTCGATTTGATCGACGGGAAACTTCGCTGGATCGAATTTGCCTGATCCATCCCGGTATCCTGCATCCGCCAGAATGGTTTTCGCCTTGTCAGGATCGAACGGATCGCCTTTGGGCTGAGGGTATCCCGGAAACATTCCTTCAGGAGTGATCGACGTCAGCGGCTTCTGATGTCGCCAGGCGCCCACCGCGTTCTTATCCACACTCATGTTGAGCGCTTTGCGCACCCGCACGTCACTTGTCGGCGGCCGCGTGCAGTTGAACAGGTAAAACTCGGTCGCGGCTTCCGGCGCATCCATGTAGTCTTTGTATGGAGCAATCATGTCCAACCACGACGCCTGCACATTATGGTTGAGCATGGCGTCGATCTCGCCGGCCTTATAAAGATTCATGATTGTCGAACTCTCGACCACCGCATAAAACACAATGCCGTCGAGCTTCACTTGTCCGGCGTCCCAGTACATCGGATCGCGCTGAACGATCACGCGATCGTAATGCTTCCAGGCGGCCAGCTTGAATGGTCCGCTAGTGACGATGTTCTGCTCAAGGGTCCAGGCGTTGCCGAACTTTTCAATTACTTTGCGGTCAACCACGCGAAAGAATTGATGCGGCATCAGGCTGAGAAAAAAAGGCGCGGGTTGAGTCAGCGAAATGCGGAAGGTAAAGTCGTCGACCGCTTCCACGCCGATGTCTTTGGCTTCGACGGGCACAAACGTTTTGCCGACGAGCGCTGCTTTCAGTTTTGGATTTGCATCGACAATTTGTGAGCGCTTCTTGTCATCGCTCGGCAATACAAGTTTGTCAGGCGAGTGCATCAACCGATGGAAGGGGGTGTCGGCGTCGGGTGTCTTGTCCAGGGGAATTGGCGGATACTCTGCCGCCACGGACTCCACGGGTTGAGAACTCAGCGGTGGGTGAGGTTTCGGCGCTTCAGCTTTTGAATCTGTTGCGGCCTTTGCCGGCGCTTCTTCAAACTCGCTTGCGATCAGAAACTGTCCATTGGCGGGATCCCGCACAAAGACAGCGCCTTCGTTGTAGGCCTGTGCGTACTTGATGTAATAAGCGAGTCCGGCGTTGCGCGAAGCCAGCGCAGGACTTAATCCCCGCTGGATGGTGTAGACAAAATCGGCCGCGGTAATTGGGTCTCCGTTTGAGAAGCGGCCGTTGTGGCGGAGGTGAAAGGTGAATTCGGAAGAGTCTTTGTTTGCCTCCCAGCGTTCTGCCAGGGCAGGTATTGGAACTGTCGTTTTTGGATCGTACTCGACCAGCCCTTCGTAGAGCGCCATGTAAATGCGCGCTTCAGGTTGGCCGTCCGAGATTGCCGGATCGAGCGTCTCAGGTTCCGAGCCAGAAACATAACGCATGACGTTGTCGCGCGGCGGATCAGTTTTGCCAAAGAAGAGTTTGTTGTTCGCGGACGCTGTGCAGCTTGCAGTGATGAGACTCACGCTCAGAATTAACGTGACTGCAAAGCGCGACGGATGGCCGGTCATCAATTGAATCTTCCGGAAGATGTGCCCTCGCTGGTTCCTGGAAACTCGCACGGCGTTTCAAAGTAGCACGCGTTCGTGGCGCGGGCAATCCCTTTTCTGATTGGCAGCGCGAATAATGATGTCAGTACCCACAGCGGTAGCGATCGGGTCCTCAATCTGCGTGAGGGCCGGCCTTGGCGAGCTGACAACCCGGTCGCTACCGCTACCGGTACTAACTTCGTTGGCTATCATGCTCAGTAACTGCCGCTAGAGCTTCACGGACAAAGTCTTTAGTTCCCGGAACACTGCTTCCGTTTGCTGGCGCGCGTTTTCAAATCCTTCTGACGTGTCAACAAGGAAATCCGCGTGCTTCATCTTCTCGGCCTGCGACATCTGGGAAGCGATTCGGCGCTGGGCTTCCTCGGGTGACAGCCCGTCTCGCAATATCAAGCGCTCGAGTTGAATCTCAGGCCGGCAGTGAACCACGATCAGCTTATCAAAACGGCGGTAACCACCAGATTCGATCATCAAAGCAGCATCAACCACCGCGATCCCGTCAGGGGTGTCCTTCTCCCATTGCCGGATCTGTCCGTCCTGCGCTGCGATGATGAAGGGATGCAGGATCGAATTCAGTTCCAGCCGCCGGGCTTCGTCGGAGAAAACAATCGCTCCCAAACGGGCCCGGTCAAGCGTACCATCATCCTGTATGATTTCGTTTCCGAACGCTTCGATCAAAGCATTGAGGCCCGGTGTGCCTGGCGCCACTACTTCGCGCGCTGTTTGGTCGGCGTCCAGCACGCGACAGCCCAACTCTGCCAGGACGCCGAGGACGAAAGACTTTCCAACCGCAATCGATCCGGTAAGACCAACCTTCAGCATTTTTTGTAGGGGCAGGGCTTGTCCCTGCCCGAGCGGCAGACGGGCAGGCACAAGGCCTGCCCCTACAGGCCCCGGCGCTGCTTTGCTGCTTGCAGAGTATTTCTCATTAGCATGGCTACCGTTAGCAGACCGACGCCCCCCGGTACCGGAGTTCGCCAGCCGGCGACCTCGTCGGCTTCCGCAGGATGGACATCTCCGACAAGCGTGTAGCCGCGCTTCTCGATCGCTTCCACTCGCTTCGCGGCTTCGGCGCCAAACAGGGATCGGGCCTCAGTCGGGTCAGACAGCTTATTCACCCCAACATCGATCACGACAGCGCCTGGCTTGATGAACTCACCGCGAATGAATCCCGGACGGCCGATAGCCGCGACCAGGATGTCCGCCTGTCGCGTGACGCCGGGAAGATCGCGCGTTCGTGAATGACAAATAGTTACCGTCGCGTGCCTTTGCAATAACAGGCTGGCGACCGGCCGTCCAACAATCTGGCTGCGTCCGACGACGCAAGCATTCGCGCCGGCAATTTCGATTTGATTGCGATCCAATAGCTCGATAATTCCCGCGGGCGTGCACGGCACAAATCGCGGCCGACCCATCGACAACAAACCCACGTTCGCAGGATGGAAGCCGTCTACATCCTTCGCTGGATCTACAGCTTCAAGGATTGTCGACTCGTCAATCTGTTTGGGAAGCGGCAACTGAATCAGGATGCCGTCAACCGACTCCGACTGATTCAACCGCGTCACAATGGAAAGCAGCTCGGCTGTACTCGTTGATGATGGCAGGACCAGTTGCTCTGACTTAATTCCGACCTCGGCACAGGCGCGCACTTTGTTGCGCACGTAAACTGCCGAAGCGTCGTCATCGCCCACCAGAACAGCGGCCAGCCGAGGCCTTACGCCGTGTTCAGCGAACAGTCTGGCGACTTCCGCTGCCACTTCCGACTTGATCTGATTAGCCGTGGCGCGGCCATCCAGTACTCGCGCGCGCGTCTTCTCTGCCTCTGCTGAAATCATTGGTTGCAATCGTAACATGTAACGCCAGCGGTTAGCTTGCGCGGCTAGCGCGAGGTCAGCATCGCCCACAGCGCAGGTGAATCCAGGACGCCGCAGGCGTCCAATGTAATAGCCGGGGGCAACGCCCCCGGATCGATGGTTAAGATTTTTTGCCGACCCTGAAGGGGTCGCATCGTTGGCGCGGCATAGGTGACCGCAGGGGTAGAGATCGCATCGGCTAAGAGTAATCAAATGTCCAAGAGCTTGAGGGCTGCCTTATCCAACCCGCTCACGCGGGTGGTACTGACCTCCTACCACGACTGATCGAAGAGAATTGAAACTCAACTTGAGCTACCTCGGCTAACCGTCTAATCTACTTCATAATTCAAGTTCAGAAATCAGTCCGTTCATTTTCATTCCAACTATGACAAAAGCTAGATCGTCGCTCGCACTCTTTACTTTGGTTCTGAGTTCAGTCGTCATCATCCAGTCAGCCTGCGGCCCGCGTCGCTCGGCCAATGAAAAGCGCTACCCAATAAAAGGCAAGGTCGTGGCCGTGAGCCCAACCGATCACACCATCACGATCGCGCACGAAGACATCGGCGACTACATGCCCGCGATGACTATGCCATTCAAGATCAAGAATGAAGCCGACTTGCAGATGGTAAAGCCCGGCGATCAGCTGACCGGAACGCTCGTGGTCGACGACTTGTCGTCGTGGGTCGAGATCACTTCGATTATCGAAGGGGCTCCGCCGCTTTCACAGAATGCCGAAGTGCCCGGCGAACCAAAACCCGGTACCGCGGTCCCCGACTTTGGTCTCGTCAACCAGGACGGGAAACGAATTCATCTGGCGGATTATCGTGGCAAGACCCTGCTGATAACTTTCGTCTACACTCGCTGTCCACAGCCCGATCAGTGCACGCTGATGAGCAATAACTTCACCGCAATCGACAGAGAGTTAAAACAACAACCTGACCTTTACGACAAGACCCACTTGCTTACCATTACTTTCGATCCGGATTACGACACGCCGAAGGTGATGCGCAGTTATGGCGCTTCCCACACCGGCCGCTATTCGGATGAGACTTTTCAGCACTGGGAGTTTGCTACGGGTTCGAAGGATGAAGTGAAAGGCATCGCGCAGTTTTTTGGGCTGCGCTACTATCACGATACTGAGTCGGACGACGACCAGGTCATCCATTCGCTGCGCACGGCGATCGTGAGCGGCGACGGGAAGTTGCTTAAATTGTATCGCGGGAATGAATGGAAGCCTGAAGAAGTTCTGGGCGAACTGAAATCGATCTCCGCAGCAAAGTAGGGGGGAAGTACCAAACGGTTATGAGCTACTGAACCGCAACCCGCAGCCGTGTATTGTTTGGTGTGATTCGTGGATCGCTTCCTGACTTAGCCGACGAAGACGATCCACGAAATCACACGAAATAAAGCTCTCCTATTCTGAGCGGAATAAAGGCGCAACCCAACCGCGCCGGAATCTTAATTTGAAAAGTTGCGTCCTTATTCCGCTCGCTACCGCTCGCGGTTCTGTACCCGGTTCCGATGTCGCAATCGAGACAGACACTCACGTCGTGCAGGTTTAGTTGGCAGTCCCCTCGAAAAAACCCGACTAAAGTCGGTACTCTAAACCCTACCAAATCTGACAGCGCTTATCCGGGGGCCGCACCATCGCTTCGCCGGACTTGCACTGAAAGGCTTCGGCGAACGCCGGCATGTTCGACAGCGGACCATTCATGCGGAATTTGCCCAGCGGATGCGGATCAGTTGCCGTCCGCAGACGCGCGGCTTCGGGCCGAATGTTCTGTGCCCAAACCTGCGCCCAGCCCAGAAAGAAACGCTGTTCGGGAGTGAAGCCGTTGATGTTCTTCGGTCGCGGTTTGCCCTGCAGAGACTTCTTGTAAGCCGCGTACGCGACCGTCAAACCACCGAGGTCGGCGACTGACTCGCCCACAACCAACTGGCCTTTTTGATGCAGTCCCGGCTCTACTTCGAAAGCGTCAAACTGTTGGACCACGCAGTTCGTGCGTTCGGTAAACTTCTTGTAATCCTCCGGCGACCACCACATCACCAGGTTTCCGTTGGCGTCGAACCGCGCTCCCTGATCGTCAAAGCCGTGCGTCATTTCATGGCCGATCACCGCGCCAATCCCACCGTAGTTGAAAGCGTCGTCCGCCTTCGGATCGTAGAACGGCGGCTGCAGGATGCCGGCGGGAAAAACGATCTCGTTGAGCTGCGGATTGTAATAAGCGTTGACGGTCGGCGGCGACATTCCCCACTCAGTGCGATCCACCGGCTTGCCGATCTTGACCAGATTGCGTTTGAAGTCGAACTCTCCGGCCGATACCGCGTTGTTGTAGTAAGCGCCGCGACTGACTTGCAGCGCTTCGTAATCGCGCCACTTGTCCGGATAGCCAATCTTGCGAACATACGCTTCGAGTTTCCCGATCGCCTTGGTGCGCGTCTCCGGGCTCATCCAACTAAGGGTCGTTAGATCTTCGCGCAGGGCCGCGATCAAATTCGCTACCATCATCCGGGCGCGTTCTTTAGCCTTGGGCGTAAATGTTTTGGCCACATAGAGCTGACCCAGCGCTTCGCCTAAAGCGCGGTCGGTGCTGGCTACGCATCGCTTCCAGCGCGGCAGCATCTCCTTCGTTCCTTGCAAATACTTTCCATTGAAGTCGAAGCTTTCCTCGACGAATTTTGAAGAGAGAGTGCTGGAAGCCGCGTTAACCAGGTGCCAGCGCAGATAAACTTTCCAGTCGTTGATGGGCGTGTTGGTAAGAAGCTTGTCAGCCGCTTTGAAGAAATCCGGTTGGCCCACGTTGACTTTGCCAATCTCAGGCATACCGATGCCGCGGAAGTAACGACTCCAGTCAAAGGAGGGCGTCATCTCGAGTAGCTGAGTCTTGATCATCGGATGATAGCTCGCCTCTGGATTGCGTCGCTGCACGCGGGTCATCGCCTTCTCGGCGAGTTTTGTCTCGATGTTCATGACCGTCCTGGCTTCAGCCGCGGCGCGCTCCGGCGTATCGCCCATCAACTGGAACGTGCGCGCGACATGCTTCTCGTATTCTTCGCGCGTTGCCTTCGACTTGGCATCATCGTTGGTGTAATAGTCGCGATCAGGCAACCCCAATCCGCCCTGAACGGCCTGGGCTATGACCTGCGTCGAGTCTTTGAAATCCTGAGACGCGGCAAAGCCGAAGACCGCCGGGATGCGGTGCGCGTGTAGCCGGGCGATTTCGTCCTCAAGGCCGACGAGGTCGGTCATTTGATCGATTCGCTGGAGTTCAGGTTCAAGCGGCTTGATGCCTTCCGCTTCAATCTTCTGCTCGTCCATGCACGAACCGTAAAAATCCGCGATCTTCTGTTCGTTGCTATTGGCGAACTTCTTTTTCGCAGTCAGGCCGTCAAGAATCCCGTGCAGGACATTGATGTTCTGTTCGTCGAGCAGTTCGAATCGTCCCCAACGCGAATAGGCCGCCGGGATCGGGTTCTTGTCCATCCAACCACCGTTGGCAAAGCGATTGAAATCCTGACAGGCGCTGGCGCCGCGATCGATACTGGAGAAATCAAAGCCGGCGACGACTGATTTTTGCGGCGCGTCGGCAAAGACTTCGACCGACTCAGGCTCAGGCCGGGCGGCGCGGCTTTGCTGGCCGCTTGTAATGGCCAGGGCGATCAGAGAAATGGAAAGCACGAACAGAAATCCACGGCGGCAGAACAGACTCATGACGGAAACCTCCTGCGAAATTGTTAGATATGTTTTAAGAGGGAACGCGCGGAATTTTATGACTTCTGAAGTGAAAAGGCAAAAGCTGCGGCGGCGGTAATCACCTTAATTCCACGGGCGTATAGAGTACCAACTCTAGTTGGGTTATCTCCTGCTCAGTAAAGGCCCAACGGAAGTCGGTACCCTGAACACGTCATTTTGTAGATGTGAACGCGTTCCCCTTTCGAGAGCTGATGCTCCACGGTAAAACGATCCACGAAATACACGAAGCGAAAATGGTTATGTTCGTCAGTTCGTGTGATTTCGTGGATCGTTCTTGCCGGAGGGGAAAAACCAATGACCCAAACTTCGGACACTAACATCTTCCGAGGGACTTCTTAGGACAGGACGCGGCGTTCAAGCACACCCAGCCGCTTGTCGTGAAGCACAATGTCACCGCGAACATCGTAGAGGTCACGTATGAACAGATTGAATTTCTCGTCGAGCTTTTCGATTTGAGCCTGGACCGCTTCCCAAATCGGTCGCGTTTCTTTCAGGCGACTGTCGACTCGTTCTTCCAGTGAGGTGAGGCGTTGATCAAGAGTGACAAGGTTTTTCACTATCGCCACTTGCTGGGTGCGGATCTCACTAACGTCGCTGCGGAGCGCGGCAAGCTCGGCCAGCACGCGTTGTTCGAACGGCGTCGGTCCCGGCAATTCTTTTGTGGGATCTTCGTTCACTGCGGGCATCGTAGCACGTTCACAAATACTGTCAACGTAACGATTTTTGCATTGAAAATTCTTATGCTTTGAGCTTTCTGATCTCTTCAGTCAGCACGGGCAGGGCCTCAAACAAGTCGCCGACAATGCCGTAATCAGCGATATCGAAGATGGGAGCTTCGGGATCTTTGTTGATGGCGACTATGGTCTGTGAGTTCTTCATTCCGACGAGGTGTTGAATCGCCCCGGAAATTCCCAGAGCGATATACAGCTTCGGCGCGACCGTCTGTCCCGACGATCCGATTTGGCGATCGATCGGCAGCCATTCAGCGTCGCAAATCGGACGAGACGCCGCCAGATCACCACCCAGAACTTCGGCGAGTTTCTCAGCCAGTGCGATATTGTCTTTGTTCTTGATCCCGCGCCCGACAGCCACGATGATGTCGGCCTTGCTGAGATCGACTGCCTGTTTACTTTCCTGGAAAGGCGCTTCAGGTTTCATCCGCACTTCGCCTACGTCGACGGGCATTTCCTTAACCGTTTCGCCGCTTCCCTTCACTGCCTGATCGGGCCGGAACGAACCTGACTGAAAGGTAACGAATAAAGGTGCTTCACTATCCGACACGACATCGGCGTCGAGCTTACCCAGGAAGATTCGTCGCGTGAACGTGGCCTTGCCGCCGTCGACGTTCATCCGAATGCAATCGCTAATCATGCCCTTCCCAAAACGCGCCGCCAACTTGGGCGCAAAGTCGCGCACCAGGTAGGTATGCGACATGAGCACGTATTGCGGAGTGACGGCGCGCACGACGTGCTCCATGGCGTTGGCATATGCGTCGGGTGTGTATTCGGCCAGCTTCGCATCATCGACATAGATCACTTTAGCCAGGTCATATTGGGAAATGTTCTGGGCCAACGCCTGCGCGCCTGATCCCAGCACGACCGCCGTTAGGCTCTCACCGGTGTCAGCGCCTAGCTTTTGCCCGGCCGCGATTGCTTCCAGGGAAGTCTTGTTCAGCGTCCCTGACTTGTGTTCGATGAAAACCAGAATGCCGTTACTCATGATGCTATCTCAATCGAAGGTTTAGAAGCGGGCTACTGCCCGCTTGGTCGGGCGGTAGCCCAACTCTAAACAATCACAGACTGAAGTCTGTGCCACCTAAATCACTCGCGCCTCGGTGCGCAGTTTTTCAGCTAGCTCCACCGCACCTTTTTTTGCGTCGCCGCCGCCGAGGAATTGGGTCTGCTTTGACTTCTGGGGCAGGTAAATCTTTTCGATCCGCTGATGGGACGGACGGCCGACAACGTCGGCGTTGGGCACGACTTCCTTAATCTCTTTCTTTTTGGCAGCCATGATGCCTTTCAGGGTCGCATAACGTATCTGGCTGATGCCCGACTGAATAGTCAGCAAAGCGGGCGTCGGCATGGTGTACCACTGATACCAGCCGCTCTCCAGTTCGCGTTTCACCCGCAACTCTTCGCCGGTCGCATCAATCTCGATCACGATCGTCGCGTGAGGCAGACCGAGAACCTCAGCCAGAATCACGCCCGTTTGACCATAGCCATAATCGTCAGATTGCAGACCGGTCATGATCAGATCGGCCTGCTCTGACCTGATCGCTTCAGCCAGAACCGTGGCCGCGGCAAAGGGTGAAAGATGGGTGAGATTATCACCCAGAACATGAATCGCACGGTCCGCGCCACGGGCAAGAGCGTCCTTGATAACACTCTTGGCGCGCTGTGGCCCCATCGTGCAGACGACAACTTCACCGCCGACTTTCTCCTTGATCCGCAGGCCTTCTTCGAGGGCGTAGCCATCGGACTCGCTCACTTCAAAAGAGAGATCGGCCTCTTCAATCCAGGTTGAATCTTTGTTGATTCGCAGAATCGCGTCTTTGTTGGCGACCTGCTTCATAAGAACGAGAATTTTCATATTAACCGTGATCGTTTAGAGGCGGGCTACTGCCCGCCAGTAACGATCGACCTGTGCTTTTGGCGCCCAACCGCGAAGCGGTTACCGCCCTCCAGCCCAGGGTTGCCGCTTCGGCTACCCTGGGAAAAGAGAATGATTGATCTTGCAACCGCAACGCGGTTGCGCCAGCCGTGTTCCCTCATGCAAATTGACGCAACCGCGTTGCGGTTGAAAATCATTCCCTTACGCTTCCCAGGGTAGCCGAAGCGGCAACCCTGGGCTGGAGGTTGCAACCGCGTTGCGGTTCAAAAAGACCACATCATTGGCGCCTCTCTGGTCTGAGGCGCAGCCTCGCTAGAAATCATTTCCGTTTAGATGCCGGACAAGTCCGGCTTCTAAACGACCCGAAAGGCGGGTAGTAGCCCGCCGCTAAACGTCGAACAAGAGTTTCATGGCCCGCAGGGCTTCTCATTCTTCATATCTCTTGAACAGCAAAGCCGCGTTCGTGCCGCCAAACCCGAAACTGTTCGAGAGCGCATACCTGATGTTTGCCTCCCGAGCTTTGTTCGGAACATAGTCGAGATCGCATTCCGGATCCGGAGTGACGTAGTTGATTGTCGGCAAAATTATGTTGCGATGAATCGAAAGCACCGAGAAGACGCCTTCAACGCCGCCGGCTGCGCCGAGCAGATGGCCAGTCATCGATTTCGTCGAACTAATCGCCAGCTTGTAAGCGTGCTCTCCGAAAGTTTTCTTGATCGCCATCGTTTCAAACTTGTCGTTGTAAGGCGTCGAGGTCCCGTGAGCATTGATGTACCCAACCTCCTCGGGCTGCACCTTGGCATCGCTGAGAGCCTTCTGCATAACGCGCACCGCGCCGGATCCGCTGTCATCGGGCATGGTGATGTGGAATGCATCGCCGGTCATCCCGTAACCAACCACTTCTGCATAAATCTGCGCGTCTCGCCGCCGCGCGAATTCCAGCTCTTCCAGAATCAGAATCCCAGCGCCTTCACCGATCACAAAGCCATCGCGACCAAGTTCAAAAGGTCTGGACGCATGCACAGGATCGTCGTTGCGCGTCGACAGCGCGCGCAACGCAGCGAAGCCGGCGACACTCATCGGAGTAATTGCTGATTCCGCGCCGCCGCAAATCATTGCGTCTGCGTCGCCACGCTGAATGATTTTGAAGCTGTCGCCGATGGCGTGGGCGCCTGCCGAGCAGGCCGTGGCTGTCGCCGAGTTCGGACCTTTGGCGTTGTGCCGGATTGAAACCTGGCCGGAAGCGAGATTGACGATGGCTGAAGGGATAAAGAAAGGCGAGACCCGGCTGGGTCCGTCTTTCAGGAGCTTTTCATGCTCCCGTTCGATGGCCCAGAAGTCTCCGATGCCGCTGCTGATGTAAGTGCCGACGTTTTCCGAAACCTCGTCGGTGATCTTCAAACCGCTAAGTTTTACCGCCTCGTCCGCGGCGGCGATAGCATAGTGGATGAAGGCGCCCATCTTGCGGGCTTCCTTCTTTTCGATGTAATCGAGCGGATTGAAATTCTTTACTTCGCAGGCGAACCTGGCGGCAAACCTGGCGGCATCGAACTTCTTGATGTAATCCGCGCCACTTTGGCCTTCGAGCAGCGCGGCCCAGGTGGCCTCGACTGAGTTGCCGACAGGAGTAACCAGACCGAAACCGGTGACGACGACGCGACGATTCAAAATCCGAGACTCCTTCCGTGATCGAAGTTAGTTAGTGACGGACGATCCGGGACGTTTGCCCGGATCGCCGTCACCGCTTTCCGATCACTTAGCCTTGTGCTGATCGATGTAGTTGTACGCGTCGCGCACACTCTGAATCTTTTCCGCATCCTCGTCCGGAATTTCGATGCCGAATTCTTCCTCGAAACGCATTACCAGCTCGACCGTATCGAGCGAGTCTGCACCGAGGTCGTCGATGAACCGGGCATTGGGCGTGACTTCGTTTTCGTCAACCCCAAGCTCGTCCACGATAATCTGTTTCACTTTTTGCTCAATCTCTGGATCGGGCATTCGTTTTGCTCCTCTTTTGTAATGTCCGACAAACTTCAGTTTGCCGATTCTATGTGTGGCACAGGTTCAAAAACCGATGACCCTGCAATATCCACAGACCGCGGTCTGCGACACTCTGACGACAAACTAAGGTTTGCCGGACAAGCTTAACCCTGAAACGCTCAATGCCTCGCGGGCCGCGCACAGACTAGCTTTATCCTCGACGTTCACGCAACGTAGATTGCGATCAATCTGGCGCACCAACCCACTTAAAACTTTTCCGGGTCCAATCTCAATCAAGCTTTGTACACCCTGACTAATCAAAAATTCAACTGACTGAAGCCAGCGAACCGGCTGGGACACCTGACGAACCAGCGCATCGCGAGCTTCCGCGCCGAGTTCGATTGCCTTCGCGTCCACATTGGTTACGAGGGGTGTCGAAAGATTCTTGAACGGAATGGAGTTTAAATCAACCGCCAGGCGCTCCTGGGCCGGCTGCATCAGCGCGCAATGAAAGGGTGCGCTTACATTTAACTTCATCGCCCGTTTGGCGCCGCGTTCTTTTAAAAGTCCAATCGCGCGATCGATCGCCGCGGTGTCGCCGGCAATAACTACCTGACCCGGAGAGTTGATATTAGCTGCGCTGCACACTTGGCCCTGCGCCGCTTCTGCGCAAGCCTCCATGACCACATTCAGGTTCGCGCCGAGGATTGCGGCCATCGCTCCCGCGCCTAAAGGCACGGCCTCCTGCATGTAGCGTCCGCGCGCCCGCACGGTTCTGACTGCATCGGTAAGCGACAGTGCGCCTGCTGCAACCAGGGCAGAATATTCGCCCAGGCTGTGACCGGCGACAAAGTCCGGCTTGGGAAAACCTTCGGACTCCAGAACTCGCAACGCCGCAATTGAAACAGTCAGGATGGCCGGCTGAGTATTCTCGGTCAACTGCAACTGATCCGCCGGACCATTGAAACACAATTCCGAGAGCGCAAAGCCCAACGCGTCGTCTGCTTCTTCAAAGATCTCTCTGGCCGCTCGAAAATTCTCGGCCAGATTTTTCCCCATGCCAGGCTGTTGAGAGCCCTGGCCTGGAAAGAGATATGCGATTGCCGATTGCCGATTGCCAATTGCCAATTTGAAATTCCCCTTACTCCGATCGGTATCTCTCGCTCAACCACCAATCGGAAATCGGCAATTGGCAATCGGCAATGCCGCTACCAGCGCATCACGACGCCGCCCCACGTCACACCGCCGCCAAACGAAGCCATCAGAACTACATCACCTTTTTGAATCTTACCCGATTCCACGCATTCATCGAGTCCGATGGGAATTGAGGCTGACGAGGTGTTGCCGTGCATTGCGATATTCGAATAGACCATCGATGAGTCGACGTCCAACTTGCTGGCGACTGCATCCGTTATGCGTTGGTTGGCTTGATGTGGAATAAAGAGCTTCACATCGGTCGTCGTCAATCCGGCCTCTTCCAGTACCTCGCGGGAAATCTCCGCCATCGACCTCACGGCTACTTTGAATAACTCATTCCCTCTCATTTTGAAGAAATGATCGCCGCGCGCGATTGTCTCAGCACTAAAGCCGCCCTTGGTACCGCCGCCGGGCGCAAACAACTGCTCTTCGTAACGGCCGTCAGAGCGAATTCTCGCCGCCAGAATGCCTCGACCCTCTTCGACTGCGCCCAACACCGCCGCGCCTGCGCCATCACCGAAAAGGACGCAAGTCGAGCGGTCGGTGTAATCAACGTATCGCGTTAAGATCTCCGCCCCGATTACCAGCGCATGCTTCGATTGGCCACATCGAATCATGGAATCGGCCAGCGTCAGGCCGTAGAGAAAACCGGAACAGGCGGCCACAATGTCCATGGCCGAGGCCTTGTGCGCCCCCAATTCAGCCTGAATCAGACAACCCGTAGACGGCAGGATTTGATCCGGCGTGACCGTGGCGCAAAGAATCAAATCGATGTCCGCCGGCTCGATGCCTGCTCGTGCAATTGCCTCGCGCGCGGCGCGCACAGCAAACTGCGAAGTATATTCGTCGGGCGCGGCTTTGCGCCTTTGCTTGATTCCGGTCCGGCTGGTAATCCACTCGTCGGAAGTATCGACGATCCGCTCCAGATCGGCATTCGTCAGGATACCCTCCGGATAGGAATGGCCTGTCCCAAGAATTCCCGAATTAATTTTCGTCATTCAGAACTCGCTCAAAAGAGGAACTGTTCGGTTTAAGATTCAAGGATTAGCTTGTGCCCACATTCGGCAACCAAGCGTTGAACCAAACTGAGCCAGTACGAAGAAATGCCGTGGTAGCGGGCAAGCACTAGTCCTGCCGCGTGCCGCGCTATGGCGGCGCCTAAACGGTGTAGCGAAAACATCAGGCAGCTTGTTCGACGTGAACGACTTCGCGCCCCTTATAGAAGCCGCACTTCGGACAGACACGGTGCTGCAGGCGCGGTTCCTGACAATTAGGACAGGCAACGGTTTGCGGTATCCGCAGGGCATCGTGTGCCCGGCGCTTTCCGCGACGCGATTTCGAGTGACGACGTTTTGGATTTGGCATGATTACTCCACAATCTTAATTTCAGAATCTCCGATAAATTTCACATTCCAGATTTTAAATCTCAGATCTCAAGTTTGAAATTTGAAATCTGAAATTCACGGCTTTTGTACTTTGAGCTTCATACTTTCGAGCGACGATTCAGATTCGCCTCAACTCAGAAGTACAAAGCACAAAGAACAAAGCCGCTCACATTTGCAACTCTTTCAACTTCGCCCAGCGCGAATCCACCTCATCGGCCTGGCACTGGCATTCAGTCAGATTTCGATCGCTGCCACAGACTGGACACAGTCCCCGGCAATCTTCACGACACAACACATTAACAGGAACTGACAGAAGAAGCTCTTCGCGCACCAGATCGTCGAGCTCGATTCCCTCACCGTCGAAAACCGCAATGTCCAGATCTTCCGGCTGCAGCTCGTGCTGCTCTTCGTCGGCCCAACTGACTGCGCGCACGAATCTTTCCTTAAATTCTGTGCTCAGCGGCAGCTCAACCGGCTTCAAACAACGACCACAGACGACTTCAACCTTCGCATTGAGTTGTCCTCGCAACTCAACTTCATTCCCCGCCCGGCGGATCCGGCCAGAAATAGAAGCCGGCTCGACCAGTCTGACTTCGGTCTCGTCGAGCGGCAACTCGTCGGCTTCATAAACTTGAGCGAACTTGCCGCCGCGTTCTTCCAGTTTTTCCAGCTCAATCCGCATAATAAAGCCCCTCTGGATCACATGGAGCGCGTCAGGGGGCGGAGCTCAAAGTCGCTAATTATAGCCGGGGCCGCCGCACTTTCAAAGCGGGGACGGCGCCGGCGCACTCTTTAAGTTTAGAGTTCAAGCTTTAGCTTGCAGCTGTCGGAGGCAACCTAAAGGTTGAACTCTGAACCCAAAACTCTTTGGCTTCAACCCCCGGCACTCGCCTTTCGCTTGGCCTTTCGGGTCTTCTTTGGCGCAGCCTTGGCGGGCGAAGATTCCGAGGGTTTCTCGTTTAGCCTGGCACATTCCGCGCGCCACTGGGACTCCAGTCGATCATTATCGACCACGCCGCATTCGTTGAGGATTTCAACCAGGCTCTTAACCAAAGCATGGTTCGTGTAAGCGGTTTCGGACTGTCTCAGCAGCAGGGTCAAGCCTTGCTCGAGCCGCTCCGCCAAACGCGCCATCGTGTTTTCTAAAATCGTCAGACGTTCCAACAAGTGCTCTTCATTCGGGGTCGTCTCAAACTGGCCCACGCGCGTTGAAGGTGGTTGCACCACGAGCATCAGCTTCGTGCCGCAGCGCAGACAGAATTCCTGCCCGAGCGAATTTGCCGCTCGACACTTCTGGCAATAATGTACGATTGCGCGTTGCTGCATAGCTGTTCTGAGTGGCACAGACTTCAGTCTGTGATTTCGGATCCAAGATCACAGACTGAAGTCTGTGCCACTTCAATACTCGTAAAATCCGCGGCTGCTTTTTTTCCCCAACCAGCCCGCATCAACATAACGCTTGAGCAAAGGGCACGGCCGGTACTTTGAATCGCCAAAGCCATCATGTAGCACGTTCATGATCGCAAGGCAAACGTCGAGGCCGATGAAATCGGCGAGCGCCAACGGACCCATCGGATGATTCATGCCGAGTTTCATGATCCCATCAATGCTCTCGCGCGAAGCAACTCCTTCATATAAAGCGAAGATGGCTTCATTGATCATCGGCATCAGTACGCGATTCGACACAAAGCCGGGAGAGTCCTGACACTCCAAAGGAATTTTCCCCAGTCGCTCGGTAAGCGATCGCACCTCTTCATAGGTCTCGTCAGACGTCGCCGCGCCGCGAATAATTTCTACCAGCTTCATCACGGGCACGGGATTCATGAAGTGCATGCCGATGACTCGTTCGGCTCGTTTAGTCACGGCTCCGAGTTTGGTAATTGAAATCGAGGACGTGTTCGAAGCAAGAATCGCCTTCGGCCCGACCACTGCATCGAGCGCCTGGAAGATTTCCGTCTTGACCGCGAGATCTTCAGTCGCCGCTTCGACCACGATAAAGGCTTCGCTTAGATCGCCGAGGTTCGTCGTGCTTTTGATGCGCGCGGCTATGGAGCTTTTCTCTTCCGCGGCCAGGCGATCTTTGTACACATCGCGCTGCAGACTCTTATCAATGGTTTTCAGGCCGCGCGCGAGAAATTCTTCCGCCACGTCGCGCATGACGACGGTGAAACCTGCACGAGCAGCCACCTGCGCGATGCCTGCGCCCATTGTGCCCGATCCGACTACGCCGAATATTTCACTCATAGATTCGTGGCACAGACTTCAGTCTGTGATGATGTGTTAATCGGCTCGAAGCCGTGTCAGAAGCCCGACCGTGAGGGAGGGCGATCTCGCGACGGTCGCCTATCGTTATCAACACAAAAGTTCATCGCCCAGTTTTCTTGAGTCAACGATGCTCGCGAGAGTTGCCCTCCCTCACGGTCGGGCTTCTGACAATCCCTCTTAAAACGCGCTGCTAAACTCAATCGACGTTGCGCGTCGACTACAATTGATCAAAAAGGCTGTGCCACTTACTTCAATCGATCAGCCAGGTTCATTAAGGGCTGCGACCCGTTTAGAGCATCCCGCAATTCCGCGTCGCTCGCCGTCGCGGCGCGCCCGCCATAGAGTCGCACTCCGCCTGCGCTGCGAAAAAACTTAATCGTATAAATTCCCAGCGCTGTGCCGACCGGAATATTAATCAACGAGATCACTGCCAGCATAATTCCGAAAGGCCTCGCCCATCGTTTCTGCTTTGTCAAAGCATAGCCCTCAACCAACGGCAGCAAACCGACCAGGAGAAGCAGCACAATGAAAACGAGGATGCCAATCCCGATCCAGAACGTTGAGATCGAACTCGTTCCCGCAGCCGCCATTTTCACGGCCAGGACCAGCAGCAAAAGGCCCGCCAGCGTTAACCCGTGCATTGCGCCGTAAATAAAATAGAGCGTTGCCAGGGTCTTGTTATGCTCTTCGGTAGTCATCGCCTGTTATCGCCAGTCCGGCGGCGTCACCGGTGGAACATACTCATGCGTCTTGTCCCGATTGAGGCGCGCCCATTCATCAGGGGGCGGCGGCGCCAGAGACTTTGCCGGTTGATCGTAAAGCAGCCGCCCCGGCTCGCTGAAGAGAAACCAAAACGTATAGACGCAAACCGCTGTGCCGATCGGTACCTGCATAGCCGCGAAGGCGCCCGCGACGATGGCCGCAATCTTCGCCCAACGCTTGCGCTTTAGCAGCGCGTACCCAGCAATCATCGATGGAATACTGATTCCGACAGTGAAGATCAGCATGAAGATAGCCATCGCAATCAAGAACCCCATAGGCGGCGGATTGCCACGCGAAGAGTTCGGCAGCGTGCTGAACATAACAATCACGATCACGCTGACGACGACACCCATTAGCGCGTGCAAAACAGCGTAGACCACATGGGCCCAGCCTAAATATTTGTTGTGCTGCTCTGGCGTCATAGTCAGTCTTACCGCTCCACGGCCATGGCCACCGCGTTACCACCGCCCAAACAAAGCGCCGCAATTCCGCGATGCGCGTCGCGGCGCTTCATCTCGTAAAGCATCGTCGTCAGAATTCGCGAACCCGACTGCCCGATGGCGTGGCCCAGGGCCACCGCTCCGCCGTTGACGTTGATCTTCTCGGGATCCAGTTTAAGTTCTCGAGTGATTGCCACAGCCTGGACGGCGAACGCTTCGTTTAGTTCGATTAGATCGACATCATCAAGTGACCAACCGGTCTTTATCAAAAGCTTCTTAATCGCTTCAACCGGCGCCATCATCACCAGCTTTGGCTCGACTCCGGACGTCGCTTGGCCCACGATTTTCGCCAGGGGCTCAACGCCCAAAGACTTCGCCCGCTCTGCCGAAGTAACCACGACCGCTGATGCTCCGTCATTAACACCCGGAGCGTTTCCTGCCGTCACCGTGCCGTCCTCTTTGAAAGCCGGCTTCAATTTTCCAAGCGACTCGAGCGACGTGTCCTCGCGCACCGGTTCATCCATATCGAACATCACGGGCGGTCCTTTTCTTTGCTTAATCTCGATCGGCACTATCTCATCCCGAAACTTTCCGGCTTTGATAGCCGCGCTCGCCTTGCGATGTGAGTTGAGCGCGTACTCATCCTGCTCTTCGCGCGACACGTGAAAACGTTCGGAGACAACTTCACCGGTACAGCCCATATGCTGATCGTCAAAGGCGCACCAAAGTCCGTCGTTAATAACCGTATCTACGAGCGTGCCATTGCCCAGGCGATATCCTTCGCGGGCTTTCGGCATCAGGTAAGGCGCGTTCGACATCGACTCCATACCGCCGGCTACAACGATTTCAGTGTCGCCCAGCTGCACTCCCTGCGCGGCCATCATGATCGCTTTCAAGCCGGAACCGCAGACCTTGTTGACCGTCACGGCCGCCACAGTATTCGGCAGCCCGCCGTGCAGAGCAGCCTGACGCGCGGGATTTTGGCCGAGGCCTGCTTGAATGACACACCCCATGATCACTTCGTCGACGTCTTCAGGACTGACACCGGCGCGCTCGACCGCTTCGCGCACAACAATCGCACCGAGCTCCGTCGCTTTGAAACCTTTCAACGCGCCGAGGAATTTCCCCACGGGGGTGCGCACTGCACTGATGATGACCGCTTGTTTGATCTCTGACATTTAAGTTTCTTTTGTCCTTATCAGGATGATGATTCAGCATGACTGTTAATTCCAAAAAGTGTCAAGCAAGCTAACGTGTCAGAAGCCCGACCGTGAGGGAGGGCTTGTCAGCCGAGGGAGCCCTTGCTGACGCGCGGGCTTCTGACACTTTCACTCAGCGATCATGAGTGATTAGCATTAGACGTTCTTGCTTGGGATTGCGGATCATATTCAAACTTAGCCCGCCATGCTCGAAGGTCTCGGCTTGCGCGATTATCTTCAAACCGGGAGCTACAACGATCAGTCTCGCGTATTCACTTTCGCGAATCACCGCGACCGATCTCGAATCGCTCTTCAGAGTTGCCAGCAGTCTCTGGTTGTCAGCATCGTCAGTGAGCCGCTCGACGTTGTGAGGTGCTGGAAGATTGAATGCAATACTGTTGGCCCAATCGCCGGCCGCGCGCGACGTGTATAGCAGACTTCCTGTTGGGACGGCGGCGGCGATTCGCGTCGCCGGTAAGTAACCGACAGAGGCCGGTAACAAAACCCACTGCAAGCAAATAAAGGTCACCCAAATCGTCGCCGCCAAAACCAACGCGGCGGGCCAGGTCTTTCGTCGCGCCACCAAAAAGACCATTGTCACTAACCCGGCGACCGCAAGAACGGTGGGCAGAAATCGAAGAGGAGTGACTACGGCGAGCACAGCGGCTGCTTTGATTGAAAGTAGAGCAATGACTACCATCATCAGCGCACAAAGAATTAGTAATGCTTCGACGACCCGCCGAGCGACTAACGGCAGCCGTTCACCATTCGCGATCACGGGAGCGATTATCAATGCCGCCGCCGGCATCGCCGGCAAGAGGTAGTAATCAAGTTTGAAACTCGAGAGCGAGAACAAAACGATCGCGCAACCAAGCCACAGGTGAGCCAGCCTTGGCGCGCTCAAGTGTGTGGCGCGTTCGCGCCAATTAAACCAAAGCGCTACAAAGACAAGTATCGACCACGGCGCAAAGTCACCAAAGAACGCCGCGACCTCGTACCAGATTGGCCGACCCGCACCGCCGTAGATCTGACCCGTGAAGCGTTGTAGGTTTTCTCCAAAAAAGAAGAATCGCAGCGGCGCGCCACCAGCTCGCGCATACACGGCGAGAAAATACGGCGCGGCTATTAATGTGAACAAAACCAGGCCCGGCAGCAGGCGCAGTTTTTTCAACTCCACCCGACTTCGTCTGAATGCCATCTCGAAACCAATAGGCAGCGCCACCAATACCAAAGCAACCGGGCCTTTAGCTAAGACACCCAAAGCCAGCGCAACATAACCGAGCAGCGCCAGCGCTGTAGAGCCACGCTCCCCCAGCGCCAGAATGAAACAGGCCAGCGACGCGGTCACGGAGAGAGTGAGCAGCATGTCGCTCATCGCCATGCGCGCAAAACTCAGGAAGAGAAAACTCGAGGCCAGCATGGCGACGGCAATCAGGCCCGCTCGCTTACCGTTGAGTCGCACGCCGAGCGCATAGACAATCGCAAGGACTAACAGCGCCGCCAGCACGGAAGGAAGTCTGGCCGAGCCATAGTTCGCCCCGAACAACTTGTACGAGAGCCCAATCAGCCAGTAAGTGAGCGGCGGCTTGTTGAGCGGGAGTTCGTCCGGCGCATGCGGCAAGAGCCAATCGCCCTGCTCGATCATCAAGCGGGAGCCCAGGGCAAAGTAACTTTCGGCCCGCACGAATTCCTTATAGATCCAAATGTCGCTCAGAAACATGACCGCCGCCAACGTGAGCACGACTAAGAAGGCACGGTGTTGATTAATTAGCGTCGGGAAGCGTTTGGGCATGGGCAAGTTAGTTTCTTTGCCCGAGCTGATTCCGTCAAGCGATGATATGAAGTCAGTACCACCCGCGTGAGCGGGTGGGTCCATTGGTCAACCCGCGCATTGATCGTGGGACCCACCCGCTAACGCGGGTGGTACTGACCTCATGACCGATGACGTTGGCCATGTCCCTAATTGAAACCCTCATGCGCGGGTGATAGACTCCCCGCTTGCACATCAACCCCCTAATCATTCTGGATCAAACGGACTAAATAAACATGCAGGCACTAATCCTGGCAGGAGGAAAAGGCACCCGGTTGCGTCCTCTTACCGTCTATACGCCGAAACCGATCGTTCCGATTTGCAACCGGCCTTTTCTGCTTTATCAGATCGATACGCTGCGCCGCGCGGGCGTCACCGATATCACGCTTTCGCTTTCTTATCAGCCCGAAAAAATCGAACAGCAACTCGGCGATGGTTCGAATTTTGGCGTCAAGTTGAAATACACGGTCGAGCCGCAACCCATGGGCACCGCCGGCGCTTATAAGTTCGCGGAAGAGTTGATTCGCGAGCCCACGGTAGTTTTCAACGGCGACATTCTTACCGACCTCGATCTGAAAACCGTGATTCGCCAACACAAGGAACGCAACGCAGTCGCGACCATTGTGCTCACTCCGGTTGAAGACGCCAGCGCCTACGGTGTAGTCGAAGCCGAAGAAGATGGACGCGTGCGCCGCTTTCTGGAAAAGCCAAAGCCTGAAGAAACTTCCTGCAAGAACATCAATGCCGGCACCTATATTCTTGAGCCTCAAGTCCTCGATCTGATCCCGCATGGTGAAAATCATTCGTTCGAGTACGGTCTGTTTCCGAAGCTCCTGGAAAAGGGCGAACCCTTCTTCGCGCATGTGCCGCAAAGGACTTATTGGATGGACATCGGCACGCCTGCCCGCTACCTGCAGGCCCATCACGACCTGTTGGCCAATCGCGTAACTCGGATTCATATCAAAGACCGCCGCGGCAGTTTTGACGCAGCCACGGCTTCAGAAATCGACGAGCTCTCCGTGATTGGAGACGAGTGCACAATTAAGCCCGGCGCAGAGATAATCAACTCAGTCCTGGGCAAGGGTTGTTATATAGAGGAGCGTGCGAGGATTGAAAACTCTGTCATCTGGAGCCATACGCGCGTCGGCACTCTGGCACAGGTGAAAGACGCAATCATCGGGCGTGGGTGTCACGTCGGTCGATCCACGACTGTTGGGCCCGGCTCTGTGCTGGGAGACAAAACTTCTCTAACCGACTACACGAGAACATGCTAAAGGGAGTGGCACGGGCGTCCCGCCCGTGAATCACGCGCAAGATGCGCGTGCCACATTCAAACTAAAGGAAGGACTGGAACCGTGAACTGGGACATCTTTCGCGCCTACGACATCCGAGGGGTCTATCCAACCGATCTCGATGAGGAAGCTTACTATCGGATCGCCAAAGCCTACACCTACCTCTTTCATCCTAGAACTGTAGTCGTGGGCCGCGACGCCCGCGCGTCTTCGCCACAGTTGTCCGAGAGTCTGATATCCGGCTTCGTCGACGCCGGCGTTGACGTCATAGACATCGGCGGCATCACGACCGACATGCTCTACTTTGCCGTGGGTGCATATGATTACTCGGGCGGCATTGTTGTCTCGGCTTCGCACAACCCCAAAGAATACAACGGCGCGAAAATGGTCCGCGAAAAAGCGGCGGCCATCTCTTCCGACACCGGCCTGTTCGATATTCGCGATGTACTCAAGGCCGGTAAAGACAAAGAGGTTCGATCGGATAAGAAAGGGACGATCAAAGAGCGCGACGTTTTGGATGATTATCTGAAGCACGTGCTCAGCTTCATCGACTCGAGCGTGATTAAGCCGTTTACCTTCGTCGGCAACGCAAACTTCGGCTACGTGTGTTTTCCGGCTTCGGCCCTGGTGAAGAAACTGGGACTGAATCTCATCCCGCTGAATTTTGTTCCTGACGGCACGTTCCCCAAAGGCCCGCCCGATCCGATGCTCCCTGAGAACCGCATCGAGACCGAGAGGCTGACCAAGAGTTCCGGCGCCACTTTCGCAGTTGCCTGGGACGCCGACGCCGATCGATGCATGTTCTTTGACGAGACGGGCCAATTTATTTCGGGCGCTTACATTACGGCTCTGCTGGCGGACATTCTGCTGACGAAAGCCGGCAGCGACAACGCCATCATCTTCGATCCGCGCGTGACTTGGCCGGCGCTTAAAGTCTGCGAACAACACGGCGCGAAAGCGATCATTTCAAAAGGTGGTCATGCTTTCATGAAGGAGCGCATGCGCAAAGAGAACGCGATTTTCGCCGGCGAGATGAGCGGTCATTACTACTTTCGCGAAAACTTTTATGCCGACAACGGCACCATTCCCTTCCTGCTGATGCTCGAACACCTTTCAAAGACGGGTAAGCCATTGTCGGAAGTCATGCGGCCTTACACCGAGGGTCACTTCATGTCCGGCGAATTGAACTATCGGGTCAAAGACATTCAGAAAGTGATCGCGGCGGTTAAGAAGCAATACACCAAAGACGGCACGGAAGACTTCACCGACGGTTATTCACTGGAGAGCAGCGACTGGCGCTTCAACATTCGCCCGTCAAACACCGAACCGCTGCTGCGGCTGAACATCGAAGCGCGGAAACCAGGACTAGTCGAGAAGATTACTAGTGAGATTGAAGCAATCATCAAGTCAGAGCCGAGGTAGCTTCTATCTTTGCGCCTTCGGGCCAGGTACAGAACCCGGAGCGGTAGCGACGGGATCCAACCACTTACTCCATGAGTCGACTAATTTGTGTTGGTCGAGTGATTCACCCGTCAAACGATAGTCGACTCTTTGATCCGGTCGCTACCGCTCCCGGTTCTGTACCGTTCACGGCACGCCTCTTGCCAAATCAATCCCCGTAAGCAACCAGACCTTGAGTAGTTACTTTCGTCTGGGCCTTTAGAAGACTCAAAGAGGGAGACTAAGTCATGGGATTGATTCTGCTGATAATTCTAATTATTTTGCTGTTGGGCGCGGTGCCGGCTTGGCCGCACAGCCGCAATTGGGGCTATGGACCAAGCGGCGGGCTCGGTTTGGTGCTGGTGATCGTGATCATTCTACTATTGCTCAGAGTGTTCTAACCTAAGACGCTTCTTCCTGCGGGAAGAGTATTAATAATGGACGGACGCGCTCGCGTGCAAGGGGACAGTCCGCGGACAGTATGGAGTCAGGACCGGGAGCAGTAGCGACCGGGTCTCTCTTGCGCTTTCAGGCCTGTTGCACAACGACCCGGTCGCTACCGCTCTCAGTACTCACCCCATCCTGAAACAGGGACACCCTTTGGCGCTTTGACTTTGTATTTGCCCTGAAGCCAAACTTCTCGGCATGCCAGAGCTTCCCGAAGTCGAGCACGTCGTGCGTGCCTTGCGTCCCGCCATCATCGGTCGCCGCATCCTGGCGACCGAGGTCAAACTTCCCAAGCTCGTTGCTCCAACTACGCCTTCCCTATTCAATCGGAAGCTGAAGGGCAGGACTATCACCGGCGTTTCCCGTCGCGGCAAATATATTCTGATCGAGCTGGATGGGAACGGAGCCCTCCCTCAGCGTCGGGCTGCTGACAGAGGGACGTCTCAGAAGCCCGACCGTAAGGGAGGGCTGGTCCTGGCAGTGCACCTCCGCATGACCGGCAAGTTTATTTCTTTGTCCCCCGACGAAGATTTGCCAAAACATGCACACGCGATCTTCTATCTCGACTCTGACCGCCGTTTGGTCTTCCGTGATCAAAGACAGTTCGGCGTGATGAAACTGTTGGCGCGCGATCAGGTGATGAAGACGAAAGGGATCAGCGAGCTTGCGCCCGAACCTTTCGGAGAAGATTTCAGTCTGGCTTACTTGAAAAAAACCTTGTCTCGTTCGCGCCGCACACTGAAAACGCTGCTATTGGATCAGACAAGGGTCCTTGGTCTCGGGAACATCTATGCCGCTGAGGCTCTGTTCCGCGCCGGCGTCAATCCATTCAAAGCCGCTACGACTCTTTCATCACGCCGAGTCGAGCGTTTGCATCAGGCAATCCTCGACGTGCTTAGCGATGCCATTTCAGAGAGCTCGACATCAAGAGTGACCCTGGAACACTCGAACGGTTTTTCTTATGGCGAAGCCTTTGAAAGGTTCTGGCAGGTATACGAACGCGAAGGCGAGCCATGTGTAAAATGCGGCGCGCGCATCCGCCGGATCGCGCATGGAGGCAGATCAACTTACTGGTGTCCGAAGTGTCAGCGAAGGTAGGACAAATTGTTTAATTTGTCACCCGTTTAGAGCGGACCACCTCCCGCCCACCTTGATCTAATCGGTCGCTTTTTATCTTGAGAGGTTTAACCTCTCGCGATAAAACGATCCACGAAAACACACGAACCGAAAATAGCTTGTTCGTTCAGTTTCGTGTGACTTCGTGGATGGTTCTTATGGGAGCGGGGAAACATTAACGGAACCAAGATTACGAGGTGTCATTCAAGGCCTCATAAAACGGCGGGCAGTGGCCCGCCTTCAAACGGAGAGAAGTCACCGGTGGAAGTAGCCCTGCTCGGAAGGTCAGATTTTCCTGGGTTAACGCCTAACGCAGTTTAGAAGCGAGCTACTGCTCGCCTTCTTTCGTTAAGTATGCAGGCTCTCGCTTGTCGTCAACAGTTCGCCGTATAATCGCTCCATGAAAATAAAAGTCGTCGTCCATAACGCTGAGGAGGGTGGTTTCTGGGCTGAAGTTCCAGCCATTCCCGGCTGTGCCACTCAAGGTGAGACGTTTGAGGAGTTGCTCAAAAATCTTTATGAAGCGGTCGAGGGTTGCTTATCCGTAGACGTATCACAATCGCAAGTCTCGGTCGATGATCGTGTTCTTGAGATAGCCGTCTAGACTCAATTAGAGCTATTCAACGAGCTTTGGTTTTGCACGGACACGCTCAACAACGCTGCTTCAAACTTCCTGCTTTCGCATCCTATGAAATCAATCTCAGGCAAAGACTTTGCAAGGACTCTTGAGCAGCATGGCTGGTCTTTGCTGCGCGTCAAGGGCAGCCACCATATCTACAGCAAGCCCGGAAGCGAGGTCCGGATCTCGCTCCCGATTCACGGCAACCAAGCTATTAAGACCGGCCTCCTTCGTCACTTCCTCAAGGTCGCGGACCTCACTGAGAAAGATCTTTAGACGCGATCACAAATTCCCCAAAATAAAATCCGTCATCATCTGCTGCATATGCTTGACCAGAATCGGATCGGTGACGCCGTGTCGCGATTTGGGATAGACCATCAGCTGCACCTGCTTGCCTGACTTCTGCAGCTCATAGAGAAACTGAATTGTGTTTGCGATGTGCACGTTGTCGTCTATGGCGCCGTGAATCAGCAGCAGCTTGCCATGCAGGTCCTTGGCGTAGTGAACGGGAGAACTCTTCCAATATCCATCGCCGTTGTTCTGGGGCGTCTGCATGTAGCGCTCGGTGTAGATCGAGTCATAGTTGCGCCAGTCGGAAACGGTGCCGCCAGCGATGCCAATCTTGAATGTCTGGCTGTGCGTCAAGGCATAACTCGTCATGAACCCACCGTAACTCCATCCCCAAAGTCCTATCCGCGAACTGTCCACATACGGCTGCCCCTTCAACCATGCAAACCCGTCCTCTAGATCTTTTAATTCCAGTTCTCCAAAGTTTTTGTAGAGCGGCCAGGCGGAACTGACGCCCTTGTTACTCGCAGTCCGGTTGTCACAGATCCAGATGATATAGCCCTTCTGCGCCAGCATCTGATGCCACAGATATCGCGTGCCGCCCCAGGCGTTGCGCACCGATTGCGACTGTGGCCCGCTGTAGGTGTAAGACATGACGGGGTACTTTTTTGAAGCATCAAAGTCGGGCGGCTTGATCATCATCGCTTCCATCGGAAAGCCGTCGCGCGTCTTGACCTGCATGAACTCGACTTTGCCCAGCTTGTACTGCTTCAAAGCATCCACTTTGTTCTCGTCAATGACGCGCACGCTTTTGCCTGCGGCGTCGTACAGCTTCACCTGGGTCGGCGTGCTCACATCGTTCCACGAATCAATAAAGTGTGACGCATTCGAATTGAACGACGCGCGGTGATTCCCTTCTGAGGTCGTCAAGCGATTAAGGCCTGTGCCGTCGAGCTTGATCGAATATTCATGATTCGCAATCGGGCTGTGCTCGCTGCTGCTGAAGTAAACAATCCCCTTCTCTTCGTCGACTTCGTCTACTGAGCGGACATCCCATTCGCCGTTCGTGACTTGCTTGATGAGCTGGCCGTTAGCGCCGTAATGATAGATGTGCCGCCAGCCGCTGCGATCGCTGAGCCATAAAAACGATCCGTCTTTTAAATAGCGAAGGCCATCGTCAACGACTTCGAGCCAGGCCTTGCCGCTCTCGCGAAATACTGTCGCTGACTTTCCATCATCAGGGTTGGCTGAATTGAGATCCAGAAACGTCTGTTCACGGTTCTGCGCCTGGTAGACGACTTTCTTTCCGTCGGGTGTCCAACCGACGCGCACGATCAAACGATCCTCAGCAGGATATTTGTAAGTATCGACCCAGCGCACTTCACCGCCGGCTGCATTGACCACGCCCAGCTTAACGATCGGGTTGGGATCGCCGGCTTTCGGGTAAGGCGTGTTCTCGACGTTCTGTTCGTAAGGAATCTGATCGACGACAGGAAAATCCGGCACCGGAGTTTCATCGATGCGCAGGAAAGCTATGCGATTTGAATCAGGGCTCCACCAATAAGCACCAAAGTTACCGCGGCCGTACAGCTCTTCCTGGTACACCCAATCGAGGCGGCCGTTTAGAATCTTCGCGCTGCCGTCTTGTGTCAGAGCATGCTCGCGCTGCGACGCAATATCTTCGACGTAGAGATTGTTGTTGCGAATAAAGCTAATCATGCGCCCGTCGGGACTAAAGCTCTCGCCGACCTCTTCCTCGGGGTTGTGCGTCAGGCGCGTCGCGCGGTCACTGCCGAACTCGTAATAGAAAAGATCGTTGGCCTGATTGATCAGCACGCCCGTTTCTTCCGGATTCATTTGATAGGAAGTTTGATTGGCCAGACGCTTGGCCGTGTCTTTGCCGACACCGGCCAGGCCATCGAATGCCGCTTCCATCTTTACGCTGTTATAGAAAGGCTCAGACTTGCCGGTGATGGCGTTGACTTTGAGCAGACGCGGCGAAGCAGTTCGATCTTTGTTGGCCACGATGTAGTGCACTCCGTCTTTGAGCCAACGGGGACTCGCGGGAGTGCCGGCGAAGTTCACGCGCTTGGCCGGATCGAAAATGTCATCGATGGTAAGCAGCTTCTCCTGGGCCCGGAGGCCGGAAGCCTGGCACAGGGCGAACACGAGAACCAGAAGTGCGGATGAGCGTTTGCGCAAGAGAGTCTCCTTCAAGAATGAATCAGTTTTTATTTTGCGTCGCTTGGTATGAGTTTCTTGATAAGCGGCGTCAGTGCCAACAGCAGCAGTCCAGAAAAAACGAGCGCGATCGTCGTTCCAATGAAAAGAACCGGCATTTGTTCGAGCTTCTTTGGATCGACGCGACCACCAACCAGTCCGGCGATCAGGTTTCCCACCGAGGACGCAAGGAACCAGATCCCCATCATCTGGCCGACATACTTTCGTGGCGAGAGCTTGGTCATCGACGAAAGACCGACTGGACTGAGGCAAAGCTCGCCTGCGGTCTGAAAGAAGTAGCTGAACGTGAGCCACAGAAACGAAACTTTGATCAAGCCCCCGCCCTTAACCACGAGGTTGGCAGCCAGGATCATAATGGCGAACCCGACCCCCGCGAACAAAAGCCCGATCGCAAATTTAGCGGGGCTGGACAAATCTATGCGTCGCTTGCCCATCCAAAGCCAAAGGGCCGCAAAGACTGGAGCCAGCAGAATGATGAAGGCCGAGTTGACTGATTGAAACCATGTCGCGGGAATTTCCCAACCTAATAGTGTTCGGTTGGTGAAATCCTTGGCAAACAGATTGAGGGACGTCGGAGCCTGCTCGAAAGCAGCCCAGAAGATCGCCGCGAACACAAACAGGATGAAGATGACGCTGACCCTTTTCTTTTCATCGCCGGTAAGGCCCCCGAAGATAAAAATGGCCCCGAAGTAGAGCACAGCGACGCCGACCAGAACGTACGTCATATACTCACCAACCACCTGCGGATTGATATGGATTACGCGCAACGCCGCGAGGACTACCACCAGCCCCAACACTCCGAGTCCGATGGCCACCGCAAGCTTGATGATTAGTTCCTGCTTCCGCTGCACCGCTGGGTCTGGATGACGCGAAGGTTCCAGACCAAGGTCGCCCAAGGTTTTCTTTGACCGCGCGGCAAACCACGCTAAACCTATCAACATGCCGACACCCGCGGCGCCAAATCCAAAATGCCAGCCGACCTTTTCGCCGAGAAAACCGGTAACCAGCTGGCCCAGGAACGCCCCGGTATTGATTCCCATGTAGAAAACCGAGAAACCCGCATCGCGCCGCGCGCCGCCTTCAGGATAAAGATCGCCGACGATTGCCGAGATGTTTGGCTTCAGCAACCCCGTCCCCAAAACGATTAGTATTAGCCCGACGAAAAAGGGTACGCGGCTCTGGGCAAACGATGAAAGACTAATGGAAATGTGACCGGCTGAGATGAGCACCGCGCCGGTCATGATCGCGCGCCTCAGACCCAACAATCGATCGGCGATCCACCCACCCGGAAGCGACGCCAGGTAGACGCTCGCCGCATAGATGCCGACTATGGCCGACGCTTGCTCTCGATCGATGTTAAAGCCGCCGTCGAGTATCGCCGCCGACATAAACAATACGAGCAACGGCCGCAAGCCGTAGAAGCTGAACCGCTCCCACATCTCGGTAAAGAACAGAGTGGACAGTCCGCGGGGGTGGCCGAAGAAACTACGATCCGCAATAGCCAGTTGTCTTTCGCTGGTCGGCAGGTCCATGGGTTCACTCATAAGAAAATAGTCTCCGGTAAAAATGGCCGCCACTTCCGGCCCTGTCCGTGTTGCCTGAACTAATAAAGCTTGAGAAAAGTTGCGAGCATTCTAGACGCCGGGCATTGCTTTCTTCAAAGGTCGCAACCGTCCGAGCAGGGTGAAAGCCATTACGAGCAAGCATTGACCCGTAGTGTCGCGCATGTAGAGCGCGAACATCGCGATCATGGTGTAGCAGCTGAAGCGCTCCCACATTTCGGTGGCGAAAAGAACGTAGAGAGCTTTTGGGTGGCGGCTAACTCCCGTTGCGTTGGTTTTGGGCATCGCTCTTACTCCTCAGTGAGTTCGAACTTTTACGACGACAGCGGGGAGATTGCCTGCGATATTGCCTGCGATGATGATAGGCATTCAGCCAGAAGCGATGGATGCTGTCAAGAGATGGATCGCAGATATCCAACGATATGGAATTCTTTTCACTGGTGCGGATTGAAAGTTCGTCGGACTGAAGGAGCGCCTCCAGGCGTCGTCAGACGCCTTAACCGAAAGGGTTCCTAAGGAGGCTGCGCCGCAGACCAAAGACGGATATTGAGGCGGACTTTTTCAACCGCAACGCGGTTGCGACCTCCAGCCCAGGGTTGCCGCTTCGGCTACCCTGGGAATCGTTAGAGAATTATTATCAACCGCGACGCGGTTGCGTCAATTGCGTCAGCGAAACGAGACACCTACCGCCGGCGCAAGCGCGTTGCGGTTGCCAAATCACTCGCTCTCTTTTCCCAGGGTAGCCGAAGCGGCAACCCCGGTCTATACAGGCTGGAGGAGGTAACCGCTTTGCGGTTGGCGTTAAGCACACCGCTCGATCGTCCCGAAGACTTGACTCATCTGGATCAAGGTTTGCCCTAAAAGTAATCTAGACCGGCTCTTCAGCGCTGGAGCCGTGAATCCGTCGAACGATAGCGCGCTTAAGCGTGCTTTGAAAACTCAGCGGCATCAAAACCGCTTTGCGTGCGCGAGGGAGAAGACATTAAAATGCGAAGGTGCCTGAACTTTGCCGCTTCTTCGGTATTATTATTCGAATGTATCGCGAAGCGGGGGCGCGGCACCATACGCCACATTTTCATGCTTACTATCAGGAGGATGGGCGATTTTCAGCATCGAGCCTATTGAAATGGCACGCGGGGCGCTACCGACACGGCAGCGCCGCCTCGTCGAAGCCTGGGCCGAACTTCACCAACAAGAGCTTTTGATCGATTGGAAAAGGTTAGAGAGCGGCCGAGCAGCATTACCAATTGAGCCGCTCAAGTAAGGAGAAGATCGTGCACGACATATATCGCGTGAAGTCTTTCGAAATAGTTGCTCCATACACGCTCCGCGTGAGATTCGAAGACCACACTGAACAAGTAATTAATTTCGAACCCACCCTCGCCGGAGAGCTATTCGGACCTCTCCGCAACCTATCCGTATTCAATCAAGTTCAGATCGATCCAGAAGTGCACACGCTCGTTTGGCCCAACGGAGCCGACTTCGATCCGGCAACCTTGCATGACTGGCCCCAATTGGTGGGGGCACTCACGGCTCAAGCCAGGGAGTGGGAATCGGTGCCGGCCTAAGCTGACCTTCGGTTGACAGAGCGCCCGAGTGCGGCGTATAACCCAATTGAAAAACGTGGTGAGTTAAGGCGACTTGCGGCCACGTAAAACAAACGGCTAAACAGCTCGGCGAGTTCGCAAAAGTACGAACCGAAACACTTCAGACGAATTGAAGTCCCGCGCTGTTTGGCGCGGGATTTTTTCATTGCCGATTGCCGATTGCCAATTTTCGATTGGCCCTTCACTAAATCGGCAATTGGAAATCGGAAATTGGCAATGCCAACCATGGAACCTTTCAGGTCTCTTCTCGACCGCGACGGCATTCACGTCTTTGACGGCGCGATGGGCACGATGCTTTATGCGAAGGGCATCTATATCAATCGCTCCTACGACGAACTGAATCTGGTGGCGCCGGATCTCGTGCGCGAAGTCCATAGCGAATACGTCCGCGCCGGCGCCGACATCATTGAGACGAATACGTTTAGCGCTACCGCGAATAAGCTGCAGCCCTACGGTCTGGAAGCCAGCCTGCGCGAAATAAATATCCGGGCGGCGCAAATCGCTCGCGAAGCCGCAGGCAATCGCGCCTATGTCGCCGGCGCGGTTGGCCCCCTGGGCTTGCGCATCGAACCCTACGGACCTACCTCGTTCGACGAAGCCAAGCAGATGTTTACGGCGCAGGTGTCGGCTCTGCTCGAAGGCGGCGTGGACCTCTTCGTGCTGGAAACGTTCTCGGACCTGTCTGAACTCCAACAGGCAATCAAGGCCGTGCAGGAATTGTGTGACTTGCCCATCTTTGCTCAGGTCACGATCCAGGTGGACGGCAACACCGTGTTCGGCGCGACGCCCGAAGCGTTTACGATCCAACTCGACGAATGGGGGGCCGACGTCATCGGTCTCAACTGTGGAGTTGGTCCGGCGATCGTGCTCAACGCTATCGAGAAGATGCGCAAGGTTACGACTCGAAAGCTCTCGGCACAGCCCAATGCCGGCTTGCCCCGCGACGTGCAGGGTCGACAGTTCTACATGTGCTCTCCAGAGTACATGGCCGAATATTCGCGACGCATCGTTCAGGCAGGCGCACGATTTGTCGGCGGTTGCTGCGGCACCACTCCGGCGCATATCAAGATGATCGCGGACGCGATCCGACAGCTTAGCCCGCGCACTCAGCAGGTCGTGGTCGAGACGGAAGTGAAAGTGGCCGTTCAGGATTTGAAACCGCCGGACGTTACCGTCGTGCCGTCCGAGGAGCGATCGAATTGGGCCCGCAAAATCGCTCGCGGTGAGTTTGTCACCACCGTCGAAGTACTCCCGCCCAAGGGCTGCGATCCGCAGAAGACTCTCGATTCAATCAGGCTGTTAAAAGCGGCGGGCGTCGACGGCGTCAACATTCCGGATGGGCCACGAGCACAGACGCGCATGGGCGCCATGGCCACCGCAATTCTGGTGGAACGCGAAATAGGAATCGAGTCGGTGCTTCACTATTGCTGCCGCGATCGCAATCTGCTGGGGATGATGTCGGACCTGCTGGGCGCGGCCGCGCTTGGATTGCGAAACCTGCTTTTGATCACTGGCGACCCGCCAAAGATGGGCCCTTACCCGGATGCAACGGCGGTATTCGATATCGACGCAATTGGTCTGACGAACATGGTGAACAAACTCAACCATGGTCTGGACCTCGGCAATAATCCCACCGGTAAGCCGACTGCTTTCTCGATCGGTGTGGGAGTAAATCCAGGCGCGGTGAATCTCGATGAAGAGCTCAAGCGATTTGAGTGGAAGATCGAAGCGGGCGCCGAGTACGCCATCACTCAACCGGTTTTCGACATCGAACAGCTGCGAGAGTTTCTCAAGCGCATCGAACACTGCCGCATTCCCATCGTCGCCGGCATCTGGCCTTTAGTTTCATTCCGCAACGCGGAGTTTCTGCACAACGAAGTCCCGGGCGTGCGCGTTACGCCTGAGATCATGGAGCGCATGCGCCTCGCTTCGAACATCAGCAAAGAAGCCGGCCGCGATGAAGGACTGAAGATCGCCCGCGAGTCCCTGCTGGAAGTTCGCGACTTGATTCAGGGTGTGCAAGTGTCCGCGCCGTTTGGGAATGTGAAGTATGCTTTGGAAGTTTTCCAGGTCCTGCCCGAATTTTCCACCGACAAAGAAGCAGCCGCTAAAGTGATCGGTTAGCCTCGACAATCCCATAACCTTTGCGCCTTCCGTTTTTCTTTGCGCCTTTGCGTGAAATCTGAGTTCCACATTACATTTCATGCAAAGGCGCAAAGCGCTACCTAAGGCGCAAAGAAAACCCGCCATCTCTATGCTAGACTCCCTCCATCAGTGGAACATCAGTCGTTTGCCAAACGAACTCACGGCCATCAACGGGTTCGCAAAATCAGGACTCGTGCGCGATACGGCCAGCGCAGACTTAAACAGATTTCGCGGCACGCAACGCTGGGCGGCCTCTTCCTATCCTTCTTCAAAATCGGACTGACCGGATTCGGCGGCGGCTTTGCCGTACTTTCCCAAATCAGACATGTCGTCGTGCTCGAGCGACACTGGCTGGGTGAGCAGGACTTCGTCGAAGCCCTCGGCCTGGGCCAAAGTCTGCCCGGCACCAGCGCCGGGAACGCAGTCACTTATATTGGCTATCGTCTCCGGGGTTGGCGCGGCGCCGGCGCTTCCCTTTCGGCTTTCATCCTCCCTTCGATGTTCATGATGATCGCTCTGGCGATTTTCTATGATCGTTTCCGGGCACTCCCCAACACTGAGCAGCTGTTCCACGGTTTTAACTCGGCCGTGGTCGCTCTGATTGCGGTGACCGCGTGGCGCATGGGCAAGCAAACTGTCAGCCAACCGTGGCAAAGGATTCTGATGATCCTCGCCTGCGCGGCGGTGGTTGTTTTCAAAGCTACCGTCGTCGAAGTCATTTTGCTTTCGGGATTGGTCGGCATCGGCATCGAAGCCTTTCGCGAAAAACAGTTGACGCGGTTGGAAAGGATTCGCGGGTTCGCCGCGCGCCGCCAACAGCGCATCCGCACTCGCCTGGCCCGGCGACGGACGAAGCCACACAAATTCGTTGGCGGCTACCTAACGGAAGCCATTGCCGAAGAGCGTCTGAGGAGAATGAGTGAGGCCGGCATAGCGCAGCCGAATGATTTGGATGACTATGATCAGGAAGCTTTGGACGAAGAGGAATTGCGTGGATCGGGCGAAGCGGGATCAGTCGATTCAGGATCGAAGGCTTCTTCTTCAGCCTTCTTTCTTTTGGCGATCCCGGGCATGGCTAAACTCGGGCTCGCGCTTTCGCTGGCGTTTATCTTTCTGCGGATTGGATCGGTTACCTTCGGCGGTGGGTTTGTGATGATTCCTGAAATCGAAGCCGAGGTAGTCAATTCACATCACTGGCTGACGCATCAGGAATTTGCCGACGCCACGGCCCTAGGACAAATCACGCCGGGCCCAGTCTTGATCATGGCAACGTTCGTCGGCTATCGCGTGGCGGGAATCCTGGGGGCCTTGTTCTCGACCATCTGCGTTTTCCTGCCGTCCTTCCTGCTGACCATCGCCGCCGGTTCATCCTTCCGTCGCTTTCGAACGAACAGACAGATGCAGGCCTTCCTGCGCGGAGTAGCCCCCGCCGTCGCCGGATTGCTGGTCGCCGCCGCCTGGAGCGTCGGTCGGTCAGGCATTCATTCGATCATCGGCCTCTCAATGGCCGTGATCATTCTGCTGATACTCTTGAAGTATCGAGCAAACGCTTTCTGGGTCTTGATCGGGGCGGGAGTGTTTCGATACTTGTTGGCGTTGGTGCTGTGGTGAGCAGGCCGCGAACAGTTGCCCTCCCTGTGTATTGAGCAACGCGGTCGAGCGTTGGAGAGGTCGTCTGCGCACTCCTTGACGGGCGTTTAGGCCACCTACCTCGTTCCTCTGCTGCATGAAACGGCCGGGACCGGGCTTGCCTTCGCCGTTGAAAAGCATATAATCCCACCGCACTAGCAAGCACAAGCGCTGGCTCCCTTTTCTTAACCTCAGCTCAACCAGTTAGCTCGTCCGCCAGCGACCCCTGTAAATCTCGAACCTAACCGTTTGACCTGAGGTGGCTTCCAACTTTGGAGACTCTTACTTTCCACGTGTCACTGGAAAGAGGATTCAAAGAAATAAGTCTCAGGAGGTGATAACGGAAGATGGAGACCAAGGAAAACTTACTCAAACGGAATGTGGGACGGATAAGGCGATGGCTGGGATGGGCGACCAAGGAAGGTTCCATAAATAAACCTGTGCCGCCATATGCCAGGATTTTCTTTGATCACTTGTATAGCGAATACGTCATGCTCAAGCCGTCCATTCACGATGCTAACGCCATATCAATGCTGGAAGACATCTATCAAAAGCGGCAGAGGCGTGATTTGACGTGGGCTAATATCTACACCTTCGATCTGATTTTGGTCGATTGGCGACCGGCGGAGAGTTTGATTCGCAAAGCCTACGATGCCCGGGGCAGGTACCGCAGTGTTGCCGGCCAGAAGGAATACGACGAATACTTGGCTTCAAAGCCGCCGGATCTAGCCGAGATTCAACTTGACCCCAACGCTCCCCCTCCTGATCCCATCGAGCTTCTGCGCGCAGACATCAGGTACTTAATCAGCAAATTTTATCTGTATTACGCGATGTTACCAGTGCGCGAGACGCTGCGCGACGAGCTTACCCGAAATGCCGTTCTGCTCACGGGCGCGGTTGTTATAGCCATCGCGGTGGCCATTTTGATCAATGTGGGAATAGCAGCCAAATCTCCAAAAGAGGAGTTCTCGGTAGTTTTTATTACCGTCCTGACCGTTATTTTGGCCGGCATCGTAGGGGGATGTGTGAGCATGCTCCAACGAATTCAGAGCGCTCCCAGTGAAGGCGACGCTCTTTTTAACTTGGCGGCGATGACTAACGGCTGGCGAGGAATTATTCTTTCGCCTCTATATGGCGGAATCTTCGCCTCTCTGCTGTTCGTGTTGTTTGCCGCGGGGATCTTAAACGGCTCTATCTTTCCAGTAATCAGCACCCCAAAGAGTGAGTTTGAGCAAGCGCCTTTACCGAGCCCGTCACCAGCCGGATTGCCGGACCCTTCACCCAACGCCAGGCCAGTGGCACTGGCAAAAGAACTTGTGAAAGAGCCTATACAAATAAGAGAGTTCTTGAAAAAGACCGGTCCGGTCAATGGTACCTCATATGCTCTACTCATAATCTGGTCGTTCCTGGCGGGCTTCGCTGAGCGGCTGGTTCCCGATACCCTTAACCGATTGGTCGCGAAGAACCAGGCCATTCAAGGCAACAACGGATGACGTGGCCGTCTTATCCCAGATGCTTCTTCAACGCACCTTCCAATTCCGGTTGCTGAAACTCATAACCTAAATCATTTAGTTTTTTCGGTATGACGCGTTGGCTTGCCAGCAGCATTTCGTCGGCCATTTCGCCAAACGCCAGGCGTACCGCAAACGCCGGCATCGCGAGCGCTGTCGGACGGCCCAGAACGTGGCCGAGCGTCTTGGTGAAGATCTCATTCGTCACGGGGTTCGGTGACACAATGTTCAATGGTCCGCGCACTGACTCGTCCTTCAGCGCCAGCATGATGGCATTGACGACGTCTTCAATCGCCACCCAGCTTATGTACTGCTTGCCTGAACCGACTTTCCCGCCCATGCCCATCTTGAACGGAGTCAGAAGCTTTGCCAGCATGCCGCCCTCGCGCGCGAGGATCGGGCCGAAGCGAAGGTTAACCGTACGTATGCCGGCCGCGGCGGCGGGCTCAGTCGCCTGCTCCCATTCACGGCAGACGCCGGCGAGAAATCCGCCCCCGGAATCACTCTCTTCGTCCAGCGCCTCGTCGTCGCGATCGCCATAGATGCCCGTGGCTGAGGCGCAGAGAAAAACCTTCGGTTTCTGCTTGAGCCTGGCTATTGTTTCGCTTATCAGGTGAGAGCCGTTAACGCGGCTGTCGTGAATCTTTCGTTTCTGTTCGTCGGTCCAGCGGCCCGCGGCGATGTTTTCTCCCGCCAGGTTAATGATCGCGTCGAACCCTTCCAAGGCCGGCGCATTGATTCGATCGTTGTTGGGATGCCATTCAATCTCGCCTGCACCGGCGGACGTGCGTACCAGGCGAGTGACCGTAGCGCCTTCTGCTTCGATCGCCGGAATCAAGGCTGAACCCACCAGTCCGCTGGCCCCTGCTATCAAAACTCTCATGCTCTCTTGTCTCCTTAAGCAACCAGCGACGCCGCGGTCACTCCTCCCTTTTCTAAGTCAATTGATGAATCGTAACGCAGCGATACTAAACTTGCCACTGCGGAAAGTTTTTTTGAGAAACGGAGCGCGGACATTCTGTCCGATTGAGCGCGAAGCGCGAACAACCTTGCGGCTAAGGAACGCGAAGCTGACCGTGCTGGCGGCAGAATGTCCGCGCGCCATCATGCAATTTTCGTTGGATTGTATTTCTCGCAAAAAGCTGTAGAATGCCCCGCGTTCAGATTGCCCTTGAGTTAACGAAGCGCCCGACCGAAATTTTGCACCCGGTGCCGCGATCGTTTTGGAGTTGTTCCAGCTAGTTAGCCTGTAGCGTTTCAGTTGCAGTTCCACGTTCAAGCGACAAAACTAAAGTTTCTCGCACATAAGCTCCGCCCCTGTGAATCGCCCTCGATTAATCGCCCTAGCTGTGTTCGGAGTCACCGTGCTCTGTCTCTTTGGCCTGCGCTCGGGGCAGACGCAATCGCCCGTTCCGCGCCTGGTTACCAGCACCAGTGAAGAAGGGATGAACCTCAATCCCTCGATCAGTGGCGACGGCAGAATTCTGGCATTTGAATCAACTGAGGACATTGCCGGTGCGGGCGGCTCGGAACATTTCCGGGCAATTCGCGCGAACGTCACCGGCGACCCGGCGACGTTTTTTCAAATGGGCGGGACGCGCGCGGTCGCTCCGGCAATTTCCCAGGATGGGTCACGGATAGCGTTTGCTTCGAAAGACGATCCTCTGGGAACGAACCTCGACGGTAATTCGGAAATTTTTCTGCTCGATGGGTCCAGGCTTACCCAGGTAACCAATACTAGTCCGGGCGATCTCGCGAACCGAGTCACCAATGGAAATTTTCAACCGTCGATAAGTGACGACGGCCGCTTCATAGCCTTCTCTTCAAACCGCAATCTCGCCGGTCAGAATTCTGACGGCAACCTCGAAATATTTTTCTACGATGCGCTTGCCTCCAGCTTCACTCAACTCACCAGCACTACGGGGATCGTTGGTTCGAGCGATGCCAAGATCAGCGGTAACGGCGCCAGCATAGCGTTCATCCGCGATACAGGAAGCGCGCCGAGCGCCAGGCGCGATCTAATGCAGCAAACACGGCTGGCTCCAGCTACCGCCACGCTGCTCGCCGGCAATGTTCTATCGCTGGCGATGACTTACGGCCGCGCGATTAGCGATGACGGCGCCCGCGTAGTTTATTCGACCGAGACCGCGGCTAACACTACTCAGGTATTTCTTTTCGACGGCCGCGGTGGGACGGCGGCAAGACAGATTACGTCGTTAGGGCCACGTGTCACCGAAGTGCCGCTGCATCCGACGATCAGCGGCGATGGAACGCACATAGCCTTCGCTGCCCGGCGCAGCGTGGCGGGTGCTCCGGCAAACTCGGACGGCGGCGTTGAGCTTTACGTTTTCGACATTCCGACTGCGCAAATGTCGAAGATTACCAACGCGCCCTCTTCAGCTACCGCCGATGTGGTCTCTTCGCTGAACGACGATGGTTCGGTAGTCGCGTTCAATTTTCCCCGCATTCTCTCGGGCGCTGTGGCTAATAGTGATCTGGCGAACAACTCTGAGATTTACCTGACAGGGACTCCGGCACGTCCGCCGTTTGGCTCGATAACGATCCTTAACGGCGCGTCGTTCGGAAAAGAACCCTCGACAACTAAAGCGGTTGCCCCTGCCAGCATAGCCGTTGCTATCGGCGGCGCGTTGGCGAACTCAACTCAGCAATCCCAGAAATTATCCAACGGAATATTTCCCACGAACGTTGGCGGCACGACCGTGACGGTGAACGGCCGCGCGGCCCAAATCTTTTTTGTCTCAGCCGGCCAGGTCAATTTTTTGGTGCCGTCGCAAACTGAGATTGGAACTGCGGACGTGGTGATCACGAATTCCGAGAACTTCACTTCGCGCGGAACAGTGCCGACTTTGCGCGCCGCGCCCGGAGTGTTTACCAGAAGCGGCGATGGATCAGGACCCGGCGTGATCTTGAACAGCGACACGTTACAGGAGGGCCCGTTCGATCCGACGAACGGCAATTTGCGTCTGACTATCTTCACGACCGGCGCGCGCAGTGCCTCGCAGAATTCCGTCGTCATCGGCGGTCGAGTCATCAATGCCGAAAATGTAATCGCTTCGACGGAACTGCCCGGTCTGGATGAAGTTCACGTGCTGGCGCCCCGCGACCTGCGCGGCGCCGGCGCCGTCGATCTGTTTGTGCAGTCCGACGGCCGCTCCAGCAACCCCGCCTCTGTGACCTTTACGGGAGACGGCACGCGCGACATTCTGATTAACGAAGTTCTGGCTGATCCGCCCGACCTCGCCGCCGGTGACGCTAACCATGATGGCGTGCGCGACTCAAGCGACGATGAGTTCATTGAGTTAGTCAACACCACGACTCATGACATAGACATCAGCGGCTATCAACTGCTTTCTCGCAGCTCAAGCGCGACCACGGACACGCTCCGACATACATTCGCGGCGGGAACAATCCTGCCCGCCTGTTCAGCTGCCGTGGTCTTTGGCGGCGGGACCTTTGATCCAAACAACTCGGCGTTTGGCGGCGCCCTCGTGATCAAGGCGACATCCGGAAGTCTTTCGCTGACGAACGGCGGCGGCGCGATCACTCTGCGAGATTCGACGAGCGCCATCATTACATCGTTTGCCTGGGGCGGATCTACTGGGCTGAATGGCGACGTGAATCAATCGATGACGCGCTCGCCCGACGTCACCGGTAACTTTGTCCTGCACCAGGCAGCCACCGACAGCGGCGGCAGAAGTTACAGTCCCGGCACGCGGGTCAATGGCTCGGCTTTCCTCCTGTGCAATTCATTTGTTCGCATCGAGGTCATGCCCTCTTCGGCCGCGATCGACGCCGGCGCGAAACAGCAATTCACGGCGAAAGCCTTCAATGCCGGTGGTAACGAGGTCTCCGGCGTCATCTTCTTTTGGCAGTCCAGCAACACCAGCGTTGCGACGATTGATCAGAACGGCCTCGCGACCAGTTCGACCGCGGGCACGACCGAGATCAGGGCTTCAGCTCGCGGCATCCAATCAGCGGCGGCGACTTTGACTGTGCGCGAAGTCCAGCGCGTGCTGACTCGCGTTGACGTCACGCCTCAGTCAGCGACGATCCCAGCGTCTGGCGCGCAGCAATTCACTCCGCACGGAATCGATCAGTTCGGAAATGAGATCGCCGGTCTCACTTTCACCTGGGAGTCGACCAACACCGGCGCCGCCACCATCGATCAAACCGGCTTGGCACGGGGAGTTGCTCAAGGTGAGACGACGATCAAAGCTACTTCTCAAAGCGTCACCGGAACCGCACAACTTCACGTCAGCGCGTCCACGGTTGTGATAAACGAAGTACTGGCTGATCCCCCGACGGGAACTGACGGCGACGCGAATCATGACGGCACGCGAGACTCTGCACAGGATGAATTCGTAGAGCTGGTGAATTCAACGACCGCCGCCATCAACGTTGCCGGGTGGACCGTTCGCACGCATTCGACAAGCAGTTCGACAGAGACTGTGCGTCATACATTTGCCGCCGGCAGCTCAATGCCTGCGGGCGACGCGTTAGTGATCTTTGGCGGCGGCACATTCAACGCGAACGATCCTCTGTTTGGTTGTGCTCAGGTAGTCAAGGCTTCATCCGGCGGCCTGTCACTCACCAACAGCGGGCTCGCGATTCTGGTGCGCGATGGCGCAGGTAATCTGGTCACGCAATTTTCTTACGGCGGAACAACGGGTCTTAACGGAGGCAGTGCGCAATCGCTAACGCGCTCGCCGGACATCAACGGCAACTTTGTGCCGCACACTACGATCGCCGGCGCACGAAAATTCTCTTCGGGGTTGAAGGCTGACGGCACGCCGTTCGGCAACTGTCCCGGCCATGCGGCTAACGTCACGATCTCGCCGCCGTCGACGACCATCAACGTGGGGCAGACGACACAATTCACTGCGCAGGCTTTCGATCAGTTTGGCCGCGCGATGATCGGCTTAGCGATCACCTTCGCTTCGGATAACACGACCGTCGTGACCGTTGACTCAGTCACGACGAACCCGAGCACAGGCATCGCCACAGCCACGGTCGCCGCTCATAATCCGGGCACGGCTCACATCACTGCTTCAGCTACTGATGGCGTTACGACCGCCCACAGCCCACAGGCAACGCTGACTGTAAGCGGTCCTTCGCTGACGATTAACGATGTCAGCGCGAATGAGGGCAATACGGGCACGACCACTTTCACCTTCACCGTCAGCCTCTCGACGCCCGCACCCGCCGGTGGCGTCTCCTTTGATATAGCGACGCAGGACGGGACGGCAACTACTGCTAACGGCGATTACGTCGCGCGCAGCTTAAACGGTCAGACGATCGCCGCGGGTCAAACGACATATGCTTTCGAGGTGACCGTCAACGGCGATTTCGCTATCGAGCCGAACGAAACATTCCTGGTAAACGTGACCAATGTTTCGGGCGCGAGTGTGGGTGACGGCCAAGCAGTGGGAACGATTATTAACGACGACAGCCCGGCGCTGAGCGTTAGCGACGTGTCAGCGAACGAAGGCAACAGCGGCGCTACTACTTTTAGCTTCACAGTGAGCTCGACTATGCCGGCTCCAGCGGGCGGAATCACTTTCGACATCGCGACTGCTGACGGAACAGCCACCACGGCCGCGAGCGACTATGTCGCGCGAAGCCTGACCGCGCAGACAATTCCAGCGGGCCAGACCAGCTATACCTTCGATGTGACGGTCAACGGCGATACTCTGGTCGAGCCCAACGAGACCTTCAACGTGAACATTGCGAATGTTTCCGGCGCCGGCGTTTCAGACGGCCAGGGTTTAGGGACGATTCAAAACGACGACACGGCCGTTCTGCTTATAAGCCAGGTGTTTGGCGGCGGCGATAATTCCGGCGCGCCCTTCCGAAATGATTTTGTAGAAATCTATAACCACGGCACCGCCACGGTAGACTTCTCGGTCACACCCTATTCCATTCAGTACGCCAGCGTCGGTTCGAATTTCGGCGCTAACAAAACTAATTTAGCCGCTGGCACTCTGGCGCCGGGAAGATACTTCCTGATCCAGGAATCCGGCGGCACAACCAACGGTGTCGCGCTTCCTGCGCCCGATGCAATCGGCACGATCAGCATGGCCAGTACCGCGGGCAAGGTCGCTTTAGTCGCCGGCACGACGCAGCTCTCAGCGGCGACTTGTCCCGGCGATGACGGCGCTTCACCTTTCAATCCGAACGGCGCTTCGATCGTCGATCTCGTGGGCTATGGCAACAGCCCAACGACCGCCGGTCATTGTTATGAAGGGTCGGGACCCGCAGCTGCGCCGTCAAACACAACAGCGGACTTTCGCAAGGCCGGCGGCTGTGTCGACACAAACGATAACGCGGCCAACTTCTTTACCGCCTCGCCGAATCCGCGCAACAGCAGTTCGCCAATTGGAGACTGCAAGCCCGACATCACGATCAATGATGTGACGGTTACGGAAGGAAATACTGGAACCGTCAACGCGATCTTTACCGTCACGCTTTCAGCCGCAAGTGCCAATACAGTTACGGTGGATTACGCAACGACTGACGGTTCGGCAACCGCTCCGGCCGACTATCAGTCGACCAGCGGCACGCTCACTTTCAATCCCGGCGACTTAACCAAGACTATTACCGTGCTGATTAATGGCGACACCCTCGACGAGCCGAGCGAGACTTACTTCGTCCATCTCTCGAAGGCGGCAAATGGATCGATCGTAGACAGCGTCGGCCAGGGTACAATCACCGACAACGATCCCACGCCTTCCCTTTCCATCAATGATGTTTCGGCCACTGAAGGAGACAGCGGCACGACGGCGGCGACGTTCACGGTCACGCTTTCGACAGCCAGCGGTCAGACGGTCACCGTTAACTACGCCACCGCCGATAACACCGCTGCGGCCGGCAGCGATTATCAATCAACCAGCGGCACCCTCACGTTCAATCCGGGCGAGACCAGCAAACCCGTAACGGTCCTCGTCAACGGCGACACTACTTTCGAACAAACGGAAACCTTCTTCGTTAACCTGAGTAGCCCGGCGGCGGCCACCATCTCTGACAGTCAAGGCCAGGGCACAATCACCAACGACGACCCAGCGCCACCGACGCCCACTTTCTTCATCAACGATCCGACGATCGCAGAGGGCAACAGCGGAACCGCTACTTTGACCTTCAACGTCACTCTGTCGCCCGCCAGTACTCAAACGGTCACCGTAGATTTCGCCACGGCCGACGGCACGGCAACGGTCGCCGGGAATGATTATCAGTCAGCGACAGGCACGCTCACGTTCGCTCCGGGCGACATTAGCAACACGATTAGCGTGACGATCAATGGCGATACCTTGGTCGAGCTCGATGAGACTTTTGTTGTGAATCTGACCAACGCCACAGGCGGCGCCGGCATAGGCGACCCACAGGGCCAGGGGACAATTCAGAACGATGATGCAGCCAACCTGGTAATCAGCCAGACCTATCCGGGTGGCGGCCTGACCGGCGCGTCGTACACAAACGACTTCATCGAACTTTTCAATCGCGGCACAACGACGGTGGACTTTTCGGTCACACCTTATTCCGTCCAGTTCCTCAGCACCGCAGCCTCAACCTGGGCCAAGACGGATCTAACTTCGGGCTCGCTCTTGCCGGGACGTTATTTCCTAATCAAAGAAACTTCCGGAGCGAATGGCGCAGCCCTGCCCACGGCGGATGCTACGGGTACGCTCAATCTGACGAGCACAACCGCCGGCAAGGTCGCCCTGGTAGCAAACACCACTCTGCTCGCCGGCAATTGTCCGGGCGATGATGGAGTCGGCCCCTTCAATCCAGTCGGCAGTGCGATCGCGGACTTTGTAGGGTATGGCGGCACGGCGGCGACCGCGAACCACTGTTATGAAGGAAGCGGGCCCGCGTCGTTTGTGCTCAGCAACAATACGACCGCGGACTTCAGAAAGGCCGGCGGGTGTACGGACACGAATGACAACTCGGCTGACTTATTCGTCGCAAGTCCTTCACCGCGCAACAGCAGTTCGCCCGCCAATAACTGCATCGCGGGAACTCCACCCAGTCTGACGATCAACGACGTCGCTGTTCTTGAGGGCGACAGCGGCACCACGACCGCGACCTTCACGGTCACTTTGTCAGCGCCGGCTTTATCGACCGACGTCACTTTCGATATCGCGACTCAGGACAGCAGCGCTACCACGGCGAACAGTGATTACGTAGCAAAGACTTTGACGAACCAGATTATTCCTGCCGGTCAGACGAGCCACACCTTCACCGTGGTCGTGAACGGCGACGTCGCGGTCGAGCCGGACGAGAATTTCCTGGTCAACGTCACCAACGTGAGCGGCGCAACCGTTACCGACGGTCAGGGCATCGGCACGATCCAGAATGACGATCTGCCTACGCTTTCGATCAATGATGTGTCGACAGATGAAGGACTGAGCGGCACAACCGCATTCACGTTCACAGTCAGTCTGTCAGCGCCCGCGCCGGCGACTGTCACGTTTGATATCGCCACACAGGACAACACGGCCACCACCGCCGACAACGATTACGCAGCGCACACCGTGACGGGCGCATCGATCGCCGCCGGGCAACAGACTTTCCAGTTCACTGTCGGCGTCAATGGGGACGCGACCGTCGAAGCGAACGAAAGCTTCTTCGTCAACGTAACCAACGTGATGGGCGCAACCTTAGCCGACGGTCAGGGTCTGGGAACGATTCAGAACGATGATAGTCCGGTGCTGTCGATCATCCCGGCGGTGTCAATTGCAGAAGGAAACAGCGGATCGACCACGGCCACGTTTGCGGTGACGCTGTCTCAGGCCATCAATCAGACTGTGACGGTTGATTTCGCTGCCGCTAACGGCACCGCGACGGCGGGCGGCGATTATCAGGCAACCAGCGGGACGCTGACATTCAACCCTCTGGAAACAAGCAAGCCGATCAACGTCACCGTGAACGGAGACATTCTGGTCGAGAGCGACGAAACATTCACGGTGACGCTGTCTAACTCCTCGGCCAACGCTTCGATTTCACCGTCACACAAAACCGGGACCGGAACAATCACGAATGATGACACTGCTGACCTGCGAATCAGCCAGGTATACGGCGGCGGAAATAATTCCGGTGCAACTTACCAAAACGATTTTGTCGAAATCTTCAATCACGGCGCAACCATCGTAGACTTCTCAATAACTCCCTATTCGGTGCAATACGCCGCGGTCGGCAGTAACTTTGGTTCAAGCAAAACTGATCTAACGGCGGGCACTATCGCACCGGGACACTATTATCTGATTAAGGAATCCGGCGGGACTACTAATGGGGTCGCGTTGCCGACCGCAGATGCTACGGGAAGCATTGCCATGGGAAATACGTCCGGCAAGGTTGCGTTGGTTGTCGGGACGAATCCGCTCGCATCAGCAGCCTGTCCCGGAGATGACCTTTCGTCTCCATTCAACCCGAGCGACGCGGCCCTCGCGGACTTCGTCGGGTATGGCAACACGGCCACCACCGCCGGCCACTGTTATGAAGGAGCCGGGCCCGCTGCAGCGCCGTCGAACACGGCTGCAGATTTCAGAAAGGCCGGAGGCTGCACCGACACTGGTCAGAACGCGGCCGATTTCCTCGTGTCCGGTCCGTTCCCGCGCAATACCGCGTCACCGGCCAACACATGCACAGCGGGTGCGCCGCCGAGCCTCTCGATAAATGACGTGACGGTGACCGAAGGCAATAGCGGCGCGACAATCGCCACCTTCACTGTCAGTCTCTCGGCGCCGGCTCCGTCAACCGACATTAGTTTCGACGTCGCCACGGCGAACAACACCGCCACGACCGCCAACAACGATTACGTTTCGCGTACTCTGACGAACCAGGTGATTCCGGCGGGCCAGCAGACTCATTCGTTTGACGTGACGGTCAACGGCGATACTGCGGTCGAGCCGGACGAAACTTTCTTTGTGAACCTGACCAATGCCAGCGGCGCAAGCATCGGGGACCCCCAGGGCATCGGCACGATTACCAACGATGATCTGCCGATACTTTCGATCAATGACGTAACGCTTGCCGAGGGCAGCGCCGGTACCAAACTGTTTACCTTCACTGTTAGTCTTTCGGCCGCGGCGCCGGCAGGCGGAGTTACGTTTGATATTGCGACACAGGATCAGACCGCCACTGTTGCGGATAGCGACTACGTGAGCAGGAGCTTGACTGGTCAGACGATCGCGGCGGGAAATTCAAACTATACATTTGACGTGACGGTTAACGGCGACGTCAACGTCGAGCCGAACGAAACCTTCTTAGTGAACGTGACCAACGTCACCGGAGCCACGATTGTAGGCGGTGATGGGCAGGGCCTGGGCACAATTCAAAACGACGACACCACGTCAACCGATCTTTCGATTACCAAGACGACCTCGTCTGCCGTAGTGGTGCCCGGAAACAACATCGTCTACACGATTATCGCAACCAACAATGGTCCGACCGCCGCGGCCAATCCCATCGTCACCGACGTGCTGCCGACCAACACTACTTTTGTGTCAATGAGTCCTCCGAGTGGGTGGGCGTGTGGCACACCGGTGTCGGGTGGCACGGGGACAGTAACGTGCACTCGGTCCAGTTTCGCAGCCAGCACCTCGGCGACCTTTATACTAACTATTAATGTCAACGCCGGTGCTCCGATCGGAGGCACTGTTGTTAATACTGCTCAAATCACCAGCGATGCTACGGACACAAACAACACCAATAACTCGTCGAGTGTCTCCGTCGGGGTGGTTGCGGCGGGTTCGGCTGATCTAAAAATAACCAAGACCGATTCACCTGATCCGGTGGCTATCGGCAATGATATTACTTACACGATCGTCTTGACCAATAATGGGCCCGCGAGCGCGAGCAACCCGCAGTTTACTGATGTGTTGCCGGCGCAAACTACCTTCAGATCCATAGTTATTCCGGGTCTCTGGGCCTGCGGGACTCCGACTCCCGGCGCCAACGGCACCGTCACTTGCTCCAACTCGACGCTTGCGGCTGGGTCTTCCGCGACATTTACGATGGTGGTCCGAGTCAACACCTCAGTCACGGATGGCACGACGATCTCGAACACAGCCACTGCCAGTTCCCCTACGACGGATTCTATTATGGGGAACAACGCCGCGACTACAACGACCGTGGCGAAGACGCCGCTGCTCGTGATTAGTCAGGTGTACGGCGCCGGCGGGAATGGCGGGGCCACTTATCAGAATGATTTTGTTGAGTTATTCAATCGCGGCACCACTACCGTCAGTTTTGGGGCGACGAATTACTCTATTCAATATACGAGCGCGACGGGTACCTTCGGAGGTTTAACCTCCAGCGTGAAGTTCGATATCATGTCAGGAACGATCGCCCCCGGACAGTATTTTCTCGTTCAGCTAGCGGGAAGTACCGCCAACGGTGTTCCCCTTCCGGCGGCTGATGCAAATGGGAGCATTATTATGGCCGCAACCGCAGGCAAAGTCGCCCTGGTTCGGGGAATAGCAGGGCTGTCGGCCGTTGCCTGCCCATCGGATTCGACGATCGCCGATTTTGTCGGCTATGGAACCACTGCAAACTGTTTTGAAGGAGCAGGCCCAACCCCAGCTCCCAGCACCACAAACGCAGCCATCAGAGGAGGAGTAGCGGGCACCGGCTGTACTGACAGCAATAATAACAGTACGGACTTTACTGCGGCGCCTGTGAGCCCCCATAACACCTCTTCAGCCACGCATTCCTGTCCTTAATCAATTGCGCTCTACACTGCCATGAACTATTCCGTTCTCTTTCCCTACGAAGAACCCATCTTCAACTCAGGCGTCGTCCGCCCTTTTCAATGTCTCAGCGATGGCTGGCAACTGATCAAGGATCAGTACTTTCTTTACGTCGGGATGTGTCTGGTGATCGTGGTCCTGGTGACTTTCATTCCGTTTGCGGGAATCATTTATGGAGCGTGGATGTGCGGTATCTATTACGCGCTCCTGGGACGCATGCGGGGCGAGCAGGCTTCGTTTAATGCGATCGGAAAAGGCTTCTCGTTCTTTTCGCAAGGCTTCATTGTGGCGCTGTTGAGCGGCTTGCCCTTTGCACTGATCAGCGTCGCCGCCAAGCTCATGGAGATGCGCTTTGAGGCGATCGCGAAGGCCTATCCTGCCGACACTCGCATGCCTCCTGAAGTTATCACCGAACAACTGACTTGGCTCGCCCTATTGATCTGCGGGTTCGCACTGTTCCACCTGATCACCGGACTGATCTTTCCCTTCGCATATCAACTGGTAGTCGAACGCCACCTGTCCGGCTGGCAGGCGATCAAATTAAGCGCCCGAGCGTCGCGGGCAAACCTCGGCGGAGTCTTTGGCCTGGTAGTGCTGGAGATGATCCTGGGAAGTTTCGGGATAGTCCTCTGCTGTGTAGGATTGTTTTTTGTAATGCCGATTACGAAAGCTGCCTGGACCGTGGCGTACCGGCAAGTTTTTCCTGCGCCGCCACAGGACCAACCGGTGCCGCCGCCTTATCCTCCTCCACCACCACCTCCGACCTTTGGGGGTTAGGCAGCTTTAACTCTCCCTTGTTCGTGAGGCCCGCAGGGCCGAGATGAAATAGCCCCGACCGTAAGGTCGGGTACGAGTCAAATCCACAAAACCAAAGAGGCCCGAAGGGCCGACACCAGGAGATCGTGCCGGTCCCTCGGACCTCGCCATACATTTCAACATTCTCATCCACGACCTTACGGTCGCGGCTATTACCTAACGGCCCTTCGGGCCTTATACTTTGATCCTAAGGCTTGGTATCGCGATCCCGAGACTTGATAACCCGATCCTCCGGAGGCTGCGTATCGCGATCCGGGTGGTTAAATAATTTAACGAAACGGCCCGGATAGGGTCTATCCAAATAATCTAGCGGACGACGCCGGCAGTGGGACTCGAAGCACTCGCATACAGGCGTCGCGCCATGCGACCGGCAGTGTAGGCCAGGCGGCCTGCCTGGATTGCGAGCTTCATGGCCTCGGCCATTCGGGCCGCATCTGAAGCTTCCGCGATTGCGGTATTCATCAGCACGGCATCGGCCCCCAACTCCATCGCGATGGTCGCGTCGCTGGCAGTGCCAACTCCCGCATCGACAATAATCGTCGCGTCGGGAAGTTGTTCGCGCATGATGCGCAGGTTGGTTGGATTCTGAACCCCTAGACCGGATCCGATTGGCGCTGCCAAAGGCATGACCGCGGCGCAACCTGCATCGAGGAGTTTCTTCGCCATAATCAGATCATCGGTAAAGTAAGGCAGGACGATGAAACCTTCTTTGACCAGAATTCGCGCGGCTTCCAGAGTCTGTTCGTTATCAGGAAAGAGCGTGGTCTGATCGCCTATCACTTCCAGCTTGATCCATTCCGTAGCCAGCGCTTCGCGCGCCAGACGCGCGGTGCGCACGGCTTCGTCGGCGGAATAACAACCGGCCGTGTTCGGCAGAAGTTTTAGGGACGGATCTAAATGATCGAGAAACGATTCGCTGCTTCGATCGAGAGGGACGCGCCGCACGGCGATGGTAACCATCTCAGCGCCCGACGAACGATGAGCGGCTTTCATCTCATCATAACTGCGATACTTGCCCGTGCCGATGATTATGCGGGAATGAAACGCGTGGCCGGCAATTTCGAAACGGTCAGCCAATGCCGTTACTGCAGTAGACATGAAGTGATAATTCCTTTGCTCGAATCTGCTGATGACTTTACACCGCCCCGAGTGGAAATAGAAATCGCCGAGGCCCAGTCGGAGCGCGGACATCCTGTCCGCCTGAGCGCGCAGCGCGAACAACCTTTCAGATTGATTCTATTGCAGGATTGAGCGGGCTTTTGCCCGCTGGCGGACAGGATGTCCGCGCTCCGTGCTCAACCTCCGCCGACGAAGTGAACAATCTCTATCCGGTCGCTCTCGGCCAACTTTGTCTCGGCCCAGCGGTCGCGGCGCACCACCTTTTGATTTAGTTCGATGGCGATTCGCGCGGGCGTCAGGGACAGCTCAGAGACAAGATCGTCGAGGGTTGCGCCATCGCCCACTTCCCTACTTTCACCATTGAGTTGAACCAGCAATATTCGGTGTCCCGTGTCAGGAGAATTTTGCAGGCAGGATGATGCGGCGCAACTCGGCTGTCTCTCCGTCGATGTGCGCCTGGATCAGGACAGCCGCGCGGCCACTGTCGAATGAGGGCAGCAGGATGGGAATCATCGCGATGCCCTGGGCATTTGTGGTAGCCAAAGTAGATGAAGGCCGAAAATTCGTGCCCAGAGTCTTCACCGCAACCCGTGCCTTTCGGGCCGGTTGCCGGCGGCCGGCGCCCGCTCGGCTCACCATCACCCGCAAAGTCACCGACTCTCCAGACCTCAGTTCGTTTTCCTCGAGCAGAATGACTCTTAGAGGCTCCTGATCCCTATCAGATCCCGACAACGCGAAGTGATCGGCTACGACTGGTTCCGGCCTGGCCTCTGTAGCCGCGTTCAATGTCTCGCTGCTTGGCTCTTCCAGGGTTTTTGCCGATGCCGATGCCTGCTGACGACGCGCGGTCGTCTCAGCCAAATCTCGTTCGCCCAAACGCTTTAGATCCTCGATCCGTCCGGCGTGCACGGCAGCGCAGATCAGTTTGTGTTGACGCGACAGTCGCCCGGCCAGAATGCTCTCGTCAAAACCCTCTGCGATCAGATCGTCGTAAGGGGCGCGCTTACTGGCCAAAATCGCGCCGCCGGTATACACCAGCGAAAGAATGAACGGTGTCTGCAGACCTTTGTCTTCCGTTTGGACGTGATAGACGACGCCACCGTATTCGACATCTGTATTGAAGCCAGTAAGCAATGTTTCGTTTCGCGTTTCAAGCCGGGAGTCGATTTCAGAACTTCCGTGAGGGCACTTGGAACTTAACACAACGATTTTTCCACGGTCAATCTATTCGAATTCTGAGTTGTGTCTTGGTTTTGCTTTCGTGTTTTTTCCACTTGAAGAAAAAGGATCCACGAAATCACACTACAGCAGCAGGGCTGCTTCGTGTCTTTTCGTGGATCGTCTTACCCGCGCACGGACGCGAATCCTTCCAAAGATGACGCCACCGAATTCGGGATGTCGGATCGATTGAGCATCGGCTTGACACTCCATGATCCATGTCCTACGATCCGCTTGTACAATGATTCTCAAGCAGAACTTTTGGTGAACCGAAGTCGCACAACTGTGCGAGCGAGCTGCGTCAAAGGATGAGTTTCAATCTAATCGATTACATGCCGGTGTTGTTGATGTTTGTGGTCGCGGCCGGGTTTGCGCTCACCTTCATTGGGCTGTCTCACCTTGTCGGCCAACGTAAACGCACGCGCACCAAACTGATGCCGTACGAGTGCGGCAAAGATCCGGTCGGCTCTGCGCGCGAACGGTTCTCAGTAAAGTTTTACCTGATTGCAATGCTCTTCATCCTGTTCGACATTGAAGTTATTTTTCTGGTGCCCTGGGCAGTTGTATTCAAGCGGCTCTCGACTCCTGAATATGGCCTCAGCAATGTCCTTTATTTCGAAATGCTGATCTTTATCGCGCTGCTGGCTGCAGGTCTGATTTATGTAATTAAGAAGGGCGCGTTGGATTGGACTGAGGGCGCGCGGCGCGAGGCGCAAGCAGAGGCGCGGCTGTTGGATAAGGTCGTAGAACCGGACCCAAGAAGGCGTGCAGCTTAACTAAGAGCGCAAGTTAACAACTTGCGCTACACAAAATTATGGGACTGGAAAGCATTATCGCCGAAGCGCTGCCGGAAGTTTTGACGACTCGGCTTGATTCGCTGATCAACTGGGCGCGGAAGTCATCTCTCTGGCCGGCAACTTTTGGACTCGCCTGTTGCGCGATTGAAATGATGAATGCCACCAGTTCGCGAAATGACCTGGCGCGTTTTGGTTCAGAAGTTTTTCGGGCTTCGCCCAGACAGGCGGATGTAATGATTGTCTCGGGTCGAGTGTCTCGCAAGATGGCTCCGGTGCTGCGACGTATTTACGATCAGATGCCTGAGCCGAAGTGGGTCATTTCGATGGGCGCCTGCGCCACTTCAGGCGGCGTCTTCGACAACTACGCAATTGTTCAGGGCGTTGACAAGATTGTTCCCGTCGACGTTTACATCCCCGGGTGTCCGCCGCGGCCAGAGATGCTGATTCATGCGGTGATGATGCTCCAGGACAAGGTGATGAAGGAATCGATTCGCGATCGCCGGGATGCCCCCGATGAAGAAGCACGCGAAGCGCAGACGCCGGGCACCTTGCCCATTACCGACGGTTCGACGCTGCGCGAAGACCAGCCGGTAAGACCGCAGCCGTATACGATCGCTTCAAAACATGAAAAGCGGCGATCGTTTTAATTTTCGCGTTTTGATTGAGAGAGTTTAAGACTGATCCTGAATCGAAAGATTGAATGGAAGCGCAAAACAATCAAGCGAACCCGGCTGATACTTCAACAGTAACGCCGTCGCCAATAGCGGCGGCGTTACAGCGTCAGCATCCGACGGCTGTGCGCGAAGTCGTCGAAGCGCTCGGCGAAACCACCATCGTCGTTCCGCGCGAAGAAATAGTAGCCGCCTGCACTTTTCTCAAGACTGCCCCGGGTTGTGAATTCAATTTCCTCGCCGATGTCTGTGGCTTTGACCGCGGGCCGGAAGAGGATCCTCGATTCGAGGTCAATTACCATTTGTTCTCGACCACCAGGCATCATCGCGTGCGATTGAAAGTGATTTTGAGCGAGGACGATCCGCACGTGGCGACAGTCAGCGGCGTTTGGCGCACAGCGGATTGGCACGAGCGAGAGACTTTTGATTTGTTCGGCGTGGTCTTCGATGGCCACCCGGATCTGCGTCGCATTCTGTTGCCGGACGACTGGCAGGGCCATGCGCTGCGCAAAGATTTTCCGTTGAGAGGCTACGAACCGTATAGCCTGGAGTAGTTGAGTGGCACAGACTTCAGTCTGTGATTGCTACGTGGAAACACAGACTGAAGTCTGTGCCACAAAAACCGATGAGCACTGCCATAAACATTCCGCCGCAATTCGAGATTGTCGATCGACCGCTCGATACGCAGATGACGATCTCGATGGGGCCGCAGCATCCTTCGACCCACGGAGTTCTGCGTCTCGAACTCGTGCTCGACGGAGAGATGGTGGTCAAATCCACACCCGACATCGGCTACCTCCACACCGGCATGGAGAAGCTTTTTGAATACCGAAAGTACCAGCAGGGTATCGTCATTACCGATCGCATGGATTACCTCAACCCGCTCGGAAACAACCTCGCCTATGTCATGGCGGTTGAGAAACTGCTGCAGCTTGAAATTCCGGAGCGCGCACAGACGATTCGCGTACTGATGTGCGAGTTGCAACGGATCGCCTCGCACCTGGTTTGGCTGGGTACGCACGCGCTGGACATCGGCGCGATGACCGTTTTCTTCTATTGCTTTCGCGAACGCGAAAAGATTTTGAACCTGATCGAAGCCGCATCGGGCGGCCGTCTGACACCTTCGTACTTTCGAATCGGCGGTCTGATGATGGATCTGCCGTCCGGGTTTGAGCGTCGCGTCAAACAGTTCCAGGATAATTTTTTGCATGCGCTGGGCGAGTTTCACAAGCTGGTAACCGGTAACCGAATTTTTCAAAAGCGGACCCAGGGCGTGGGCTACATTTCGGCTGAGGATGCGATTGACTGGGGACTATCGGGCCCCTGCCTTCGCGGCAGCGGAATAGAACTCGATATTCGCCGGATGAATCCGTACACCGGTTATGAGAACTACGATTTTGATATCGTGACTGAGACGGATGGAGACGTTTGGGCACGTTACCTGGTGCGCATGCGAGAAATGAAGGAGTCGCACAAGATTGTCGAGCAGGCCCTGGCAAGACTCGCGCCCGGTCCCGTAAAAGCGGATGCGCCGAAAGTCGTTTTGCCGGATCGCGAAGCGATGAAGACGCACATGGATGCCCTGATCCACCACTTCCTGATCGTTGCGGAAGGATTCGACGTGCCGGCCGGCGAGGTCTATCACCCGATCGAAGCTTCGAAGGGTGAACTGGGCGTTTATATTCGGTCGACGGGCGGACCAAAGCCGGCCCGCGTACATTTTCGTGGTCCGAGTTTCGTGAATCTGTCGGCGCTGCCGCATATGTCGCGCGGCGCGATGGTCGCAGACATTGTCGCCATTATCGGATCGTTGGATATCGTTTTGGGAGAGATCGACAGGTAGCGCAGAAATCCATAGCTAACGTTTAGAGCGGGCACTTGTGCCGCAGGTGTTGAGCGGGACAATTCCCGCGGTCTAAACGAATGCGAGTCAGATGAGTTCTAACCTAACTCAAATTCAACCGCTGTCGCAGCCGGTGCAGATGCCGGACGAGATCGCAACTTTCTCGCCGGAAGTCGAGGCCGAGATCGATCGCCATCTTGCCAAGTATCCGGTGATGCGCTCGGCGATTCTGCCTCTGATGTTCATCGTGCAGCGAGAGCGCGGCTATCTCGATCCGCCGGGAGTGTCTTACCTGGCCAATCGTCTGAATTTGCGGATCACGGACATCTGGGAAGTCGCCACTTTCTACTCGATGATCCATATCAAGCCGATTGGCAAGTATCACATCCAGGTATGCAAAACCCTTTCGTGCAAATTGCTTGGCGCTGACAAGATTACCCGGTTGTGCTCGGAAAAACTTGGCATTAAGTCGGGCGAGACGACCGCCGACGGGCGTTTCTCTTTATCGGAAGTTGAATGCCTGGGTTCGTGCGGCACCGCCCCAATGTTCCAGGTGAATTTTGATTACCACGAGAATCTGACGCCGGAGAAGGTCGATCAGATTTTGGACGGACTGACTTAATTGATTCGTTTAGAGCGCGGACTTGTCCGCGCAGGGGCGGCACAAGTGCCGCCTCTAAACCAGGACATTTTTCTACGACAATGTTTATTGGCGCCATCGGATGTGAACCACTTCAGCTGCGCCGAGTTCATCTCGAGAACTCGCAGCAGCTCGATGTCTATCGCCGCAACGGCGGTTATGAGGCGATCAAGAAAGTCCTTGATTCGATGTCGCCCGACGATGTCATCAACGAAGTTAAGAAGTCTTCGTTGCGCGGACGCGGTGGAGCGGGCTTTCCGACGGGAATGAAATGGAGCTTCGTCCCCAAAGATTCCCCGAAGCCCAAGTACGTCGTCTGCAATGCCGACGAGTCTGAGCCCGGCACGTTCAAGGACCGCTACTTGATGGAGCGCGATCCGCACATGCTGATCGAAGGCATGCTGATCGCAGCTTATGCCCTCGGCGCGAAACACAATTACATCTATACCCGCGGCGAATACAAATACCTGATCGACATCATGGACGTGGCGCTTGAGGAAGCGCGGGCCGCCGGCCTGTTGGGTCAAAAGATCCTCGGCACAGACTTCTCTTGCGAGATCTATACGCACACGGGCGCCGGCGCCTACATCTGCGGTGAAGAGACCGCCCTGCTCAGCTCTCTTGAAGGAATGCGTGGCCATCCACGCATGAAGCCTCCCTTTCCTGCCATCTCCGGGCTGTATGCATCGCCGACTGTCGTCAACAACGTCGAGACGCTAACCGCGGTGCCGGACATTATCAAGATGGGCGGTGAGGCTTATCAGAAGCTGGGCACTGAGAAGAGCGGCGGCACCAAACTCTGGTCAGTATCAGGCCATGTCAACCAGCCCGGCGTTTACGAGTTGCCGATGGGCTATGACGACATGGAAAAGTTCATCATGGAAGACTGCGGCGGAATCAGTAACGGAAAACAACTGAAGGCCGTGATTCCCGGCGGGTCGTCCGTTTACATCATGCGCGCCGATCAGATTATGGGAAAAGACGTCCGCATGGACTACGAAGGCTTGGTCGCGGGTGGTTCAATGGTCGGCTCCGGCGGTTTCATCGTCATGGATGAGACGGTCGATATCTTTGAATCTACCAAGAACCTGACCGAGTTCTACAAACACGAATCCTGCGGCTGGTGCACGCCGTGTCGTGAAGGCACCGACTGGCTGGTAAAGATTTTCAAACGTATAGACAAAGGCGGCGGGCGTCCGGAAGATGCGCAGTTGCTTTTGGATCTCTGCGACAACATCGAGGGCAAATCGTTTTGTCCGCTCGGCGATGCCGCGGCCTGGCCGATTCAATCCGCAATCCAAAGATTTCCGGAAGATTTTGAGAAGCATTTGCTTAAGAACGTTTAAGAGAAGGAGATTGGTAAGGAGGCTCTGTCATGATTTTCAACGTGACCATTGATCGAGATGAAGACGGTGTGTTTGTTGTCGAATGCCCGTCGATCCCAGGATGCGTTAGTCAGGGGAAGACTAAAGAGGAAGCGCTGGAAAACATTCGCGATGCAATTAAACTCTGTCTTCAAGTGCGTTCTGAAAAGGGATTGCCGCTAACGATTGGAACAAAGCAAATTGAGGTCGCGGCGTAATGCCTTCTTTACCGGTACTCCGCGGGAGCGATGCCGTTAAGGTCTTCAAGAGATTTGGATGGGCCGTCGCCCGGCAAAGTAGTAGTCACATCATCATGACGAAAGAAGGAGAGATTGCGTCGCTTTCAATTCCGAACCACAAGAAGTCGCCCGGGGAACGTTGCGCAGTCTCATTCGTTCGGCAAATCTAACAATTGACGAGTTCACTCAAAAGCTGAAGTCATGAACTTATGAGAGAGGCCGCGTACACACGACTCGAGGTGTTGCTTAAAGCTGTAGCTGAGAAACAAAGGACCGTTGCAAAAATATTCTGGAAGCGGAAACGCGCTTTGCCGTTACTAAAGAAGAACATTCACGATTTGTTGGACGCTATCAAGGCGGGGACGTGGAAAGCGATAAGCACCGTGCCCTTTAAGAACAGAAAGCTGGCGAAGAAAATAGCGAAGCAGCCGTGCGCGTGGTGTGGATGGATCGCAGGACGAAGGCACGCCGCACACATTATTGATGAGGGTCCCGAGACCGAATCCAATGCAATTTCTTTGTGCCCCAATTGTGCGACAGTCTTTGATGAGGTAGTTAGACCAAAATTTTACAAGGCGCTTCAAGAATATGGTTGTGAAAAGCTACCTGGCTCTTGGCGGAAGGACAACAAGATTTCAGATGCGATAGACAAGTTGCTTTGAAACGTTGTCAATGACTAAACCAGGCGGGCGGTAGCCCGCCTCTAAACAATTTCAAATGAGTACTGAACTAATTAAAGTAACCATCAACGAGAAAGACTTTCAGGTCGCCAAAGGCGCGCGGCTCATCGACGTGTGCCGCGACCATGAGTTCGATATTCCCTCCTTCTGCTATTACGCCGACCTCGCTCTGCAGGCATCCTGCCGCATGTGCCTGGTGCGGATCGAGAAGATGCCCAAGCTGCAAACCTCGTGCACCATCATCTGCACGGACGGCATGGTGGTCACGACCCAGAGCGAAGAAATCGAGAAGGCGCAGCGATCGATGCTCGAGTTCCTGCTCGCCAATCATCCGCTGGATTGTCCTGTCTGCGACCGTGGCGGCGAATGCGAATTACAAGAGTTGACTTTTGATTGGGGCAATCTGGAAGAGCGATTTGTGGAGCAGAAAAATGCCCGGGCTGAAAAGTATCTCTCGCCGATGGTCGCGAACGATCCGCAGCGCTGCATTCTCTGCAAGCGTTGCACGCGCGTATGCGATGAATGGATGGGCGAAGACGCTATCGAGGCCGGCAATCGCGGATCGAACACGGTCATTGGAACTTATGGTGGTTGGTTGAATTGTTCGCAGTGCGGCAACTGCATTGAAGTCTGCCCGACGGGAACTCTGCTCGACGGAACCTATAGACATCAGGCGCGACCTTGGGAACTGACCCAGACAGTTTCGACGTGCACCTATTGTTCCGATGGTTGCCAGATGTCGCTCGGCTCTCGCGGCGACGAATTGATGCGCATCGTGGCGCGCGATCGTTACGTCAACGGATTGAACGGAGAATTCCTTTGCATCAAAGGTCGCTTCGGCCATCCCTTCGTCAATCACGAGAAGCGAATCCGCACGCCACTCATTCGTTACAAGAAGGGCGGCAAGTTGATTCCCGCGACCTGGGACGAAGCGATTCGTTTCACGGCGCAGAAGCTTGACTCCGTGGTCGCAGCCCATGGCAGCAACGCCCTGGCCGTGGTTGGCAGTCCCCGGCTCACGAACGAGGCGCTCTATTGCCTGCGGAAGTTCGCGGGCGAAGTAATCGAAACGGAAAACCATGCAGTTGCCGATGCGTTTAGTCTGGGACCGTTCTTCCAGAATCTTGGCGGCCCGCTGGCGACACATCGAGACATTCGTCACGCTAAGACGATCGTCCTAATCGGTGGCGAACCGGAGGAACTGCAGCCCTTAACTGCCAAACAGATTCGGCAAGCCGTACGCAACGGCGGTGCAAAACTCATCCTGCTTAACAGCGTGCCGATCCGGCTGCGCGAGCAGGCCTCACAGTTCGTGCACCTGCGGCCGGGCACAGAGAACGCCGCCGTGCTGGCGCTGGCCGGTTCTAATGACACCGCACTCGCCGTCCGAAAGATGGGAGTAGAAACAGACGAGATCGATCTGGCGCGGCGAACAATTTCAGAGACGCAGGGCGATGTCGTAATCATGTTTGGCTGCGAGTTGAGTCTCGAAGCCCAGGCAGTCGTTGCCCAAATGCCTTACACGTTCGCGGGCAAAGGCCGTCAAGTTTTGCTGCACCCGTTGCCGCTGTTCAATAACAGCGTGGGCGCGCTCGACATGGGGATGAACGGCAAGAGCCTGTCAGACCTATTCGCACAAGCGGGTGATTCTATTCGCGCGATGTTCATCGCTGGAAGCTTTCTTCCCGAACACTTTCTTGACGCCGCGCACGCTCCGGGCCAACTGGATTTCATGGTCGTGCAGGAACTATTCGAAACGGAGACGACTGCACTGGCGGACGTGGTGTTCCCGGCGGCATCGTTTGCCGAAATCGACGGCACCTACACGAACAACGACGGTTTTGTGCAGCGTGTGCGCAAGTCAATCGAACCGGTGCATCAGTCAAAACCGGACTGGCTCATCGTCTCGCAGCTCGCGCGGGAGTTGGGTTTTGAATTTGGGTTTGAGATGTCGGCCAGCGCCGTGTTTCGCGAGTTGGCGGAGCGCACTCCGGCTTACGCGAGTTTGCGTTATCCCGATTTGAAGGATGAAAGCAAGCCAGTCCAGGTAAAGCACCAAGTGTCACCGCAAGTTGATCTCGCGAATGAAATTGAAGTTCTGCGGAAAACAGTGGAAGCGCTTAGCGATGATGGTATCAAAGTTGGCGAAACGCCGCCGGTGGGTCATGAGCTATTTAAGTTGGGCACGCTGACCGAGAAGGTGCCGCAGTTTCACCTGCTGGCGGCCGGAAATCCAAAGCCCGAAACATTTCGGATTTCGCCGCTCTATCAGATCACGATTGATGAAGGATTGAAGCGGGAACCGGTAGGCGCGTGAGTTCAATCAGGCCCGAAAGGCCGAGGCAATACGAGAGCGTGTCAGAAGCCCGACCGTTAGGGAGGGCCGCCCTCGAGAGCATTCTTGATTAAGAGAATGGGCGACAAACGGTGGTGTTGATGCCGATCGTCGAAGCTCTCAACGTTGCCCTTGCTTACGCGCGGGCTTCTGACACGCGTGGCACGGTCGCTATTCAATTTGGCCCTTCGGGCCTTGGAAAGAATGGAAGAGCTAACTCAAATCGGCCTTAAGCTGGCCGGCATCCTCGTCGCCTTCACGGTGGTGATGACGATGGTGGCCTACACGGTGCTCGCTGAGCGACGTGTGCTCGGGTTTATTCAGGGCCGGCTGGGTCCGAATCGCGTGGGCCCGGGCGGGTTTCTGCAGCCGCTGGCAGATCTGATCAAGTTCATCTTCAAAGAAGACATCGTCCCCGACAAATCCACGCGCTTTGTTTACTTCCTGGCGCCGGTGATCGCTACGGTGGCAGCCTTGATGACGATCGTGGTCTATCCTTTTGGACCCGACATTCATATTCCTTTCATCGACAAAACAATTCCGCTGGTGATTGCTCGCTTCGACGTGGCCCTGCTGTACGTTCTGGGAGTCACCTCGGTCGGCGTCTATGGCATTGCCTTGGCCGGGTGGTCGTCGAACAACAAGTATAGTTTGATGGGTGGCCTGCGTTCGTCGGCGCAATTGATTTCGTACGAGCTGGCTCTCGGACTGGGGTTGATCGGAGTAATCCTGCAGTCAGGCACGCTCGATCTTCAGAGCATAGTCGAACAACAGTCTGGCATCCTGGGAATCAGCGGCTGGAATATCTTTTGGGTTCAGCCCCTCGGGTTTCTTATCTACCTGATCGCGGCCATCGCTGAGACGAACCGGGTGCCATTCGATCTGCCGGAGGCCGAGACTGAACTCGTCGCAGGCTTTCATACTGAATACAGCGCGATGAAGTTTGCGCTTTTCTTTCTGGCGGAATACGTGAACATGTTCACCGTTTCAATGCTGGCCACCACGTTGTTCCTGGGTGGCTGGAACGGCCCTTTCGTGACTCAACTGCCGTGGCTGGGAGTGTTCTACTTTCTCGGGAAGGTGATCCTGTTTCTGTTTCTTTATATCTGGTTGCGCGGAACTCTGCCGCGCTTTCGTTTCGATCAGTTGATGACCTTTGGCTGGAAATACCTCGTGCCGGCGGCAATCATTAACATCGTGATCACGGCCACGATTGAATGGACGGGCCTCTTTGATTTGGTCGCCAGGTACCTCAAGACGTCGTCGGGCTGGCTGGGATGAGCGCGCTTCTTTTTATTTTATTTGCCGGAATGGCAGTCGGATGCGCCGTCTCAATGGTGGCGCAAAGGAACCCGCTCTACAGCGCTATCTCGCTGATCGGGGTTTTTATTTCGCTGGCTTGTTTGTACGTAACTCTGGCAGCGCCCTTTATTGCAGCCGTCCAGGTAATCGTTTATGCGGGAGCGATCATGGTCCTGGTCGTGTTTGTAATCATGCTGCTCAACGTGGAAGAGGAAGAGCGGCAGCCTTTGCGCCTGCGCTCTCTGGTGCCCGTCGCGGTCGGGCTGGCGACGGTACTGTTTGCGGAAGCGGTTTTCATTATTTTCTTTGTGCAGGCGTCACCGGCCACTCCAACACGGAACATTTCAGACGTGGGATTGACGTCTTCGATCGGCGCGGGCCTCTTCACGACTTACATTCTGCCGTTTGAGATCACTTCGATTCTTTTATTGATGGCCATAGTCGGCGCGATAACTCTGGCGCGGCGTGGCGGGTTGTTGCCGGCTAATGCGGGAGTAGTTCCCGGCGATCAGGTTTTTTCAAAGGAGCTGCTGGATCGCCGCGACATCGGCGATCTGTCTGCGGTGAAAACGCATTCGACTGACGAAGCGGCGCGTTTGCTTGGAGTTGATAGAGAGCGCTCAGAATAATTCGAAGGCGGCATTGGAAACTTGGAAATGACTCCACAACTTTCATGGTATCTGGCGCTGTCCGCGGTCCTGTTTACGATCGGCGTAGTCGGTGTGCTGATCAAACGCAATGTCATTTCGATGTTCATGTGCATTGAGTTAATGCTCAACGCCGTGAATCTTACGTTCGTGGCTTTCTCGAGTTTCTTTCGCGACGTCTCCGGCCAACTGTTTGTTTTTATCGTGATGACTGTCGCAGCCGCCGAAGCGGCAGTAGGCTTGGGTATCATCATCACCATCTTTCGTAATCGAGAATCGCTTGACGTGGATGATGCGAGCAGCTTGAGGCTTTGATGTAGCGCAAATTGCCAATTTGCGTTTCGTGTCCGTGCGGGGCTCGGGACGCAAATTACCAATTTGCGCTACAGCCAGTTGGAACTAAATTGCAGACTAATCTTCTCAGCATAATTATCTTCGCGCCGCTGGCCGGCGCTCTCATCAACTGGCTGGTGGGCTGGCGGGTGCGGAGCGAACGATTCATAGGCATCGTCGCCTGCGGAGCGGTTGGTCTCTCTACGCTCGTCGCCCTCTACCTGGCGTTCAAATCAGACGGCGCGCTCAGAACGACTCAGCCGGTCATGGATCACCTTTGGACCTGGGTCCAGGTGGGCTCGTTTCGGGCGGACTTCGGTCTGGCGATGGATCGCTTGAGCGGCATTTACGCGCTCTTCATCACCTTTGTCGGCTTCCTGATTCACGTCTTCGCCACCGGATACATGCACGGCGACCGTGGCTACTACCGCTTCTTTGCCTACCTGAATCTGTTCATGTTCGCGATGCTGACGCTGGTGCTGGCGGACAACCTGCTGCTGATGTTCGTAGGCTGGGAAGGCGTGGGGCTGTGTTCGTACCTGCTGATCGGTTTCTATATTGATAAGGAAGAAGCCGCGCCGGCTGCCAAGAAAGCATTTATTGCGAATCGAGTTGGGGACTGGGGATTTGTCCTGGGAATTCTGCTGCTGTTCTGGCTGACCTCAAACGCAGGCGCCCCTTCGATCAGTTTCTTTGACAAGACCGGCGTCACCAGCGCTTTGAGCACAGTCGCGAGCATGCCTTTCGACGGCTTCGGATGGCATGCGATCTTCGCGGGCGGCATCACGTCGGTAGCCTTTCTGCTTTTCATTGGCGCGACCGGAAAGAGCGCGCAGATTCCCCTGTTCGTGTGGCTGCCCGACGCCATGGCCGGCCCCACGCCTGTGTCGGCGTTGATTCATGCGGCGACGATGGTGACGGCCGGGGTTTACATGGTCGTTCGCTGCTCAGCGATTTTCACGCATGCGCCGACCGCAATGTTTGTGGTCGCGATCATTGGCGCCGCGACGGCTCTATTCGCGGCGACGATCGGGTTGGCGCAGAATGATATTAAGAAGGTACTTGCCTACTCGACCATTTCTCAGCTCGGCTATATGTTCATGGCCTGCGGCGTGGGCGCCTTTGTGGCGGCGATCTTTCACGTGATGACGCACGCGTTTTTCAAAGCTCAACTCTTCCTCGGTTCCGGATCAGTAATTCACGGCATGCATCACGAGCAGGACATGCGCCGCATGGGCGGTCTGCGCAAGTACATGCCCATCACCTGGCTGACGATGTGCGCCGGCTGGCTGGCGATCTGCGGGATTCCGATCTGGGCCGGGTTTTTTTCGAAGGACGAAATTCTTTGGAAGACCTGGAGCGGCCATATCGAAGGCGTGTCCCCCGGATTCAACAAAGCCCTGTGGTTCGTCGGCGCGGTGACGGCATTGCTGACAGCCGTTTACATGACGCGCCTGATGGTGATGACGTTCTGGGGCAAGGAGCGCTTTCATGTAGCGCAAATTGATAATTTGCGTCCCGAGAGTTCCTACAGAGAGGAAGCGCAAATTGACAATTTGCGCCACACGCCGCACGAGTCGCCGTTGTCGATGACTATCCCGCTGATCGTTCTGGCTTTGCTTTCGACATTCGGCGGACTGGTTGGCGTTCCATATGCGCTCAGCTCTCTGACGGGCGGCCATCCTGAGAATTATTTCGAGCAGACCCTGGCGCCAGTCATCAGCCAAAGCCCCCGAGAGACGGGCGAATCAGGCGCTTCCACAGAAGTACATTGGCTCTCGCCGGCGCCACAGCAAGTTGATGGAAAGCCGGCAGTCGAAGCCGCGGGCGGAGCAAACCATGCTGAGGCACTTCCGAATCACGAAGAGCTAACGCAGGAGCGACTCTTTACGGTCATCTCAGTCCTGATTGCGCTGACCGGGATCAGCATTGGATGGTTCATGTTCAAGAATCAGCCGCTCAGGAAGCTGCCGCGTCTGCTGGAAAATAAATACTACGTTGACGAGATCTATAACGCCTCGATAATCCAACCAATCCTGGTTATTTCACGCGAAGGCCTTTGGAAGATATTTGATTTGGGCGTGATTGACGGACTGATTCATGGATTGGGAAGGGCCGTGGTCGGCGTGGGCAGGACTGTTCGCTATATGCAAATCGGTTTTGTACGCGTCTATGCGGCAATTATTTTGGCCGGCGCGATAATCATAGTTGGTTATTTTGCCTACAATGGCGCGCACGTGGTGCAGTTTCTGACGAAGTAGTACGACAAACCTTAGGATGCTCTGAACAAGTACTTTAGACGCGTAGCGTCGGTATGAGTTTAGCCCGGCCTTTCAAGGCCGGGATCGGTTGGTTACGGGTTCTCGTCGCGTAGCGACGATTGAATTCACCTTGGTTCAGGCGTCGCTATGCGACGCGAAGACTTTGTGCACTTTTACCCGGCGTTGAAACGCCGGGCTAAATTCATCCGACGCTACGCGTCGAAGACACTTAATCAGAGGTTCCT
>JAWVDF010000045.1:0-88994 GCA_033857635.1 Blastocatellia bacterium
TACCTGGCATAAGATACCTCGTCCACGCAGATCACTTTCGAAAGCACAGGCGCTTAGCTCAGTTGGTAGAGCGTTGCCTCGACACGGCAAAGGTCAGCGGTTCGAGCCCGCTAGCGCCTACCAGAAAAATCTGGCGGCTTGCACACAAGGAACCCAATGGCAATCCACCCGCACAATTACCCGCACAATTCAGTGAGGAAACTGAGGAAACAGCGGATACTGAGGAATGACACTTTTTCTTATTTCCTAACGTTTTCGCAAATTCTGAATGTTTTGGAAGGTCTGAAAAGGCAAAGCGCTTCCGTGTCAAGGTAGTGCTCTACCCCTGAGCTACGCGCCTATGAGGTCTTTCAACTACTGGCTCTGTTAGCCACCCGCCGAGCGAAGGCCGAAGGTAACAAACGGCTTATCAGCATGTCAAGCGACTCTATTTTGCTGTAGTTACGCCGTGAAGTTTATCCGCAGCATTACCAACCCTGCAGGTGCTTTCATCTCGGGATCAGAATGCTTAAAGCTACGCGCGGGAAGACTTGGGCCAATCTTCCAAATGGACCGGAACCGATTTCTTGCCGGGAGCGAGGCGTTAACGCCGGGAAGATTTCGACGTCGACTCGGAGCGTTCCCACTCGTCGATCAACTCGGCAAGGCGAGCGTCGGCTTGCTGATAGTCGTCATTGACTCGAACCAGCTTCGTGATATCGCGCGCCACTTCGGGCCTGGACATCTCGGCCGACAGCTCCGCGATTCGCTTCTCCAATTCCGCTATCTCGGCCTCGATCGTCTGGGGCTCGCGCGGCTTCTTGATGATCTTCACGCGCGGTGAATCTGAAACAGCGCGTGGTGCGGTCGCTCTGCGGGCAGCTTTATTTTCAGCAGACTCTTTTTTCTTGCGCTCGGGAACCGGGACACCGTTTGTCTGCCCGGCGGTTTTTGATTGAAGCCCCGAATCAGCGCTCGCTGATTCAGCGTCACCCTTTAGTCGCGCGGCCCGCCAATCATGGTATTCGGTATAGTCGCCATTATAGTGTTCGGCATTTCCAGCTCCGTCTAATGCCAGAATCTGTGTGGCGACGCGATCGAGGAAATATCGATCGTGACTAATCGTTATGATCGTTCCTTCATAAGCCGCCAGCGCCCCCTCGAGCGCTTCGCGCGAAGGGATGTCCAGGTGGTTGGTCGGTTCGTCCAGGACCAGCACGTTGACGCCCGAATAGATCAGCTTGGCTAATGCCAGTCTTCCCTTCTCTCCTCCGGAAAGATCCTTAACGTGCTTGTAGACGTCGTCGCCGGTGAAGAGAAATTTCGCGAGAAAGGATCGCAGTTCGCCGGCGGTGGCGGAAGACGGCGCAACGCGCCGCAGCTCCATCATGATCTCGTTGCGATCGTCGAGGTCTTCGAGTTGTTGAGCGTAGTAACCAATCTGAACCTTCGACCCCCAGCGCGCTTCACCCAACAACGCCGGCAGCTTGCCGAGAATGGTTTTGACGAAGGTAGTCTTGCCGGATCCGTTTGGGCCAATCACGCCCAGACACTCACCGCGGCGCAGAATCAATGAAATGTCTTTGGCTAGAACTTTGTCCGGATATCCAATTACAGCTTCGGTGACCGTCAGGACGTGCGTGCCGGCGCGCTCGATATCCTGCATTCGGAAATCGCCAGATGCCTGATCGCCGCGCACAGCCTCGACGCGATCCAGACGCTGGAGCATCGTCCGCCGCGACTTTGCCTGCTTCGTCTTTTGGCCGGCGAGATTGCGTCTGATGAAGTCTTCCGTTTTGGCGATTAACCGTTGCTGGTTGTCGTAAGCCCTTTGCTGTATCTCGCGTTGCTCTTCGCGCTCGACCAGATAGTCAGAATAGTTTCCGGTGTAACTGGTCGCGCGACCGTTCTCGATTTCAATAATTCGGCGCGATGCTCGGTCGAGAAAATAACGATCGTGACTGATGATTACAAAAGCCGACGCGTAGGTTTGCAGAAACTCTTCCAGCCATTCAACCGCCCCGACATCCAGGTGATTGGTGGGCTCGTCAAGCAGTAAGACGTCCGGCTCGGACAGCAGCAGACACGCCAAGCCGAGACGATTCTGCTGGCCACCGGAAAGCTTTTCAGTCTCCATGTGCCATAAATCGCGATCAAACCCCAGTCCCTGCAGGATTGCTTCCGCTTTAGCTGAATACTCAAAGCCGCCTTCGCGTTCGTACTCGTGCTGTAAGTCGCTATACCTCTCCAGGACCTTTTCGAGATCGGCCCCGGCGTCGGCCATTTGGTGCTCGAGCTCGTGCATCTCGTGCTCGATCTTTTGCAGCCGGCCAAACGCCGCGAGCGCTGATTCGTGCACGGTTGAACCCGGCTCAAAATGAATGTGCTGGGCCAGCAAGCCCAACTTTAATCCGCGCGCGCGCACGACGTCGCCGCTGTCCGGCGTCTCTTCCAGCGTCACTAGCCGGAAGATGGTCGTCTTCCCCGCGCCGTTACGTCCGACCAGTCCCACATGCTCGCCGGGATTCACTTGCAGCGAAGCGCCGCGCAGCACGTCCTGCGCGCCGAAGGATTTCTCAACATCTGATAAGCGAAAAAGCATTTTTCCAGGTTAGCAATCTTGTATCAGAAGCCCGACCGAAAGGGAGGGCCATGGAACCCTTGCCGACGCGCGGGCTTCTGACAAGCCTCTCTACATAAAACGGGCGCGGCCGCCAAACCACTCAGGCACCGCGCCCGCTTTCGTACTCAAGCTCAGGGGCGCACAAGTGCGCCGTCTAAACGGTCCTGCAAGCGGCGATTATTTCTTCGCCGGCGACGGAGAACCAGCCGGCGATGCCGCCGCTTTTTGGGCCGGCGCCGAGATCGGGCTGGCCGCAGCCGCAGCCGGACTGCTGCCAGGTTTCGCTGCTTCTGATGAAGCTGGACGCAAACCCATGTTGCCGGGATTGCTCAACATATTACTAGCAAGCGTATTCACAACCTTTGCTTCAGTCAACGCGACTTCCAGCAGAGCCGCATTGAGAATTTCCTTGCGCTGGTTTGTCAGGGCCACTGTGATTTGCTGTCGCACGCCCTGGCTCTCGAGGGTCAGATTCTCAGTCTGCAGACGTTTTTCCTGCAGCTTGAAGATATACCAACGACCGGCCGGATACTGGGGCGAACTGAACTTAACGGCAGGGGTGAAACTGCCGACCTGCATCGGCCCGAAAAACTGCGCCACGATTTCCGCCGGGAAGCCGTTCTGCTTGAGCTCATCCTCCGAAGCGAAGCCGATGTCGCCTCCGCGGGCCAAGCTCTGGTCTTCACTCTTGGCGCGGGCCACGGTTGCAAAATCAGCACCGCTCTTTAGCTGCTGATAGATCTGGTCAATCTTGACCTTGGCATCGGTGTCGTTCTTGGCGTCGTCATTCTTAATGCCCTGTTGCGTATTGTCCGCAGGGTCAACCGCGATCATTGCCAGGGCAACGCCACGCGCGTTGACGAACTGCTGCTTATTGGCGTTGTAATAGTCTTCGACTTCGCGATCACTAATCGTGATCTTGCCCGCGTACTTGTCCTGTAGTTTCTTTATGGCCAGATCCTTCTTGGCCTCTTCGCGCAGAGCTTCCATCGACAGGTTCTGCTCTTTGAGCTGGCGACTGAACTCTTCGTCAGTCATTCCTGTCTGGGCTTTCTGTTCGTTGATTGAAGAAGTTATTTCATCCTCGGTCGGCAAGAGCTTTTCCTGCTCCGCGCGCTGGAACAGAACCTCGCGCTGGATCAAGCTGGAGAGAACCTGCAAGCGCGCCTGTGCCATTTCAAGCGGCGAAAGCTGAGCCTGCTTGCCCTGTGCCTGCTGAGTGATCAGCCGCTCGACTTCCTGCGACGTAATCTTCTTGCCGTTAACGGTGGCGGCGACTGTATTGGTCGGGCCCTCGGTTCCAGAGCTGCAGGCCGCGATCACCAAGGCGCCGAGGGCGACGGCCGCGAGCCAAACTAAACTTCGATATTTTCTCTGCACTTTTGTTTTGCTCCTTAAATTATTGAAGAGTGATGCGCGAGCTTTTTGATGGCGTTGCTCACGCCCAATCAATCCATTGGCGGGCAGTTGCGCACGTCACTGCCTTGACCGCCCGGTAATTCGTTTGCTATAAGTTTTCGTTTCGAATATTAGTGCCGACCCACACTGTGACGTCGCGCGCGTGTCCACAAGGAGATCAGTAATCATGGCTAAGCGTTGTGAAGTTTGCGGCAAAGGCCCGCAGTTTGGCAATAATGTCTCGCATGCGAACAATCGTACGCGTCGCGTTTTCAATCCGAATCTGCAATCAGTCCGCGTTAGATTGCCCAAAGGCGGTGTCGAGCGACAGAGAGTGTGTGCCAGTTGCATCAAGGGCGGTAAAGTGGCAAAAGCGGCTTAACAAGCTACTTCGGCCGGTTCTCCATCACTGTTCGCGCTCCCGACTTACTACCGCAATAGCTTCAATCTCAACCCTGGCATCACGTGGCAGACGGGCCGCCTGAACGGTGGCTCGCGCCGGCGGCGCTTCGCTGAAGAACCGGCCGTAAACCTCATTCATAGCCACAAAGTCATCCATATCCGCTAAAAACACAGTGGTCTTCACGACCTGATGCATCCCCACGCCCGCGGCTTCCATGACCGCAGTCAGATTTCTCAGGACTTGTTCGGTTTGCTCGGCAACTCCGCCCGCGACAAACTCACCGGTCGCCGGATCGATCGGGATCTGCCCTGAAGCAAAAACCAAATCGCCTGCCCGGACAGCCTGCGAATATGGCCCGATTGCCCGGGGTGCGTGGTCTGTATTAATGATGTCCTTCACAGTAAGCAGCGGCTGAATTTCGACTGCCAAAACAAACCTCGTACTTTAACAGAAAGATGAGTAAAAGGGGAAACCGGCCGGACCTCCTCTCTTATCAGCCAATCCCAAACAGGACTGGTACCAAAAAAAGCCGCCCGGCGTTGGACACCGAGCGGAAAATTACAGGAGGTATCGAGTGTTATTGCGTACCGTCGTCTTTCAGACTCTTGCGCAAGAGACTGGCCGTAACAACTCACGGGATCCGCGGCACTTTCGAATAACCTCAAGTCTATGATGGCCAGTCGACGGGTCTGGTTGCTATTCGGTATAACGTGCACTTAGTGAAGACCGCAAAATAACAAGCGCAACCGCCCTGTCTAATCCAAATTCCTCAATCGCAATGCTATAATCCCCGATTGATAGTGAGAATGTATTGATGAGCCTTTCGGAAAAACCAAAAAGCAAACGGTTAAGAGTCGTGAAAAGTGAATCGGCTGACCTGGTTCACAGAGACGATCCGGATTCCGACGCCAAACCTGAAGACTCGTGCCCCCGCTGCTTTGGAACGGGCATGGAAGTCGTGCCCGGCGAAGGCGCGCGGCGCTGTCGCTGCCAATCACCCGACCATCGTCAACGCCTGTTCGAGGCCGCGCGCATTCCTGCTCGTTACCAGCACTGCACTCTGCAGGGTTACGACGCCGGCGATTCGGATTCCAAGTGGGTGGCCAAGATCGAGGCGGACAGGATCATCAACGATTATTTGGTAATTGAGGGACGAGGATTGGTATTCATCGGTCCGGTTGGCGTTGGTAAAACCCACCTGGCTGTCGCCCTTTTGCAGGAACTGATTGACCGTTATCAGGTACGCGGTTTGTTCTATCAGTTCGGCGCCTTACTGAGACGAATTCAGGATTCCTACAACGCGGTCTCACAGACTTCAGAGTTGGCCGTGTTGGCGCCGGTCTTCGAAGCAGACGTCCTGGTGCTTGATGAACTCGGAGCATCAAAACCGACCGACTGGGTGCGCGACACAATGATGCAGATCATAAACACGCGCTACAACGACAAGCGGCTGACAATCTTTACCACCAATTATTCTGATAAGCGTAAGAATGAAAAGGACACGACGGAGCTCTTGGAAGATCGAATTGGTGTACCCCTGCGTTCAAGGCTCTACGAGATGTGCAAGACCGTGGAGATCGAGGGCGAAGATTATCGCAAGCGCTCCCTCGCCCAAACTGTCTGAGCTACCGAACTGTCAGGCCTCAATCACAGGGTGGGCCGTGCGTTCATGCCCTTTGCATCTTCTATCGCAGCCTGACACTCGGCGTCATAACGCGCGGTCGGCATCGCCTCCAAACGACGTTCGTCGATGGGCTTACCACAGCGCGCGCACACTCCATACGACCCTTCTTCTATCCGCAGCAATGCCTGATCGATATCGGCCACCATCTGCGATTCCTGGTCACCCAGTTGCAGTGCGATCTCTTGCGTGACGTCCTTCATCGACACGTCAGCGCTTTCCTTTGCATCTTCGCCGGCCGCATCCAACGCGGCGGATTGGTCATCGCTAACATGCTGTGCGTGACGAGGCAATTCCGCTAACAAAAGCTGTTTGAAATGTTCAAGTTTAGAGGCTTCCATAAACGCTCTGCCTTCTCGACTAGTAATGAGTATTAAAACGGGGGAGTCGAGAGTATAACTCGCCAGGGGGTGCAGAAAAAGTTGCCGGAGTAGACGTCATCGCCCTGAAGAGGGTCAACGTTCCCACTTCACGCGGGGTACTGGTTCAGTTTAGCTCTCACTAGCAACGGTTAAGCTCCGTAGGAGCCGGATGTTTATGGCAACGGCCGACCCAACGACTTTAGCTGCGGAGGAGCGCACTGTGACTCCCCCGATAACTTTCCTATCTCCCTCTCCACTGGGAGAGGGCCGGGGTGAGGGCTTACGGCCGCGTTGACCCCATTTGAAATTCCTGTCGTTGAATGCCATACACCGACGACGGAGCATATAAAAAAGATTGCGCTCGCAAGCCCTCATCCCCAGCCCTTCTCCAAAGGGGAGAAGGGAGCAAAATACTTCGCTCCTACGACCTTGGCCCAATCATCGGGGGCCTGCTCTCTATAGACATTTCGTCCCTACGGGACTAAGACGGTTTCACCAGCCCGCTGTTTTGTTACCACGGGCAAAGGCAACACACTAACGGAGCACCACTTGACGCGGCAAACAGTTGCACCTTTTGCTGACCTTATGCTCTTATCCTCGGGTTCTTTTACCAACGTACGCTTTGCCATTTATGGATGCCGCCACGATCATCGTGCTGCTGCTCGCGATCCTGATCTTCGCGATCGCTCTGCTCTACTCCACAGTGGGGCACGCCGGCGCGTCGGGATACATTGCGGCAATGGCCCTGTTCGGCATGGCGCCGGTGGTAATGAAGCCCACCGCGCTGGCCCTTAACATTATCGTAGCCCTGATTGGCGCCTTTCGTTTTTGTCGCGCTGGATTTTTCTCCTGGCGCACGTTCTGGCCATTCGCCGCGGCTTCAATTCCCATGGCCTACCTCGGCGGACGTCTCACCTTGCCGGTTCCGTTTTACAAATCAATCGTAGGCGTCGTGCTGCTTTATAGTGCCGTTCGCTTGTTTTGGAGCGCCAACTCTGCAGATAACAAACCGACCTCGCTGGCGCCGATCTGGATTGCACTGATAATAGGCGCGGCCATTGGCCTCTTGTCGGGACTGACCGGAGTCGGCGGCGGCATTTTTCTTAGTCCGGTCTTAATCTTAATGGGTTGGGCCAGGACCAGGGAGACATCGGGAGTGGCGGTCACCTTTATTCTGGTCAACTCGATCGCAGGCATGTTGGGAAACTATTCATCGATCCATTATATGTCGAGCGATCTGGTTTTCTGGGCGCCGGCGGCTTTGATAGGCGGGTGGATTGGCACAGAGTTAGGCACCCGTCTTCTACCCGTCTCGGGCATTAGGAAGTTTCTGTCAGTCGTGCTGGTTTTGGCGGGACTGAAGTTACTGAGCGAAGTTATTCTGCTTCTGATCGGCAGATGAGTTCTGCTGCCAGTAGGGGAATAGTCAACTCGTGATGACCTGTGATCGCATAGCCCCGGCCGGCGCCGTCCGCCGTGGGCCGGCGCACGACATTGGTTAAAGGACGGTAGGACTGGATGAAATCAAAATTTGCAGTCGTGATGTCATCAAGCTTTTGGCCGAGATTCCGCACCAGCGTTACGCATTTCAAAAACACTTCCGGCAGGGTGACCGCCGACCCAATATTCAGATAGACGCCGCCGTCGTCCATCCGCCGTACCAGTTCAGCCAACAAGCGAAAATCGGTGTGCGAGGTCGCGCCCAGAGCTGCGCCGTCAGCGCTCGGATGAAAGTGACCTATGTCTCCACCGATGGTTAGATGAACAGTGAACGGCACCCTCGCGTCAAACGCTGTACAGAGGAGCGAGGCCTCCCGATGTTTCGGCTGAAGCCCGACCAGGGCACGGCCAACCGCTTCGCCTAAACCAATGCCGTCGCTGGCGCCTTCACGCGCGGCGTCGTTGAGCAGCCTCCCAGTTTCCTCGGCGCCGCCAAATCCACCTGCGCCCAGAGTCGCATCGACATCCTCGGATGTCGAACCAACCATCGCGACTTCGCTGTCATGGACCAGCACAGACCCGTTAGCGGCGATCGCGGTGACGAACCCCCGGCGCATCAAGTCAATCATGATCGGCCCGAGCCCGGTCTTGATCACATGACCGCCAATGCCCCAGATGATCGGCCTGTGCAAGTTACGAGCGCGGCGGATATGCGTAGCCAGCTCACGGAGCGTTTGCACCGCCAGAATATTAGGCAGCGAAGCCAGAAAGTGTCTGAGCGAGGAATCCTCAGTGACAGGCGTGGCAAAGTCTGTGACCGTCACCTTGCTTTGACGTGAAGCCAGAGGGTAGGTGCTGACTTCATCCAGACTAATCGGTTTGAGATCTTCGTAGATAGACATTAGTTTGGAGCGCGGGCATCTTGCCCGCATGTCGCGCTCAATGTGGTTTGAGCCCTTGCTGACGCGCGGGCTTCTGACACTGGCTAGTTCGGAAACAACTTTCCTTCGACCAGTTCGCAAATGATATGACCGATCAAATTGTGCGTCTCTTGAATTCGTTGGGTATCGTCGCTAGCGACTATCAGGGCGAGGTCGCACAGCGCGGCGACCGTGCCCCCATCGCGGCCCAACAAACCTATGACAGTTACTCCCTGCCGGCGCGCCTGCTCACAAGCCATCACTACATTCGGCGAAGTTCCCGAGGTCGAGATCGCCAAGCATACGTCACCTTTCGTTCCCAGCGCCTCGATCTGCCTGGCAAAGATGTTTTCGAATCCGCTGTCGTTAGCAATGCAGGTAAGCACGCCTCCGTCGGTCGTCAGCGCGATCGCCGGCAGCGCTCTCCTGGCTTGCAGGAACCGGTTAATCAACTCGCCGGCGATATGCTGCGCATCCGCGGCCGACCCGCCGTTGCCAAACACCAGGAGCTTTCCATTTGCCCTGAGAGCATCAGAGATTAGCTGCGCGGCCCGCTCGACATCGGCGGCGCACGCTTCGAAGAAGCGTCGCTTCACTTCGAGGCTGTCGGCGACGATGGCTGAGATTTGATCGGTCACAATTAGCTTTGGGTATTCAAGAGCACTCAGCGCCGTGCGCGCGTAACAATCTCAAGCACTCTTTGCATTGGTTCGGTAGATCGAGGTCCATAATTGATTCGGCGTAGAAACTCGACTTGGCGCACGCGTTCCTCTGGCGTGCGTGAGGGCCAGTATTCTCTGTCAACCTCGTCAGCTTCGGCGAAGGAATTGAAAACGGTTAAAGCTGAACGATCGATTCGCGGTTCTGACGCGTCAATCTGCTCTGATTTGTCTTTCATCGGATGAAACTGATTGTACCATGCGACGCTGGTGACCCTCGTCGAATTTCTCCTCGCGAGATTTCAAAACGATCCACGAAATACACGAAGCGGAATCCTCTTGTCAGTTCCGGTTCGTGTGATTCGTGGATCGCTCTTAACGCAGCGGAAAAACTACGCTAACCAAAATAGGACCGGATTCGAAATCTACCATGCCATCATCACGCGACCTTCTTTGACTCGCCGCCCGGAATTGCGCGACCAGCGGGCTCTGCCTTCTTTAATCCATTGCGCTTCCCATTCCCATTCAGCAAAGGCTTCAATACTTGTCCCGTATGCGAGCGGCGCACTGCTGCAACTTCTTCAGGCGTGCCGCTGGCGACGAGTCGTCCACCGTGCGCGCCGCCTTCGGGCCCCAGGTCGATAATGAAATCGGCGCTCTTGATAACATCCAGATTGTGCTCGATTACAATGACCGTATTGCCCAGACTCACCAGCCGCTGCAGCACATCTAGCAGCTTATGCACGTCCGCAAAGTGAAGCCCCGTGGTTGGTTCGTCCAGAATGTAGATCGTTCTTCCCGTTGCTCGTTTGGAAAGTTCCTTGGCCAGCTTAATGCGCTGTGCTTCGCCGCCGGAAAGCGTCGTCGCCGATTGCCCCAGCTTGATATAACCGAGCCCGACATCCAAAAGAGTTTGCAGCTTCGGCTTAATCTGCGGAATGTTCTCGAGCAGCGGCAGCGCTTCTTCCACGGTGGCGTCCAGCAACTCCGCAATCGATTTTCCTTTATACCTGACCGACAGGGTTTCGCGATTGTAACGAGCGCCGCGGCAGACGTCGCAGAGGACGTAAACGTCGGGCAGAAAATTCATCTCGATGCGCTTTAGACCATCACCTTCGCACGCTTCGCAACGGCCGCCCTTGACGTTGAACGAGAAGCGGCCCGGCTTGTAACCGCGCTCGCGCGACTCGGGGAGCATCGCATAAAGTTCGCGAATCGGCGTGAACAGACCGGTGTAAGTCGCCGGATTCGATCGTGGCGTGCGGCCAATGGGTGACTGGTCGATCTCGATAACTTTGTCGATCAATTCCAGCCCTTCAATGGCCTCGTGCGCGCCGGGCTCCGCCACTGAGTCATAAAGGTTTCTGGCCAGCGCCGGATAAAGAATGTCCGCCACCAAAGTCGATTTTCCCGAGCCGGAAACGCCCGTCACCACCGTCAACAGTCCCAGCGGGAAAGACACGTCCAGTTCTTTCAGGTTGTTGTGGCGCGCGCCGCGAACCGTGATTGCCTTGCCGTTGGCCATGCGACGTTCGGTGGGGACTGGGATCTTCATTTCACCCCGAATGTACTGCCCCGTGATCGATGCCGGATTGTTCGCGACTTCGTCCGGCGTTCCCCGCGCGACGACTGTGCCGCCGTGCGTTCCGGCCCCTGGCCCGAGGTCGACGACATAGTCGGCGCGCCGGATGGTTTCCTCGTCATGCTCAACCACCAGCACTGTGTTGCCGAGATCGCGCAACGTGGAGAGCGTGTCGAGCAGCCGACGATTGTCGCGCGGGTGCAAACCAATGGAAGGCTCGTCCAGCACGTAGAGCACACCGCGCAGCTGCGAACCAATCTGCGTCGCCAGCCGAATTCTCTGCCCTTCACCGCCCGATAAAGTTGCCGAAGGACGATCGAGCGTCAAGTATCCAAGGCCGACTGTCTCGAGAAAACGAAGACGCGATCTGATCTCTCGCAGGATCAACCCGGCGATCTTTTCTTCCCGCTCACCGAGTCTGACTTGATCGAAAGCCTTAATTGCGTCTTCGATCGTCATCGAGGTGTAGTCGGCGATGCCGCGACCGCCAACCCGCACCGCCAAAGAATCAGAACGCAGCCGCCGGCCCCCGCATTCTCGACAGACTGAGGGCGAAACCATCTCTTCCAGAGCCACGCGGATTTTTTCTGACGGCGGATTATTCAGGCGCTCGCGCAACCACCGCAACGCGCCTTCCCAGTATCCCTTATACGAGTACAGTCCCTGTTTGAATTTCAGTTGGGTCGAGAGGCCGTTAAAGAAACCTTCGCGGACATCCTTTGACAGATCTCGAAAGGGCGTGGCCGGATCATTTTTGAAATGCTCGATGATCGCGAGCAGAGCGCTACGCAGATAAGCCGAGCCCGCCTTGTCCGCCAGTCCCAGGAACGGCAGGCGTTCCGCGATTTCATCTGTATTGAGAATGAGCTTCCCGGGATCGATTTCGAGCACCGTGCCCAGACCATGACAATGTTTGCAGGCCCCATACGCTGAATTGAACGAGAACGAACGCGGCTCGAGCGGCGGGACGTTGATCCCGCAAATTACGCACGCCATCTTTTCCGAGTAGAGCTTCTCTTCCCCATCAATCACTGACACCAGTACGGCGCCCGAGGTTAGTTTCAGCGCGGTCTTAATAGATTCGCCGAGCCGTTCATTGATACCAGGCTTGATCAGCAAGCGATCGACTACCGCTTCGATCGAGTGATTGCGGCGCTTGTCCAGCCGAATTTCTTCGTCCAGTGAGCGGAGCTCGCCGTCGATGCGCGCGCGAATGAATCCTTCTGAAGCGAGTTTGGCCAGCTCTTTTTTGAATTCCCCTTTGCGGCCGCGCACAATCGGCGCCAGTACCATGACGCGCTCACCTTCCGGCAGAGAGAGCACGTCATGCAGAATCTGATCGACGCTTTGGCGAGTAATCGCCGCGCCGCACTGATAACAATGGGGCAGGCCAATCGAAGAAAACAGCAGCCGCAGGTAATCGTAAATTTCCGTGACCGTACCAATGGTTGAACGGGGACTGCGGGCCACGGTCTTTTGCTCGATCGAGATTGCCGGCGACAGGCCTTCGACCGAATCGACGTCCGGTTTTTCCAATTGATCGAGGAACTGGCGGGCATAGGCTGACAGCGATTCGACGTAACGGCGCTGGCCTTCGGCATAGATCGTATCGAAGGCCAAAGAAGATTTTCCCGAGCCGGAAAGACCGGTAATCACCGTCAACTTGTTGCGCGGGATATCGACGTCGACGTTCTTGAGGTTGTGTTGCCGAGCGCCGCGTACAGTGATGCGATCAATTGCCATAAGGATTGAAATCGAAGCTCTGTCGCCAAGGGGAAGAATTTTGCGTGACGCAGAACCTGATATTCTAGCGGGTAGTTGTTTGAACGCCAAACTGCCCACGCTCAATCAAGCGGATTTTTGTGTGTTTGGTTCATGACCCGGTGGGAACGCGATGAAGAGGCGGCGCCCAGCCAAAATTTAGCAGTTACGCTAGGTCTTGATGCGAATGCGATGAGCTTCAAAAAGAAGCAACTTCCCGGCATAGGATTCGCGATCAGGGTATTCGCTCAGATACGTGAGCAAGCGCATGACGATCGCGGGAAGTGATTCAGGGTGGTTCTTCACCTGGAGTGCAATGACGCCGCCGAAGTTTGAGGGTGGATAGTTAATAACATTCGCGAAATCACCGTTAAGAGAAATGAGTACGGCTTCGAGGCCTTGCGCGCAAGTAATCACGTCGTAGTCATTGGCATCTATCGGCAGGTGGTTACGCAGCAAATCTACCGCGTGTCGGGCGTTTCGCAAGGACTCGGGTACCGACCGAGGCACGCACTGATCGATAAAGAACCGGAGGCTCATATCACATGGTAGTCCGCGAGGTCACGCGCGTAATCGAGGCACGCCGCGATGTCTTCGCGCGTTAGATCCGGAAACTCGTCGATAACCTGATCGAAAGTATTACCCGCCGCGAGATAACCAAGAATCAGCGCCACCGGGATGCGAGTGCCATCAATACGAGGTTTACCGCTCAGGACGTCAGGTGTGCTAACAATATGCTCACGCCATGGAGCCACATTATTGTTGGTATTCATCTTCGTCTTTACCTCACGGCAAATTCTACGCGGCTGCTGGTGAACGCACAAATATTTTGGGACTACTCATGATCTCGCAGAATTCTTAGCGCTTCACTTACCGCTCTGTCTTGACACTCAAAACAACGAAACCTAGACTGCGAGCTGCATGCCTCGGATTCAAACGCGGAGCTTTTTGAGTGAATTTACCTAACACGCTGACACTTTCGCGAATCTTTGTCGTGCCGCTGCTGGTCGTGGTGCTGCTGACGCCCGTGTCGGAAAATTGGTTGGGCGTGCCGCAGTATATTCTCGGCGTGGCGATTTTTGTCGCAGCCGCGTTGACTGATTATTTCGACGGCAAGATTGCGCGCAGTCGTAAACAGGTTTCCAAGCTGGGCAAACTGCTGGACCCAATTGCCGATAAACTTTTGATTTCGGCGGCGCTGATTTCACTGGTCGAGAACCATCTGGCGCCGGCCTGGGCCGTGGTGATCATAGTCGGTCGTGAGTTCGCCGTTACCGGCCTGCGCTCAATTGCCGCGAGCGAAGGCGTGATCATCTCGGCATCGCGCATGGGCAAGTTCAAGATGGTTGCGCAGGTTGTGACTGTAGGATTGCTGATCCTGTCGATCTCTGCCGGCGGAGCGCCGCACGTTTCAAATTTCGGCAGACCGTTTCCCGCGATTCAGTTTTGGACGGTCCCGGAACTGCGCAGTGCCTGGTCGCATCTTACCGGGCCGGTTAGTACGAGCTGGGCTGATTGGCAAGTCTTGCTCTACACAGCAGGCCGGGCCATGCTCTGGGTGGTAGTAATTTCTTCGATGTTTTCAATGTACGGATATTTCCGCGCCTTCTTCCGCGGTGTGATATGGCGCGAAGAGCCGAGTGAAAAGACAGCACCGGCCGCCGCGGTTCGCTATCACGAACAATAGCGAGTTGTGAGAGCCCCGCGCCTGAGCAACACGACGCTCTTACTGGGAGCGCGGACGGCTCGTCCGCCGCGAGCGCGAAGCGCGAGGAGCTACGTCTGAGGGTGCGCCCTTTGTATCTTCAATCGCGCCTGCCGGCCCTCGGTGCGGGCGAGCCGCCCGCGCTCCCAGCGAAGAGAATAAGGTTACGCCGTTTCTGCCTGGTCGCGTTGCTGATCGCGCAAGGACTAAGGAGAATCTGGGGAGTACATCGATGCGAGGATCAAGGGGCATTAGCCCGACCGTCAGGAAGGGCTCGTCTGTTGCCGGTGTCGCCGAGCCCTCCCTGACGGTCGGGCTAATGCCCGCTTAAGGTCCGATCCAACAAAAAGGCTCCCGAGCAATTCTGCTCGAGAGCCTTTCGGATGTAGGGCAAACTTTAGTTTGCCCCGGTTTCGGGAGCGACAAGCTACGGCTTGTCGGGCTTCGGAGTTGGCAACGCTTGCGGTTCCGGTTCGCGCTTCAAAGTCGGCGGCGCCGGCTTGGTGCTATCAGGCGTCGTCGTCGAATCGTCGGGCGTAGGTTGCCTTCGCTTCAGAGTTGGACGGCCTGGCGTGCCATCATCGGATCCCCCAATGGCTCCATTCGACGAGGCCCGCGCATTCGATAACCTGAGCATGCGATTTTTTACTCTCTGAAACTCAGAAGAGCTAATCACGTACTCTTCCCGTTCAGGAAAACGCGCAGCCAGAGCGATCGCTGCCGCCCTGCGTTCCGGAGGCGCCGGATGCGAAGCGAACAGCTTGGAAATGGTTCCCGGTTTTTTCTTATTCTTGGCTTCCAGTTTCTCAAACATCGTGGCCATGGCATTCGGATCGTAACCCGCGGCCCACATGTACTGGACGCCCAGCTTGTCAGCTTCCTCTTCCGCGCTGCGGCTGAATTTCAGGAAGGCCATGCCCTCGATCATTCCGCCGCCGTTGTAGAGCACGTTACCGATTATGCCACCACCCAGGATCATTCCGGCGAGCAAGCCATAATCGAGAACCTGCATCTTGCGTTCGTTCTCCATGGCGTGCCGCGCACAGACATGAGCAATCTCATGCGCCATGACGCCGGCCAGTTCGGCTTCGTTGTCGGCGGCCAGGATTAGCCCCTTGTTAACATAGAAAAATCCGCCCGGCAGCGCAAAGGCGTTTACTTCGTCTGAGTCGATGACTTTGATGGTGAACGGAATTTTGGCGTCCGAGTGCAGCACTATATTCTGGCCAACTCGATTGACGTACTCAGTAATAATCGGATCGTCGATGAACTTTGCTTCTTTATCGACTTCGGCGGCCAGCATCCGGCCCGCGCGCACTTCCTTCTCGGTCCCGGCGGCGATCTTGCCCCATAGACCTTTGTTGATGTTACGCTTCCCGATCATGTTCGGGTCTTCGTTGGTGGAAAGTGTCTTGCCGGTTGAGGCCGGTTGTTGAGGAGGCGGGCTCTGAGTCTTTTGCCCGGTCTGCGCCGCTGTCTGCGTTTGCGTTTGATCCTTTGGTTGCTGTGGCGCGGCCAGTGCCGCAATGCTGCTAACCCACAGACTGACTCCCAGGCCGATTGACGTGGCGGTGCGCGAGAAGCGAATTTTCATTTAAACCTCCAACTACCGAGGCCGAGAGAGAAGACCGGGCTCCACTTCCGGTGGCCGCGCAATTTCGGCGAGGCCGCTTTGCTTTTTTTCGGGGGCAGCACCCTGAGGCACCGGCACTGCATCATTTAGTAGCACCGCTTTGATGCTCTCTTCACCGACGAGGTTGCGCCGAATCTGAAAGCTTGTGCGCGCTTCTTTTTTCTCTCAAAGGCGTTTGAGCTCAACCGGCATTATAGACCACGGCCAGCCAAAAACCTACGTAATTGCGCGAGATTTGGCCGCGTGTTAGAGTCCGACCTCTCAACAACGGATGCCTTAACACACGCATGGTGCGACGGACCGGCAAAACTTCTCGGAAAAAATCGCGCGGCGCCGCTCCTCGCTCACGCGCGCGCCGACGGGCGAAATACACCTCGGTAGCGATCATCGGAGCGGGTCGAGTGGGCACGGCTCTGGGTCTGGCGCTCAAAGCAATCGGTTACAAAATAGAAGTTGTCGTAGCCAGACGGCCTGGGTCAGCAGTGAGAGCAGCCAGGACCATCGGACCGGATACCCTCGCCCTCTCAACTCGTCAATTGAGCCGCTTGAACAAAGATCAGATTGATCGTCTCAATCGTTGTTCAGTCGTGCTGATCGCTACGCCGGATGATGCGATTGCGGCGGTAGCCGGGCAGTTGGCTGAGATCCTGACGCTTCCGTCCGGGCCGGGCGAGCGCACCCGCCGAGTAGCCTTACATACCAGTGGCGCTCTGGCTTCCGACGTCCTCAGACCAATGCGCCGCGCGAACTTCGCCGTCGGATCGCTTCATCCACTTGTTTCCATCAGCGAGTCGCGCGCAGGTGCAAGAGTATTGACCCAGGCGTTTTTTTCGATTGAAGGCGATCCTGTAGCCGTGCGAGCCGGTAAGTCGCTTGTCAAGGCGCTCGGGGGCGAGAGTTTCCTGATCGACTCTGATCGCAAAGCGCTGTATCACGCGGCTGCGCTGACTGCTTCGCCAAATATGACCGCGCTGTTCGATATCGCGGTCGAAATGCTCGGGGTCTGTGGCCTGAAGCCTGGGCGGGCCCGGCGAATTCTTTTGCCTTTGGTTGAGAGCACGATTGCGAATCTGGCAAAACAGGATGCTGCCGGGGCGTTGACGGGGACGTTCAAGCGCGGCGACAAAGCTACGGTGCTAAAGCATCTGGCCGCACTCAAGGATGCCAACCTGCCCGAGGCTTTGAGGGCGTATGTAGTTCTGGGACAACGATCAATATCGATAGCAAGAAGACTTAGTGGAACCCGTGAAGATCTGGACGAGATCGCCGGCATCCTTTCACGCGCAACCAAAGAAGTTTGACTCACGGTTCACCACCACCCTTCCAATATGGGTCTTGTTTGAAGACACCTGAAACTTCACGACATCCATCAAACGAAACCGAACCGCTCGCCTCGTTTCGAAACAGATTCTCAACACAAGATTGCGCCGTGGTCGTTCTAACACGCAAACCTAGACTGTTCGGGCGGCATCCGATGCACAAGTCTACTTGTTGGTTCGATTTGTTTGGGCGAAAAACAAAAAACTTGGAACCGTATAGGCGGTTCGGGCGTCTTTAGCTTCGTACGTTCAGTTCTGTTAACAAATGAACTTCTATTTCGTCTTACATAATAGGAACTTTCACGGGGGGCAATCTTATGAGCACTGCAAAAGCAGCAATTGTTGAATCCATTTCTAAAGGACGGTTGCGCAGTATCGGGTCGCGAAAAGGAGCGCCGGCTGAACGATTGGAGAAGATTCGAAGTATGGCAAGCGCCCTGCTTGAAGAGGCCAAGTCACTGGATCACGACAATGCTCTGGCCGAGTCATCGGCCGCTGTCGATAACCTCAACGTCCGATCGGGAGTCAATTTTTTTGACGAAGTGCGCCGCTTTGAGATGCGCCTTATTGCGCGAGCCCTTGAACTCACCGGTGGGAATCAGGCGCGTGCTGCGCGAATATTAGGGTTGGGCACCACCACTCTCAACTACAAAATCAAATCATACGAAATGCTTTAGAGTCGGGCGCCAGCGCGCACGAACCCTAACGCAGATCACAAAGCCTACCTAATTTACCGCCTCGGATTCTTCCTCAGGCGCGATTAGCTGTTGGTCAGAAACGGTCAACACGCGCTCGTCGAACAGGGTCGAATCAATCAGAGTCTGAACCAAATATTGTCCGGTCATCGGAAACGTCACGTTCACAAAAAAGCTGATGTTATCAGCCGAGCCATGAGAGATTTCAAACGGCGAAGGCTGCGAGACGACCAAAGCCTGCTGCCGATCCGGCATCAGGATTCTTACTTCCGATAGATGCGAGCCAGCGCCTCGCCAATGGTTAACTACCGCGAGTTTCGGTAACCAGACTGGGAGTTGGGGCACGACAATATTTTGAAAGACTCCCATGTACGAAAGTTTGTTGCCGACTTCGAGGCGCACGTCGTCGCAAAACAGCGTGTACACTAATTCAAGTTTCGACTCAGTCTTTTCCGTCTTATCTTCCGGCTTATCAGGTTCCATTTTGTTCTCCGAAACTATCCTAGCATCTTTTTGAATTCAGCCTCATCGATCACCGGCACTCCCAACTCAACCGCCTTGTCCAGTTTCGATCCTGGTTCAGCACCGGCCACGACGAAATCCGTTTTCTTACTAACTGAAGATGTAACGCGGCCTCCACTGCCTTCGATCAGTGCGCGCGCTTCGTCGCGCGTTATAGCGGGAAGCGAACCAGTCAGAACAAACTGTTTACCCGCGAACTTTTCATTATCATTACTCGCTGCACTCGAGGGCGCTTCGCTTTCAATCCGCACGCCGGCCTCGCGCAAACGGCGGCACAAGTCTTTGTTCCCTGGATCGTCGAACCAATCGCGAATACTTTGAGCCATGGTTAAGCCGATCTCGTGCACGGCATCCAGTTCTTCAACCGTCGCCTGGCCCAGTCGATCGAGCGAGCCGAATTGTCGCGCCAGAATGCCAGCGGTGCGTTCGCCGACATGACGAATGCCCAGCCCGTAGATCAGATGCCAGAGATCGCGCGATTTACTTGTTTCGATTTGGGAGAGCACGTTGGTAGCCGACTTTGCCGCCATCCGTTCAAGCGACGCCAGGTCGTCAAGTTTCAAACTGTAAAGATCGGCAACATCGCGGATCACCTTTCGCGCGATTAGCTGTTCCGCCAAAGCGTATCCCAGACCCTCGATTCTCATCGCCCGCCGCGACGCGAAATGCAGCACGCGGCCAATCAACTGGGCCGGACAATCAGCTGCCACGCACCGAGATAAGGCTTCGCCCTCAGGACGCGAGATGCGTCCACCGCATACCGGACACTCCGTGGGCATCTTGAATTTTTTCTCTTTGCCCGTGCGTTTTGATTCGACAACCTTAATTACCTTTGGGATGACATCCCCGCCACGCTCGATTAATACCCAGTCGCCGATGCGCAGGCCCAACCGTTCTATTTCGTCTTCGTTGTGCAGCGTCGAGCGCGCTACCGTCACGCCCCCAAGTTGCACCGGCTCAAGCACTGCCACAGGGGTTAACGCGCCGGTCCGCCCAACCTGCAGAATGATGTCGTTCACCTTGGTAGTAGCCTGGCGCGCCGCATACTTGTAGGCGATGGCCCAACGCGGCGCCTTTCCCGTCGCGCCGAATTCATCCTGCAACGCCGTCGAATTAACCTTCACTACCACCCCGTCGATTTCATAACCGAGATCATCTCGCTTCGCTTCCATTTCATTGCAGAAATCGATCACCTGATCGATCGATATGCAAAGCCGGCGATTCGGGTTGACGCGAAAGCCTGAACTTTCAATCCAGTCGAGAGCCTCCCACTGCGTCGCGAAAGGCTTGCGATCGCCGGCCAGCACGTCGTAGGCAAACAAATCCAATCTGCGTTTGGCCACCATCGCCGGATCCATCTGCCGTATCGCCCCCGATGCCGCGTTGCGGGGATTGGCAAAGCGCGGCTCGCCTTGCTCTTCACGCTCAGCATTGATTCTTTCAAAAACCTTTCGCGGCAGATAAGCTTCTCCACGGACCTCAATCTCTCGGGCAACTTTGCCGGCGTCGGAGCGCAGCTTCAAAGGGACGCTGCGAATAGTGCGCACGTTGGCGGTTACGTCCTCTCCCCGTTGGCCGTCTCCTCGAGTCACGCCGCGCACGAACATTCCGTCTTCGTAATGCGTCGAAAGGGACAAGCCATCGATCTTAAGTTCAGCCACGTATTCAAGTTGAGCCCCGTCGGCAAGCTTGACGCAGCGTTCGTCAAAGGCGCGCAGCTCTTCAATGCTGTAGCTGTTGTCGAGTGACAGCATGGGCCGGCGGTGAACGAATTCGGGAAAGCCCTCCGCCGCTTTGCCCCCAACGCGCTGGGTCGGACTATCGGGAGTCAGGAATTGAGGATGCTTGGTTTCGAGCTGACTCAGCTTTTCAATTAGCTCGTCATACTCGCGATCGGAAATCTCAGGGTTTTCGTGGAGGTAGTAGAGGTCTTCGTGGCGCTGAATTTCTTCACGCAGGTTCTTAATGGTTTTTTCGATTGATGGTCGCTTTGACAAAACTAACCCCTGAGTGGCACAGACTTCAGTCTGTGATTCCTGGTCGGGCAGGACATCACAGACTGAAGTCTGTGCCACTACTCTCGATAAAACAGGTACTTGGGCCGATCGCCAACACGATTAAAAGCACGGCAAACGAAACCCGAACCCAGCAGCTCAAGAAACTGTTCGCGCACGCGCAGTTGCTCCTGCCTGGCACGCTCCGGATCTGATTTCAAAAGCCCCGCGACGTCGGCGGGAATCTCGATCGCTTTCTCGGCTTCACCCAGCGGGTAGTCCTTACCGGCTGCGAACGCTTCCACTCGCGGCGCGCGCAGCTCCCAGCTGGCGAACAGACGATCGCTGTCCATTCCATTGACTCCGGCGCCCTTCTCAATCGGATTGGTAACGTAATCGGTTCCATAAAAGTTTACTGCGAACTCCCTGATGACCACGCCCAATCGATTCAAATTGAAATGCGCGTTACGCGCGCGCAAAGGTTCGAATGTCCACTTGATAAAGTCGCGCCCTTCCTCCAGGGCCCGCGCTCGTTGCGCCCACTTCAGCTTCGCGCCCACGCCCTGATTCTGATAGTCAGCCGCCACCGCCATCATGTGCGAGTAGCCAAAAATCTCTGTGCCGCGGACCGCCGCCAGGTGGTGTACAAAGCCTACGATCTTTCCGTCTGTGAATGCCGCCAGCGTCCATCCCCCTGCCTCACGCGATACAATCAGGTGCCGCCGCGGAGAGATTTCGAGATCGGGAAGTCCAAAGACCTCGCGCTGCAACTTTATGCATGCGTCGTATTCCTCAATCGCTGATACTTCGCGTATCTCGATTTCAGCTGAGAGAGTTCGCGCTGCTTTCGACATGTCTATTCTCAAAAGGCTCCGACGTGGGGCGCCGCTCTGTTTAGGCCTTGCGCTTGCACAAGATCTAAACAAGGCGCTCGGCGTGGCTCAGTCTCTAAGTTTTAGGTTTACGAACTGCGGCATCATATCATGCCGATTTCCAGGCGCGCGATTGGACGAGGTGTAGCACAAGCGGCGCAATGAAGTCAGTACCGGGAGCGGTAGCGACCGGGTCTTTAATCTCGCGACGGCCCAGTTTGGTGGGACGCTGACCCGGTCGCTACTGCTCCTGGTACTGACCTCATCTGCCAGAATCGCTCTCTACCGCCTAAGCCCTGGCGGATTGAGAAGTTCAAACGCGCGGTGCATCGGGAGGAACATCTGGGAGTCTAATAAAAACCTGTAATCCGCGCGGTTCACGTTTTTGAAAGCTGAGACTGGCGCCCAACAAATCAAGGTTCTGTCTTGCGATGGCCAATCCCAACTCGCTGTTGCCGGCGCGCCGATTCGAAGAATCCAGCTCGACAAACTCGTTGCAATCAACCGGTGATTCTCCCTCGTCTTCGATCTTGAGCAGAAAGCCGGCTGCATCCTTTTCCGCCGCCGCGATCACCACCGCGCCCGGGCTTCGCGTTATCGCATAGGCGAGAAAGCTGTACACGACCTGACGCAACTTTCCTCGATCAGAGGTAATTAACGGCAGGACTGATCTACCCTGACAAAGGAGTTCCGCATTTTGTTTCTTTGCTTGTCGGCGGAGTGCCGCGCAGGCTTCCAACAACAAATCTTCGAGCGAGAATTCGTCTTTTTGAAGTTCAGACAGGCCCGCTTCCAACCGGGAAAGATCGGACAATTGATCCAGACTGAACTGCAACTGATGGGCAGAGTTTTGAATTCTCTCGCAGAAACCTCGTTGCGCCTCAGTCAACTGTTCCTGGGTCAGCAGAATTTCAGAGAAACCCAGAATCGAAGTCAGCGGTGTTCGCAGTTCGTGGGCCAGCCGGGCGAGAAATGCAGAACGATACTCGGCGGCTTGTTTGAGTTTGTGGTTCTGCTCTTCGAGGGCGGCCTTTTCGTTGCGGAGATCAGCGACCGAAGTCTCGTCCGTGCCTTCGGATGGGACGAGACTCTCGGGCTCTGTTTGGGTGACTGGTTGCACTTGTTTTCGAGAACATGACCAAAGGCCCGACGGGCCGTCATGAAATAGCCGCGACCGTAAGGTCGTGGATCGTGATCCCATCAAGGCGAATTGAGCGCCGAAGGTGCGGCACAATAAGTTGACACGGCAAAAACAATGTGTCGGCCCTTCGGGCCTCCGAGACTCTTGTATACCGACCCGACCACGCCCTTACGAGCGTGGCTACTTCATAACGGCCCTTCGGGCCTCCTGATACAAACTCACTTCGCGGACAACAACAATTCTTGCTTTTTAGACCTGCAGCGTCAGTGAGCTAAGTCTTCCCCACCGCGGCCGCTACAGCTTTCGCTTCACTCTCGATCGCAGCGCTAACGCTGGCCTGCTCGCTATCCTCCTTACTCGAAGCAGACGACTGGACCGTGGGTGATGTACTCCCGGTTGCAATCAAACGGAAGTCGAGGCGAGCCTCCGACTTCCCTCCTCCGCCAGTATCGACGCCGGCGGCGCGACCCAGGAATCCGCCAATCTTCTTTCCCGACGACGCAGCTTTAAGAGTCGCCACATCGGTGTACAGAATGTAGGCGCACTCTTTCGCCTTCGCTTCGATTGCAGCCTCGCTCGGCGAACTCGCGTTCAAAGCCACCGCGTCGATCCCATTGCCGTTGAGCATCGCGATCAATTGTTCGCGCAATGAATCGGTAGAGACCGTTGACTTGGTTTTGTTATTGAACCCGACTACGCCAACGCGAACCTTTGCGGCAGTGTTAGCGGAAGGGCGGGACATAGAACTTTCGCCGCTGCCGGAAGGTCGATCGCCCGACTGTTGCCGCTGCATCGCCGTGATGTCGGCCATCGACGGCGCGCCCGACAGTTCCTGTTGGCTCTTTACCTCTGTGTACCCCGCCGGAACATCGAACAACGCTGCGTCCAGCGGCTGCCGCGAGATGTCGGAGACTTCCTGCGTTCTGGTGAACATGGCCTGGCCGCCTTCGCCATACATCGTCATGGTTTCCTGCAGCGGAAACCCGAGCCGGCTGGGACCTGTGGTCTTAACATCGTAACGATCGCGACAACCGCCTGTCGCTGTCGGGCCCATCCGCGGGGGCCGGTCCGAAGTTCCGCAATTCACACCATATTCGAGATTGATATACCAACCGTCGGTGTCCATCCGAATCTGGTTTTGAGAGCAGGCGTCGGGCGAGGTAGTTGAAGTCATCGTCCGCTTCAAATGCCGCGCGGTAAAACCAAACATCTCTTTGCGCTCGCCGGTATCGATCGTGTTCACGGTCATAGTTACGACACCGCCGCGCCGCGACGGCTCTGTGCGAGCGGGAGTTGACGTACCGCCGGTACTTGCAGAAGTCGCGTCCTCATCAGAGTCCATGGGCGTGATCACATATTGTCGCGAGCTGTCATTGATCTGGACGGTCCGGCGCAAATCGCATTGAGTGATACTCACGGAATTGCCCATGTTCATTCCGCCATACGTCGAACTGCTCTCGCTCCGTTCGCGCTTTCCCTTGATAAGGGTGGTGCTCTGGCTAGTTTGTCCGCTGGTCGTGGTCTTGATCGTGATCTTGAAATCGCCGGTGATTGGCTTGTCGGCGGTGTCCCGCGTTCTTTGGCCGAACGAAATCGCCGTGACCGCGGAGATGGCGAAGGTGACGGCAGCCAGGAATAGTAACCTGCTCTTCATTATTGACTCCTTGTGTCGGTAGTTATCTATGCACTGGGGGAGCAGCCAAATTATCAAAAAGCGCGCCCTTACTCAAGATGAATGGAGCGCGGACATCCTGTCCGCCAGCGGGCGCAGCCCGCTCAGTTCTCGCGTAAAGACTTGATTGCAAAGGCTGCGCGCTCCGTACTTTTGCTGTCGTTATCGCTTCGCATCCCGCCAGTAATTCAAAAACGCCAGCAGGTCTTTCTTCATCATGCGCCGCGCCGCTTCGAATTCACCGTCAGCGCTGCTGAACAGCAAGTCGCCTGAGCCATTCAAAACGACCACGGCAGGAACTCCCTTTTCTAAGGGGACCTTGTACTTCTTTACGAGTTCAAGGTTCTTGGCGCCTTCACCGATATCGACATGGACCAGGAGAAAACTCTCCTTCACGACCTTGCCTGCCTCTCCTTCATGAAGCGCGCGGTCGAGCACATGACAGTCGTAACACCAGTTGCCGCCAAAGATCAGCAGCACGCGTTTCTTATCCGCGCGGGCAAACTGCAGCGCTTCGTCGATCTCTTTTTTCGCGTCGGCATTGGCGGGATACAGATCCGTCTTACTCGTAATTGGATCAAGTGGGCTGGCGTCATTCTGGCGAGAGGGCTTCTGACCAAAGGATACGGACGCTAGCAACAGTGCCAGGACAAGAAAAGCAATTAGTTGACGAAAATCCCTCATGTTTAGACCGTACTGGCGAGTTAGCGCGACCGTCAAGGAGTGGTTAGTCTTCTAGCCTCTGAAACGGTGGTGTCCTGGCTTTGAGCCTTTTGATTTCGCTCTGCGCCTTTGCGCGAAATTCTTTTTGGCTCGACTTTTGTTTCATGCAAAGGCGCAAAGCAAATGCTGAAGGCGCTAAGAAAGACGAAATCGGCAAAGTTGAGCTCTCCCTAACGGTCGGGCTATTGCCCCGGTCAACACTCGCTCGCGCTACGGGCTACTGCCTCGATGTGCCGCTATGTATAATGCTTCGACTCCACTGATCAATCAAACGTTAGCGAGTCCTAATTTTAGATGCCCAAGCGCACCGACATTCACAAAATTCTAATCATCGGCTCTGGTCCAATAGTGATCGGGCAGGCCTGCGAGTTTGATTACTCAGGCACGCAGGCGTGCAAGGCCCTGCGCCAGGAAGGCTATGAAGTCGTCCTGGTGAATTCGAATCCGGCGACGATCATGACTGATCCGGAAATGGCCGATCGTACTTACATCGAACCGCTGACGGTCGAATCCGTGTCAGCCATCATCCGGCGCGAACGACCCGATGCTTTGTTGCCAACCGTGGGTGGACAGACCGCTCTTAATCTCGCGATTGACTTGGCCGACTCAGGCGTTTTGGACGAATGCGGAGTGGAAATGATCGGCGCCAAACGCGAAGCGATCAAGGTGGCCGAAGATCGTCTCCTTTTTAAGCAGGCAATGGATGAGCTTGGCATGCCGATGCCTCGCGGTGGGTTTGCCAAGTCCTGGGCGGAAGCCGAAGTGCTGGTCGAAGAGACAGGCTATCCCGCCATCATTCGTCCGTCATTCACTATGGGCGGCACCGGTGCCGGCACCGCCTTTAATCCCGAAGAGTTCGAAGAGATCGTCCGCAACGGCCTGGCGGCTTCGCCAATTCATGAAGTTCTGATCGAAGAATCGATCCTGGGCTGGAAAGAATTCGAGCTGGAAGTAATGCGGGACCTGGCCGACAACGTCGTCATCATCTGCTCGATCGAGAACTTCGATCCGATGGGTGTGCACACCGGCGACTCGATCACCGTCGCGCCGGCGCAAACGCTTACCGATCGCGAGTATCAGCGGCTGCGCGACATGGCGATTACCATCATTCGCAAGGTCGGCGTGGAAACGGGAGGCTCGAATATTCAGTTCGCAGTCAACCCCGAAAACGGCGACATCCGGATCATCGAGATGAACCCGCGCGTATCGCGTTCGTCCGCTCTGGCTTCAAAGGCCACGGGATTTCCTATCGCCAAGATTGCCGCCAAACTCGCCGTCGGTTACACGCTGGACGAAATTCCCAACGACATCACGAAGAAGACACCGGCATCATTCGAACCGACCATCGACTATGTCGTTACGAAGATCCCCAAATGGAATTTCGAAAAGTTTCGCGATGCCGAAGACGTGCTCGGCACGCAGATGAAGTCAGTCGGTGAAGTGATGGCCATCGGCCGCACGTTCAAGGAATCTCTGTTCAAAGGCCTGCGTTCACTGGAGGCGGTGAAGCCGCTCCGCCTCGAAGACGTTTCGAACGACGAGCTGCAAAGGAAGCTCGCGCGCCCAAACTCGCAACGCTTCTCTTACATTACTTATGCGCTCGAGCACGGGTGGTCCATAGATGAAATCCATCGCCTGTCGCGCATCGATCCGTGGTTCCTCGATCAACTCAAGCAGGTCATGGAGATTCAGGAACAAATCGAAGCCGTGGAACCTGCGTTAGCGAGCGGCCCAAGCGGGGCCGAGCTCGAGTCAGTACCACCTGCGTCAGCGGGTGGACCAAACGGATCCCTTCAGCAGTTACCCAAACTCGAGAACATCTCCCTCGAGCTCTTGCGCCAATTCAAAGAAGCCGCGCTCTCAGATCGCCGCCTGGCCTATCTAACCGGCCGCACTGAAGATGAAGTCCGCGCCTATCGTAAGACGCTCGGCCTGGTCCCCGTCTACAAACGCGTCGACACCTGCGGCGCCGAGTTCGAGTCACACACGCCTTATCTCTACTCGACTTACGAAGAAGAGGACGAAGCTCAACCAACTGATCAGAAGAAGATCATGATTCTCGGGTCCGGTCCTAATCGCATCGGCCAGGGCATCGAGTTTGACTATTGTTGCTGTCACGCGTCTTTTGCCCTGCACGAAGCCGGCTGGGAAACGATCATGGTCAACTGCAATCCGGAAACCGTCTCGACCGATTACGATACTTCCGATCGTTTGTACTTCGAGCCGCTGACCTTTGAAGACGTGATGAATATCGTGGACGTCGAAAAGCCTTCCGGCGTGATCGTTCAGTTCGGCGGTCAGACTCCTTTGAATCTGGCCATGCGTTTGCACGAAGCCGGCGTCCCAATCATCGGCACCTCTCCCGACTCGATCGACCTGGCCGAAGATCGCAGGCGTTTCGGCTCGCTCCTGAACGACCTTGGCATTCCTCAACCCGAGAACGGCACCGCCACCTCAATTGAAGAAGCGCGCGAAATTGCCGAACGCATCGGTTACCCGGTGCTGGTGCGTCCCAGCTATGTGCTGGGCGGCCGGGCCATGGCGATCGTTTATGACGAAGAGACTCTCGACGATTACATGCGGACCGCTGTCGACTTCTCGCACGACCGGCCGGTTCTGATCGACAAGTTTCTCGAGCAAGCCGCCGAGTTCGACGTTGACGCACTCGCCGATGATTCCGCGTGCGTGATTGCCGGAATTCAGGAGCATATCGAGGAGGCCGGGATTCACTCGGGCGATTCTTCGTGCGTGCTGCCGCCGGTGCGCATTGCAGCAGAACACCTCGAGACGATGCGTCACTACACGCGCAAGCTCGCGTCCGCTTTAACCGTGAATGGCCTGATGAATATTCAGTTCGCGATCAAAGACGATCGAGTCTATGTGCTCGAAGTTAATCCGCGAGCCTCCCGCACGGTGCCTTTTGTTTCGAAGGCTACCGGCGTCCCGCTCGCGCGCGTTGCCGCGCTGGTTATGGCCGGACGGAAGCTGAAGGAATTCGGTCTTCCGGAAGAGCTGACCGTGGACCGCTTCTATATCAAGTCGCCAGTGTTTCCTTTCCGGAAGTTCCCCGGAGTCGATCCGGTTCTCAGTCCCGAAATGCACTCGACCGGAGAAGTTATGGGTATCGGTGAGAGTTTTGGCGAAGCTTATGCAAAGGCAATGACCGCCGCCGGTATTGGGTTGCCCAGGAGCGGCAAGGCTTTCATCAGTGTCAATGAAGGTGACAAAGGCCAGGCCGTCCTGATTGCGCGCAGATTGAAGCGTCTTGGATTTGATCTGATGGCGACGTTCGGCACCGGGGCACGTTTGCGCGAAGTCGGTTTGGAAGTCACGACAGTTTTCAAAGTTAACGAAGGCCGCCCCAACGTCGCCGATCAAATCAAGCAAGGCGAGGTGGCCCTGGTAATCAACACGCCCCTGGGCCGGGCTTCGCATTACGACGAGCAGGCGATTCGCCGCGCGGCGCTGCAATACAATGTGCCCTGTGTGACGACGATGACCGGAGCGCAGGCTCTGGTTGAAGCGCTTAGTTCCCAGGCAACGCAGAAAGAGATCGCCGTGTACGCTCTGCAGGACCTGCATGCGGTTGCGGCAACGAGCAGTTGAAGCCCCCCTCGCTTTCGCTCCGTTAGGAGCGAAATATTTATAGAACTGGATGGAAATTGATACGAAGCTCCGTCAGGAGCGAAAGACCATGGCCGAATTACATTGCGCTCCTCACGGAGCTAATTTGATTAAGGAAAAGCTGGGGTCTATAAACATCTCGTCCCTAACGGGACGAATATCGCGATAGCCTTTCCGCACATCAGGCGGCAGAGCCGCTTCGCTTTCGAAACGTTCATGTCTGAAATCAACAGTCCCGAAACAATCGCCCGCATCCTCGCCGAATGCCGGACAATCGCCGTAGTCGGGTTATCTTCAAGTTCCGCCCGCCCATCCCATGGCGTCGCCGCCTACATGCAACGCGCTGGTTATCGGGTCATTCCGGTCAACCCAAACGAGTCCGAAGTCCTGGGCGAAAAATCCTACGACTCACTGGCTGACGTGCCCGACAAAATCGACCTGGTCGATGTCTTCAGACGTTCTGAAGAGGCCGGAGCGACAGTCGATCAGGCGATCGCCGTGGGCGCGAAAGCTGTCTGGTTACAAGAGGGCGTAATCGATCATGAGGCCGCGCAACGCGCGCTCGATGCAGGCTTGCTGGTTGTGATGGATCGCTGTTGGTTGAAGGACCACGTACGAAAAATGTAGGGGCGGGGCTTGTCCCCGCCCGTCTTCGATCACCAAAGAACCGGGCAGGCACAAGGCCTGCCCCTACAAATTTATGTCAACGCAAATCTTAGCCGTGGTAATCACCTCCAGCGACGCCTGCGCAGTTGGCGAGCGCGAAGATGCGTCCGGCGAGTTGTTGGCCCAACTCTTAACAGAACTCGGGGCCGAGATCATCGCAAAGGAAATTGTCAACGACGATCTGGAACCATTGGCCAACAAGCTGCGCGAATACAGTGACCGCGCCGATGTAAACCTGATCGTCACAACCGGCGGCACAGGCTTCGGACCGCGCGACAACACGCCCGAAGCAACTCTGCGCGTCATCGAACGCGAAGCCGCCGGTCTCGCCGAAGCAATGCGCATTGAAACTCTCAAGAACACTCCCTTGGCCATGATCTCGCGCGGCGTCTGCGGTATCAGATCCGCAACCCTGATCGTAAATCTTCCGGGATCACCCAAAGCCGTGCGCGAAAGCTTCGAAGTAATCAGGCCAGTGCTGGCCCATGCGGTTGCACTGCTCGCCGGCAACACGTCTCATTAAGAGGTAATCAACCAGGGACGACGGTTTTCGATTTCGTGTGGTTTCGTGTGACTTCGTGGATCGTCCCTCTGGGCAAAGGACTCGATCCACGAAATCACACGAAGCCGTACGAATCAAATCAGGAGACGCCTGATCCGATTTCTGATTGACAGGCGAAGACTGATCATTAAGAATGCGGCAGCGTCGAAGTTTGAGCGCTAACCCCGACTGCTTTCTCTCTTAGCTGGCCTCAACCTGGCTTGGATCCCGAGGCCTTGATTTTTCACGAAGGAGTCCACCATGCGAACCGGTCCTCACAGCGTCCAACGATCTCTTTGGTCGAACCTGTTCCAACTCAAAGTAATTCAGCAGGCCATCTTCTCGTGCCTGCTGCTCCTGGCTTTGTCGGTTGTGGTCATGGCCCAGGCGCCTGACAATTCCTCTGCATCGACTCCAGCCGCGTCAACCACCGAAGGAATCCAGAAACGTTCGAACGAGTTTGGAGTCTGGGGCGGCATCTCATTTAATGCCCCAACCCCGATCGGCAAAACCCCCGACGCGCGATTCGGCAACATCGGCCTGCGCTACGGCCGCGTGCTCGCCGCCAGCAAGACCGTCGCCTTTGAATGGACGATCGACGCTATCCCCGTCGCTATACTTTCAAACAACCGGTTCAACGTCGTGCCATCCGGAACGGGATTCATCTTTACCCAAACTCGCAAGAGCGTCTACGCCTGGGGCCTCGCGCCCATCGGCCTGAAGTTCAACTTCCGTCGCAATCGCCGCATCCAACCCTTCGCCCAGACCACCGGAGGCTTCCTCTATTTCAACGAACAAGTCCCCATAGCCGGCGCCGCCCGCTTCAACTTCACCTTCGACTTCAGCGGCGGCATCCAAATCGTCAACACCAACCGGCGAGCGTTCACGATAGGTTACAAGTACCAACACATCTCCAACGGCTATCGCGCGACCTTCAACCCCGGCGTGGATGTGCAAATGATCTTTGCGGGGTTTTCGGTGTTTAGGTGAACATGATCCTTGATTTACATAAACGAGAATCCTTAATCATTATGAGCTAAGGCAGTGATAGAATTGCCTATCATGAACCCTCGACGCTTCACTGTCGCACTCTCGTACCCGGGCGAACGTCGAGAATTTGTTTCTCAGGTCTCTGGCTACTTGGCCGAGAGACTCGGCAAGTCAAGAATCCTCTACGACAAATATCACGAAGCCGAGTTTGCTCGACCCAACCTCGACGTACACCTACCGAATCTTTACCGCACTGAATCTGATCTGATTGCGATTTTTCTCTGCGCGGAATATGCGAAAAAGCGCTGGTGCAACCTTGAATGGCGCTCCATCCGCCAACTAATTCAGACCGCCGACGAAGATCGCATCATGTTCCTTAGTTTCGATGAACTCGGCGCGATTCCGGAAATCGGGATTTTTTCCGGCGATGGATATGTTTCAATAGCAGAGCGAACTCCCGAAGAGATCAGCACTTTAATCTTCCAACGCTTAGGTGCCGGGTCGTTACCGACACCAGATCAATAGCAGGGCGCTCGACCAGATGGAATGAAGGACCTTGACGGTTTCTACCTGTTTGTATCGCCTAACGCAGTATTGGATGAATCCAGCGTCTTTTATGAGGTCAAAGGGAGGTCACTGGCCGAAGCTCTTTGTAGGTTGTTTACGAGAGAGTACGCCGATGCTAATGGCTGCCCAGTTTTTCATTACAGAGAGGCAGCAGACATTGGCGTTGAAGCACAGATATTGTTCGATGAGACGCTTGATTGGCTCGGCAACTATGACGATCCAGATCCTGGTATTTATGACCCGCAACCATCAAGGGAGATGTTCTTGCTCGCACAGTACGGCGTGCGCGCGAGAAAATGGGAGGAACTGCTTAGAAAGCGAACGGAGAACAATGTTGAGAGGCGAGTTTGGGGAAGAGGCCCGGAAGGACACCGATTCACGCACAAGGAACGGCCCGAACTCTATATCAGCGGAGCGAGGATGATGCCGCTTGAAGCGAGTAAGCCCGAAACTGTGTTGTTGGGTTTGAAGAACCGAGGCAAGGCGATTGCTCGGAACATCAGACTTGGCGGCGGCAATCACGTATTTACTACACGCGACTTTGCTGGCCCGCTGGTCTATAAGCCAGTCCCCTTTCAAAGTCGGCCAGATTTTGGGGCCGGGTAAAGAAGAAAACAGTCTTATATCTAAATCCCCTCAGCCGTTGTCCAAAGAGCGAATCGAACAACTGGAAAAGGAAGAGGTGCTGTTCTTTCACTTCGCGGAAGGGGAGTACGACGATGACGACGGGAACACCTACCCGATTGACTACTGTTACATGTACAACCCCCTGTCGCCCACGATCTTGAAGATGTGCCCTGAAAAGTATTGGCCTAAGAGTCGCGCTGACAGACAAGGGTCTCCAAGTCTTGATGCAGCCCCGGCGGCAAGTCTCAAACATGAGCCAGCGACACCCACCAAAAAAGTGTCCGGGTTCGGGTCTGCGGATGGCGGTGCGCGTTCCGAAACGTGGAACCATCCCGACCCCTATGCTCGCATCAAATGGACGGACTACACAGAGGATTACTTCGATGGCGCTATTTGGCGGTGGAGTTACCGCCCCGAAATGGGTGACAAAGAACCTCGCAACATCAGAGGTATTTGTCCGGACTGTGGCGCTGTGCTCTCCAAAGAGATGCATTCGCGCAAACGCGATTCCGAGGGGCTTCTGAAGGCGGATTTTATCTGCCACCGGCACACTCCAATTAAGTGGTTTCAGTTTAAGACTGCCAGCAATGACCCGCTGGAACCCATTCGAGTTCTTATTCGACAGAAATTGGAAACTGGCGACTGGGAAGATGTCGTTAAACGGCAGATTGACGTGCGCGACGGTCGCGTATAAGTAAAACAGTGGTAGGGCAATCCAACCTGCTTTCATCGCTCCTCCTTAGATGAAGGAGCGGAAATCCAAAATGTACCACTACCCACGATTTCGGCACCTTGCCCTTACTTCAGCTCGGCGGTAATCTTTCGAGATATGAGCGCATTCAAGGTCAACGTCATCGCCCGCAATCCGAAACGCGAGGAACTCAGCACCCAGCCAGTGCCGGCTTTGGTCGATACCGGATCTGAACTCACTTGGTTGCCCGCGGATATTCTGACGTCGGTGGGTATTACCCCGCGTCGCAAACGAATGTTCGCAACCGCCACACAGCAGAAGGTCGAGCGTGAGGTGGGTTACGCCATTCTCAGCGCCGAAGGCTACGAAACGAACGATGAAGTAGTCTTTGCCGAGCCCGGCGACTTGACGCTCCTCGGTGTAAGAACCCTGGAAGGCTTCGGTGTGATGGTGGACAATATTGCTCATCGCTTTGTTGCAACCACCACATTGGTGGCTACGGCTGACTAAGGTTTCAAATAGCAAGACGAATCTTGGGAGATCGCCGAGCGTGGGCCGATGAAGTTATTCATGGCTGACATTCACCTCTATCGTGCGCGCCTGTTCCACGCTGTGAAGCCGTACCCGTGGAAGAGTCCGCAGGAGGATCTCGCGGCGGCGCGGAAGCTGATCGAGCACTGTGGCTACTGGCGGCGGAAGGAAGCACTCGAAGACGCGGAAGCGGCGGCGAAGAATTGGTAGGCTTCTGGTTTGGAGTGCGGGGACTTGTCACCGCTTTCGTAGTCGCGACTTGTCGCGACAGAGCTGGCGACAAGTCGCCAGCTACCAAAGCGCCGACGAGTCGGCGCACTCCACAGCTTGGCGGCCTCCTTCCTTGGCCGCGCCTCTTCTGAGCAAAGCATTCCCTTTTTACATATAGGCCCTTTGCGTCGGGGCACTCTACGTCCCGAAATCAATTACAGCCCGAGGGTGTGCACCTGTATCCAACTGAAACACTGTAGTGGGCTCAATTTTAGCGTCTCATTGGCGCAGAGGGGCTTGCTGGCACCCCTTCAGGGTGCTGATGTTTTGTGGCTTGGTTTCCGGTGGTCTCCGCTCCGCTTCGACCACCAGCTACTTTCTTGCAACCTTCCAGGTTGCCGTTCACGCGATTCAGGTGAGCTAACTGCGGTTTTCCTCAGTGATTTTGCATTTCTGCGGCTTGTTTTGGCGTCACCGCACGTTGTTTTGGCGTCACTGCACTTTGTTTTGGCGTCGTTGCACACTGCTTTGGTGTCGTTGCGCGTCGCTGTATTGTCGTTGCAGTTTGTTTTGGCATTTCTACAGATTGCTGCGCCGTCGAGGCATGTTGCTATGGTGTTTCGGCACGTCGTTGCAACGCCGCTGGACGTGGTTTTGTCATCAATGCAGATTGATTCGGCGGAGCCGCGGGTGGTCTTGGCGAGGCTCCTGCAATGGGAGGGGCGGCGGGCCTTTGGTTCTGGATTCTTGACCAGCAGACCCGCTCGCGGTAGCGAGCGGGTCGCGTAGCGCAGTAGATTCGAGAAGATCTATGGGCGAGCAGTTTAACCCGCTCGCTACAGCGAGCGGTTCCGTAATCTCTGTCGCCCGCTCCGCGGGCTTTGGTCATTCTTATTACTTCCCTACCCAGCACTGAAGTGCTGGGTTATTGTCATCCGTCCGCAGTGCGGACGAGGAAGGAGCACTTCTTCATTGACATTGATCTCATGCGGCACTTAATATTTTCTTGTTCACGAATTTCCGAAGACAACTTGAGTTGAGCGCGATGCTTTTCTAAGCAACCACGATGCTTTTGCTACAAGCCGCCGAAACGACTGCGCATACTGTCGGAGGACCGAGCACGGCTTATTTGCCGGTGATGGTCTTTTTGGTTTTCGCCGTGGCGTTTCCGGTGATGCCTTTGATCCTCGGTCGTTTCCTACGGCCCTGGAAATATCAAAAAGACAAAATGCGGCCGTACGAGTGCGGCATCGATCCGGAGACCGGCGCGCACGATCGCTTCACTGTGCGTTACTACATCGTGGCGATGCTGTTTCTGATCTTCGATGTCGAGACAATTTTTCTCTTGCCCTGGGCAATCATCTTCATGGGCCGCGATTTTTCTTTTACCAAGTTTGCCCTGATCGAGATGTTTGTTTTCATAGGTATTCTGGTAGTTGGTTACTATTACGCTTGGCGCAAGGGCGCTCTGGAATGGGCCTGAAGACATTGGCGATTGCCAATTGATGATTGCCGATTGGTTCTTGCCTAAAGAACTTTGCTTCGAGTTGAAGTGATGAAACCCGACGATCTGAAGGACCGCACGAAGCAGTTTGCGTTACGGGTACTCAAACTTGTTGCCGCTTTACCGAATAGTCTTAACGGGAAGACGATTGGCGGACAGCTTGTGAGATCAGGTACGTCAGTCGGAGCGAACTATAGAGCTGCCTGTAGGGCACGATCAAAGGCTGAGTTCATTGCAAAGATCGGCGTCGTCGAAGAGGAAGCAGATGAAAGCGCTTTTTGGATGGAGTTAATCATCGAGCGGAAGCTGTTAGGAGAGCCGCTAGTCCAGCCACTATTGAATGAGGCGAATGAGATCGCGAAAATAATGGCGAGTTCCAGGAAGTCTGCTTCTGAAGCGCTCAAGACTAAAGCTAACGGCAAATTGGCAATTGGCAATCTTAAATCGGCAATGACTCATGGCTGAACACAACGAAGGCTTTGTCTTAACCACGGTCGATTCGATCACGAATTACGTGCGCCGTACGGTCGCGGCCAAGGCGCTCGACCTGGGCGCGCCGGTGGTTAACTGGGCGCGCAAGTCCGCCCTATGGCCCATGACTTTTGGTTTGGCCTGCTGCGCAATCGAGATGATGGCTACCGGCGCCGGGCGCTTTGATATCGATCGGTTTGGGGCCGGCGTGTTTCGCCCCAGCCCGAGACAGAGCGATTTAATCATCATTGCCGGCACGGTCACTTTGAAGATGGGCCCGGTCGTGCGCCGCGTCTATGATCAAATGCCTGAGCCGAAGTGGGTGATCTCGATGGGGGCTTGCGCCTCGACGGGAGGACCGTTCGATTCTTACTCGACCATGCAGGGCGTGGATCGAACGATCCCGGTCGATGTCTACATTCCCGGTTGTCCTCCGCGACCCGAGGCACTGCTTTACGGATTGATGCGTTTGCAGGACATCATCATGCGCGAATCCCCTTCGGCCTATATCTTTGAATCGGACGGCACAGTCCACCGGCAACGATCATTTGAAGGCGAAGATACTCTGCAAATCGCACAGGCAAACGAAGTGGCCCGGCTGGCCCTGGCCGCTAAGTAGTACCGAATCCCTCCGCCCCTTTTTTGCATAACCATACTGGCTTCGGGAGGAGTCTAATGAAAAGTAATTACACAACTAAGTTTTTGATCGTTCTTTCAATTCTGATCGCGATGCCGGTCATGGCCAATGCTCAACGGAGGAGACCGCGACTGCGACGAGCAGCCCCGCGAACAACCGCCGTCGTTCCGGCGGTCGTCCCCGTGGCCACTAATCTTAAGATTCGCTTAAACGATACGCTTTCGAGTAAGGAGTCGCGCGCTGGCGACAGGTTTACGGCGACCGTAATCGATCCAGTTCGTTTCAACGAGGCGGTCGTTCACGGACACATTCGCTCGATCCTCAAATCGGGAAAAGTCACCGGCCGAACGACGATGAATCTTGCGTTCGATTCAATTGATTTGCCCGACCAAAGGCACGGCATTCTTCACGGCTATGTGACGAAGGTCTATGGCTTTGAAGGTAGCGCTGACAACGAGGGCGGCGTGCAATCAAAAAGCCGCGGCAATCAGGCACTCAAACGGAGCGGCATCGGGGCCACGGCCGGCGCGATCATCGGCGGCCTCGCCGGCGGCGGCAAAGGCGCAGCCATCGGTTTGATCCTGGGAGGCGCGGGCGGCGCGGGCTCGCTGGCGATCAATGGCAGCAAGGAGCTGAAGCTTGAATCCGGAACCGAGATGCTGGTTCACGTCACGCGCTAATTCTTGCAATAAGGCGATTCCGCAAACATTCTCGGCGTGAAAAGGGCTTTGCCATTTCGGTGGCAAAGCCTTTTTTTGCCTGGCGGAAGAAAAGGAAGCAGCGCTTCGTCTAAACAGACGATGCTCGAACAAACGGCCACCCACGTGGAGCAGCGAGTGCACAGTTCGCCAGATTCAATCAATGCAGGCGTGATTCAAGCCTGCCGGGAGGGCGACCGGGAAGCCTTTCGCCAGTTGTTTGAGGCGTATAAGGATCGTGTGTTCTCGATTGCCTGCTATTCGCTCGGCAATGAAGCTGCCGCCGACGACATTACCCAGCAGATATTTGTGAAGCTGTTTACTCGCATCAGTCAGTTCCGTGGTGATTCTGAATTCAATACGTGGTTGTATCGACTGGTGATCAATTCATGCCTGGATGAACGAAGAAAACAGAAGCGCTTCTTGCCGGTTGAAGAATTCACTTTGATGCGCAAAGCCGTCTATCGAAAATCTCCAGAGACCCGATACGAACGCCGGGAGATTGCCGGCTCGGTCAGAGACGCGATCGTCGGATTGAAGCCGAAGATGCGTCTGCCGATTATGCTGAAGTACATCGAGGGACTTTCGTATGAAGAAATTGCTTCGGTTCTGGGCTGCTCAAAAGGAACCGTGGCTTCGCGTTTGAATCGCGCGCATAAAGCGCTAGCTAAAAAGCTGAGCCACTTGCGCGGCGAGTTAGCGTTGTAGTGGCACAGGCTTCAGGATGCTCTGAACAAGTGCTTTCGACGCTGAGCGTCGGCATGAATTTAGCCCGGCCTTTCAAGGCCGGGATCGGTTGGTTACGGGTACTCGTCGCGTAGCGACGATTGAATTCACCTTGGTTCAAGCGTCGCCATGCGACGCGAAGACTTCGTGCACCTTTACCCGGCGTTGAAACGCCGGGCTAAATTCATCCCGACGCTACGCGTCGAAGACACTTAATCAGAGGTTCCTTCAGTCGGTGATCCTTGCGAAGAAATCACAGACTGAAGTCTGTGCCACTTTGGAGATCGATGATGTTCGCTAAACATTTTTCCAGCTTGACCTCGGCTTACTGTCATGACGAACTGTCGCCCGAACAGTCGCGGCGGGTCGCCGAGCATTTGATCGGTTGCCGGCGTTGTCGGGACGAATTTGAAGAGGTGAGGTTTGGCGCCAGGTTGGCAGCGCAGTTGCCGCTGATCGAGGCGCCTGATTCGCTATGGCAAGGAATTGAGACTGCCCTTGATGGTAATGGCCGGCCAACCATCGTTCCTCAGAGCCGATTCTTTATGCAGCCCGTCTTCGCTGTGGGCGCCACGGCTTTAATCGTGCTAGTGACCGGGTTGGCAATGTTCTGGTGGCGGCAGAGTCCGAAGTTTGAGCGCGCGACCTGGGACGTTGCGCGTCTGGGAGGCTTACCGCTAATTGGTTCGACGCAGGTCAGCGATAAAGGGAAACTCGGCGTCGGTCAGTGGCTCGAGACTGATACAAACTCAAGCGCTCAGATTAGTGTCGGGGACATTGGTAAGGTCGACATTGATCCGAACACCCGGGTTCGTTTGGTTGAGACCAAGCCGACCGAGCACAGGCTGGAACTGGCCCGCGGCCGTTTAAGTGCGCGCATCTCAGCGCCGCCAAAACTTTTCTTTGTGAACACTCCATCGGGCGTGGCAGAAGATCTCGGTTGCGCTTACACGCTGGAAGTCGACGATGGCGGCAGCAGTCTTCTGCGCGTGACCGCCGGTTGGGTTTCGCTGCAGTTGAGAGACCGCGAGTCAGTTGTGCCCGCCGGTGCAGCCTGTGCAACCAGGCCAGGGATCGGACCGGGGACGCCTTACTTCGAAGACGCTTCCGAGCTTTTCCGCAGGGCGCTGGCCAAGTTCGACTTTGAGCCAAATGATACGCGGTGGTCTAACATTCCGTCGCTGGACATCATCCTTCACGACTCCCGGCCGCGTGACGCCATGACCCTCTGGTATTTGTTGTCGAGGGTCAATGGAAGCGATCGCGCGCGCGTTTATGATCGGACAGCTCAATTGGCACCGCCGCCGTCGGGGGTAACCCGCGAAGGAATTCTGCGGCTCGATCGGGAAATGCTGAATCGGTGGAGAGAGCAGATGGACACGCATTAACAGAGTTTGCCCGAAGCGATCCGCAATGTGATGGGAAGAGTTCGTAGCGGCGTCCATCGTAGAACAAGGTCTTGCACTGAGCAGACGTTTGGGGGCCGGATCGCGTATCCTAGCGGAATTGGATGCTGCGTTCGGACGGACGAGTAGGGCAGGTGTTCTCTTTGCCTTGTTGCTTTCTTTTCGCTTGGACAAGAGCGATCCACGAATCACACGAAGTTGGACGAGCATGCGATGCAGCTTAGTGTATTTCGTGGATCGTTTTTCTGCGCCAGGAAATTACTACGAGTACAAACATGAAAACTATCTGGAAGATAACCAAGTGGCTCGTGATTGTCGTTGCCTGCCTTTTCATTTTATTGCAGCTCAAGCGACCCGCGCGAACGAACCCTGTCTCAGAAAGTTCGCAGTCGATTGAAGCGCAAGTGCAGATGACGCCGCAGGTGAAAGATATTCTCGACCGTTCCTGTCGCGACTGTCATTCAAACAAAACGGAGTGGCCCTGGTACACCAACGTCGCGCCGCTTTCGTGGTGGATAACCGATCACGTCGATCAGGGTCGCAAGAGTTTGAACCTGTCTGAATGGGGCAAGCTGGACAAGGAGAGGCAGGACAAAAAGCTGCGACAGATTTGCGACGAAGTTGAGGATGGCGCGATGCCCTTTCCTTCATACCTGCCGATGCATCCCAAAGCGAAGCTGTCTGAGCAGGATAAGAAAATCCTCTGTGACTGGACTGCGGCTGAGCGTGAGCGACTCTCCGCTGCGAAATAGCAAAGATCTCGGAGCGCGGGACATCCTGTCCGCGATCCGTCAAAGATGTCCGCGCTCCTTCGAAAACCGCTCCGCTTGTCTTTTTCCATAACGAAATGCCAGAATCCCCAATCCCCTCCATCAGACGCCTGTAGGAGCCTCAGAACATTGAGCGCCATCGAGCGATGACTAGTTAAGTTCAGAACAAAAAATTCGTACGGGAGATCAAATGCAACTATTCGAACTGTTTGGCAAAGCTGCGACGAAGTGTTTCCTCGTTCTCGCTTTGTTTTGTGTGCCCGCGGGCTTTGGACAGGCGCAGACTCCGACCCCAACGCCGCCACCGCTGCCCCGCCCGGCGACTCGAGCGTTTCCCCCGGCTCAATACATACCTGCGCACGATTACGATCAGCGAAACATCAAACTCGATCTCCGCTTCGACTGGGAACAGGAACAGGCCATTGGCACTGCCACGATCACCATGGCGCCCTCAGTCAAAGACTTGCGCCGCGTTGATTTCGATGCAGCGTACATGACGATTGCCTCGGCCGCGCTGGCCTCGGGCGCGCCGCTCAAATTCGAGTATGACGCTACCAGGGAGAAGCTTTCGGTATTCCTTGATCGCGCCTACCAACCCGCCGAAGAACTAACGGTGATTGTCTCGTATCACACGAACCAACCGGCGGCCGACAAGCGGGGCGGCGGCGGCTTGACCTTTATTAAGCCAAGGCCTGACGACCCGACGCGCCCGCGCCAGATTTGGTCACAGGGCGAGGCTGAAACGAACCACCTGTGGTTTCCCAGCTTCGATCATCCAAACGACTTCGCCTCTTCAGAGATAGTCGCCACGGTCGAGAAACCTTTGAGTGTGGTTTCCAACGGCAAGCTTCTCTGGGTAAAAGAAAATGCCGACGGCACGCGCACGTTTGACTGGAAGATTGATGATCCGCACGCGACCTATCTCACCTCAATCATCGTGGGCGAGTTTGCGCCGGTCACCGGAGACTACGCGGGAATCCCGATCGTCACGAACGTCTACACAAACGAAGTCGAAGAAGGAAAAGTCACGGCGGCACGCCTGCCCGCAATGGTCCAGTTCTTTTCTGAAAAGACAGGCGTGAAGTATCCGTATGCCAAGTACGCTCAGACCACGGTGCGCGATTTTGGCGGCGGCATGGAGAACATCAGCGCCACGACGCAAACCGACAACATGATTCACGATGCCCGCTACGAACTGGACGCCACCAGCGACGGCTTGCAATCTCACGAACTGGCGCACCAGTGGTTCGGCGATTACGTGACTTGCCGTAGTTGGTCGGACATCTGGCTCAACGAAAGTTTTGCTACTTATTTTCAAGCGATGTGGGACGAGCACAATCTGGGTCGTGACGACTTTCTTTATTCGGACGTACGGGCTAATCAGGAAGCTTACTATCAGGCTTGGGGACGCGGACAGCGCCGGCCCATCGTGACCAGACACTACAACAATCCGGATGCGGTATTCGATACCTATGCCTACCCGCGCGGCGGCGCCGTCCTGCACATGCTGCGCACCTGGCTGGGCGAAGACAACTGGTGGCGATCGATCAATCATTACCTGACGAAACATGCCCATCAACCGGTTGAGACTGCGCAGTTTCGCATCGCCATCGAAGAGACAACCGGACAGCCGATGGACTGGTTCTTTGACGAATGGCTCTACAAAATGGGTCATCCCATCTTTCGAGTGACACAGGATTACGACGCCACTAAGAAAGAACTGACGTTGAAGGTCACGCAAGAGCAGCGTCCAGATCCGGAATCGCAGTATCCCCAGGTTGCCTTCTTTCAAACTCCGGTGGACATCGAAATCGGAACCGCATCGAGCACTCGCGTCGATCGCGTGCGCATTGAGTCGAAGGAAGAACAGACTTTTAAGTTCACCGTGGACTCAGAGCCTTTGCTGGTGAGCTTCGATTACGGCGACACCTTGATCAAAGAGCTGATCTTTAACAAGACGATCGGTCAGTTGCAGTATCAACTGGCCCACGATCAGGACGTACTCGGACGGGTCTGGGCTCTGCAGCAACTAACGCCGCGAATGAAGGATGACAAGACCAGCGCCGCGGATCGCGACGCGATCGTGAAGGCCGTCAGCGAGGCGCTGACGAAGGATAAGTTTTGGGGAGTTCGTCTGGAAGCCGCCGCGCCCCTCGGTGGTATGAAAGAGGCGACCGATGCTCTGTTGGCAGCCACCAAGGATTCAAACGCGCGCGTTCGCGCTCGGGCGATCGCGTCGCTGGCGGCGAGCAAGGACCCGGCGTTGGTCGAAACTTATCTGAAGCTAATCAACGATCAGAGTTACGGGGTGATTAAGGCGGCGGCCCTGGCTCTGGGTCAATCGAAAGCCAGCGGCGCATACGATTCTCTGGTCAAGCTGATCGAGGCCCCATCGTGGCGCGACACGATCAAGGCTTCGGCGTTAAGCGGATTGGCTGCGCTGGGTGATAAGCGCGCTCTGGAGCTCGGCTTCAAATACTATGCGGCTGGTAATCGCCCAGCGGTGCGCGCGGCCGCCCTCAGCGTGCTGGGATCGACGGGCAAAGATGATCCCCGCGTTTTCCCCATTCTCAGCACCTTGCTGACAGAGGCGGCGGACAAGCGCAACTTTGCTTTGTTCTCTGGGGCGGCTGAAGCCATCGTTGCGCTCGGTGACGAACGGGGCCTGCTACTTTTTCAGGACTTGAGCAAGAAGGCGGGCACTTCTACTCAGATGGTCGCTGCAATTTCGGGATTCGAGAATCGTCTCCGCGCGAAGCTGGCTCCGACTAAGCCGGCTTCGTGAGCTGCTCGCCTTACTTATGTCTTTGAACCCCGAAGTGAATCGGTGTTAGCGGAACGCCGAAGGCGTTATCGAATCCCAGGGTTGGCGCTTGTGACAAACCTGGGAGTGAACAGGCGAAAAGAGTCCAACGCTGAAAGCGTTGGCAAACTTCCGAGTTGCGCACGATCCCGCAACGCTTTCAGCGGTGCGGACCAAAGGGAGCGACTCAACCCCCAGGGTTGTCGCAAGCTCCAACCCTGGGCTGGGATTGGGCAACGCCTTCGGCGTTTTCAAATACTTCTCCTTATCAGTGCCAATTTACGTCACCTCTGAAAATTTATGCTTGAGTTAAAATGCGCCAAGCTGTTATAGTCCTACGTGAAAGCGCACCTTCATAGCGGTGCGCACACCCCCTAAACGTCTTCTCGCCTTGAGGGAAACAGTCCATGTTGAATCGAACTAATGGGGAGACGGGCCACTCTCACTCAATGGACGCTGCAGGAGCCGCTGCCGCGCCCGCGCCAAAAACCTCGCTTCTGATCATTGAAGATGACGACAATATTTCGACTGCCATCGAGGAATATTTCTCGAGGGCCGGCTATTCGGTAAACACCGCGCCCGACGGCATCGCCGGGATTGAAGCCGCGGTCAAAAACCGTCCCGACGTGGTGGTGCTGGACTTGATGCTGCCAAAAATGGACGGACTGGCTGTATGTAAGGAACTACGACAGAAGCACCCGCAAATGCCAATTCTCATGCTCACCGCTAAGGATGACGTAGTCGATAAAGTGCTTGGCCTGGAGATGGGCGCCGACGACTACATCACCAAGCCATTCAGCTTACGCGAGGTCGAGGCCCGCATTAAGTCTGTATTGCGACGGTCCCGCGCGGCCGTGGCCGGCGGTGACGGTAAAGACGAAACTCCGATAGTCCGCGGCAACCTCCGTGTCGATCCCGTTCGGCGCGAAGTAACCATCGCGGACAGACAAGTAGAACTAACGCCGAAAGAGTTTGACCTGCTGCGTTTGTTTGCCGGAAATCCCGGACGCGTTTTCCCACGCAAATATTTGCTCGAGAAAATCTGGGATTACTCCTACGAGGGATACGATCGGACGATTGATTCTCACATCAATCGCCTGCGCGCGAAGATTGAAGAGAATCCTGATAACCCGCAGTTGGTGCTCACCGTCTGGGGTATCGGATACAAATTCACCGACACAGAATAGACAGTGCCCTCGCCTTCTCACCGGGTCAATTAACCGACCAGGCAGTTCCGTAGTTATCTCCAGGAAACATTCTCGGCAATCACGCCGCATATGACTGAAGAGCTTCCAACCAAAATGGTGACCGTCATGCCAAATCACACCCTAGCCCCAACCCTCCGCCAAACGTCACGAGCGACTGTCGCTCTGCTGACCGCCACGCTTCTGCTTCTATGCGCCTCAGCAACTACCCGGGCGGCAATTCAAGAGGCAACCTCGGACGACTCCTCATGGATCTTCTCGCCCTACAGCTTAACCATTATTCTGATCCTGGCGCTGGTGGCTTTGGTCGTTTACAAGAAACGGAGCGGTGGCGGAAAGTGGGAAGATGTCAGCGAGCCGGTCAAGACTCCGGCGCGGACCGTTCGGACCGATAATCCTCCGCTCACCAACACCCGCGCAGTGGTTGAGCCGCAGACCTTCGTTGAGCGCCGGGCCCCGATGATTGACGGAGCTCAGAGCTGGGAAAAACCTGCTCTGGTCGAAGTAGAGCCGTCAGTTTATGGCGCCTATCGTATCGATCAAGAAGTGGGCAAGCTGATCCTTGGAAAAGCGCACCGCATGGACGTGATGGCCTCGCGCGCCAGCGACGATCGGCGGGCCATTGAAGCGTCACTGACCAAAGCTATCGATGCCTCGGACGCGACCGAAGACGGACGGAGACGAGCACGACAGGCCCTCGAAGAATACGGATTTGTCGCGCGTCAGAGCGCTATGATATTGATGGGTCGCGATGCCTGGGAACGGTCATCTGCCGCACGGGTCCTGGGACAAATCGGATCGAAAAGCTCGTTGACCTTTCTGATCGAAGCCTTGCACGATACGGATTCAGTCGTGCGCAACCAGGCCATCTCCAGTCTTGGTGAACTAAAACTGCCGGCCGCGATCGGCGCCTTGCTCGATATTGCTCGCCGTCATCCGGACATTCCCGCCTCGCTCTTGAGCGAAGCGCTGAGCGCTTGTTCAGTCGAAAGCCTCGGATACCTTGACGCGCCATCCGCCGAGCCTGCTCTACTTGGTAACAGCGCAAACAACGATCTTCCCGAACTGGGCGCCTTGGCTTCTTTTGAAGAGCTGCCGGCAGGGAATGATGACGAGGCCGTAACCGATGCCTTGAACCGACTGGCCAGTGATGACGTTCAAGTGCGCGCGCAGGTTATCAGCGAACTCGCGGCGCATCACGTGCAGCGTTCGGTGGCCGCGCTCAACACCATCGCGCTAAACGATCCGAATTCAGGAGTACGTTCGGCCGCCGTCACCGGTCTCGGCTCGATCGATCACGAGTCGGTGTTCGCGCCGGTGCTGATTGCTTTGGCCGACGAATCACGCGAAGTTCGCGCAGCCGCGGCCCGGACTTTGACCGGACTTCACTTCGATCGAGCGGACGCCTACGTTCGCGTAATGGAAACTGCCGACGCCGACACTTTGCGAAGCGTTGCTAAGGCCTGCATCAAGACCGGCATCGTAGCGCAGGCAGTCGATCGCCTGGCCAGCGAGGATCGCCACCAGGCATATGAAGCTTTCTCGCTCTTCTCACTGCTGGCCAAAGCGCACGAAACGCAACCGATTCTGGGCGCCATCCAGAACCACAAGGACGAAGAAGTGCGGTTGTGCGCAATCCGAGTATTGAACGTGGCGGGCCAAACGGATTTGGCGCCGGTGCTACGCGACATGGTAAGCGGCGAAGCCTTGCCCGAGAGTGTGCGCACGGCCATGCTTGAAGTTCTGTACAAGCTGGATCAGGACCCACCGGTTTTTGACTTATCTCCGAGTGACAACGGCGCAATGTCGTTGCATAATTCCCTCTAGTATCCCCGCAGGTTTTTCGTTAGTGTTGCCCCAATGATGAAGACGACAAACCAATCGCCCCGCTGTGCCAAAGCTTCGTCCTCGGCGTTGAGATACAGCATGGTTCTCCTGTTGGGCGCCGCTGTGGTTGCGGCGCAAGGCCGGAGTGCCAGGCAGACCCAGACAAATCCCAACACCTCGGGCAAGCGCCCGCATGTAGCTACTCTGCATTCCAGCGATTCTTCGGAAGGATCAAGGGTCGCGCTCAACTCTGATCAATCGTTGAATGATTATGAAGCCTACCGGCGCGGCGATCGCTTCTACGTCAGAATTCCAGCCGCCGACGTTCCTAACGCCGACGCTCTTCGTGGTCGCGGGTTTGCTGACGTAAAGACACAGCGAGTCGGGGACAGTATCGTCATTTCGTTTCGCCTGCAGCCGGGCGCGACGGCACGGGTCGAACAGCGAGGAAACCGGATCGAGATCGTATTCACGGTTGCCGGTGGGAGTTCTTCAGTTGCATCGAACGCGGGCCGCCAACCCCTTTCGTCCACCACCGGACCGAATCGAAATTCAAACACCAGTTCACGGAACGCATCATCGTTAACCGGACCGAATCGCAGTTCGAATACCAATCAACGGAGCGCACCGTCGTTGACGGGAGCGAATCGGAGTGCGAATAACAACCAAAGAAACAACTCAAAATCAGGGGCCAATAAGAATGCGCCTGATCGACCAAAGTCATCCGGTAATGCGGCGAACTCGAACTTAGCCGGCAAGCCGGGCACTGCAACCGCGTTGGCCGCGAATTCCGGATCGAAAACAGTGGCGACTCCGCTGCCGTCCCCGATTCCCTCTCCGACTGCGAAGCTTCCAACGCCGACACCAGTTCAGAAATCCACGTCGACGGCCTTAGCATCGCCCACGACTCAAACAACTCCGGCAACTAACGCCAGCCAATCGACTAACCAGCCCCGCCAGGATCGTTGGAGCCAGATGAAAGAACGCATTAACTACTGGATCCTGCTGGCCCAACTCAATCCTGTCCCGGTGGCAACCGGCGTCGGTGTACTTCTTTTATTGATCGGCCTATTCCTCTTCCAGCGACGCCGCGCTAAAACGCCAAAGCGGGTTCGGACCAGCACTGTAAAATCGACCACGAAGACAAAGGACACCGCAGCCAGCGTTTCGAAGCCTTCGGAATCGAAATTAGTTCCCGAGGTTGCGCCGGCTGTCGAAGCTGCGATCATTCCAACCATCGTGGCCTCAGCGCCCAGCGCTGCAACTGCTGCTCAGGAAGTAGCAAGCGCGCCAGTGCCCAGCCCGGTAGATGACTCGCGACGGGGGCGAATCGTGCAAGCCACTGAAGAAGCAAAGAAGCTGATCAACGGCGGCCCCTACGATGAGAACGTCATTGGCTCGAGCGATCGCGAAACTCGCCAGTTGGTCGGGGCTGAATTGCTTTCGGCAATAGTCGGTCGAAGCGCCGCACGACGCGAATATGCGCGCGCTGCCTTCATGAAGCACGGCTACTTTGATGATGCGACGCGCGACTTGCGAATCGCCGAATCGCCGAATGAACGAGCCGCGGCCGCTCGGCGACTCAGCTTCGTTCATGATCCGGATGCTACTCCGCATCTGGTGGCGGCGCTCGATGACGCTTCGCCCGATGTGCGGCGCGCCGCCGTCGAAGCCTTAATGGACATCAGAGATCCGGCCGCTATCGGTCCGCTTAATTCGTTAATGCAAACCGAAAACGATCGGAAGGTACCGCGCACCTTGATCAAGCACGCTATCGAAGCCTGCGCCACTGCAACGCCCAACGAAAGCGCGTCGGTTCTCGCTCCAATTTCTACTCCCGCAGCCATGCCTGATCCTTCTTCACATGTAAATCAAACCGACCGCGAGGTGATCGAACTATGACAGCCCAGGAACTACTTGCCCAATTACGCGAAAAGGGCGTCGAGGTGAAAACCTCCGGCGACGATCGCCTTGTTATTGATGCGCCGAAGGGAACCATAACTGAAGAACTGCGCGGTGCCCTGTCAGCTCACAAAGCCGAATTTCTCCAGATACTCAAAGCGGAACAAACCGCTTCCGAATCTCTTGCACAGGCTCCTCAGAATACAGCGCCGGCTGCTGAACCCAAGCCAGTTGTTCCTGAGTTCATTCCGCCCGCTCACGAAGTTGTCGATTCCATGTTCGACGAGCCAGAGACCGTTGTTCCGGCAGTAAAATCCGCGACACCAGCTGAAGGTGACACCGTCGCGGCCAGGGACGCCGCGGAGATCGCTCAGTTGGAAGCTGAGTTGATGCGGCTGCGCACCGAAGAGGAAGCGCGGCGGGCTGAAGTGGAAGCCGCGCGCCTGGCTTCGGGCAATGCTCTGCGCACCGAGCAGGAACGCTGGCGCCAGATGGAAGAAGAAACCGCGCGCCAACGCGCTGAGAAAGAAAGAGAACGAATTGACGTCGAGGCTCGCGAGCAGGCGGCGGAAGAACATCGCCGGCAGACAGCCGAGCAGGAACTCATGCGGGTCGAAGAGGAGTTCCGGCGGATGCGCGCGATGGAGGAAACCCGCCGCGCCGAAGTCGACAATCAGCGGCTCAGGGCGCAGCAAGCGCACGAAGCTGAACTGGCCGCTTTGCGTGAAGCGGAAGAAGGACATGCCCGCCACCGAGCCGAAGTAGAGCGGCGTTACCTGGAAGTTGAAGCCGGGAAAAAAGCGGATGAAGATGCAATGCGCCGTCGCGCTGAAGTGCGCTTCCGAGGAGTAGGGGAAGCGATTGAGCGCGTGCAAGCTCGTGAATCCGCACGGCTCAGGGCTATCGAAGAATCGCATCGCCTGGCTGAAGAAGCAGAGCGTCGCCGCGCAGAAGAGAACGCACGCCGTCAGGCTGAAGCTGAAGCCCAGCGCCGCGCGGAAGAGGAAGCGCGCCTGCGCGCTGAAATCGAAGCTCAAATGCGAGCCGAAGCCGAACAGCGCCGCCAGGCCGAAGAGGCTTTGCGCCGAAAGGCCGAAGAAGAGGCTCGACATCGCGCGGAAGAGGAAGCGCAGAGACTCGCGGCTGAACAGACTCGTCGCCTGGCTGAACAAGAAGCCCAGAGGCGCGCCGATGAAGAAGTCCGCCGTCAGGCCGAAGAAGCGGCCCGTCGGATCGCCGAAGAGGAAGCTCGCAGGGAAGCTGAGATTCAGGCGCGGCTACAGGCTGAAGAAGAAAGCAGGCTGAGGGCCGAAGCTGAAGTGCGCCAGCGCGCCGAACTTGAAGCCCGCATACGCGCCGAAGTCGAAGCCAAAATGCGCGCCGAAGAGGCTGAACGGCAGGAGACTGAGGCCGCCCGCCGTCATGCTGAACATGAACGAATCCTGGCCGAAGAAGAAGCCAGAGCTGCCGCCAAACCCGGATTTGATTTTGAGATCGAACGGGCTGAAGCGGACGAAACGGCGGTTCACGCGGAATCGTCCAACGTGACTGGGATCGCCGAGTGGTTCGATGTCGGCAGCGAAGATCGGCCGGTGCCGCGTGAAGTAGAAGTCGCACCGCTGACTATGTCTGACAATCAGTTGGGAACCATGCAGGATGATTCCGGACATGAATTCGCGCCGGTGAGTGTCCCGGAGAGTAACTTCGCACCCGAGGGCGATGCGCTTTCATCAGGTCTGGGTAGTGATAAGCCAGCTGAACGCGCAGCTGCGGTAAGCGAGCTACCGCGTCTGGGTGGCGAAGAGGCCTTTCACGAGGTGAGTGCGGCATTCGACGACCAGTCGACTGAAGTTCGCAACGCTGCCGCTCGGGCAATGTTCGAACTGCAGGAGGATCGGGCGGCCGCTTTCACCAGAGCTCTGCGCGAAGCAACTCCCGAACGCCGCCGCAAGATTGGCGCAGCTATCGCCTCTTCGGGACTGGCGAACGAAGCTATCAGAAATCTTACCGGCGAAAGTCGCGACAAAACTTATGATGCGTTCTCGCTGCTGTTCCTGATGTCGAAGGCCGGCGAAACCCAACCGCTGATGCGAGCGATCGAAGAGCATTCGAATATTGAAGTTCGCCTGGCCGTGGTAAAGCTCCTGGCCCTGAGCGGACAGCCGGATATTCTGCCGGCATTCCGCCGTATGGCCGTGCGCGGATCTCTGCCGCCGGAAATTCGTTCGGCAGTCATGGAAGCCATCTACCAAATCACCAGCCAGACTCCGGCTGAAGCTCCTTCGATGTTGTAGAAGACACAAGAGCGAGTGCCATCGCGATGGGCGCAGAGTTGAAAGACTCTGCGCCCTTTGTGTTTTTGAGGATGGAGCGCGGACATCCTGTCCGCCAGCGGGCAAAGGCTGCTCAGAGCGCCGATAAGAACCGCTTTGGAAACGTTGTTCGCGCTACGCGCTCAGGCGGACAGGATGTCCGCGCTCCACTAACCCCGCTCGTGCTCCCCAGCCGTATTTGTTCCTATCACCACTTACCCTTTACTATTGTCGGTTATGCCTTTCAAGCTTAAATCCGACTATCAGCCCTGTGGCGACCAACCGCAGGCTATCGAGACCCTCGTGCGCGGGCTCGGGGACGGGGAGAGAGACCAGGTTCTGCTCGGCATCACCGGCAGCGGCAAGACTTTTACCATCGCCAGCGTCATCAACGAGACCCAGAGACCTACTCTCGTAATAGCTCACAACAAGACCCTGGCGGCCCAGCTCTATCAGGAGTTCAAGACTCTCTTTCCGGAAAACTCGGTCGAGTATTTCGTCTCGTACTATGACTATTATCAGCCCGAAGCGTACGTGCCGGCCTCCGATACTTATATTGAAAAAGACGCTATCGTGAACGAAGAGATCGATCGCCTGCGCATGTCCGCCACCCGCGCTTTGTTTGAGCGCCGTGATGTCATCGTGGTGGCCAGCGTCTCTTGCATCTACGGCTTGGGCGACCCTGATGCGTACTACGGCATGCTCTTGTTTCTCGAGCCCGGCATGCACATCACTCGCGACACTTTGCTGCAGCGTCTGGTCGAGTTGCAGTACGAACGCAACGACATCGATTTCAAACGCGGCAGCTTTCGAGTGCGCGGCGACGTGGTTGAGGTCTATCCGAGTTACCAGGCAGAGGCCTATCGCATCGAGCTTTGGGGCGATGAAGTTGATTCGATCTCAACCATCGATCCGCTGATGGGCGAAGTCATGCAGAAGCACACGGCCCGCTTGCCGCTCTATCCAAAGTCACACTATGTAATGCCTCAACGGACACTCAAGCGAGCGATCAAATCGATTAAGCAGGAGCTGGAATGGTGGGAGCCGAAACTTATCGAGGAAGGTAAGCTGGTCGAAGCCCAACGTCTGCATCAACGAACGATGTTCGATCTCGAGATGATCAAAGAGATGGGCTTCTGCCGCGGGATTGAGAACTACTCGCGTCATCTGACGGGTAAGAAACCGGGCGAGCCGCCGCCGACCCTGCTCGATTATCTGCCGCGAGACACTCTGGTCGTCATCGACGAATCACACCAGACAATTCCACAGGTGCGCGGAATGTTCTTTGGCGATCAATCGCGCAAACGCACGCTGGTTGAATACGGATTTCGCCTGCCCTCTGCGATGGATAATCGGCCGCTGAACTTTGATGAGTTCGAAGAGAGGGTGAGTCAGAGGATTTATGTCTCGGCGACCCCGGGCCCATACGAGCTGACGAAAGCCAGCGGCGAAATCGTCGAGCAGATTATTCGTCCGACCGGCTTAATGGATCCTGAAGTTGAAGTGATGCCGGTCAAAGGCCAGATCGATCACTTGCTCGGGGAATGTCGCCTGCGAGCTGAACGGAAAGAACGAGTGCTGGTAACGACCCTCACCAAGAAGATGGCCGAGGACCTGACCGAATACTTCACCGAGGTCGATGTGCGCGTGCGCTATCTCCACTCTGACATCGTCACCCTCGAGCGAATCAAGATCCTGCGTGATCTAAGGCGCGGTGAATTCGATGTACTGGTTGGGATCAACCTGCTTCGCGAAGGTCTCGACTTGCCTGAAGTGTCGCTGGTCGCAATTCTCGACGCCGACAAGGAAGGCTTTCTTCGTTCTGAGTCATCTTTGATTCAAACGATTGGGCGCGCGGCGCGCAACTCGGCCGGCAAAGCGATTCTCTACGCCGATCGAATTACCGATTCGATGAAGCGCGCGATTGACGAAACCAAACGGCGGCGCGCGTTGCAGTTGGTCTATAATCGCGAAAACGGAATTACGCCGATGACGATCATCAAGCCGATCGAGTCCACCCTGGTGACGGCGGCTGAGGCCGATTACTTCAAGATACCCCTGGATCTGGAAGATGTTGAGGGTTACAGTCCGCAGCAGCTCGGCGAGACAATCGACCGTCTGGAGTTTGAAATGCGAGGGCATGCGAAGCGCTTCGAATTCGAGAAGGCCGCCGAGCTTCGCGATCGGATTAAGTTTCTACGCGAGCGACAGTTGATCGTCGCGTAAGGACATGAATAACCACAGAGGACAGAGAGAAGAAAAACGAGATAGGCATCGATTAATAGCTGACTAGTTCTTTGGCTTTCTCTGTGACGTCCGTGGTTCAAATTTTGTTAACCAAATCTCAGCCTGACGAAATCCAATCGTTCCTCGCCGACTCTTCGCATGTTGGCGGAGGCTTCGCCGATCGCGTCGTCTTCCCTGAAACAGCCGAAGAGGTTGCCGAGATCCTGCGCGACGCAACGCGCAATCAAACGCCAGTGACGATTTCAGGCGCCGGCACGGGCACGGTGGCGGGAAGGGTTCCGTTCGGCGGTATGGTCCTGGCAACGGATAAGCTCAATCGGCTTAAGGAAATTGTTCATGACGACGGAGGCGGAGGCCATGCTGTGGCTGAAGCCGGCGTGATTCTCGATGACCTTCAGCGCGCGGTCGAGTCCGAAGGTCTGCTGTATCCGCCGGACCCAACCGAACGCAGTTGTTTTCTCGGCGGCAATGTCGCGACCAACGCCTCGGGGGCGCGAACTTTCAAATACGGTCCGACGCGTAAATACATCGAACGTCTGAAGATTGCTTTAGCGACCGGCGAGCTGATTGATCTGCGCCGAGGCGAATTGCACGCTGAAGCAAACGGCACGCTTGCGATTCCGCTGTCATCGGGGCGAGTGCTGAAAGCACGTTTGCCGACATATCAAATGCCTCAGGTTCGCAAACACGCTTCCGGATACTATGTCGCGCCAGGCATGGACGTGATCGATCTATTCATCGGCAGCGAAGGAACGCTCGGTGTAGTTCTGGAGATCGAAGTGAAGCTGCTGCCAAAACCCGAAGGACTGCTGAGCGGGGTGGTATTCTTCACAAACGAGGAGAACCTGCTCGGCTTTGTCCGCGATGTGCGAGAACGATCGCTAAAGAATCGGAACACTAGCCGGAGATTTAGCGTGGGCTCAGCGAATGGGGGCACTAGCCCAACCGTAAGGGATGGCTCAACTCTTGATGCCCGCGCTCTCGAATATTTTGACATCGAATCACTGCGCTTCCTGCGTCAGAAATACGAAACGATTCCTCCCGATGCCGTCGGAGCGATTTTCTTCGAGCAGGAAACAACGTCCTCAAGCGAGGATGCGCTGATGAATGAGTGGCTGGCCTTGCTTGAAAGTCATAACGCATTGACCGACCAGTCATGGTTCGCCACCAACGAATCGGATCAAGCGAAGCTGCGCGAGTTTCGTCATGCGCTGCCGGTGCTAATGAACGAATGGTTCGCGCGTCACAACCAACGCAAAGTCTCAACCGACATGGCTGTTCCCGACGAAGCTTTCGCCGGCATGTTGCGCTTCTACCAGGACAGTCTGCGTGGCGGAAATCTTCGCTACACAATCTTCGGTCACATCGGCGACAATCACGTGCACGTCAACATCCTGCCCCGCGATGACGCGGAAGGCGCCCGAGCGCGAGAGATTTACCGAACATTTATTCGCCGGGCGATCGAAGTGGGCGGTACGATTTCAGCTGAGCACGGCATTGGAAAGCTCAAAACAGAATACTTGCGCGAGCTGTATGGGGACGAACATCTGCATGAGATGGCTGAGTTAAAGCGAGCTTTCGATCCGGCTGGGATTCTGGGCCGGGGGAATATGTTTTCCGAGTTTCTGCTTCAGAAGTAAAGAATCTTTACCATTTGTTGGTTGACACGAGTGCTATGCTCATGAACGATCCACGAAATCACACGAAATTGAAAATCTTCTTCGTGCTTGTTTCGTCTGAGTTCGTGGATATCTTTGGTTTTTCAGCAGCCTGCTAGAGAATGGTATTAGGGGAAGGTCCTGGGCTTGAGAGAATAATTTTCTCTGCGCCCTCTTTGCGTTCTCTGCGTCACCGCGGTGAACGTTCTTTGTTACGGGAGAGGCATGTTCAGATTCACTACTGCCGGCGAATCACACGGTCGCGCGCTCGTCGCGATAGTCGAAGGTCTGCCCGCGGGCATGCCTGTCGAGATCGAACAAATAAACCACCAGTTAAAGAGACGACAGCAGGGCTATGGCCGCGGCGGGCGGATGAAGATCGAGCAGGACCGGGTCGAGATTCTCAGCGGACTCCGCCACGGTCTGACCTTGGGCTCGCCTTTATCGCTGCTCATTGAAAACAAAGACTGGCCCAACTGGACCGAAGTGATGTCCGCTCAACCGCAAGAATTGGCTCCCGAGAAGTCTCGCCGCGTCAAACGCCCGCGCCCCGGCCACGCCGATTTGGCCGGCGGTCAGAAATACAACACGCGCGATCTGCGCGACGTGCTGGAACGCGCTTCGGCGCGGGAGACCACAGCGCGCGTCGCCTGCGGCGGATTCGCCAGGCAATTGCTGGGAAGTTTCGGCATCGAAATTCGGAGTCATGTGATTCAACTCGGTGGCATTCCGGACAAGCCTCTGGAACTTACCTTCGATCAGATCGCCGCCATCCCGAATGACGCGCCGTTGAGTTGTGGAGATGAGCAGGCACAGAAGCGCATGGTTGAGTTGATCGATAGTACGAAGCGCGAGGGCGACACGCTCGGCGGCGTCTTTGAAGTCGTGGCGCGCGGCGTGGTGCCGGGTCTCGGTTCGCACACGGCCTGGGATCTGAAGCTCGACGGCCGGCTGGCGCACGCCGTAATGTCTATTCCGGCGGTGAAGGCGGTGTCGCTTGGCGCCGGGACTGAAGCGAGTTCCCTGCCCGGCTCAGAGGTCCACGACGAGATTAGCTACAACGAAGAAACGAAGGAATTTATTCGCGCCAGCAATCGCGCCGGCGGCTTGGAAGGCGGCGTCACCAACGGCGAAGAGATTCGCGTGCGCGGTCACCTAAAACCAATCTCGACGCTGCGCCGCGCCCTGCGCTCAGTTGATATCGATACGAAGCAGGAAGAGCGTGCGGCGTTCGAACGTTCGGACATTACCGTCGTTCCAGCGGGCGGCGTGATCGGCGAAGCGATGGTTGCGTTGGTGCTTGCCTCTGCGATGCGGGAGAAGTTTGGCGGTGACAGCCTGGGCGAGATGAAGCGAAATTTTGAAGGCTATCGCGAACAGCTGCGTGGGTATTGAAAAGAATTCTTCCTTTGCGTCTTCCGCTTAACTTTGCGCCTTTGCGTGAACCTAAGCCAGCATGAGGATTCTTTCACGCAAAGCCGCAAAGACAGACTAAAGGCGCTATGAGGAGAAGGAATTACGGCCACTGGCGAAACGAAAACGTTGATCGTAAAATCCAAGTGACGATTGCACTAACTTTGAAAATTGAGATTTGAAATTTGAGATCCTGAGGATGTCTTTACTTAAAATAGTTACCTGGCCTAATCCGATACTCGACGCGCCAGCGGATCCGGTCACCAGGTTCGACGACGAGTTGAAGAAGCTCGTCAATAACATGTTCGAGACGATGTACTCCGCGCCGGGCGTCGGCCTGGCGGCCGTGCAGGTGGGCGTGCGTAAGCGCCTGTTCGTGATGGATTGTTCGGGCGGAAAAGATCCCGCCCAACGCGTCGTGATGATTAATCCGGAAGTTGTCGGGATTGAAGGCAAACAGGATGGAGACGAAGGCTGCCTGTCATTCCCCGGCATCTTCTTCAACGTTCAGCGCAACCTGCGGGCGATCGTGCGCGCTCACGATGTCAACGGCCAGGAGTTCGAGCTCGATGGCACCGACCTGACCGCGCGATGCATGCTGCACGAAACGGACCACTGCGACGGCATTGTATTTCTCGACAAGATGACTCCGCTCAAGCGCGAAATCGTCAAGCGCAGAATCAAGAAACTACAGAAGGCCGGCGAGTGGCCATCTTAACGAACCTATGATTGCGGAAGGATCGAACATGAAAGTAATCACGTCGGGTAAAGCCGAACAAGAGCTGGAGAAGCTTCTTGATGAAGCAGCCGTTTCCCACGAGCCGATACAGATTACTAGTGCGTCTGCCAGCGGTGTCCTTTTGTCGGAAGAAGACTGGCGGTCGATACAAGAAACTCTGTATTTGCTCTCTGTCCCTGGCATGCGTGAGTCAATTCGGGTGGGCCTGAGCACGCCGATCGACGAATGCTCGACGGAGCCGGGCTGGTGACCTGGCGAGTCGTTTATACGCGGCAAGCTCAGAAAGACGCCAAGAAACTAGATGCGGCAGGGTTTCGCAAAAAGGCGGATGAGTTGTTGAAGATCCTTAGTGAGAATCCTTACCAGGCCCCTCCCCGTTTGAGAAGTTGGTGGGCGATCTTGCGGGTGCATACTCGCGGCGAATCAACATTCAGCATCGTCTTGTCTATCAAGTCTACGAGAGTGAGAAGCTAGTCAAAGTGCTGAGACTATGGACTCACTACGAATAGCGTCAACAAAGAACACCGGAGCAAAGATGCAAACAGAATTTCGTAACGAACCATTAACTGATTTCAGCAAAGAAGAAAACGCCGCGGCCATGCGCGCCGCGCTTGAGAAGGTTAAGGGCCAACTCGGCCAGGAGTATCCGCTGGTCATTGGCGGCGAGCGCATCAAAACCGAGGGGAAACTGGAAAGTTTCAATCCGGCGAATCGCACTGAGGTCGTGGGGACCTTTCAAAAGGCCACCAAAGAACTCGCTAATCGCGCGGTGGAAACTGCTCACGAAACCTTTCAAACCTGGCGGAACACGTCACCACCAGAGCGCGCCGACTTATTGTTTCGGGTCGCAGAATTAATCCGTTCGCGCAAACATGAACTGTCTGCCTGGATGATTTACGAGGTGGCCAAGTCCTGGCCGGAGGCCGATGGCGACACCGCGGAGGCAATAGACTTTCTCGAATTCTACGGCCGCGAAATGCTGCGCTACGCCGAACCTCATCCGCTGACCAGGATTACCGGTGAAGACAATCACCTTGAATACATTCCACTCGGCGTTAGCGCTGTAATTCCACCCTGGAACTTCCCTTTGGCCATCATGGCGGGTATGACGGCGGCGGCGGTGGTGACGGGAAACACAGTCGTGCTCAAGCCCTCGTCAGATGCGCCGACCATTGCCTATAAGTTTTTTGAGCTGCTCGAAGAAGCGGGTATGCCGGCGGGCGTGGTGAACTTCATGACCGGCTCGGGCGCGGAAGTTGGCGACCTTGTAGTCGATCACCCGAAGACGCGCTTCATAGCTTTCACCGGCTCGAAAGAAATTGGTTTGCGCATCAATGAACGCGCGGCCAAGACTCCGCCCGAACAACTCTGGATCAAACGAGTCGTGGCCGAGATGGGCGGCAAAGACGCAATCATTGTGGCCGAGGATGCCGACCTCGATGAAGCCGCCGCCGGCGTCGTGCAATCGGCTTTTGGCTTTCAGGGTCAGAAGTGTTCAGCCTGCTCGCGCGCGATCATTGACGCAAATGTTTATGATCCAATGATCGAAAAGATTGCCGCACTAACTGCGAAGATCAAAGTTGGCGATCCGACCGACACCGCGACGACCATGAGCGCCGTGATTAACGAGAAAGCCTTCAAGTCGATCAATGACTATGTCGAGAAAGGCAAAGCCGAAGGCGGACGCGTTATTGCGGGTGGCGGCGCCGATGGCGAGAAAGGGTTCTTCATCGAGCCGACAGTCATCGCCGACGTGAAAGCCGGAGCGACGATTGAGCAGGAAGAAATCTTCGGACCCGTGCTGGCTGTGATCAAGGCCAACGATTATGACGACGCCTTGCGGATAGCCAACGACACTCAATTCGGATTGACGGGCGCGGTGTATTCGACTGACGAAGCCAAACTCGACCGCGCACGTCGCGAGTTTCACGTCGGCAATCTTTACCTGAATCGCAAATGCACCGGCGCCTTCGTGGGCGCGCATCCATTCGGTGGCTTTAATATGTCGGGCACGGATTCGAAAGCCGGCGGCCGTGATTACCTCCTGCTGTTTATGCAGGCCAAACTCTCGTCCGAAAAGATCGGCGCGACCAGGAGTAAGAATGCCGAGGTCGGGGCCGGGATCTGATCGTACCAGAGAAGAGCGGGGGCAAGCCCCCTTTCTGACCTTGAGCTGCCTTAGCTTGAAGGATCTTTTTAGACTTGAAAGGCTTTCAAGATTCTAAATCAGCAAGCGAATTTATAACCTCTCAGGTCAGCAAGGGGGCCTGCCCCCGCTCTTTCTGTTCAATTCCTTTCCCAGTAAAGTAACCATCGTAATGCGAATCGTTTTCATGGGTACGCCTGAGGCCGCGGTGCCTTCGCTGCGCCGTCTGCTCGACGACGGGCACGAGGTGGTCGCGGTGTGGACCCAACCCGACAGACCCGCGGGCCGCGGAAAGAAATTGCATCAGTCGCCTGTTAAGGAGTTTGCTGTCGAACACAACCTTACTATTCATCAGCCCTTGAAAATCCGAACCCAGGAGGCGAAGGACTTGTTCGCATCCCACCCAGCCGACGCGGCCGTCGTCGTCGCCTATGGGCGAATTCTGCCGCCGGAGTTTCTTGATGCCCAGCGCCATGGCTGCATCAACGTCCACTTCTCTCTCTTGCCAAAGTATCGCGGAGCCGCACCAGTGAACTGGGCCATCGTCGAGGGTGAAAAACAAACCGGAGTTACGACGATGCGGATCGTCGAAGAGCTCGACGCCGGACCAATCCTCTTACAAAGCGTGACTCAAATTGGGGAAGGCGAAACAGCGACTGAGCTAATGAAGCGCCTCGCGGAAACCGGAGCCGAGCTGCTCAGCGAAACTCTGAAGGGCATCGATCGCATCGAGTTGAAACCACAGCGGCACGAGGACGCGACCTTCGCACCGATGTTGAAGCGTGAGGACGGCCTGATTGATTGGGCCCTTGACGCCGACGCCATCGAACGCCGTGTGCGGGGACTTAAACCCTGGCCAAATGCTCATACGACTTACAACTCGCGGCGCTTGATCGTTCGGCAAGCGGCCGCTGAGAAATCTCAGCAGCCCACGGTTCGGTTTGGCCAGATCGTCGAAGCACAGGGCGACAGGCTTCTGATAGCTTGCGGGGGTGATACGGCTTTGCGGATATTAGAGCTTCAGCCAGAAGACTCGCGTCGCATGAGCGCCCGAGATTTCCTTAACGGGTTTCATATCAAAGCCGGCCAGCTACTCGGATGACGGGCTTGTCGTGCTAGCCGCCGGTGGCGATGACGAGACTTCCTTACCATTGACAATTCAGTCAGCCGAAGAATAACGTTCAAGCGTTGTGGGAGCGGCCTCGGTTTAGTGGGACGCTCGGCAGGCCCCGCATAAACTTCCGCCCCGACGATTACACCTCCGTAAAGTTCCTTGCCAGATTCGTCAAGAGAAGGAGTTTGAAGGATGCGAACACCTAAGGCCTTACGAATTCGATTACGGATTTCGACTTTCATCACGAACAGTTTCCTGTCTTATATCGCGCAGACTGCCAGTCTGCCAACCGGCGTATCATGGGCCCGCGGCGCAAGCGGGCGGCTTGCGCTACATCAAGTAAACAAACTAATCGCGTTGATGATGGCACTGAGCATAATGAATCTGTTTGGGCTCGTTGCTTTCGGCTCCTCCAAAAATCCCGGACCCACACAAGCGGGGATGATAAAGACAGACGGGATCGTTTCGATCAATGGTGCGCGCGCCACCTCGGGTCAAACTGTCTTCTCGGGAAGCAGCATCACGACTGAAATGCAATCCGAGTCTCTAATCAATCTCGATAATCAAGCGCGGCTCAAACTCAACGAAGCAACTGCGCTCACGCTGGCGTTCTGGCGTTTCGGACTCACCGGTTCATTAAGCGATGGACAAGTAAGTACCTCCGTCCCAGCCGGCTTCCGAGCCGAGATCAAGACCGCCGATGCTTCAGTGATCGCTAGTCCCGTTGAGCCCGCGACTTTCTCAATTCGAGTTGACGCTTGCAGCACGAACTTGTCAGTACAGACCGGCAAGGTCGAAGTGAGGGCCTGGAACCGGGTACACTCCGTTCGCGCGGGAGAAAGCTTCTCGACCGCCGAAGTATTGCCGGCTGCGCCTCAACAGAATCTAAGTCAACGTAAGCGGCTTGGATTGTTCGTAGGAATTGGAGCGGCGGTTGGGGTGCTCCTGATTGTGCTCACGGGACACCACGATCAGCCTCAAACTGAGAACTTCGGAGGTTGTGTGATTGTACCTAGTCCGGGAGGACCTAACACTTGTCCTTGAGTTCGGTTCAGCCACCAGCCTAAACGGAAATCTACAGCTGAGTTCGCGGCGCGATGTCGTCCATTTCTGAGTGACCGCAGACTCGCCAGCTATGTGTCGGGGCGCCTCTATGACCAATAAAGGAAAACTCACATTCGGTTTTGGTTCAGCGCTGCTGATTGTATTTGCGTTCACATTGTATCTGCCTGCAGCGAAAAAACGGTGGCTCCGTCACACTGGCGCAGTAATTCCCGGCGGCTCCTCCACGATGCGTTACTGGGACAAGCCTTGCACGATACTGAGTGTGACCGGCGAGCGTTGGGCGCCAGGTGGCGGGACGGAGGAAGCGGCAGCGTATCACGCGCTGGTGGTTTTTCCGATCGTCATGCCCGGCGCGGACTACTTTCTCAGCGGAGGTGACGGCTTTACTCACACAGACATCCAAAAGTGGCGCGAGCCAGTTAATGACCAGACGTCCGGTGATTTGAGAGGGGCGGATCTCGCAGTGGTTTATGACGCCGTTTGGCAAACAATCACTGTCGAGTCAAAAACCTATCGCTTAGCTAAAGGCAATCTGTTTGTCATCCGCTATGATCAGGATTGGCGTCCCACCGTTACTCAGCTGAATCAGACTCTGAACCAAATCGGCTTCGATTCGGAGGTAAAAGCCTTTAAGGCCCTGCTGCCGAATGACAAGTTGGTCCAGCAACTCTGATGTACGGAACGCTTGCAGTAGCAAGCGTGTGATTCACCTTGAGGTGACTCGGTCGCTACCGCGACCGGGTCTGTACTGGGCGTTTAATCGCCTTTTTGAAATAGCTGCACGACTCGACCATACCGATTCAATTCTTTTTTAGCTTTTCAATCCAGGCAGCATTCTCTTCCATTGTCGGTCTGAACGCTTCACGCGGCGCGACTGTCTCGACATGCATGTTATCGTCCGTGTTGATGATTGCGCCGGCGACGGCGGGACTCAAGTGCGTCTGATCGCAGACAAACCATTCCCGCACATCGTCCGCTGTCTTAAACCCGATGCGCGCCAAATCAGCAGCGGTTCGTGGGTCCTTCATTCGCTCATTCATCTGATCCAAACTAATCGGCGCCCGGCTGCCAATTAGGATCAAGTCCTTCCCTTTCGCCGCACCTTGAACGTGGAAGACCGCCACACAGGGAAAGGTTTCGTGGAAAGTCGCCAGCACCGATCGCAAACTTTCAGTTGAGAGCTGGTAGATCTGAAGCCACTGAACGAACACGCCATCGTCTTTCAAGCGTTCGCGGCCGAGGGTAAAAAATTCGCGGGTGAAGAGATTCGCGACGCCCGGAACCCATGGATGACTGGGCTCGCTCACGATCATGTCGTAGGTTGCCGGGTTGACGCGCAGATACGTGCGCGCGTCGTCGATGATCATATGCAGCCGCGCGTCGCTCAAGGGCTGGCGGTTGACGTGCTCAAAAAAACGAGACGACGCGACCGCAGCTGGCTCGATCTCAACACAATCAACTGATTCGATCGCTGACTGCAAGACTGATCCGGCAGTAACTCCAGTAGCGAAGCCCACGATTAAAGCACGGCCCAGACGCGGCGCGGTGAAGACGCCCAACTGGCCCAACATTACCTGGGTCGGCATATCGTCGGCGTCGGATGCATTGGTTCGTCCGTTGATTGCCACCGACGTGATCCCCCAATCGCGCCGGACCGAAACAGTTGCCGTCCGACCTTCTTCATACATCAGCAGTTGGTGATTCCCTGCTCCGTCATTCTGATCTTTTTCGGGTACGCTGCCACGCGACCGGGCCAGCACGCGCACGTAACTATCATAGGCGCCGGTCGAAAGAGCATTGAGATTCACCCGCGGCCAGGCAACAAACATTATGAGAATCAGAGTCACTGCGGCGCCGACGGCCAAGCTCCGCGACAGGGCGCGATCGGAAGTCGCGCGCTTCGGCTCGAAAGCAATACCCGCGACGGTTAGACAAAGAGCGGCGGCGCAAAAAATCGTGAAGCGCGTGCTGGTTCGCGGGATCAATAGAAAGGCTGCGACGATTGAGCCACAGATGGCGCCGATTGTGTTCAGCGCATAGCTTTGGCCGACGAATTTCACGCTCGACTGAGCCGGAGCAGACGTGATCTCACTTTCATTCGATCTTTTCCCGGCCCACATAAAGACCAGCGGCATGACCATCCCCATCAATATAGACGGGAGCAGAATCAGCAGCGCCGCGGCGCCAATTTGCAGCGCCAGCAGACCTGTCCATGAATTAATGCCCAGCCGAAAGCCGGCCAGTATCAGAAAATTCGGAGTCGCGCTCATTATTCGCAGGCTCAGGAAGAGCGTCAAGGCCGTCAGTATTTCGACTACCAGCGCCGCGCGGCGCAGCCACCACGCGTTCACATTTTTCTGGGCGCTGACCAGATAGGATCCGAGAGCCAAGCCGATTAGAAAAAGCGCCAGCACGATGCTGAAGGCATAGGTGCTCGACCCGATGATCATGGCCAGCATGCGCGACCAGACGACTTGCATGCTGATGGTCACAAATCCCGAAATGAAGGCACAGAACAACCAGAACTTCGAGGTCAGTACCGCCTGCGGTAGCGGGCGCTTGATCTCTCGCTTATCACCACCAATGTCCCACCCAGCTTCAACCGACTTTGCATCAACCACGAACGCAACCAAACCAATCGCCAGATTTGTCGCCGCGGCGATCCAAATCGTGGCGCGAACTCCAAACTGCGGCAAAAGAAAAAATCCCGCCAGGATCGCCCCGATGATCGCGCCCACCAAATTCCACGTGTAAATTCTCGCGATAGCGTTCGCGCTACTTCCTGACGATCGCTGTCGCGCTCCCACCAGAACCGGAAGGGTCGCACCCATCAACGCCGTAGGAATCAGGAGCACCGCAGTGGCCAGCACGAATCGCGAAAAAGCAAAACCATAAAAGCCTGGATGAAGGTGCTGCCAAACCTGGACGTACACTCGATCGATGCCGCGAAACAACAGCGGTACCCCAAGAGCATAAAGCCCGACCGCGATTTCAATGATGCCGTACGCGCGCACCGGCCTTTTGATCCGCGCGGCGAACTTTGCGGCCAGCGCGCTACCCAGAGCGAGCCCGCCCATGAACGCCGCCAGCACCGCGCTGATTGCTACCGTGGTCGCGCCAAACACGAGCCCCAACATGCGCGCCCAGAGCACCTCGTAAATCAGACCCGTGGCGCCCGAGAGTACAAAGCAGATGGCAACTAACTTGAGAGTTCGAAGTGAATAGGTTTTGGTCAAGTCAGGTATTAGTTTGGGTCCTGGATTAGTCTGGAAATCGGGCGCCTCTTAGCTGGGAGCGCGGACATCCTGTCTGCCTGAGCGCGAAGCGCGAACCAACCTCCCCAAGCAAAGCTCTTGGAGTAAGACTGAGCGGGCTTCGCCCGCTGGCGGACAGGATGTCGGCCCTCCGTTGTCACCCGCTACCACAAGCTGGATTCGGCATTGTCCGTTTGGACGCTTCAGCCCGCATCAATCTCGACTTTTTGTGCAAACCTTCAAAGGTAGATCACGAACGCTCGCCGCCAAATGTTCGGTGGTATCGATCCGCGCGCTGCAGTGGTCAACACGATCAGGTAGTTTGGCTCTACCCGATGCCCACTGCGTGTGGCGTTGTCGAGTATCTCCTGCAAATGCGAAACCGGCCCTGGGTCGAGAGTTGGCTGCACCAGCGCCAATCGCCGCAAACAAGCATACAAATGGTCCTGGCCGATCCCGAAACGACCGCGGTCCGTTCCCAGAACCAAGCTCACTTCGGCCCGCTCATCGATGAAGTGCTGGACCAGCGATGCCGTCTGAATGACCCCACTTTCAAAACGGATGCGAAAATTTTCCTCGTCGATATCATCGGTCAGCCGGGTGTCCAGAACGATCGTGATCCGCCGTTCGTCTTCAGCCGTGAACTCGCGCACGGTCAAATGGCGCGAGCGCGCAGTTGCCTTCCAGTCGATGTGCCGCAGATCGTCGCGAGGTTGATAGTCGCGCAGCAGCAGCAAATCCTGGCCGGCGCCGCGTCGCAGGGAAGGAGTTTGGCCGCTGTGCAAAGGCAAAAGGTTTAGTTCGTCAGCGACCGACGACGGCTTCGGATAAACCACGATGTCCACGTCGCGTGCGCTCAGGCGGCGGCGATGACGAAAGAAGCCGAACGGAAATCGCGTTGAAATCTCGAAGCCATTTACCAGCACGTGCCCGCGCCGCGGAAATACCTGCTCCAGACTCTGTTCGGCACCTGATCGGTGCGGCACATAAATGAAGTAACCCAGAATGACCTTTCGGGCGCGCGCGCGCTTTCGTTTCTTCGATGACGCGAGCGGACGATCGAACGCGCCTCTCATCTCAACCAGAATTGAAAACGAGGGCAGCAGGCGCTTCGAGTTGCGCACAGTGACCAGGACCTCGGCCGGTTCGCCCGCAAAAATATGATCGGGAAATCTCGCTGAGACCGTCAGGTCACGCAGGGTCACGCGGGCCGCGGCCCAGGAAACAAAAATCGTGGACAGCATGATCGAGAACACCATGAACAGCAGATTGTTTCCCGTGTTCCAGGCCGCCAGGGCAACAATGACAAGGATGACGACGAAGATGACGCCGCCGGTGGTTACTTCAATGGGGAGCCCGCGCCCGGCCACTTCCGCAAAGGCCGAGCGCGCCAGCGGCGGGACCACCAGCACCATGATCAGAAGAACGAAAGCGAGTGAAGCTATCGCCCCGATACTGGCCAGTTGAGGCTCTCCGATACGCCGAGCCATTAACGTCACGATTGCCGTAGCCAGGCCGGCCAGCACCAGCAGCGTTCCCAGAATCGGGCGCCACCAGGAAGAAAGAGGATTGCGAATTTCAGATTTGTGGGCGTTATCCACTGGCTTCTTCTTTCGCAATTCGAAATTCAAGATTCGAATTTCTCTAGAGAGGGACGCCGATTGTTTTCATTATTTCGAGCAGCACGGCTTCGGCTTCTTCGCTGCGTCGCATAGCCGACGAATAACGCGAGCTGACCGTAATCCGGTGTGCGAAGACAGGAACGACGAGTCGCTTCACGTCGTCGGGAAGACAGTAGCTTCTCTCTTCAGTCAGGGCGAGGGCCTGGGCAGCGCGAAAGAGCGAGAGCGTGCCGCGCGGACTGACTCCCAAATCCAACATCTCGGAAGAGCGGGTAGCCGCGACGATGCGCATCAGGTAGTCAACTATCGCCTCGTCGACGGAAACCTCGCTGACTGCAGTCTGCAAATCCAGAATGTCGTCGGCGCTCATCACCGGTTGCATGTCATCGAGTGGTTCGGCGCGTTCGCGATCGCGCAGAATCATCTTCTCGTCATCAACGCCCGGATAGCCGATTCGCAAACGCAGCATGAAACGATCCAGTTGCGACTCCGGCAGAGGATAAGTGCCGTGGTGCTCGATTGGGTTCTGTGTAGCCAGCACCATGAACGGTTGAGGTAGTGGATGGGTCACGCCTTCAACAGTCACGTGCCGTTCAGCCATGGCCTCGAGCAGCGCGGATTGAGTTTTCGGCGTGGTGCGATTGATTTCGTCGGCCAGTACTATATTGGCGAAAATCGGGCCAGGCTTCCATTCAAAAACCGAGTCATGCTGATTGTATATCGACAGGCCGATTACATCAGAGGGTAGAAGATCCGAGGTGAACTGAATGCGCTGGAAGACGCAATCCAGGGCTCGGGCCAGCGCATGCGCCAGGGTGGTCTTGCCGACGCCGGGTACGTCTTCAATCAAGAGATGACCGCCGGCCAGCAGGGTTACCAGCGCCAATCGCACGACCTCGGGCTTGCCCCGGATCACGCGTCCGATCGCTTCCTGCAGCAACTCGACTCTTTCTGCCGAGCTGGCGGCGACCGAGTCTGGACGAGTGCCGGCTGTGCGCAAGTTTCTCATGAGTTCGCGGTTGATTCTCGGCCTCATTCTACATGTCCCGGGCCAAGGCCGCCATCTCAAAAGATTCTGAACGGTCTTATCTTCCGAGGTCGGCCGGCCTGCCAAATAGGACAATCCACGAAAAAAACGAAGAGGAGATGGTTAGTTTTGGTGTGACTTCGTGGATCGTTTTCTCTAAGCCGAACAAAACTAGAAATCAAAATAAGCTGTCATCGGTTCCTGCTGTTTGGACCTGCTTGGCGAATGGTGCGAGCGACAACACTGTAGTAAGATTCTGATGACATCGGCAGGCTGCGAATTTTATTTTTGGGAACTGAAAGCAGGCCGCGCCGTTTAGTAATCTGAGGAAATATACATGAAACAGACTCACCGCCACCCCCGTAACCAGCGCGGATTCACGCTTATCGAGTTGATGATCGTGATTGCTATCATTGGAATTCTGATCGGCGCCGCCGTGTATGGTTGGAAAGCTGCGCAAAAGGCCGGTAACGAAGCGGCCACGATGCAGAACCTGAAGACGATTGCCGCCGTGCAGATTCAATACTACAACACGCACGCGCGCAGCTTCGGCACCTTTGAGCAGATGGTTAAAGAAGGAATGCTGACCTCAAAGTTCGAGGGCAACCCGCCGTCCCCGGATGGCTATACGCTCACCCTGAAAGTCACGCCCAAGACGACCGGGTCGCCGGCGTCCTACACTTTGAACGCCGATCCGCAAACGGCCGGATCCGGCACGAACCACTTCTTTCTTGATTCATCCGACAGCAGCATACATATCAACGCCGCTCAGCCCGCTGGGCCGAGCGATCCAGTGCAGTAGGATTGAAGAGCGTAAAGGCGCTTCCACCAGCGCCTGCACTTCTGTTCCGCACCGCGTCCGACACGAATCACGAAGACAGCCCGACTGAAGCCGGTACTCTGAACGCCTGTTCTCCAACCCAAGGCACTACTCGAATAAAGGAAGAAAGCCAGGTCACGAATCGTCTAACTTGCGAACGACGAATTCGGGAGCGGGTGTAAGGATCAGTTTAGAGTCCAAGCTTCAGCTTGCTTCAGAACATGAGGTCCGAGCAGGTGGAGCCAGGACTCAAGCCTGTCGAGGTGAGTGTCTGGCCCACCCGCTCACGCGGGCGGTACTGACTTCATACCTGACCTACGGGTTAAACCCCCACGCCTGATTTCGCCATCGGCCTGCTTACTGCGATTTCACCTCAAGCGCTTGAGGCTGGAACCAAAGTCCTCGAGACCTCCGGCTTCGCCGCTTGATGTGCGGAAAGCCTTGCCTTTCCGTCGAGGCATCGTTTGAAGATCGAGGCTCCGCCTCCGTTCCGGGCATAGCCCCCGGCGAGCTTGGACGCGCGCCATCATCAGGCGGCAGAGCCGCGAAAGGGCCAACGGTTGGCGCTGCATTGGAAAGGAACCGAACACAAGCAATTCTTCCGGCGTAAGACTGAGCGGTCTTCGACCGCTGGCGGACAGGATGTCCGCGCTCCGTTCTCGGACGCGGCCCTCCGGCCCTTCTGACACAAAAAGGCGGGCCGTAACCCGCCTCTAAACGGCGTTAAGCAAAATAGAAATGCCACGCTTTTCACGGCGTGGCATTTCAGCTTAGATATGAATCGCTGGCGAAGCTTCGGTTAAGGTCGGCCAAGGATAGTGCCCAGGATACTTCCGCTTCGGCTGCGGGAATTTCGGTTGCCGTAGCTTCCGTTTCCATAACCCGAGTACTGGCGATAACCCTCGTTGTAGCCACGCACGAAGCCTTCACGAAAGCTCTGTGACGAAGCATTTCTGAAGTAGCGCGATCGCTGCGGGTCGAAACTCTGTCCCCGCTGCGCGTCGCTAGCTCCAGTATTAACGCCGGCCTGATAGCCCTGGTTGAGCTCGAGCTGGTAGCTATTGTTATAACTTCCGTTATTGCCGTAGCCTCTGTCACGATTATAGGCTCCGTTATTACCATAGCCTCTGTCGCGGTTATAGCTCCCGCTATTATCGTAGCCTCGATCCCGACTGTAATTGCCGTTATTGCGATCCTGACGCTGACTCTGCTCGCGCCTTGAATCAACGTTATTATCCCGATTCCGATCACGACGTTGATATCGACCATCGCGGCCATTTTGATCGTTTCGATCGTTTCGGTATTGCGCCTGAATTGTGGTGCTGGTCACCGCGAAGATGCTAAGAGCAAACGCGAGACCCACAACCAACTTACCCATTCTGGTTCTAAGAATATTTTTCATGATAGTTAACTGTCCCTTTCCCCCTGAAACGTTATCAGCAAACTTGAGGCCGCTGGATCAATCTAAACATGGACGTTGATAGCGCAGCACTTAGATTGAAAGGTGCGACGAGGTGCCCTCATAACGTGCACCGATCGCGCAGATCAGTCAGTTCCCGCGATGGCTTTTACTACGTATCTCATCCCTCATCTGCTCAAACTGCTTCCATTGCTCGGGAGTGAGAACTTTCTGCAGGCGTTCATCGGTCTGCTGCCGGATTTGCACCACTCGCGGATCGGATTCCTTTCGCAAAGCCTGCAACTGTTGGCGTGTCTCTCCGATTATCTGTTGCACCTGGGTCTTCTGATCGCTGTTGAGTTGCAGGCGATCGACTAACTGCTCGTACGCCTGCCTGCGCGCCCGATCGCCGGACCGCCAGCGCTGATAGACGTTCAAGGCTAAAGCCCCGGCCGCGAATCCCAGCACGAAGATTAGTATCGCCGCGATGCGAACCTGCCATTTGCTCTTGCCAGTCTTGTCCATAATTACTTCACCACGTCGTTGTTGTCGGTTTCATAGAGCGTCGCCAGCACGTCGCTGTCTGAAATTTGATCAGAGGGTGCAGTGCTTTGGTCGAACACTACTGCATCGGTCGAATAAGCATTCAAAACGGGAGTTGAGCTCTGCGATTCCGATGTTTGAGTTCCCGGTACTACGAAGGTGAGAACCGCCAGAGTCGCGACCGTCGCCACCATGGAAGATGCGAGTCCCCCAGCCGTGCGCCACAATCTGCCCCAGGCCCACCGTTCGTTGGCTGACTGTCGCTCTCTGAGTTCAGCCAGGACTCGTGTCTGAAAGAATGCAGAAGGCTCAAACGCCCCCCGCGCACGCTCATGCAGCAGCGCGGCCGAAACTTGAGCAGCTTCGTACGCTTTCCGGCAGGCTTCACACGTGAGCGTGTGAGCTTCAATCTTCGCCAGTTCATCTCGATTCAAAGCGACGAAGGGATTGCCCTCAAGAATGCTTATGACATGTTCGGTTTTCATCTCAGTCCTCTTCCTGACTACGCCTCTACTTGTTTGCGGGTCAAAAGCTTTTCCACCGCTTCACGCATTCGGCGCCGGGCGCGAAATGCCAGGACCTTCACTTTTGATTCCGACCATCCGGTGGCCTGTACCACCTCTTTTACCGAAGCGTCTTCGCCGTCGATCATCGTAAGAACCAACTGATCGTCCGGAGATAATGTTTGCAAAACTCGCCCCGCCAAATCCGCTGCCACGAAACTCGTCTCTCTTGACTGATGACGATCAGTTGCCGCCTGAGCCAACTGGCTCTTGATCCAGCTACTCTCAGTCTCAGTTAAATCGGACGCAGTCATTTGGGGCCGGCGCTTCGCGCTCCGAATCATGTTGAGGCAGGTGTTGGTTGCGATGCGGGTCAACCAGCCTTCCATGGAACCGCGGCCCTCGTAGCTTTTTAATTCAGTAAATGCCTTCAAAAATATTTCCTGCGCCGCGTCTTCAACCTGGCTGCGTTCGCGAAAGAAACGGCTGGCAACGCGAAAGATGCGCGGACCGTACCGCCGCATGATCTCTGCAAAGGCAGACTCGTCTCCGTCAGTCGCGAGACGTGCTAACTCCAGGTCGGAAGTCTGTTCGTGACCGTTCGTCAGGCAGCGCTCCAGATCGAAAGTCAGGATGACGGACCCAAAGAAGTTCGGGTCCGCCAGCCCGGTTGATTAATGATCTACTCACCACGTCCGCGACGCTCGCCCTCACGGGCTTTGAACTCAGCGCGCTTCTGTTCAAGTTGAGTCTTCTGCTCGGCCGTCAACAAGGAGAGTATCTCTTGTCGCATCTTGAACTGCTCGCCCATGAGTTTTGCCTCAAGGGGGGCCAGTTCCGCCAGCTTCTGAGTTGTCGCAGCCTCGTCAAAAGTAGCGCCGTCGCTCGCCTGATGCAATGCCTCTCGCTTCGCCTGTAAGTCGTCACGCAACGACTTCGTGCTTGCACGGAAGGTATCGCCGATCTGCTTAACCTTTGCTTTTTGATCGTCGGTTAAGTTAATTCCCCTGAGCATCCCGCCGTGCATTCCTTCACCGCGGCCGCCCCAACCCTCGTCGCGCCCATGCCGTTCACCACGCCTGCCTTCCTTATCCTGATTCGTTCCGCGTGTTTGAGACAGAACGATAGGAACAGACAAGGCCAGGGCCGCCAAAGCGGCGATAGTCATTATCTTTAGCTTTCCAAGTTTTTTCATTTTCGTTTCCTACTCCTTGTTTACTATTCTTCGGGGAGAAGGCCGAGTTTGGCCGTTCATAAACTCAGACACCATAGCTGAACGAAGCGTTACAAATTGGAAATCAGGTCTCCCAGGAATAATTCGCAACTGTTCGGAAATCCATCAAGATATGTGGATTGCTACACACACAAAACGCACGCGCGACGCATCCCTGTGGTTTTTTGCAATGATGTTGAAGCACCGATTGGGCTCGCAAATTGCCCTGTAACGAAAGGGTAATCGTTGGTGTCTGGTTAAATTGGGGCCATTAAGACACTGGAAAGTGGAGCATCGGAAAAGCAACAATTATGTCAGCCAAAACATTTGACGCCCAACCGCTCGTTGCGGACACAGGCGTTACGAAAACAATCGACCGAGTGAAATCTAGTTTGAAGAGATTTGGTCTCCTCAAACGCAAGAGACTAATCCTGGGCATTGGCGCTGCCGCCGTTTTGGCGCTGGCCGGATATTACTTCTGGGGAAGCAGCTCGACCGCGCCTGCCTACATGACTGCAAAGGTCGAAAGAGGAAATCTGCGCAACACGGTTACGGCGACTGGAACCCTCCAGGCGGTGACCACGGTCCAGGTTGGCAGTCAGGCCTCGGGAACTATTTCAGCGCTTTACGCGGATTTCAATTCCTTAGTGAAGAAGGGCCAGGTGATAGCTCAACTCGATCCCGCGGTTTCCAAAGCACAAGTTGATCAAGCGCGCGCTGCGCTACAGCAGGCACAGGCGAGTTTGCAGTTGGCGCGGGCCGGCGTATCGAATTCGCGGGCAGGCGTTGGTGATGCGCAAGCCAGAGCCATGGCCGCCAAGTCGACGGTGCAAAATAGCCAGGCTGGAGTTTCAAGTTCGGAGGCGAATCTCGCTGTGCTGAAGGCGCAGCAGGATGACGCGCTCAGCTATCTCAAACAGCAGGAGTCACTGGTTAAGAACGGAGTCGTGCCGCAACGTGATTATGATATTGCCCTGACGGGTTATAAGACTGCTGAAGCCCGCTACAACCAGGCTGCCGCGCAATTGAATCAAGCCAAGTTCAGCGAACAATCGGCGGCCGGCGCCGGTGTTGCTCAATCGCAGGCCCAGGTGCAGCAGTCACAAGCGCAGGTCCAGCAATCGCAAGCGCAGGTCCAACAGGCCCAGGCGCAGGTGCAACAAGCAGCGGCAGCGCTCCAACTGGCTAACGTAAACCTGACGCACACGACGATCGTTTCGCCCATTGACGGCATCGTTGTTTCTCGCACGGTTGATGTAGGCCAGACGGTGGCGGCCAGCTTGTCGGCGCCAACGCTGTTCACCATCGCGAACGATCTTAAGCAGATGCAGGTGATCGCCAATATCGACCAGGCGGACATCGGTTTGGTCGAGCAGGCTAAGTCGGTGAAGTTCTCAGTCGATGCTTTTCCCGGCAAGGATTTCGACGGCAAGATCCAGGAGATGAGGCTCAATCCAACCAACGTGCAAAACGTGGTGACCTATAACGTTGTGATCAACGTCAGCAATCCGGAGCAGAAACTAAAGCCGGGCATGACCGCCAATTTGACGGTCACGATTGACGAACGAAACAACGTGCTCAAGGTTCCCAACTCAGCCTTGCGCTTCACGCCGCAGGATACGAACGGCCAGAAGACGAGCGGAGCCGGCAATGGTTCTGGCCAGGGTCGCGCGCAGAGTGCGAACGCTAATGCCGGCGCGAGCCCCAAGACTTCAGACAATGCCCAGCAGGGCGGCGAAAGCAAATTCGCTCCAGCCAGCGCGCCCGTTCTGGAAGGGCAGATGCGAGCGATTTGGGTACTCGGTGCTGACGGTCAACCGCAAGCACGCAGGATCAAGGTCGGTCTTACCGATGGCATTTCAACTGAAGTCGTCGCAGGTAATTTGCAGGAAGGCGAGATGGTCATCATCGGTCAGACGATTACCTCAACCAGTAAGTCGAGCGCGAGTCCAGCGCCAGGCTTTGGCGGCGCGCCGCGCGCACCCGGCGGCAGCGGAGGCGGCCGGAGAAACTAAGAGCACAAGTGGCACAGACTTCAGTCTGTGATTGCTCGGCTGAAAGAAATCACAGACTGAAGTCTGTGCCACTTAAGAAAAGAACTAACTATGTCAACGACATTCGCAGCTGAAGCTCACAATCCGATAGTGAATCCGGCCCTGCTCGTTCAAGCGCCGGAACTGCGTCCTGTTATTCAGCTGGAGCACATTCACAAGACCTACACGATGGGCGATGTTGAAGTGCACGCGCTGCGCGGCATTTCGCTCACTATTAACGAAGGTGGATTCGTGGCCATCATGGGCGCTTCGGGTTCGGGCAAGTCGACGACCATGAACATCATTGGTTGTCTCGACCGTCCCACGCGCGGGCAATATGTACTCGACGGCGAGAATGTTTCCGGGATGTCGAAGGATGAACGCGCAGATATTCGCTGTCAGAAAATAGGGTTCGTGTTTCAGGGGTTCAATCTTCTGTCGCGCACTTCCGCGCTCGAGAATGTTGAGCTGCCGATGCTCTATGCTGGTGTGGATGGTGGCAGTCGTCATCAACGCGCGATGGATGCACTTGCTGCGGTGGGCCTGAACGGTCGCGAGCAGAATCACCCAAATCAATTATCCGGTGGACAGCAACAACGCGTCGCGGTTGCTCGTGCCCTGGTCAACAATCCTGCTCTGATCCTGGCGGACGAACCGACGGGCAATCTCGATTCGCGCACTTCGGTGGAAGTGATGGAAATCTTTCAAAGGCTCAATCGCGAACGAGGCATCACGCTGGTTTTGGTAACGCACGAGCCTGACATCGCCGAGTATGCCTCGCGAGTGATCGTCTTCAAAGACGGTAAGATCAAGACCGATTCTCTGGTTGCTGAACCGCGTAACGCCGCCGAAGAGTTGCGGAACCTGCCGGCGGTTGTCGAGGACGAAGATGAAGAATAGAGATCCACAGATTTCGCAGATTACACAGATCAGGAGATCAGGAAGGGCGTCAGTGGCCGGCAACAAACCTCAGAAATACCCGTCCAAATCCTGTCTACTTCGTCTGCGTAATCTGCGTAATCTGCGGAAAAACTCTTTCCAGGAAAACGTATGAACCTACTAATGATCATTCGCGTCGCCTTTCGTGCCCTGGTGCGCAACAAAATGCGCGCGGCGCTAACCATGCTCGGCATCATCATTGGCGTGTCCGCAGTGATCGCCATGGTAAGTATCGGGCAGGGAGCGCAGGCTTCTGTGCAAGCTCAGATCGAAAGTATCGGCACCAACCTCCTCTTCGTCAGCGCCGGAGCGCAAAACACGGGCGGCGTTCGCAGCGGCACGGGCGACAGCGGCACTAACACTCTGACCATCGAAGATCTGGACGCGATCAGGCGAGAAGTCCCCAGCGTCTCGATGGTGACGCCGGCTGTTAATGCTCGCACACAACTAGTCTCTGGCAACATGAACTGGAACACTTCGGTTCAGGGCGTCAGCGAGCAGTACCCCGATATTCGCAAGTGGAATGTGCAGAGCGGAGAATTCTTTACCGATGCCGACGTTAGGTCCGCGGCGCGAGTAGTCGTGATCGGACAGACGCTGGCTGACAATCTGTTTCCCGGCATGGATCCGGTCGGACAAACGGTGAGGGTGATGAACCTGCCCTTCCGAGTTATGGGTGTCATGGCGAGGAAAGGCCAGGACCAGCAAGGTAGAGACCAGGACGACATAGCTTTTGCTCCGTACACAACGGTGCAGAAAAAGATTTTGGGAAGTCCACGGCTGCAGATCGCCTACGTCTCGGCAATTTCGCAGGATGCTACCTACACCGCCCAATCGCAAATTACCGAGTTGCTGCGACAGCGGCACAAACTGCGCCCGGGCGACCCCGAAGACTTCACAGTCCGCAACATGTCGGACATCGCCGATGCCGCCAATGCTACCAACAACACGATGACGATTCTGCTGGCCTGCATCGCCAGCGTCTCTCTGCTGGTGGGCGGCATTGGGATCATGAACATCATGCTGGTGTCAGTGACTGAGCGCACGCGGGAGATCGGCATTCGCATGGCAATCGGCGCGCGCTCTTCCGCGGTCAAGACCCAGTTTCTGATCGAATCGATCGTGCTGAGCCTGACCGGAGGATTTATCGGAATCCTGCTGGGAGTAATCATTTCTGTTTCGATTCCAAAGCTGCTGGGCTGGCCGACGCTGATTTCCACCCTGGCAATTATTGGCTCAGCGATCTTTTCAGGTGCGGTGGGAATATTCTTCGGCTACTATCCGGCGCGCAAAGCAGCGGCGCTCGATCCTATCGAAGCTTTGCGGTACGAATAATTCCTGGGCTCGTGGCGAGTGGCAATAGCGGCAGACGCGTTGGGGCTTCGCCGCAGCACATTGCGGCCTTTGGCTCTACCGATGAGGGAATGCTTTTCAATCGAGGCTCCGCCTCGGCTAACGATACGGAGGCATAGCCTCCAAAGGATTTTGGGAGCCGACGGTAAGCCAGAGGCTTACCGCAGTGTGCTGCGGCAAAGCCGCTTTGGCGCAATTTGTGGATCGTCATACCTGGTGAAGAGCAATCTCTCAAACGAGGGTACGAAACAGTTCCGTTCAGATCGAGCGGCGGCCGGAGATCAGGTTAAAGATCAGGATGATCACAGCTATCACCAGTACGATGTGAATCAAATTCCCACCGACATGACCGATGAATCCTAGTAACCAGAGGATTAGCAAAATCACTAAGATTGTCCACAACATATCTTCAGTCTCCTCACTACTTTGATAAGCGGTGTTCAGACTACCGACTTCAGTCGGGCTTTCAGTTAGCGGAGAGGACTAAGCAGGAAAAGCCCAACTGAAGTTGGTACTCCGAAACGCCGGCAAACTACCACTACCTCGCGGACCGCGAATCTCACATGCCTACTACAAGCTTGTTGTCCACTGATTTGACACCACGAACAGCCCTGACTAACCGTTCCGCTTTCGCTTTGGTGGCAGTCGAGTTCACGTTGCCGGTTAAGAGCGCTTGAGCGTTGCTGATGGATATCGAAACCGCGGCCATATCCGGCTCTTCGGTCAGCCTCTTGATCGCAACCTCCTGCATATTTGCGTCATCGCTGGCGCTGTCTCTCGGGTTCGGTTGAGCAGGCTGCTGAATAATCACTGGCGCCTGTTGAGCAGGAGCTGGTTGCTGAATGATCACCGGGGCCTGCGCGGCCGGCTGCTGAACTATCGTGGTCGACGGCGGCTGCGCTGTATTCGGTTGGCTGGCGGCATCGAGGTTTGCGTTTCTGTTCGCGGCTTCGTTAGCGTTCTTGCTGCTCACGAAATAGAAGATGGCGCCCACAACCAACACGGCGAAAATCGTAATGATGGCAACCGTGCCGGCCGAGATACCGGATTCTCGCGGAACGCTTTGGGTTCGCTCAGTCACTATCTCTCTGTGTTCGCCCGGGCCATCTACGATGACATGGCTTTGTACTACCTTTTCGTCTGAATACATAAACTTCTCCTTCTTGAGATCCCTGTTGATTTTCTGGAAGCTGACAAACTGAGGATCGGCGACAAGAGTGAATCGTTGCCGTTGATTTACCGCCACATTGCGTGCGACCGGTTAACACAACGAATTGGGCAACAATTTGAGTTGAGGATACTGCTTAGGAAAACGGCTGTCTGTGCGCTAATCCACATAGACGAGGGTGCGTCCGGAACGCGGACATCCTTGTCCGCCAGCGCGCGCAACGGACTCAGTCTCTTGCCGCGGTCGAGCTAATGAATCCGGGTTCGCGCTTCGCGTTCAGTGTGGACAGGATGTCCGCGCTCCATCTAAGCGTCATATGTATGAAACCCCACAGACGAAACCGTTCTATTGCCTTATGCTCTCGACACTCGAAATTTGCTGCAACAAGGAGCTCTTATGAAAATTCAATGGCCGAATAATATTAGAACCGCCACGATGGCCTTGGCGCTGCTGTTTAGCGTAGGGATCGTCTTCAGTGGGGTAGCACAGGCTCAGCCTCAGAATGATCGCTATCCTCAGGACCGTCAGGATCGCCGCGACCGAAACCTGGATCAATACGGCAACTACGGCGGCAGTGCCGAGTTGCGCCAGACCGCTCTGAACGCGGGTCATAACGACGGCGTCCGCGAAGCCGCCAATACTAATCAGAATACGCGGCGGGCTAACTTCCAATTGTCTAATGCCTATCGTCGCGCCACGAATGGCTATAATCGCAGCCTCGGCGATCGGGAACTCTACCGCCGTTACTACCGTGAAGGATTCGAAAATGGATATAACAATTCGAACCTGAGTACCAATCGCGATAATCGCAATAACCAGGACTGGAACCGTGACGGTAGGAACAACGGCAATAACAATAACGGCAATCAAACTCGCCACGGCCGGAATTGGGATGGTTACACGAACTATGGTGGCTCGTTCGAGCTGCGCCAGACTGCGCTGAACGCGGGCTACAACGAAGGTATCAAGCAAGGCCGCAATGACCGCAATAAGCGCAACCGCGCTGATTACCGCAACCAGAATAACTATCGTAACGCGACCCAGGACTATAGCTCCAAGCTCGGCGACCGTGAAGTTTATCAACGCTATTACCGTGATGCCTTCGGCAATGGTTACGAAGATGGTCTTGGTGGCAACTAGAACGTTGGCTGTCGCGGACTGGCAACGACGGCGCTTCAGGAATGACGTGTGGCGAGGCTTGGGTTAGTTCGCTCCGCCGCTAGCAGAATTTCTTCCGCTTGGTGGGGTTTAGTGGATCGATTTTTACTTGCAGAAAATATGATCCACGAAACCACACGAACAAAAACTATTTACTTCGAGTGTTTCGTGGATCGTAGTACGAACGGCAATTCTCAAGGAAAGCGATAAATGTCTCAGCCAAGCAAGCGAGCATGCTCGCTCTTGACTACCTCGTAACACTCGCAGACGTGGGATAAAAGCTCCGGCCGATCAAGAATTTGAATGTGGCCGCGCACATAGCTGATCATACCCTTCTCCTGTAATCGTTGTGCAGCCACCGTGACGCCTTCGCGTCGAACTCCCAGCATGTTCGAGATAAACTCGTGGGTCATTTGCAACTCGTCTGTTTGCGCCAGGTCGTGGGTCATCAACAGCCAGCGACAGAGGCGCTGTTCGACTGAATGCAAACGATTGCAAACGGCCGTCTGCGAGATCTGAGTAATCAGCGCTTGCGTATAACGCAACAGCAGGTGCTGGAATTCCCCGCCCCGCTTGAACTCATCCAGCATCGCCACTGACTTCATGCGAAAGGCTGCGCCTCCGCCCTGCACCATCGCGCGGTTGGGTGTCGTCTCGCCGCCCATAAACAGGGCGATGCCGACGATTCCCTCCTGTCCCACCAAACCCATCTCTGCGGTGGAACCGTCAATCATCGTGTACAGCAGAGAGATGTGCGACGTGGTCGGAAAGTAAACGTACCCCATCTGTGCGCCGGATTCATAAACTACTTCGCCGAGTGAAAAGGCAATGGGCTCGAGATGAGGCCGCAATCGCTCATATGCGTCCGGCGGCAGAGCTGCGAGCAGACGATTTCCCAGCACTTCATTTCCGTTGGACGTTAGGGACATGGCTCCTCCTCCTCGCGTAACAGGTCGATCCAGCAAAGCCCCCATGAGCCAGTTGGTTTGTATTCAATCGTCGTACGTAACGCAGGGCGAGTACTCTGAAGTAACGCTTCTGCCTCGGGATTATAGCCTTTTGTGCTCTGTACGCCAACGTGCTTATGGACTAATCCCTATTTGTGCATAAACGCACAGACGCCAGTTACTCTCTCCTGTAGTGTGGGCGATATAAATCTCCTAAAAGTTTGGATGAGGCGCAGACCAGGTTACTTCGCCATTATTCGCAACAGGGACAAACCATGAAAAAAGTCTTATCGATTCTTTTGATTATACTGACTCTCGCTTTCGCAGCGGGGCCGATCGCGTCAGCTCAAACCAGGCGTCATCGTCGTCGTCACAGCCGGACTTTCTGGCAAAAACATCGTGACAAACTGACCGTTGCCGGCACGACTGCCGCGGGCGCGGGCATCGGCGCAATCGCCGGCAAAGGCAAGGGTGCGTTGATCGGCGCGGGGGCCGGCGCAGGCACAGGCGCGCTCTATACCTACAAGCTTCGCAAGCGACATCGCCGGCGATACTAAGCAAGACAGAAGCGGGGCGGCAGTGACCCGCTTCTGCTCGCACCCGCTTTACCGCCTGCCATCGAATTTAGGTACGTCGATCCACGAAGACACGAACCGGAAATCCTTGTTCATGGTTTCGTGTGATTTCGTGGATCGTTCTTATCGGTGGGCCAAGACAACAGTTGAGTTTAGGCAGCGGACTTTTGCTACCCTACAACCCAAACCAAATTTTGAACTCTAAACGGCATCATGGCCCACCGGTAGGTTCACCGCCCGGCGTCCAGGAGTTGAATGCAATCACCCCGATTTCGGATTCTCTGCACTGAGGATCATCAAGATACACGCGAACTCATTACGTTGGTTCTGAGCCGTCACAACTGTGAAGTCATTACTACCGAGACTCCGCTCATGGCTTTAGAGTTAGCCAGGACGACCTCATTCGATCTCTATCTCCTGGACAATTGGATACCTGGCATGTCGGGAACTGACCTGTGTGAGGCCTTGCGGCGCTTCGACTTCGAGACGCCAGTGCTTTTTTACTCGGCCGCTGCCTACCCCAAAGACAAAGAGGATGCTTACGCCAGCGGCGCCCAGGGCTACCTGGTAAAGCCGGCCGATAACGATGAATTGATTGCTGAGGTCTTTCGATTGATCGCAGAGAAAGTGCCGACTCCTGCCACGTGTACTGCCTCAGCTTGAAAATCTACGGGGCGACCTCCAGAACAAGCTGTTGGATTGAGAAAGCGTCGGTAGAAAAAAGTCCTCCAAAGAAATCACTAGCCTGAACCGTTGGGGCGCGTTAAAGCTGGGAGCGCGGACGTCCCGTCCGCACTGAGCGCGAAGCGCGAACCATCTTCCAAAAGACAATTCTCTTCGTGAGTCTGAGAGCGCTTCGCCCGCCGGCGGTCAGGATGTCCGCGCTCCTACGTTACCGCTCGCGGTTCGGTTCGGACGTTTGTCGTTCACTCTAACCGCGTGCTTTAATTGCAAATCAATAACAGTGGGTAATGGCCCTCACGGCCACTCATCGACCCCGCTGCAAAAACAATCATTCAATCCAGGAGAGCTATGAAGATATTCGGCATACAAGTAATTCGTTTCAAGGTTTCAGTCTGTGCGTTGGCGCTCGCGCTGTCTTTTTCCGCGACCTCCGTTTTCGCCGAAGGGTTAAAGGGAAAGGTCGGCGACGTGATTTCCGATGGTCAGTGGCGGTTTCAGGTAGTGAGTATGCAGACGCCGGAATCTTACGCCATGAAGACCGACGCGGAACCCTACGATTACAAGAACCTGGCGAGCTTTGATTTAGCCAAACGCCTCTTCACGTCCAGGACCGGTTACAAGCTGCTCGTGTTTCAATGCCATGCGACCAATGCACAGAAGTCTCCAAAGAGATTGTGGGTTGCCGTTAGCGACAGCGCTAATATTCGCACCGCCTTGAGCGACATGGGAGGGAGCTCACATGTGCCGATCGGCTACGACTTTGAAGGCGGACCCATTCAAACCAAACCGCTTCAACCAGGCGAGACGATAGCTTTCGCGGTTATCTTCAGCCTGCCGCAGGATGCTCACCCCAAAGAATTGCTGTTCACACTGGCTGCAAACGGCGAGCGCGAACAAAGCAAGGACGTCCGGATCTCACTAGCTGGAGGCGCGGTCCAACCTCAATAAAGAGATTGTGGTGAGGGAGCTCGCCAGTCGGCGAAGTTGACGACTCGATGCAGTTTCCTGGCGCCGTACGGCACACCGAGTGAAGCATCAAGAATGTTACGAGACGCAGAGGAAATGAAGGTGGAAGAATGTCTAAAACCAGGCACAAACTTTTTCTAGCGATTGCGCCCGCGGTTTTTTTGGCGTGCTCCGTAGTTAATATCCATGCCCAGGATAAGCCGGCTGGATCGGAGAGAACTCCGCGACCTTCACCTACGCCCGTACCCAAAGCCCGACCACCTCTCACGAACTCGCGCGCCAGGATCGAGGCCGGCAAGAATCAGTTCGACCCGGGTATCTTTGGCTTAATTCGCTGGAAGATAGAATACGGCTTGCCCTCAACTGATGGCGGCCGGACACCAAACAAGGCACTCAATTGCACTGCGTTCAGAGTGGAGGCCACCGTGCAAGAGGGCGCTCCTGGCACCTTCGGCCGCGCTAATTCCGTTGGTTACTGGACGGTTCAGAACGAGCCGACAAAGGAGAACGGCTATTACGTCTGTCGCTATTCCATTACTGATCGGAATCCTCTGCCTCGCAATCGCGTAATTAAAGTTTTCGCGTTTCTGGGTCCCTTCGCTAGCGCGGAATTGAATCAGGCGCTAATCACTGGAGCATGGTTCGGCGCCGGCGAGCCGCAACCGCCGCCTGGCAACCAACGCGTGGTGATCGGAGGAACAGGAATAACCTTAACGGACGGTGCGCCACACGCTACCGTGGATTTCGAGATGCTTTACCGCCCTATTCCGACTCTACCCAGGTAACTCAAAGATAATTCGTTTTGAAAAATGGAGACATGAAGATGTTAAAGAACGCAATCAGATCGTTTCTTGATTCTCTGCGCAGCCAGAGTTCATTCGCAGGCATGTTGGCGTGGGGAATGTTCAGCTTGCTCTTGCTATCGACTGGTGTCCTAAGGGCTCAGGCTCAGCAGCGGCGCGATACGACGCAGCCCGTGTCAAAGATCGGCGACAGGAATCGGGCGCGAGTGTTGGACACACTCACCGCGCAGCCACCGAACTCAATTCGGGTGCAGGTCAGGTATAAGAAGGAATACGGTTACAAGTACGACTCGGGCGTGTTCGCTGGCTCGGGCCCTGGTTCCTGTGATGCATTTTCGATCTCGGCCCAGCCGGATGCTTCTGTTCGTCCAGAGAATCTTTACGGCATTCACAAGACAGACAAGATGCTTGAATCCGGCGGCTTCTATGTTTGCGACTTCCTGATCACGGACCTGCCATTGAACGCGCAGATAAAAGTTGGTGTTGATTTGACCGATCACCGCACCTTGCCGTTTGAGACATGGAAGGGTGGAACTCAGGCTCAACCACCTCCCGGCCAGGAACGCACGATCATTATCGTCAGTGGCAGGGCTTCGCGTGAAGGCCGTGTTCAAAACGAACCCGTGATGCTAACCCAGGCCCAGCCGCGGGCCACACGGATTTTTGAGATGGTCTACGCAGCGCCTCCTCTCAAGCCTGTGACCCAGCCCGTCCCACAACAGAGAAGGCTGCCGTAACACTGCGTTAAGGTACGAACGGTTCGAAGTTCGGCTTAAGATCCTGTTACTGGAGTTGCGGCTTAGGCGGACTCAGAACCTTTTATAGCTTTCCCGCGATAGTGAATCAATGCGGTCGCCTCGAGTTTCAATAGCTTGCATGGGCGTCCCGGCAGAAATCAACGAACGATGAAAGGTTAGCAAGAAATGCGCAGGATGATATCGAAACTAAAAAGTGCTTTTGTTGGGTTACTGCTGATCGCCGCCGCCGGGGTGATAGCCACCGCTCAGACCAATCCAAAGGTAACGCCGATCGGCAAGAGACCGTCAGCCGAAAAAGAGATCGAAGGCGTGAAGAAAACTGAGGCGACCAACAACCCACCACAATATCGGGAACTGCGTTGTCGCGGCGGCGAACTTCGTTTCGTCGTCGTAAATGGTCGCACCACCTCGAGCGGCGAGCAGACGATGTATATGACGGTCGATTTCAAACACGCCGGCCAACCCGCCGGGTTGGTAGGGCGCAGTTTGCAACCGGGCGAGTGCGCCTTCGTGGATCGCGCGCTGCGTAGCGACGAGCCGGACCAGATCATTCAGGAGATCGTCTCGTTTGGCCAGTTGAAAGAGAAGCTTCATGGTTCGACGGTGGATTCTTCACCAACTGCTGCCGAGAGATTTCCCGACGCGAAGAATGTCCCGCAGTATCTGAGCGATGCCCGACACTACTGGACTTTCTTTGTGCGCCAGAACGGTCCGCTACCTGCGGGTCGCTTTGAGTCTTCCTTTAGCCGCTATTGGAAACCCGGCATTGATCCCGTTCGGCCACTCGATTCCGCACGTCGCAGCATAGAGAATTCTGGTGTACTGGCTACCAGACCTGATTACAAGAGCGTGGTCGTCACAAGCAAAGTGGGATCTGAACCTAAAAACCTGAATCCCAAACTTGTTAATGACGGTACTGTCTTCCAATTGATTTGTCGGGGCGGGTCCGGCTTGCACATCGACGGTAACTACGACCTGGGAGCATTTACCTGGCCAATAGCCTTTAGCCACAGTACTGCGCCCGCCCATTCCGGTCGCACTCTGCAACCTGGACAATGTAGTCCGGCAGAGTTCTCGCTGCGCGACAGCGACCCGGCGGAGCTCGAGACAGTAATGCAAGAGAACGGCGCGGTCCAGGGCATCATTCTTTATCCGTGGGAGAAGTCGATCGAAGAAGTGGCCCAGCTTGACCCCTCTACGCGTTTGATAAAGTTCAGAGATTATCTGCACGACCCGAAGAACTACTGGTCCTTCTTTGTGAAGGACTACGGCGATGGCTACTTCATAGCGGACTACTCAAAAGATTGGCAGCCGGAACTCTACAAAGGCACACCAGTTCGCCCATTTGATGAAAGGCGTAAGAACAAGAATGCCTCTCCCGACGTGGTTCCGAAAAGACCTTAAGGGACCGATTGAGTCAAAGCCTGAATATCATTCGAGTGGGGGACTCGCCACCGCGCATTTGTTGCGTTCCACGAAATGCACTACACCGGCGCAAATGATGTCGAGTCTGCGAAGTGAGATTACATCCAGTGACCGGGCGTAATTGATCGCGACGCAGTGAGCTTTCTCATGGGTTGCGAAGCGGATGGCGTGAAGCTTGAGAACTGCGCTTCATATGTTCGCGAGTGGATGGAACGAGAAGAAGGATTGAAGGCTGGTTTTTTTCGCCTTGATTCGTGTGATTTCGTGGATCGTTCTGATCTGTCGGCGAAGCAAAACGATCCACGAAATCACACTAAGCACCACGAATAGAATCCCAAGGACAAAGGAAACGACATGGTATCCAACGATAAGAAACTGATCGCGGTGATCGGCGCAACAGGCCAGCAAGGAAGCGGAGTTGTACGCGCGCTGAAAGCCGGCGGCGAATGCAAGGTCCGCGCTCTGACTCGCAGTCCAGACCAGCATCGCGAGCTCGCCGAGGAAGTCGTCGAGGCAGATTTAGACAAACCGGAGTCACTCACAGCTGCATTTGAAGGGGCACACGGAGTTTTCCTGGTGACCAATTTTTGGGCATCCGGAGGCGCCGACGAGCTTAAGCAGGCAACGGCGGCAATACGCGCTGCGATGGATGCCGGCGTCAAACACTTTATCTGGTCCACGCTACCTGATGTAGAAGCGATCAGCGGCGGCAAGTTCAACGTTCCCCACTTTACCGGCAAAGCGAAGATCGATCGGGTAGTGCAGGAAGCCGGGTTTGCGAACCATACGTTCGTCATCGCGCCGTTCTACTACGGGAACCTTACGGGCATGATGGCTCCGCAAAAACAGGCTGACGGATCCGTGGGCTGGGCCCTTCCGCTTGATCCAACTGTGCGGGTCATTCACATGGGCGACATCAATGAACTCGGCAACATCGTAGCCGGTGCATTCGCACTCCCGGATGACGCAGGCAATGGCGAGTATCTGCCACTCGTAGGAGATTTCATGAGCTTCAACGAGATCGTTGACACCCTAAATCGACAGGGTCGTAACCTTTCATACAAGCAGGTCCCAAAGGAAAGTTTCGCGGGTTCCTTTCCTGGGGCAACCGAAATTGCCGAGACGTTCAGTTACTGGGAAGCGCATACCTACCTGGGTTCGGATTCGTCCGCTCAAATTGCGCTCGCAAACAAAATAGCAGGCCGGCAACCGACCAACTTCTCGACGTGGGCTCGAGTGAATTTCCCCGCTTAAGGTGACGGGATCATCTCTAAATGGGTAATGGTGCAGTTTGCTCTGCGGCCCTTTGCGAAACCTTAGCGTCCTTTGCGGTAAAGAAAAAGCTAACCGCAAAGATCGCAAAGTAGGACCCAGAGTTCCGCAAAGGAAAGCCGTTTACGTCCCAAACGGTGACGACAAGTGCCAATGGGCCCCGCCGCTTTCACGGTTCACCACGACAGTGAGAACTCCAATGCCGAAAGGCGTTGAGCACTGCACTATGGTTGCGTCGCGGCCTTCTGTCTCAGTGTGAGAATTCCGATGATGCCGAAACAAGCCCCTGTTACTTACTTTGCTCGATCTAATTCATTAGACTCTCACGTTCTCCGTACCCCAGACTAAATTATTGGCCTTTTCTTGGCATCCTTTTCGGGAAGGCAGGAACGCTGAGACACCAGGGACGAAGGATCGAAGAGGTTAAAGTGTTGCATCAACAACAAATTGCGGTATAGACTGGACTTTCACAGTTTTAGCGCCCGCTTGGCTCAGCAATAGAGCAATCACCTTTAGATTGCGTGGATAAAGGACTTACAGAACCGCCCCTTGGCCCGTTGCGGACATTGTGCGGACTTTTCCTAGAGAGCATGCAACCTCACTAATTAAAGAACTTACCTATACTAAGAAACCGCAAATTGGCAACTCACCTAACCTTGGACCGCATACCTCTTGACACTTGAGACACACGCCCGGCACTAGAGTACAGAAACTAATTGATATCCTAAATATCTCAAACGCCCTGGGCCACAAAGATCCCAAAACAACTACCCCAGTTTATGTCAATCACACCGAACAAGATTTGGTCGATTTTGCAAAAGCCGTGGAACAAGCAGTAGAAGCAGGATACAAACAAGCACTGTTGGACGACCAACGCCCGATCAAGAGTCGACTCTAATCAGTTAATGCGATGAACAACACTCAAACTATTACGGTTCGCGCTACCTCGTATCTGGCACGCACTGAACTCCAGAGCGCACCTCGATTGATCCAATCAGGGTACAGCTTCAGCATTTCGTCATATAGTTCCCGCGCGGTCTTCGTCTGCATGGCAAGGCGCTCGAAATCGCGAATATATTTCCGAGTTTCTCCTATGATCCGAGGGCTATCATCGTTCCCGACGCGCTTGTGCCCGGCGATTACCGCGAGTGGCTTGAGCGACTCCATTTTATCGAGGGCAGCAATCCACTCTTGGCGCTTCTGCTGATCTGGCGACTCCGACAGATGCAGATGATCGCAGTTGTAGGCGGCATCACCCGCAACGATCAAACCGATTGACGGAACGTGAAGGCATGTTGTGCCAGCAGTGTCGGTGAATCCGAGTGGCACACTGACTAAATCGTGGCCTTCCAGGTTAATGATGTTTCCGGATAGCTCTTCGGCGATGGCAAGGTGGTTGGAAATCTGGCCGGGAAAACGCGGATTCCAAAACGTAGCGAGAGACTCTAACGACGCCTGCTGGCGCATAACCTTAATCACCTCCGGCCGCGCGACAAAGCGAGCACGTGGAAATCGCTCCAGAACTGTACTGGCGCCAAAGAAATGATCGCCGTGGCCATGGGTGGCGTAGATGGTCGTCAGATTCTTGCCCCTCGCAGCAATCCAATTCGCCAGGGCTCGAGCCTGCTCGATCGTAATTGGGGTATCGACCAGAACAGCGTCGCGCTCTCCGGAAATAAGCGTTGACGAAATAGGTGGCCACGGCCGCTCTTTTTCGCCTGGAGCCACATCGATCGCGGTAGCGGGTATGCTGGGCGACAGGAACACGTCCCACTTCAGTGATCTGTTTTGAGTTGTACTTCCAGAGTTGGAGGTACGGCTGTCGGATTGTTCGTGGATCGAACGAGCTTGGTCAGCTCGGGCTTGCCAAGTCAAGGCCGTTACGAGAGCAATTCCGAGGGCATTCGATACGAACTCCCGTCTTGAAGTTATTATGGCCTTTTTGGATTGCATATCTTTGCTCCTTTTTTCATAAAGCCCCGTTGTCGCTCGTGCCTTCCGAGCGATTTCGTCAAAAGAGTCTCTCGCCCTTCTGTTAGATCTGGCGGTCAGATCTGGGCCCTACCGCCGTCAACGAACAGTTCGATACCCGTGACGAAACTGGAGTCATCAGAAGCCAGAAACAACGCCGCCTTAGCAACTTCCTCGGGTTCCCCCATGCGTCCCATCGGGATGGTGGACACAATCCGCGCAATCACGTCTGCAGATTGCCGACTCGCCAGCGGCGTGTTGATCGGACCCGGACTAACAACGTTTGAGCGGATGCGACGGTCCTTCAGATCCGTGGTCCAGGTTCGCACGAAAGAGCGGATGGCAGCCTTACTCGCCGCGTAAACGCCGAAGGCGCCAGTACCCTTAACACTCGCGACCGAGCCGGTGATAATGATAGAGCCACCATCATTCAGTAGCGGTAAGGCCTTTTGCACCGTGAACAGCGTTCCCCGCACATTGATGTTGAATAGTTTGTCGAAATGCTCTTCGGTGACGGCCCCAAAGGGAACAAATTCGCCCACGCCGGCGTTGGCGAAAACAATATCGATTCGGCCTTTCACCTTAGCGACGGTCTCGTAAAGACGGTCAAGGTCAGCCAATTGGGCAACGTCTCCCTGAACTCCAGAAACGTTGATGCCGATTGCTTTCACGGCCTCGTCGAGTTCCTTCTGGCGGCGGCCCGTGATGAAAACATAGGCACCCTCTTTGATGAAGAGCTTTGCCGTAGCTAATCCAATCCCTTCTGTTCCGCCGGTGATGACGGCGGTCTTACCTTCGAGCTTTTTGGTCATTGTCTTTCTCCGTTATTGCGGAGCTGGATCTCCAGCTCCGATCCTTCACGCTCGATCACGTGAGTCCCAGCACCGCCTGGCCCAGGTGATACGACAGATGGTTCGTGCGGCTCAGCAGGATGGCGAAGCGATTGCGCGAAGCGTCTTTGGCGAAATCTTCCTCCGATACGGCAGCGTGCCGCTGGACCCAGTCGGACCACGACATTTTTTCAAACCCCTTCGACAATTCAGCGTTTACGTTCTGCCATGCCTTGCGAACCTGTTCGTGCGAAGGAATGGCGGCTTGTGACTTGTCGGGATTGGAGACGAAGGCGAAGTCAAACTCGGGATGAAGCCGTTCTCCAATCTCCAACAGTGGCAGCATCGCGTCGTGTATCGCTGTGAGATGTCCCCACAAGTACAGTAGTCTGTTTTTGCCCGGCGCTATTTCCCGCAGAACGTCGTCGGATGAGAGGCTCCCAAAAAGCTTGTCCGCTCGTTCGAGTTGCGCCTTCCATACTCTCAGCCCGACAGCTACATAAGAGCCTTCGTTTGCCATGTCTCGATCTCCTGTCAACCAGCGTGGTTCGGCGCCTCGATTCATTACCCGTCCGTTATCAGGCCTGGGCCCTCGCGCTTGCAGGAGCGGACTTGCTCGCGAGCGCTTTACTCAACAGCTTCGCTGCTTTCTAAAACGATTTAGTCTTGATCCAAAGTCCATATTGCTAAATCTATTTGGCTCCGCTGGCGGCTTTGAGCCTCTCGCCGGTCATTCGCCTCGACACCCGCGTCGGAATAAGCCTGTTCATAATTCGGAACAATCTGCCAGGAATCACTTCCATTTCATTCGTGCTCAATGCCTGGAGACCTTCGCGGACAAACTGCTCAACGGGTAGCGGTTTAAACCGAAGGGTCTCTCTTTTTACTCCAAGCTTTTCCAAAACAGGAGTGTCTATTAGGCCAGGCGCAAGAACGGTTAGGTGAATGCCCTTATCCAAGAACTCCGAATGCAGGCCTCTCCCCAAGCTATGCACGTAGGATTTTGAGGCACCTGCATTCGCCATAAATGGCATTCCGTTTACCGCACCCATTGCCCCCACCAGCAAGACTCCCCCTCGACCGCGTTTCACGAGACGATTTCCAAAATAATGAATGAGGGCGAGCTGGGACAGAGCGTTCAGTCGGAAGATTGAACGAAGATCGTCTATGTTCTGATCCAGGAATCTTCCTGGATGTCCGGCTCCCGCATTGGACACTAAGAGTCCAATGTCCAAATCCTTGGTTTCCTCATCAACGCGGTCGATGAAACTTTCTTGCGATAGATCCAAGTCAATGGACTTGGTCCGTATGCCGTATTCCTTGGTAAGCTTAGTGCCAAGCTCATTCAAAAGTGTGAGTCGTCGTGCCACCAGCACCAAGTTAATCCCGTTGGCCGCGAGCTGACGGGAAAATTCCTCGCCGATGCCGGAAGATGCACCCGTCACGAAAGCCCAGGGTCCAAATTTTGTTTTATCGATTTGCGTTGCACTGTTCATATATTTTACCTTTCCGTAAATAATTTTTGACCGGAATGCTTCGAATTAGTTTTGTGTCCCG
>JAWVDF010000046.1:0-3272 GCA_033857635.1 Blastocatellia bacterium
TTTGTAGCAGGGCAGTTGCCTGCGCTGACTGCCGGACTTGTTCCGGAAAGAGGCAGGCTCCGGCCTTTCTGCGCTTTATTCGAGGGAAATTAACAGTGCCGACGATCAATCAGCTAGTTCGCAAAGGGCGCCAGGCAGTCAAGTACAAGACAGCCAGTCCGGCCCTGCAAAGCTCACCGCAGAAACGCGGAGTTTGCACTCGCGTCTATACGCAAACGCCCAAGAAACCGAATTCGGCATTGCGCAAAGTGGCGCGCGTTCGTCTGACCAACGGCATCGAGGTGACGACTTACATTCCCGGCGTTGGGCACAATTTGCAGGAGCATTCGATTGTGCTAATCCGCGGAGGCCGCGTGAAGGACTTGCCGGGTGTTCGTTATCACGTGATTCGCGGCACGCTCGATTCGGTTGGAGTCAGCGATCGCAAACAGAGTCGATCAAAATACGGCGCTAAGCGGCCGAAGGGAGGCGCCAAGTAAGCAATGCCCAGACGAAGAGTTGCAGAAAGACGCGCGGTGCTACCCGACCCCGTTTACAACAGCGCCCTGGTGACCAAGTTCATCAACGGCATCATGTGGGGCGGCAAACGTTCCATAGCCGAAAGAACTTTTTATGACGCTCTGGCTCAGGTTGGCGAAAAAGCCGGCGATGAGCCGCTCAAGGTTTTCAAGCGCGCAATCGAAAATGTTCGACCGACTGTGGAAGTGAAATCGAGACGCGTGGGCGGATCGACTTACCAGGTTCCGGTCGAGGTTCATCAGGAACGCCGGGGCGCTTTGGCCATCCGTTGGATCGTTGCTTACGCTCGCAGCCGCGGTGAAAAGACAATGACCGATCGTCTGGCAGGTGAGCTGCTGGATGCGGCCAATAATCGCGGAAACGCGGTTAAAAAGAAGGAAGATACGCATCGCATGGCTGACGCCAACAAGGCGTTCGCGCACTATAAGTGGTAATGGCAAAAGCAGATCTCAGCAAGTTCAGGAATATTGGCATCATGGCGCACATTGATGCCGGTAAGACCACCACGACCGAACGTGTCCTTTATTATACGGGCGTCTCGCACAAGATCGGCGAGGTGCACGAGGGCACGGCGACCATGGACTGGATGGAACAGGAGCAGGAGCGCGGCATCACGATTACCAGCGCTGCCACTACTTGTTTCTGGGAGCGAAACGGCGTCGATCATCGCATCAACATTATCGATACTCCGGGTCACGTCGACTTTACTATGGAAGTCGAACGCAGCCTGCGCGTGCTTGACGGTGCAGTAGCGGTTTTTGACGGTGTGGCCGGAGTTGAGCCGCAGTCTGAAACCGTCTGGCGTCAGGCAGACAAGTACGGCGTCCCACGCATTTGCTTTATTAATAAGCTCGATCGCGCCGGTGCGTCTTTCCAAAGATCGTTCGATTCGATTGTTACCCGCCTTGGCGCAAATCCCGTTGCTCTTCAGATTCCCATCGGCGTAGAAGATCAGTTCAAAGGCGTCGTCGATCTCATCACGATGAAGGGTTTGATCTGGAACGATGAGAGCAAGGGCGCGGAATACGAGACTGCCGAAATTCCTGAAGAGCTTAAAGAAGAAGCCGCGGCCGCTCGCGAAAGATTGATTGAAGCAGTCGCCACCGTCGACGATGATCTGATGCACAAGTACATCGAAGGCGAGAAGATTACTGAAGACGAGATTCGCGCCGCGCTGCGCAAGGGGACGCTGGCGTTGCGTATCGTGCCGGTCGTCACTGGTTCCGCATTCAAGAACAAAGGCGTGCAGACACTGCTCGACGCAGTCGTGGATTATCTTCCGTCGCCGCTCGATGTTCCTCCCGTGGAAGGCACGAATCCGAAAACCGGAGAGATAGAAACGCGCGCCGCCGATGCATCCGCGCCCTTCAGTGGCCTGGTCTTTAAGATAATGGGCGACAAGCATCTGGGCCAACTTTCGTTTGTTCGCATTTATAGCGGAACGATTAGATCAGGTTCCTACGCTTACAACACCGGCAAAGATACGCGCGAACGCGTTGGGCGCCTGATGCGCATGCACGCCAACAAGCGCGAAGATACTGAAGAGGCGAGCGCCGGCGAAATAATCGCAATCGGCGGCATGAAGCAGGTGACTACCGGCGACACGATCTGTGACGATAACAAGCCGATCATTCTTGAGAAGATTGAATTCCCGGCGCCCGTTATTCGCGTAGCGGTGGAGCCAAAGACTCGGGCCGATCAGGACAAGCTGGGAGTCGCTTTGAGCCGGCTGGCGCAGGAAGATCCTTCTTTCAATGTTTCGACGGATCAGGAGACCGGCCAGACGATCATTGCGGGGATGGGCGAGTTGCACCTCGAGATTATCGTGGATCGCATGAAGCGCGAGTTCGGCGTCGAGGCCAACGTTGGCAAGCCCCAGGTCGCTTATCGCGAGACGATTACGCAACCGGCCGCAGGCAAGGAAGTCTTCAAGAAACAGACCGGTGGTCGCGGCCAGTACGCGCACGTTGAGTTGGAGATCGAGCCGGCGCCAGGCGAGGGTTTTGTTTTTGAAAACGAGATTAAGGGCGGCGCGATTCCGCGCGAGTTCATCAAGCCAACTGAGCAGGGTGTTCATGACGCGATGGAGCGTGGTTATTTGGCCGGCTATGATCTGGTCGATATCCGAGTGCGCCTGTTGGATGGCGGATTTCACGAAGTGGACTCGGATGAGCGGGCCTTTATCATTGCCGGTTCGTTGGCGTTTCAGGACGCGGTGCGAAAAGCCAAGCCGGTTCTGCTCGAGCCGATCATGCGAGTCGAAGTGGTGACGCCTGAGGAATACATGGGCCCCGTTAACGGCGACCTGAACCGGCGTCGTGGGCAGATCGAAAAGATGGAACCGCGGCCCGGTGGCGCGCAGGTGGTGACGGCTTTCGTGCCGCTCTCGGAGATGTTTGGGTACACAACGGATCTGCGTTCGGCCACCCAGGGGCGGGCGACTTCGACGATGCATTTTGAGCGTTATGACCAGGCGCCCAAGCATGTAGCCGAAGAAGTGATTGCCAAGGTGCAGGGCGTAGCTTCGAAGTAGTGGCACAGACTTTAGTCTGTGATTAGAGATCGGTGCTAAGTGCGTGATTAGAAGAGACACAGACCGAAAGTCTGTGCCACAAGAGGACAAGACAAGATGAGCAAAGAGAAATTTGATCGCAGCAAGCCGCACGTGAACATCGGGACAATTGGTCACGTGGATCACGGGAAGACGACTTTGACGGCGGCGATAACGAAGGTTTTGGCGAAGGGTAATCCGA
>JAWVDF010000047.1:0-2691 GCA_033857635.1 Blastocatellia bacterium
CGCATGCACGAACTGGCCGTCCGCGTAAAAGCAGTTGACGCCAAAGGCAAGCAGCGCAAGTTGGAGGTGAGTTCACGTCGTGGCTACTATATTCCCAGGGACAACACGGACCAGGCCTCAACGAACAAGTAGCGTCATCCTCTTCAAATAAGTAGAATAGAGCTTCGTCAGCATCACGGTGACCAGCATGTCGAAACAAGATGTGCTGGTCATCTGAGATCGTTATGAAGCTTTTCACCGTCGAAGAAGCCAATTCCCTGCTCCCCAGCGTTCGCCCAATCGTTAAGTCGATTCAGCGGTCGCATCGCCGTCTCACTTCATTTCAAACGACCGCGAAGCATGCCGCTGAAGGCGCCGAGAATGGCGGCGGCGGCATGACGCAGGGACCCAGGTACGCGCGCGTGTTGATTGATTTGTCGCTCGGCGCGGGTCACCTGGAAACTCTGGGCGTTCAATTGAAGGACTATTCACAGGGACTGATTGATTTTCCGTCGATGCGAGACGGCCGCGTGGTGCTGCTCTGCTGGAAGGCCGACGAAGGTGACGAACTCGAATGGTGGCACGACCTCGAAACCGGATTTGGCGGTCGTCAGCCGCTCTAGTGGCACAGACTTCAGTCTGTGATCCCTCTTCCTTTATTCAACACAGACTAAAAGTCTGTGCCACTCCAACCTCAAGCCCTGCTATATTTTCTCGTTGACGACTTAAAGTAAAGTCTGATACCATCCGCCTAGTCTAAGAAGGAGGGCGTTGGCCGTTTGGATCGTTGCCCTTCACGTGGTTCGACTTACTGGGCCGGTGTTCTTGCCGTTGCAAGTTTCCGACGCCGCCCACGATAGCAACTCAGATACTGCCCCGTATCTATTCACGATCCACGATGCAAGAACCTCTATCGAATTCATCCATTGAACAAGTCATTACCGACAGTGGACTCGTCGAAGCTCTTTGTGACGAACCATTGACCCAGCAGACGTCTACGCTGATCGAATTCCCTGGGACGTCGCGGCCTTTGCCCGAGTGGCGAAAGCAGTTAAGTCAGCGCGTGCGTGAAGTTCAGGACCGTCGCGCGCGCGAAGCTGCCGAAGAAGCTGCCGCGGCTCAGGAATCAGGATCAGTTTCGTGTGCGTTGCCGTCTGCGCAGCTTGAGCTGGTTCCCGATCTTGAACAACAGGTGAGGAATCCGATCGTTTCAAAGGCGTTGGAACGGCTCGAGCGCGCGCGCCATCCCGATCATGTTAGAAGCGGATTCGCCGCCGCGGCCACGGCGCCAGCTTTCGCGCCCGCCGGTGACACGGCTTCGGAACCGGAAGTTTCCGATCCGAACTCCCTCGAAACAAAACCGAAGCTTACCGTCGTCGCTTCTTCAAAGCCTGAAGCAATCGATCATCTCACGCCGGAGGTGCCTGATCGAAAGCCGGTACGCGTGATCTCCGATAGCGTCGACGACGTGGCGCTGTCCTACCTTGAAACCTGTCTGGCCCTACCAGCGATCGCCGCTAACAAGGACAACCAGAGCGCCGGCTTCGGACGCCGGACTATTGCGGGCAGTTTGGATCTATTGCTGGTGGCATTAATGGCCGCCCCGGCGGCCGCCGCAATTGAGTTCTCCAATGGCGATTGGTCGGACCCGCGTGTGGTTGGCTTGATGAGCGGCATCACAATAGTAACCATGTTCGCTTATTTCACGATCTGCATCGCCCTCACCGGCAGGACCCTGGCCATGCGCATGCTTTCGCTGCGAACCATCGATTTGCGCACCGGAATGATTCCCACCGGAGGACAGTCGATAAAGCGCGCTCTTGGTTACATCGTCGCGCTGGCGATACTTGGTTTGGGAGTGGTCTACGCACTGATTGACCCGGACGGCCGCACAATCTATGACCGTTTTTCCAAGACCATCGTAATCCGCGATTAACGAACAAGCAGGATTGTTTCTTTAAGAAAGGCGAAGGCTGCGGCTTTCGCCTTTTGTTTTCCGGCAGAGACCGCAAGCATTAACCTCAATCCAAGTTGGAAATGGCGGTCGGCTCCGTGGGAGCCTGATATTTATAGCTCCAACGGTTAAGCGATGATCAAGCTCCGTCAGGAGCGACATCTTGTTCCATCGAAGATACCTGCCACAAGTACCATTTCGCTCCTACAGAGCTTTGAAACATTTTGCAGGTCACGGTCTATAAATATTCCGTCCCTACGGGACTCATTGCGTGGCCTGCCTTCTACTCCGCTGTGGTGAAACATCGATCCTCTCCTGTTCGATGACCCATCACCATGCCGGCCTTTATGTGTTAGTTTCTCTGATCGAGACGATGGACGATCAAGCAATCACCGAGATAGTCGCAGAGCTTCAGACCCTCATGATTGGGCGCGCTCCGGGCAAGATATTTCAGCTCTCCCCACTCTCGCTCGTGATCGATTTTCGTCTGCGCGATCATGGCGATCTCTTCATCAGCGTCGAGCCGGCGCAGCCCAGAATCTATCTCGTAAAGCGCCGCGTTCGTGATCTGGAAAAGCAAAGCATGCCGCTGACTCAATTCGGTCAGAGCTTGCGAAAGGAGCTTTCGAACACGACTCTGCGATCGCTCGAGAAGGATCCGGACGACAGAATCGTTTCGTTTCATTTTTCGGGCACAGACGAACTGGGACAAAACCAGGAACGCACAATGATCGCTCAACTGACTGGGCGCGCGGCTA
>JAWVDF010000048.1:0-12901 GCA_033857635.1 Blastocatellia bacterium
TACCGGGAAACGCATAGGCGTTGAGAGCTTCAACGGCTTCATTTGAAAGTCGCCAGGCCGGCTCGTCAATGGTGCTGCTCTGGCGCAGAAAATGTCGCGCCAATAATTCGACGTCGCCCGCGCGCTCCCGCTCGCGGTTCTGTACCGTGCTAAAGCCCCGGCTGAGTAACTTTAATTAACGTGAAATTTTTCGTCGCTCAAATTGAACCGGCCGCAGCCAAACGAGTGCGTACATCGCCCGTCGCTCTGTTGACGCGCGCGTTGTTTGTGCTAATGGCGCTTCATGCCATGCACGATCTTACCAGCGCGCAGAGTGGTTCGATCGACGCTCGGGTAACCAACGTGCGCGGCCACGCGCTTATTTCACGCCAGGCAAACGGACCGGCGGATATTGCACGAGGGGTCATGGTCGAACCCGGCGATCAAATCGACACTCGGGCCGGAGGTCGCGTTACCATTGAACTGGGCGATGGCAGCCTGGTCGTCATACAGCCGGGTTCTCTGGTGGTGGTCAGGGATTACCGCAATGCAAGCTCTTTACGCGAGCTGTTGCAGATCGTGGTTGGCCGCGTGCGCGTGCGCATCAATCATTTGGGTGGAAGGCCAAACCCGTATCGCATTAACAGCCCGACGGCTTCGATCGCAGTGCGAGGGACAGAGTTCAGCGTGGCTGTCGAACCGCGCGGGGATACTCAGGTTGTCGTCTATGAGGGAATCGTGGAGGTATCGAGCTTCGCGAATCCTCGCCACCCGGTACTGGTCCAACCCGGACATGGAGTCCTCGTGCGACCGAACGAAGATATTCAGTTTTTTGTGCCCGGCCCCAATAACGAGATTGGCGCCCGGAGCAATGGAAAGGGAGCCTCCGGGGAAGGCAATGGCGATGACACCGGTGAGGAAGTCACCAGCAGTGGCAGTTCTAACGAGTCATTCCGCAGCGCCGCCGGCGTTCACGAGCGATACTTTCAAAGCATCGTTGAGAGTGGCGAATTGCCGCGGCCGTCTCGATTCACCGCTTTCCCCGATTCATTTTTTGACAGTATCGAGAATCCAGCTTATGCCGCTGAGTTCAGGACAACGCAGGGTCGACTTTTCATGGTGCCGTCTATCGGTGGGACCCAGGAAAAAGAAGGAGCACGTCAACTCCTTGGCCTGGGCGATTCACGACTGGTTGACTACAGCCTTTCTCCGCAGGCCTCACTGTTCGTCGCCTTGCCAAAGTATCGATCCGTAATCGGAGGGCGCGTGGCCTTCTCTCGCGACGGGCTGCAGTCGTTGACGGTCGATGACAGCGTGAGGTTGACGGGCCCAATCTTCCCCGGCGGAACTAGTGGCAGACGATCTATTGACGGCTCGACAAAAAATCAACTCTTCACCCTATCGCTGGTCGCGGCGCGACGCTTTGGCGCCGACGGTCGTACCAGTATCGGCGTCGGACTTGATTACTTGAAAACGACCGGCTCGCTCTTCAACACAACCATCCAAACGGACGCGGCGGGTCTTACATCCCGCGAACTGGTCGACACTGGCGCGTTTGCCAGGCGCACCCGGTTCACGTTTGGAGTCAACCGCGAATTGAGTAACGGAACGAAGCTGGGAATCTTCTACCGCTATGGATTCGTGACGGCCGAGGATCGTGACCGTTCGAGGACGCTCAATGGAGCAAGTCGTCTTCTCAACCGAACGCTTGTCACCGGCCGCTCATCGGAGATTGGGTTGCGCATAAGAGGTGTGATCACTCGCCGACTTTTCTACGGCGTTGAAGGGTCATATCTCTTCACGGATAACGATGGTCAGACGCGGCGGGCCCGGGTCGTAGACTCGGATGTATTTGCCAGCTCCAGCCGCGCCACGATTGGCTTTGGTCTCGGCTATGTTCCCTGGCGCGGAACTGTTCTGAGCCTCGACGTGGCCGGAGGAATTACCCGCATCAATGGCCGCAGGATCGAGGGCGCGACAGGCAATCTCCTTCAGACCGAAAGAGAAAGAGCGCCCTTTGTATCACTGCACGCGGCGGTGCAGGCGGACGCGTGGCGGCGGTCGTTCGTGAGCGCGTCTGTGCTCTCAGTCACCGAAAGCCATGTATCGGACCTGGCCCTTTTCCCGGACCGTTTTGGGCGACGGGTAACGGACGTCGGCGCCTTCATGCCGGACGGGCGCACGCGCCAGCGCTTCACCGACTACTTCGGTAATTTCGGTGTGGGCTGGCGATTCAACCGCAACTTTCTCGCCGAATATATTTTGTCCACAGACTTCGGCCAGACCTCTGCAAGACACACCCTGCTGATGCGCTATACATTTGGGCACGGCGAAGACGGCCCCTCGAAATAGACCGGCGGACGCTTTGTCAGAAGCCCGACCGTCAGGGAGGGCCATCCCCGCGATCACATTGATCAAGAAACTTGGACCGTCGTGTGGATACGACGGGTGACCTTCACGAGCGTAGCCCTTGCTTACGCGCGGCTTCTGACAACATAGTCCCAAGTGGTGACCTATTGTCACCTTCGCCACGCCGCAGGGGCGTCACTCTGCCCCAACTTCTTTCACAACCACCTTCATCCTCGCGCAATCGTGCAGGAACGGCTATTGCTCCAGATAGCCGCAGTTTCCCCAAACTAAACTTCAGCCAATCAACCAGAGAAGGATCAAGGATGACCCCAAAGCGGTTTATTACGCTTTTCGCATTGTTCGTACTAACTGGATTTCCCATGACAACGCGCGCCGAGCGGAGAGTTGGTGGGGATGCTCGGCTTTCGTTATCGGCTCCAGGAGCGTATGTTTCTTACCTTCGGTCTGAGTTATGATAACAACCATGCAGTCCTGTTCAGGCCCGGCCTGACATTTATTTCAACCGCCCCGGAGAACACGAACAAAGTAGCTTGCTCTAACCGGGGATTAGATCGTGTCGAGAGTTATGCGGAGACGGGCCATAGATATCATGGGATGGTGCATCTTCCCACTTCTCCTGGTGGCGGTATGTCCATTTGTCGCCATGGGCGAAACCGCGACTGGAAGTATCAAAGGTGTCGTCAGAGCGACGACACAAACTTCCGGCACCCGCGCGATTCTACTGCCCAACGCACGCATCACACTCGTCAATCGCGATTTGCCGACACAGGTGACTGTCACGGTCACCGACGACGCTGGCGCTTTCGTGTTTAGCAACCTTGCTGCGGCGCGTTACCGGTTGACGGCTGAAGCCGCGGGGTTGCCGACCGTTACCCGTGATATTGATTTGGCGGACGGCGCAAACCTCGAGGTGGAAATCGAGTTGACAACTTCGGTTTCGGAATCAGTCACCGTGCGCGAAGAGGAAGGGCTACTCAGCACCGCACAGACCAGCACCTCCAACACTGTTCGTGAGCAAACATTGAAGACCGTTCCTTTGCGCGCGGAGAACTATCAGAGCGCGCTGCCGCTGACGCCGGGCGTGGTGCGCGGTGCAAACGGTGAGGATCATTTAAAGGGAACGCGCGCGGGGCAAAGCGCATACACGGTCAACGGAGCGGATGTCACTGACCCGGTTACGGGCCGTCTGGCTTTCGATATTCCTATAGAGGCCGCGTCCAGCGTTCAGGTTGAAGAAAACCCTTACTCCGCTGAGTTCGGTCGCCTGACCGGCGGCGCCACCAACCTGGAAACCAAAGGTGGAGACAACAAGTTCAGGGTTTCTGCGGCTCGCGTCTTTCCGACCTTTCGTTACATTCTCACCGGCCCCATCGATTCGTTCAGACCACGCGTGACCTTTAGCGGCCCCATCATTCGCGACCGAATGTTTTTTCTGCAGTCCTTTGAATACCGTTTCTCGCGCCTGCGCGTCCCGAGTCTTTTAGCTCCGCGCAATGACTCGACGTCAGAAGCGTTTAATTCTTTTTCGCAGATCGATCTCACCCTAAACAAAAACAATCGGGCGAAGTTCGCGGCGGCTTTTTTCCCCGAGAAGTTTCGCCATGCCGGGCTCGATACCTTTAATCCCCAAGAGACTACGCCGAACATCAAACAGCGCGGGTCGTTGTTCTCGGTCTCAGAGCAAGCCATCTTCGGCGATGCATCTTTTCTATCGTCGGCATTTAGTTACAAGACCTTTGACGTTGACGTCTTCGCGCAAGGGACGCAACCGCTGACGCTTTCGCCGGAGGTAAACAGCGGGAACTATTTCGCCGATACTCGCCGCACGTCGCGCCGGTTGCAGTGGCAGGAGACGTACTACGCGCGGCCTTTCAAGCTGGCCGGTCAGCACTCATTGAAAATGGGCGTCGAGGTGGACCGCACCAGCGTCTCCGGCAAGTTTAATTACAACTCAATTTTTGTTCGTCGCCAAAATGGGACGTTGGCCCAACGGATCGATTTCAGCGGTCCGAGCGCGATTGCATTGCAAGTCAGCGAACTCGCCGGCTTTGTGCAGGACCGTTGGATTGTGAGCCGAAAGCTAACCATTGATGCCGGCCTGCGTTTTGACCGCGACGGCATCGCGCGACACGGCAACGTGGCGCCGCGTCTTTCATTCATGCTGCTTCCGGTCAAAGGCGGCCATACGATTATTCGCGGCGGGATTGGCCTCTTCTCTGATCGAATGCCGCTGTCGGTCGGATATTTCGGCGCAATCAGCCAGGGCCTTAGCGATGATGAGAACGTCACCGTTGGCCAGCTTGCTACCTCGTCAAGTTTTTCAGACTTGCCGAAGCGCATCGTGACGAGATACGCGCTTGATGGAATTACGGCCATCGATGGCCCGCGCCGCTTTACTAATGTAGCCCGGGGACCCTTGCGCAATCTGCGCAGCGTGCGCTGGAATGTTCAGCTTGATCAGGGCTTAACCAAAAATCTGACGCTGCGTGTCGGCTATCTTCAGCGCGCCACCCGGAATGATCTAATTCTCAAGCCGTTTACCGTCGCACCTGATGCGGGCATGGTGGTTCTCAGCAGCACAGGGAGATCGCGCTACCGCGAGCTGCAGGTCCTAGGGATCTATCACAACCCCCGGCTGGGCAACTGGAACGCGTCGTACGTTTGGTCGACCGCGCGAGGCGATCTAAACACGGCCGACAACTTCCTGAGCGATCGTCCGGCGTTCGTCATCCGCCGAAACGAGTACGGCCCTTTGCCGTTTGACACGACGCATAGGTTTCTCGTTTACGGCGAGCTGAAGTTACCCTACGACATCAACTTGTCGCCGCTGTTGGAAATGCGCTCGGGATTTCCGTTTTCAGCGGTCAATGAGCAGCTCGATTTCGTGGGTCGGCGTAATCAAGCGGGACGCTTCCCAACATTCTTCTCGCTCGATGCTCAGGTCACCAAAGGCTTTCGCATCCCAATGTTCGAGAAGCACAAGATGCGCGTTGGGGTGGCCGTCTTCAACATTACCAATCATTTCAACCCGCGTGACGTGCAGAACAATCTCGGCAGTCCGCGCTACGGGCAGTTCTTCAACAGCCTGGGCACATCCGTTCGCGGCAAGTACGAGATTCAGTTCTAGGAGGATCGCCCTTAAGACCAGACTATAATGTCCGGACTTCGGGCGATTGATGGTGCTTTACTGTGAAGAGGAAAACAAGCATACGCGGAAACAGCGATTGGGGGCGAAGCTTACTGCTCGGGTCGGCGTTGGCCGGCATGATGTGTTTCGGCGCGAATGGTTTGGCGAATGCTCAACCGGCAGCGGCGCCGAGTATTTTATCCTCTCAATCGCCCCAACTCCCATCGCGTACCATCAACCTGCGCGTAGTCGTAACCGACGCACAAAACCATTCTCTGCCGGGCGCGACCTGCTCACTGATTAATCCGGCTGATGCGAAAGTGATCGCGACCGCGGTAACCAGTCAAGAGGGCGTCGCGACTTTCACCGCGGTACCTTCGGGCTCATACAGCTTGCGCGTTGAAAACAGCGGTTTTGATCCTTTCACACAAAATGATGTAGTGGTGAAAGATGGATCGGCAACGGACCTGAAAGTGAGCATGGCGGTTGGGTCGGTGGCAGCGAATGTAACCGTTCAATCGCCTGGCGAAGAAGTCACCAGCGTAGATGCCGGCGCGTCGACTGCATCGGGCAATATCGAGCGCAAGTCGCTGCAGAGACTTCCGCTCGCTACTGCTCGGGTGGATGAAGCTTTGCCGCTCATTCCCGGTGTCGTTCGTTCTTCCACCGGAGAGATCAGTATCAAAGGAGCGACCGAACAGCAGAGCGCTCTGCTCGTTAATGGGCTCAACGCGGCCGACCCGGCGAGCGGAAACTTTCGCTTGAATCTGCCCATAGACTCGGTCGAGGCCGTACAGGTTTTTCAACATCCTTACATCGCCGAGTACGGACAGTTCACCGGTGGATTGACCAGAGTTGAAACCAGGCGAGGCGGCGATCGCTGGCACTTTGAATTCAATGATTTTCTTCCTGACTTCAGATTCAAAGGCGGACATCTTGTCGGGGTCGCCGAAGACACGCCGCGCCTGAACTTCAACGGCCCACTCATCAAAGACCGCCTTTACCTGTCGCAGTCGCTCGCATACACAATCTCCAAGATGCCCGTGCGCGGCCTGGCCTATCCGGTAAATGAAACGAAGACTGAAAGCCAAAGCTACTTCACCCAATTCGATCTGCTCTTAAACAAACATCATACGGCGGCGCTTACCCTGGGATATTTTCCCGAGCGCAAACAGTTTGTCGGTTTGGACTTCTTTCGGCCGCAGCCCGTCACACCCAACTATAAGCAGCGCGATTTCGTGGTGACCGTGCGCGACAACTTCGAACTCGGTGGCGGTCTTTTGCAGACGTCCGTTTCGTTCAAGCGCTTCGACGCAAATGTCTGGGGACAGGGAACTCAGGATCAGACGTTGATGCCTACGGTGGAGGCCGGCAACTATTTCGCGACTCAGGATCGCCGCTCGCACCGCCTTGAACTGTTGGAAGTCTATCAATTGCCGACCCAGCATTTCTGGCGAGGCTCGCACGAGATCAAAGTCGGCGCTGACCTTAATAGCGTGCGGAACCGCCTCAACTTCTCCGCGCGTCCGGTCAACATCGTCCGCGCAGACGGGACCCTGGCTGAACGGATCGTGTTCGACACTGAGCCGGTGATTCTGGCGAGCAATCGCGAATACGTTGGCTTCGTACAGGATCGCTGGCTGGTGCGTCCGAACTTGAGTTTCGATCTCGGCGTGCGTTATGAAAACCAAAGGATTGCGGAAGAGCAGAACCTGGCGCCGCGGGCCGGCTTTGCGTGGTCGCCTTTCGGAGACGATCGCACAGTGATCCGCGGGGGCGTCGGGGTCTTTTACGATAAAGTCCCGCTGAATATTCGCAGTTTCAATCAATACCCCGGTCGTGTCGTAACGCGCTATGGCGCGGACGGTCTTACCATCGTCGACCGTCGCCGCTTTAGAAATGTTCTGGTGGACACGGCGCCGATTCTGCCGCTCGATTTCAGACATTCCAATATTGAAGCGGGCTTCGTGCCGAAAAATTTGACCTGGAACGTACAAGTCGACCAAATCATTAACAGCCGGCTCAGCTTTCGCGCCAATCTCATTGGCAGCCAGACCAACCACATCTATGTGATCAACCCGGAACTCGACTTTCGCGGCCGTAGCGCGATCGTCTTGCGGTCGGCTGGACACGCTACGTATCGCGCGCTCGAGCTGACCTCGCGGATCACCCTGCCAAAGAAGAATGCTTTCTATCTCTCCTATGTGCGTTCAAAAGCACAGGGCGACCTTAACGATTTCAACACCTACTTCGGTGACTTCGGTGAACCAGCGGTGCGCCAAACTCAGTTTTCAAATCTTCCGTTTGACGTTCCGAATCGTTTTATAGCGTGGGGAACTTTTGCGCTGCCTCATCGCATTACGATCGCGCCGATAATCGAAGCGCGCACCGGCTTTCCCTATTCCGTGCGCGATGCCGAGCAGAACTTCGTCGGCGTGCGAAACTCTGATCAGACGCGGTTCCCTACCTTCTTTGCCCTGGATGCGGAATTCGCCAAGGAGTTTCAGGTCACAAAGAAGTATGGTATCCGTCTTTCGTTGCGTGGCTTCAACCTGACTAATCACTTCAATCCGCGCGACGTCCGAGCCAATATTGCCGACCCGCATTTTCGAGAGTTCTTCGCTTCGTACCGTCGTTATTTCACCGGAGGGTTCGACATTCTTTTCTAGGGCGGGGGCCTTGCTCAAAAACTCTCTTGTGCTTTTCGGATTCTGCGACGATGATACGGAACCCCGACGAGTCGGGATAGCGAGGGAGTAATCTCATGGGGCAGTGGGTCAGTTTGAGATTTCTGATTGGGTAGAGCTACTTCGTATTGGGAACGCGGGCACGCTCGCCCCAAGCGTGGGTAGGCACACCTTCGAAAGAAAACGTGTTCGCAGTACAAAGCGGTATCTTGAACTCAAAACTGACTGCTACCTCTAGTTGAAAGCACCCGGTCACTACCGCGACCGGTTCCGGGCCGTAGTGTGGGGCGACAAAGTGTCACCATCGAGCCGCACTGTGGCGACATTGCGCCGCTGCCGTTACTTGATCGGGCTCTTTGATGTGGTTGCAAGTCCGGATCTGCCACTGCCCGAGTACTGTCTGAGTTCCCTTTTCAACTCAACGTGCGCGGCACATCTGTTGCTCTTTTCTGGGTGATCCTTTGCCCAAAGTTCCAGGGGTTAGCTTTCGACGAAGACGCTGTGAAAAAAAGATTGATGCTTAGTAACGCGGTGCGGCAGTTGCGCCACGGCTTCAACCGTCCCTTCATGGTGATGTTTGAGACCACGCTGCACTGCAACATGAAGTGTGGATATTGCGCCATCTGGCAGAACCAGCAGCCAGAGGATCGCGCCGTGCGGGATCGTGTGTTCGCGCGCATGGACGAGGCGGCCGAGTTCGGCGTCTTCGCCTGGAGCTTTTCCGGCGGCGAGCCCCTGATGAATCCGCACATGCCCGACTATATCGAGTACGCGGCCAGCAAAGGGTTCTACACCTCGATGCCCACGAACGGTTTGGCGCTCAAGAAGTACGCCGAGTCCTGCGTCAAGCTGGATCAGTTGGAAGTTTCGATCGATACACTGGACCGCGAGAAGTTTGCGCAGCGCCGCGGCATTGACGGCCTGCCCACTATTCTCAGTGCGCTCGATTACATCAAAGGGCAGCTCCAGCACAACACGATCCAAATAAACGCGGCGGTCGATCTCGACAACCTGGAAGATCTGCCCGCGCTGGCAGACTACTGCGAAGAGCGCGGTTTTCTCCTGCACACCGAAGCGGTGCATAACGTCGTGCGCACAACCTGGAAGACTGAAGACGTTGAGATGCGGCAAGAGGAGCTCGACCGCGTGGGCGCGTTTGTGTCGGAGTTGAAGAAGCAGCACAAGTGCGTGCGCTTCTATCAGGACTATTTCAAGTTCTATCGCAATGACGGCTTCACAAAAAAGTTTCCCTGCCGTTCGGCATCGCATCTCGTCAACATGCGGCCCGATGGATCGATCCAGTTTCCCTGCGCGTTTGTCTCACTTCATCGCGGCGCGCCCGAGATGAGTCTGCGCGAAATCTATGATTCGCCCGAAGTGAGAAAGATCATCCAGCAGTCGCCCGAGATGTGGGACTTCTGCAAAGGCTGCAAGATTGGCTGCCCCTACGAGGTTTCGGCTTATCGCAACAGCCCTTTGACGGCGATCCGCGGAGCGCTCGACTTTCTTCAATTAAGTTAACGAAGGACAGCGATTTGACTGCCACGATCGAAAGCTTGCCTCAAATTGAAATAGCGCGCCGAACGACGGCGCACCCGGCGCCGCCCGAGATTGCCGTACGCGCGCGCGACCTGGTCAAAGTCTACCGCGACGGCACAGAGGCCAACCGGGGTATCAATCTTGAAGTGCGGCGCGGTGAAGTGGTAGCGATTGTCGGTCCCAACGGCGCCGGGAAGACGACCTTCCTGCGGCAGCTCACCACCGAGCTCCGCCCAACGTCAGGTTCGATCACCGTGTTTGGCGTTGATGCCGTCGCAGAGCCAGAGCGCGCGAAGCGGGCGATGGGAATAACGCCCCAGGAAGCCGGCGTTTTTGAAAGACTAACAGTGCGCGAACATTTCGAATTGTTCGCGCGCCTCAAGCATTTGTCGAAACGCCAGGCTCGCGAAGCTTCGCAGGAAGTTATCGCTGAACTGGGTCTCGTAGCTGAAACAAACAAGAGTGTAGGCGTCTTGTCGGGCGGGCAGCGGCGCCGCATTTTGATTGGGTTGGCGCTACTGGGCCGGCCGCCACTGCTGGTCTTGGACGAGCCGACGACAGGACTTGATCCGTCGTCGCGCCGCGCGGTGTGGGGTGTGATCCGCAATGCTGTCGCCCGGGGCGCGACTGTAATTCTGTCGACGCACTACATGGAAGAGGCGGAGCGTTTGAGCGATCGCATCGGCGTCATCGCGGACGGACGCCTGATCGCATTTGGCGCGCTGGATGAACTCGTGGCCCGATTGGATCGCAGCTATAGGTTGAGCTATCGCGATCCGATCGATCCGCTAAGTGATTTGAAAATTCGTTACTTTGCCAGCTTCACCCAGGCACAGCAGCACATCGAGCGCGAACCGTTGTCGGAATACTCAATCGCGCGGGCTTCGCTTGAAGACGTCTACTTCAGTCTTACCGGCGAGCCTTTCGATAAAGATGAGACGGAGGCGATTGGATGACACGCGTCACGGACATCATCTGCGTCTTCCGCATTCAATTCGCCGGCACGCGCCGCGAGGTGGGCCCCTTTTTACTGGCCGCATTGGTCTTCCCGGCGGCGATGTACCTGTTCGCCGGCGCCGTCGCTGGCGCTGAAGTCGCGCCGCAGCAAAGCCGCCTGCGTTTTCTTGCGGGCTCGATCGTTTTTTCTCTTTCGCTAACGTCGATCAGTTGGCTGGGCTATCTCTTATTGGAAAATCGTTTCACCGGGCGGCTCAAGCTTTTTGCTACGCTGCCGCTGGCGCCTTCGTCTTACGTTTTCGGTGTGCTGCTATTCGCTATCGCTCAGGCGGCTGTGAGCACGACGACGCTTCTGGTGGTTGGTAGTGTGCTCGGCGTTCAGATGAGCCCAAATTTTCCGCTGCTGATTGTCGTCATTCTGCTGACGATCCTGTGTCTGTGCGGAGTCGGCGTGGTGGTCGCCGCGCGCGCCAGAAGTTTTAGTCAGGGGTCGCTCTTAACCGACACGCTCGGCGCAGGCCTGATCTTCTTGGCGCCGGTTTTCTACGCGCCTGAAGCGATGCCGCGGGTTGTACGCGGGTTTGCGCTGCTACTGCCGACAACGTTCGCTGCGCGCGCGGTGAGGACCACGCTTGCCGGCGGACACGGGATTGGAAATGAGCTGTTGGCGCTCAGCTTAATGGCGGTCGTTACCCTCGCGCTCGGGTTTAGATTGATGAAGTGGCGAGAGGCGTAGCGCAAATTGGTAATTTGCAATTGCGAGCAGGATGCTCGCGAACCGCAGGCAGGATGCCTGCGCTCCAGTCGCCGAACTCGCGCTCGGGTTTAGATTGATGAAGTGGCGCGAGGTGTAGCGCAAATTGGTAATTTGCGATTGCGAGCAAGGATGCTCGCGAATCGCAGGCAGGATGCCTGCGCTCCAGGAACATGAAGGTACTCGTACTCACACTGTCATTTGGCTCCGGCCATGTTCGCGCTGCAGAGGCGGTCGCGGAGGAACTGGGCCGTCAAGCGCCGGCGTCGCAGGTCCTCGTTGTTGACGCGCTGGCTGAGTGCCGGTTGTTGTTTCGCGCCTGCTACGAATGGCCGTATTGGCTGATGCTGCGATACGCGCCGGGGCTTTGGGATCGCTTCTCGACCGCGCGCGTAAATCAGAAGCACACAGGCACCGCCCCGCCGTGGGCCTTTCGAATGGGTTGCCCGAAAGTGTTCTCGACGATCAAGAGTTTCAATCCCGACGTCATTGTGGCGGCGGAGGTTGCGGCTTGTGAGATGGCGGCCATCGCGCAACGCCGGGGACTGACCCAAGCGCCAATCCTAAGCGTGATTACTGACTACGAATCCGAGCCGATCTGGGTGCAACCTGAGGTTGAGGCCTTCACTGTTCCTGACGATAGCGTTGGCGCTGAATTAATTTCCTGGGGGGCGCCCGCGAATCGTATTTCGCGTTGTGGAATTCCTGTCGATTCAGCATTCGATGCTGTGCATGATCCCAAATCAGTGCGCCTGCGTCATGGAATAGGCGACAAGGATCCGATGGTGCTGGTAATGGGCGGCGGCATGGGCCCGACACGGATGCATCAAGTAGTCGAACAACTGTGCGCAAGCAATGTTCGCATGCATATCGTGGCTGTGGCGGGAAAGGACAAACGCGCGCTGCGCAGACTGAAGCGCCTGAAGGCAAGAGCTCCAGTGTCGCTGCGTGTGATTGGCTGGACTGACGAAGTGGCTGCTCTGATGCAATCAGCCAGACTGCTGGTGACGAAACCGGGGGGACTAACAATTTCAGAAGCCGCCCTGTGCTCTCTGCCGGTAGTGTTTTTCGATCCCATTCCCGGCGCGGAGTTCGTTAACGCGAAGCGGATGGTCGATGCCGGCGCCGCCTTGATTACTCAGGGTCCGGAGGAAACCGCGCGTGTCATCGTCTCGTTATTGCAAGACGACGAATCGATCGAGACGATGGCTATGCGATCGAAGAACATGGCGCGCCCAACTGCGCGCAGAGATATTGCGTGCCTGGCGCTTAACCTTTTGGCGCCTGGCCAAGCAGAGGCGCAACGGATGACTGCCTGAGGAACTGTACGACAAACTTTAGTTTGTCGATCTGGGCGCAACCGACAAACTGAAGGATGCTCTGAACAAGTACTTTCGACGCGTAGCGTCGGTATGAGTTTAGCCCGGCCTTTCAAGGCCGGGATCGGTTGGTTACGGGTTCTCGTCGCGTAGCGACGATTGAATTCAC
>JAWVDF010000049.1:0-207708 GCA_033857635.1 Blastocatellia bacterium
GTGCGGGATGACGAAGTAATTGCGGCCGCGGATGAGCACGGGCTCGCGATGGTTTTTACAGGCATAAGGCATTTCAAGCATTAGGACCGGAGTGGAGCGCGGACATCCTGTCCGCCTGAGCGCGAAGCGCGAACATCGGTGGAGAGTGGTTAGCTAAGGCTGAGCGTGCTGCGCACGCTGGCGGACAGGATGTCCGCGCTCCATCAACGCCCCCGGTACTGCCTTGAACTGTAAACTCAAGTGTTGGTGGTAAGATTGATTCTTCAAAATGAACATACAAGCTTTTGATACGCTGGAATTCGATGCGCTGCGCGCGCTGGTGCGCCGCGGCGCGCAAACTGAGATGGGGCGCGAGCGCATTAGCGCCTTGGCGCCATCCGCTGATTTGCGCCAGTTAAAAAGGGCGCTCAACGCAGTCGGCGAGAACATCGAGCTGCGCCAGCGCGGCGGTCGCATGTCGTTCGATGGGATTGCCGATCCAACTGAATCGATCTCGCGTCTGAAGATCGAAGGCGCCGCGCTCGATCCCCTAGCTCTGCTTGAACTGGCCCGGCTTTGCGAGCGAGCGACGGAGGCCCGCGCGGCGATCCTCGCTGAACGTGTCCAGGTTCCGACACTGTTCGAGATCGTCGCCGAGGTCCCGGTTGAGCTAAAGAAGCTGGCCGCGCTCCTGCATCGAAAGATTCTGCCGAGCGGCGAACTCGACGATCGCGCCAGCCCTGAACTGGCACGGATTCGTCGCGAACTAACGAATGCTCGTTCGCGCATCACGCGCTCGCTGGAAGGCGTGATGCGCCGGTCCAGCGAAGCGATCCAGGAAGAGCTGGTCACGGTGCGCAACGATCGCTTTGTGATTCCGGTCCGGGCCGATCATCGCGCACGGATCAATGGCGTAGCGCACGGATCGTCTTCGTCGGGCCAGACGATCTTTGTCGAACCACTCGAAACTATCGAGGCCAATAATGAACTGCAGTCACTGCGTGAGGCGGAACAGCGCGAGATTGCCGAGATACTCTTCGCTCTCTCAGAAGAACTGCGTCGAGACCTCCCGGCAATTGAGCGCGCCGCCGGGGCCATCGCTGAACTTGATTTCATCAACGCCAAGACTGCGTTCGCTGAAAGGTTTGATTGTGTGATTCCGGAAGTGGCACAGACTTCAGTCTGTGAATCCAACGAACCACAGACTGAAGTCTGTGCCACTCTTGAATTCGTCGCCGCTCGTCATCCTCTGCTTCAGGAAAATCTCCGCGCGAGCGGGGGCGCGGTCGTGCCGGTGTCCTTCAAGCTCGACCCGGAAAACACGACGATGATCATTTCGGGCGCCAATGCCGGCGGCAAAACTGTTGTACTCAAGACCGCGGGACTGCTTTCGCTGATGGCGCTTTCAGGTTTGCCGGTTCCGGCGATGCAGGCCCGCGTTCCCTTCTATCGATCTGTCCTGGCTGACATCGGCGACCATCAATCGCTGGCGGCCAACCTCTCGACCTTCACATCGCACGTGGCGAACATCGGATCGATGATCGAGTCATGCGAAACTCCGGCGCTGGTGCTGCTGGATGAAGTCGGCACGGGCACGGATCCCGAAGAGGGTTCAGCGCTGGGCGTAGCCGTAGTCGACCATTTCAAACAGCGCGGCGCCCATGTGCTCGCGACCACACATTACTCGGGCTTGAAAGTGTATGCGGCTAATGAGCCCGCAGTGCTGAACGCCAGCGTTGAGTTTGACGAAAAGACTCTGCGTCCGACTTACCGGCTGTTGGTGGGGATTGCCGGCTCGTCATCGGGTTTGGAAATCGCGCAACGCTTCGGTATCCCCGCGAACGTGATCGCCAAGGCTATGGAACAAGTGAAAGGGTCTTCGCGTGATTCGATCGAATACCTGCGGCGGATAAAGCGCGAAGCCGAAGAAGCCGAGGCCCAGCGCAAAGCTTTGGAAGAAGAACGCGTAGCCGTGGCCGAGAAGTTTGCTGCGATCGATGAAGAGGCCGCGAAGCAGGAAGCGGCCCGCCAGGCTGAGTTGGAAAAGGAACTGTCGCGCGCGGTAAAGGAATTTGAAGAACATAGTCGTGAGCTGACCGCAAAGATTGAAGACCGCGCCTCGCGGTTGAAATTGGACCGCGAAGCCGCCCGTCGCACGGCAGAGCTGAAACGCGAGGCGCATCGTATTGCCGAAATCCCGATCAAGACCGGCGGCGGCCGTCGCGCGTCGTCGTCTCAAACTTTGGCCCCGCAACTGCGCGGCGTGCGCGTGATTCGTGACGGCCAAGTAGTCAGCGATCTTCCGACCGACTCTGCCGAGGCAAAACCGAATCACGATTACGGCGAACGCACCGAGCGACAGGATATTCGCGGCCCCCTGCGCGATCTGAAAATTGGGGATCGCGTGCGGTTACTTTCGTTCGGGTCAGTCGGAATCGTAAATCATATCCGGGACGACGAGGCCGAGGTGCGCGTTGGCTCTCTGCGAATGCGCGAGAAGCTGGCGAACCTCGAGCTTGTATTTGAAGTCAGCACCGCGCAGGGCGCGGCAAGCGAGCGCCCCGATGCAGTCACTACCGCGCGCGTCAGCAGGCGGGCCAGGCAATCTCTCGAGGATACGCGCGCTCGGGCACAAACAACCGAGCTTCACCTGGGTTCAGACTCGGCCGCCAAAACGGAACTAAAACTAATCGGCAAAAAAACCGACGAAGCGGTCGACCTGACGGATAAGTTTCTGGACGAAGCTTTCATGAACGGCCTCACTGAAGTACGCATCATCCACGGCCACGGTACCGGCGCGCTGCGCCGCGCAGTTGCCGACTTGCTCACCGGCCATCCACACGTCGCGCGCTTCAAACCTGCGCCGCAGGATCAGGGTGGGACGGGTGCGACTCTGGTGGAGTTGAAGCAGTAGGGGTGAGGCACGCTACTTATTCGGGGCCCAATCTCTAGTTGCCACTGTGGTAAATAACATCCCGTCCCTGGATTCGTGGATAGAGATTGAGCAAGACGGAGAGCCGAGTTGTCCGCTTCCTTCAGCCATAGATAGCCTGAAGATCGAGCGCTTTTCATTCGACATGACGAACAATTGGTCCAGTCCAAGGTTTGCTTTTGTTTATGGCTGTTCTGCTGATGAGATTCAAGCGATAATCTTTAACAAGAACTCGCGTTTTCTCAATTACGAAGGCTTGTGCAAGCGACTTTGGCTGTTAATTGCTGTTGAGGGTATTGCTCCGTCATCGTGGTGTGAGTTACCCGCTGAGACACGAAGCCATGATTATGTATCCGTCTTTGAGCGTGTTTTTCTTCTGGAACGCACGCCTTCTCGCGGGATCGAATTGCCAGTGACGCAGATGGATTAGAATAGGAAGGCTATGACGCAGGAAGAAATAATAGAGGCAGCAAAACAACTTCCTCTGGCTGAGAGAAAGTTGCTGCTGCGGGACGTCGTGCGCGGCATGCGGGAGGATGTAGAAGCTGGCAATCCACTTGATAAACACGCCACACTAAAATGGCTCGAAGAGATCGAGCGGTTGCACGGATTCTCAAGTTTGAGTGAAGACCAGCATCGGCCGGAGAAGTAGATCAATGTGCCAAACATCTTCTGGAAAGGATTCTTGAAGAACAGCCTCGCTTAGACAGTAGTCGCTTTCCACAAGCTTTCATCGATGACCTTTCACGTTTGGATCGAGTAGAATGGCTTTTGCAGATGACCGATAACGCATACAGAAAACTTTTGAAGCGGGTGGTGGTGAAATCCGACGTGTGTGGTGGCGAACCGTGCATTCAGGGAACCCGGATCAATGTCTCAGTGATTTTGGATTCGTTGGCTGAGGGCCTATCACCGAAGGAAGTAACAAAGCACTTCCCACCGTTAACTGAACTGGACGTCCGCGCGGCAGTAGCCTACGCGGCAGAGTTAGCCCGCAAAGTCGCGGCCGCATGAGAATCAAGTTAGATCAAAACCTATCTCAATATCTTCGAGACGACCTGACGGCGCTCAACCATGATGTTGACACAGTACTAGACCAGGGGTTATCAGGGGCACCCGACCCGGAAGTGCTCAAAGGAGCGACCTCTCACGATCGACTCCTCTTTACGCTCGACAACGATTTTCTTGACCTGAAAAGATACCCACTGGACAGTCATAGCGGCGTCGTAGTCTTTCGTCCTCCTCGTCAGGGAGCCCTTGCTGTCGCGCAATTCGTAAAGGCCTTCGTTCGTAGTGCAGATTTGAAAAAGTATTATCGTCGAACCACTGTTGTTGAGCGTAGACGCGCTCGGATTCTCAAACGACGATAATTTGACGTTGTTCGGTGGCTGGTTCATAAATCTTCCGTGCGTTTTCCACAAACTTTCATCGACGACCTCAAACGCCAGGCGGACATCGTGCGCATAGTCCAGGATTATGTCCCGCTGAAAAAGACCGGCGCGAACTGGGTGGCGTGTTGTCCTTTTCATAAAGAAACCAAGCCCTCGTTTTCAGTCAATCCATCAAAAGAAATCTTCTACTGCTTCGGCTGTCAGAAGGGCGGCTCGATCTTCAACTTTGTCATGGAAGTCGAGCGCGTCGCCTTTCCGGAAGCCATCAAGATCGTGGCCGAGAAAGCCGGCGTTCCGCTGCCGGTGCAAATCGACGACAGCCGCTTTGAAGCGCGCAAGCGCGAATCCGACCAGGTGATTGAACTGAACCAGTGGGCCATGAGCTGGTGGGAAGATCAGCTCAACAGCCAGTCGCCGCCGGCCCAGGCCGCGCGCGACTATTTGGATCAGCGCGGCATCACCGAAGAGACGCGGAAGGCTTTTCGTCTCGGCTTTGCTCCGGATCGCTGGGACGCTCTCTCAACGCACCTGCGGCAAAAGGGCGCGACCAAAGAAGCGCTGGAGAAAAGCGGGCTGGTGGTGAAGAAGGACGAGGGCGGCTCGTACGATCGTTTTCGTGGACGACTGATGTTTCCGGTAATCGATCCGCAGGGCCGTCCGATCGCGTTTGGCGGCCGCGTGCTGGATCCCGAGGGTGAGCCAAAGTATTTAAACTCACCTGAAACAGCGGCCTATATCAAAGGAAAGCATTTGTACGGGCTCAACCTGACTCGCGATGAAATCCGCCGGCAGGGATTTGCGATCCTGGTCGAGGGCTATCTGGATCTGATCGTGCCCTACCAAATTGGCGTGCGAAATGTGGTGGCCAGCCTGGGCACGGCGCTGACGCCAGAGCAGGTGAAGCTGATCGGCAGATTTGCGCGTAAGGTGGTGGTGAACTATGATGGTGATCGCGCGGGCGTGCAGGCAGCCAAACGGGCGATCGAAACGATTCTGGCAGAAGATTTGGAAGTTAAGGTATTAGTTCTCCCGGACAACGCCGATCCGGATGATTTCATCCGCAAATACGGCGCAGCTGAATACCAAAAGCGCCGCGGCGAAGCACAGCCCCATATACAATTCGTGATCGATCAAGCAATACGGGATCGTAACCTTCACAGCCCGGCTGATAAGGCTGCGGCAGTTGAGGAGGCGCTCCCGTTTGTTCGCGCTGTGCGCAGCCGGATTCAGAAGCGCGAATACTTTGACATCACCATGGACGCGCTGCGGGTGCAACAGGACCAGCGGCGTGAACTCTGGCAGCGGATCAGAACCGGCGCCAGCACCGATGCCGCGTCCGTTCAAGAGCTGGTCAAGCGCAGCCCGATGAGCCGGCCCACGGTGGCCGAGGAGAGACTGCTCGAGCTCCTGCTGGCCAACAAAGAGTTGCGCAAGATCGTGCTGCCGAAACTGGAGACTGCGGATTACGAAAGCCTTGCCTCGGCAATGATTTTTCGCGCTCTGGTGGATTTGGTCGAAGCGGACAAGGAAATCGGCTTTGATTCGCTGAGTTCAGCCACTGCGGATGATCCGCAAGCGGGCGAGTTGCTGGCGCGCCTGATGATGACCGAGACGAGCGAATCCTTCGACGAGAAAGCGGCGGCAGCAGATAAGAGCTTGAAGGCGATAAAATTGCTCAACGTGGAAAGGGCGATTGAAGAGTTACGATCGCAACTGGCTGAAGCGCAGCGCACTGCCGATGACGAGAAGCTTTATCGATTGGCAATGGAAGAGCAGGAGCTGAAGAAGCGACGTGCGTCTCTTTTAGCCCGCTCAGGAAATGACCAGGATTGAAATGAATCCCTAGCGCCGTTTCGTGTTATTTCGTGGATCGATTTTCTTACCTGCGCAGAAGATGATCCACGAAATCACGCGAAAATAATCGAGTAGCTGACGGAACAGGAAAAAAAACACATCGTGGCCATTGAAGAAAAAGACAGGGACGACGTAATGGATCGACTGCTGCAATTGGGTGGAGATAAGAAATTTTTGTCATACGATGATCTGAATCGCGAACTGCCGGAGAATGTAGTTTCACCCGACGATATCGAAGACGTGCTGCAAAAGCTGGACGCGTCGAATATCCATGTGGCCGATTCCGACGAACGCCTGATTGAACAGGCGGCGGCCATTGCCACGGACGACGAAGACGGCGACGGCGAAGACCTCGAGCTGGATCTGTCGGCCGGCGCGCTCGAGAAGACAAACGACCCAGTGCGCCTCTACCTGCGCGAGATGGGCGTGGTTCCGCTGCTGACTCGCGAAGGCGAAGTAGCCATAGCCAAGCGCATCGAGCGCGGCCAGATCAAAACGCAGAAATCCATCGCGCGCTCACCAATCGCGGTCGGTGAACTGCTAAAGATTGGCGACGAACTCGCTGCCCATACAATCAACATCCGCGAAGTCGTCAACTTCTCAGAACAGGCTGAACTCGCCGGCGAAGAAGACAAGGCCGAAGAATATCGCGAGTGGACCATCGAAGGGATCGAGAACATCCGCCGGCTTTTCAAGAACGCTCTGAAAGAGTGGGCCAAGCTGCGCGCGGAAACGAAGATTACCCGCGGCAAGAAAACGAAAAAGCTTCTGCGTTTGCGCCGCAAGGTGGCGCGCCTGCGAATTGAAATCGCCGACGAAATCGGCCGGCTGAATATGACTGAGCGTTCGCGTCAGCGCCTGATCAATTCGATCCGCAACGTCCAGAAGGAAGTCCGTTCAGCCGAACGCGAGGTCGATACTTACTCTGATCGGCTGACCAAGAAGCGGCTCAAAGCCGACGACATCAAGGCTTATAAGAAGCACGTTTCCAACGGCAAGAAGCGGCTGCAGGTCGTCGAAGAGGAACACCACATCTCGCCGATTGAGATCAAACGATCGCTTCAGTCAATCGTTACCGGCGAGCATCATACCGGTCAGGCTAAACGCGAACTGGTCGAAGCCAACCTGCGTCTGGTCGTTTCCATCGCCAAGAAATACACCAACCGCGGCCTGCAGTTTCTCGATCTTATTCAGGAAGGCAACATCGGTCTGATGAAGGCCGTCGACAAGTTTGAATGGCGCCGTGGTTATAAGTTCTCGACCTATGCAACGTGGTGGATTCGCCAGGCGATCACCCGCGCGATCGCCGACCAGGCCCGAACGATTCGCATTCCGGTGCACATGATCGAAACGATCAATAAGCTGATTCGCACATCGCGCGCGCTGGTGCAGGAACTAGGCCGTGAACCGACCAGCGAAGAGATCGCTAAGAAGATGGACATTCCGGTTTCGAAAGTGCGCAAGGTCCTCAAGATCGCGCAGGAGCCCATCTCTCTGGAAACGCCGATTGGCGAAGAGGAAGATTCGCACCTCGGCGATTTCATCGAAGACAAGTCGATCCTGAATCCTTCGGACGCGGTGGTTGCTTCGAACTTGCGTGAGATCACCGATGAAGTTCTCGCCACCCTGACGCCACGCGAAGAGAAAGTGATCAAGATGCGTTTTGGGCTGGGCACTACAGGTTCGGAACACACGCTCGAGGAAGTCGGACAACACTTTGCGGTGACCCGCGAACGTATTCGCCAAATCGAAGCTAAGGCCCTGCGCAAACTGCGCCATCCCTCGCGATCACGGAAGCTGAAAGCCTTCCTCGAAACTGTCCAGCACGGATAATTCATTGCTGGGAGAGCGGACGTCCCGTCCGCTCTTAGCGCTAAAGCGCGCACCCGGCCGCTAAAGAAATTCAGCGAGCTAAAGCTCGCAATGCGGACGAGACGTCCGCGCTCCCAGCATTAAGTCGTTATGAAAAAAATCATTGAAAGTTACAAGCGGAAGCTGGCCGGCGAAGAAGGCTGGATCCTTAAGCAGGGTGCGCAACTGCGCATCGCACTCTGCTATCCGAACGTCTACAGCATCGGCATGGCCAACCTTGGCTTTCAGGCGATGTATGAAATATTCAATCGCATTCCGGACGTGTCCTGCGAACGCGGGTTTCTGCCTGACAATGTTAGTAGTGCGCGGTCAGGCAAAGGGTCGGGTTACGATCAGGCCCTCCCTAACGGTCGGGCTTCTGACAGACGGCCGCTCGATGAGATGAGCGAATACGAGCGGACGCGGACGCCTCTGCTCTCGCTCGAATCACAAACCAAGCTGCGCGACTTTGACGTCATAGCGTTTTCGATCTCCTTCGAAACGGACTACGTAAACATGGCTCGCATGCTGCAAATGAGCGGCGTGCCGGTTTGGGCCAAAGATCGAACCGGACATGATCCATTAATCGTGATGGGTGGGGCGTCGTCGTTTCTCAACCCCGAACCGATTGCCGAGTTCACCGATGTGATTGGCGTCGGCGAAGGCGAAATCCTCGGGCCAAAACTGATCGACGTCCTGCTGGAGAACGAAACGAAGGAAGAAACTCTCCTGGCTCTGGCGCGACAGGGCCGGGGTTTCTATGTCCCTTCGCTCTATCACGTAAGCTACAAAGACGACGGCACAGTTGAGGCGTACACCGCCACGGAAGAAGGTATTCCGGCGCGAGTCGGTCGCGCAGTTTCCGCTGAGAGTCCCAAGGAAGGCAGCCTGCGCCGCGCGATTCGCCGTGGCCAAACAGACATCGTAGCGCAATTGAAGCGCGACGAAATTTTTGCGCCATCGACGACTATCTGGGCGCCCCAAGCCGAGATGGGCGATCGATTTCTAATTGAGATCTCGCGCGGCTGCTCGCAGGGTTGTCGTTTCTGCTGGGCCGGTTATAACTACTGGCCGCCCCGCGTCGTTCCGGCGCGCGACATCCTGGCCAAGGCGGCCGAGTGGCGTGGCAAGACAGACAAGATTGGTTTAGTTTCCACCGCGGTCTGCGACCATCCGGAGATAAGCGAGATCCTTTCCGGCCTGCGCGCAATGAATTATCGCATTTCGGTTTCTTCTCTGCGGCTCGATCAGATTTCGGAAGAGCTACTCGATGCTTTAGTTGAGTCACGCGATCAGCAAATCGCGGTCGCGCCAGAAACCGGGTCGGATCGCCTGCGTCGCGTCATCAACAAGAACCTGACCAACGACGAGATCGTCGACATCTGCGGCGCCGTTTTCGATCGCGGCATGCTGACCATCAAGCTCTATATGATGGTAGGCCTGCCCACCGAAACCGATGAAGATCTGGCCGAGATGATTACTTTGGTGGAGCGCATCAAAGATCGAATGCTGGAAGCGGGCAAGCGTTTCGGACGGGCCGGCAAGATTATTCCTTCTCTGAATGGTTTGGTGCCAAAGCCGAACACGCCGTTTCAGTGGGAAGCAATCTGCGACGAAAAGGATTTGAAGCGCCGCTTGAAGTGGGTTTCGAAAAATCTGGCGCGCATTCCGAACGTCGAGGTGCGGACAATGTCGGCGCGCATCGCACACGAACAGGCCCTGTTCTCTTCCGGTGATCGGCGCATTGCGCGCGTGATCGAAGCTACTGCACGCTTGAAAGGTGATCTGAATGCGGCGCTGCGCGAAACGCAGGTCGACGCCGCATTCCATACCAGCCGGCGACGCAGTTACGACGAGATTCTTCCCTGGGAGATCGTCAACTCGGGCTTGTCTCGCGAGTTCATGCAGCGAGAGGATGAGCGCGCTCACGAGGCCCAATCAACCGCGCCCTGTCCCTCCGTAAATCAATGCACGCGCTGCGGAGTCTGCCCGACGACGTGGTTGGGCGAAGCCCCGGCTGCGCTCGTGCAACTGCAAGCCTTCGCGACCCTTCCAGTCGCCTAATCAACTCGTGTTTAGAAAACAGCCTGCGCCAGCTTGCAGGAACCAGTTCCCGCGGACAGCATAGAGTCAGTACCGGGGAGCGGTGACGGAGCGCGGACATCCTGTCCGCCTGAGCGCGCAGCGCGAACAGCCGCTGAACGAGGACACGATGCGGCTGAGCGTCTGCGCACGCTGGCGGACCGCGAGAGCGAACGGTGACTCGCCTTCGGCTCGTATGCGGACGGGACGTCCGCGCTCCCAGCAAGATGAAGCCCTAGCGGGACGAAACATCAATCGTTTAACCAACCTCGTTACGACCCTAAAGATCTTCTAAGGTTACCCCACGGCCGACCGCCGGGGGCTACAGATCTTGCGTAGCCCCGCGGCTCACCGGCGCCAGTCATCCTGCCTGCGCGTGTGGCCCTCCCTCAGGGTCGGGCTTCTGACACTATTTCACTGTCAGGAAGGTCGTGCTCTTGGCGGTGTAATCGAATTCGTAGTTGTAGGTATAGCCGGGGAATGAAATCGGGCGGCTGAACTGTACGCGCACCTGCATTTGATTGTCCTGCCGGGCCGGCGACACGATCGCTTCCGGAGGGACGTGATATTCCGCCTTACCTTTTGAGATCTGATCCGTGATCCAGGTAGTTTCATAACCTTGCGTGGCCGCCAGGTTGACCGTGTTTTGCATCACGTCTTTAAAATAATAAGCATCAATCGCGACCGGAACATAAAGGTATCCAACATAAACCACCACGGCAAAAACCGTGATGGCGATAATGAATTTAAGTCGTGCTCCGCCGCGCTCGTTATTTGTCATTCGCATTTTGTTTATCCTTGATCGAGTTTGGGGCGCATAGCGTTTAGAGGCCGGACTTGTCCGGCCGAGTGGGCGACGGACAAGTCCGCCTTCGAAACAGATCGAGAGAGATTTAAGAAAGTGTTCGTAGTCCCGCGCGCAGTGAGGAACGTAGGACTCGCTTGTCGATCTGGTTGCCGTCAACGATGCGCGCGTGCCCGATTCGCTCCAGCAGGATCCAACGGGTGACGCCGGCCAAAGATTTCTTGTCGCCCTTCATCGCCGCGGCAATCTCGTCTATTGAAAGATCATCGGCACGCGGCAGCGGGCCACAGCGCCGCACCGCCTCGCGTAACAATTCTAACTCGCCCGGGGCGAGCATGCCTATATTTTTCGATATTTCTCCGGCGACCAGCATTCCGTAGCCGACCGCTTCGCCATGGCGAAAGCGCCGGTAATTCGTTACTTTCTCGAGCGCATGCGCCGTAGTGTGGCCGAAATTGAGAATCTTCCGCGAGCGTCGATCAGCACGACCAATATCTTCTCGCTCGTCCCCAGCCACGATTGCGGCCTTGAAACGACAGTGCGCCGCAATCGTGGCACAGACTTCAGTCTGTGATTTCTCTTCTCTCCCAAAACACAGACTGAAGTCTGTGCCACTAAGCAAACGGCGCGTTTGATCGAACAGCTTGCGACTGCCGACGGCTCCCTGCTTCACTGCCTCGCACCATCCCGAAGTCAACTCGCGTTGCGGCAGCGTTCGCAGCGTTTGCGTATCGATTATCACCAGCCGCGGTTGATGAAAAGCGCCGACCAGGTTTTTGCCGGCCGCCAGGTTCACGGCGGTCTTCCCGCCTACCGATGCGTCGATCTGAGCGAGCAAGGTGGTCGGCGCCTGAACGAAAGCAATTCCGCGGAGATAAGTTGCGGCGGCAAAACCTGCCAGGTCGCCCACGACTCCGCCACCGAGAGCAACTACCGCATCACCTCGCTCGATTCCGGACTCGCTTAAAAAATTCAGCGCCTGCGACAGAGACTTCAGCGACTTGTGTCGCTCGCCTTCCGGCATCAACCAGGATTCGGTTTTGAAATCTCCGTCTTTCAAACTCTTCAGCGCGAGCTTTCCGTAGCGGGCGAAAACATTTGGATTCGAGATCAACGCGATGCGTCGTGAGTCGGGCCCAAGCACAGCACGAACTTCAGCGCCCAGCTGTGACAGCAGACCCGGACCGATCTTGATATCATACTTTTTTGGTCGCGCCGGTAAGCGCACTGATACCGTTGGCATTCGTAGACTTTACCGTGAATGGTGCCGGGCGGGTCAAGCGAGATGCCGAAATGGAGCGGACATCCTGTCCGCCAGCGTGCGCAGCACGCTCAGTCTTACAGGCGGACAGGACGAGCACCCCAGCGGGGCTGCCCCGCCGGGGACCCCGCCATGTCCGCGCTCCCAGCAGAATGAGCTCCACCTTGTTCGTCGCGTTGCGTATTTCTTTAGAATTGCTCGATTGCCATTGGAAACCCCACGGCATTGGCACTTTTACTTGGTAGTTATCTTTGGATTTCAGAGTGCTGAGGAGCTAAACTCCTCGAAAATCGCTCCAGGCGTGGCTCTTGCCCGGTCACGCCATACGAAAGGGTAAATGATGATGTCTCGAAAGAGTCTTTGGTTTGGCCTCGCCTTCGCCATGGTCGTCGGCATGTTGGTGTTTGCGTCCGCGGACGCAAAGCCTAAAAAGAAAAAGAACATTGACCGTTCATCCGGACCACCCTCGCTGTCCCTGACAGCTGAACCCGCCTCGATCAAAGCCTGCAACGACGAATCAGCGCGCGTGCGCCTGGTCGCTACTGCGCGTTCATCGAGCAGTGCTCCGCTGCGTTACAAGTGGAACACGAAGGGCGGCCGGCTTCGCGGCGAAGGACCAAACCCTACCTGGGATTTGGCAGGGGCCGCCCCCGGCGTCTATCAGGCTTGGGTTGAAGTTGATGATGGGCTGGATCGGAACTGTGTCGCGTTTTCGTCAGTCTCGATCGTCGTTACCGAATGCCCGCCGCCGCCGGTGGAAATTGTTTGCCCGACCGTCACGATCTCTTGTCCCGATGCCGCGAGTGAAAATGCACCAGCGACATTCACGGCCAACGTGAGCGGTGGATCAGGCGGCATCAGGCCGACTTACAACTGGACGATTTCCGCGGGCCACATTACCAGCGGTCAGGGCACGACGAGCATCACCGTCGACACGACCGGCCTGGCCGGCCAGACCCTTCGCGCCAGTCTGGATGTGGTTGGATACGGAACGCCTTGCCCGGCAAGCTGCGCCACGTCAATTCCCATCATGAACAAGCCGAGGAAGTTTGACGAGTACTATGACATCGCCCGCAATGACGAAAAGGCGAGGCTCGACAACTTCGCCATTCAGTTGCAGAGCGAGCCGGGATCGCAGGGTTACATCATTGTCTACCCGTCTCGCCGCGCGAAACCGAATGATGCCCAGGCACGTGCCCAGAGAATCTCTGACTATCTGGTCAATTCCCGAGGCATCGACACGCACCGCGTAGTCGTGATCATGGGTCCACAGCGAGAGGATTGGTTGTTCGAGCTGTGGGTCGTACCGGAAGGTGCGCCGCCGCCGACTCCGAATCGTTAAAGAGATTGTTTCTCTCTTACCCCAAACCGGCGCGGTCTTGAAAAAAGGCCGCGCCGGTTTTTTGTGCTTGACGCGATCGTGAATTGAACAATCGTGGAAGGCACACGATCGACAAACACCGAAAGCGGATTTTTCGTGTGATTCGTGGATCATTCTGGGGCGGGCATTAGCCCGACCGTATGGGAGGGCTCAGGTCAAGGCTACCGGATCGCGGAGCCCTCCCTAACGGTCGGGCTAATGCACCTCGAATTCTATCGATCGAATTTGTTAGCGTTCAGCGGCAGCCTTCACAATGGTCTCACTTTTGACATAGACGATGAACCGCTTGCCCTGAGGCAGGACTGCATTCTCGCCGCGCTTGAACCCGTGCAGCAAGACTATTGGAGCGATTGGCCACATCAGCGCGCCGAACACGATCATTTCCGTCGCCACCCGGCCTCCATGACTGGTGCCGCTGATTCGGTTTCCTGTGGAAAGGTCCTTCTGCGTCTGCTGTGGTACTCGCGTCAGATCAACCGCGACGACGTCAACCAGAGTCCACGCTAGCTTTCCGGCTTTGCCCCAATGCCCTCCGCGTTTTGCTTCCACCACCCGTCCCGTAACCAGCGACTGCTTGTCGATTACCGTCACGCCGTCGATTTGAACCGGCACCAGAACGCGAAAACTTACATAGTCGTTCGGTCGCACCTCCAGCGAGCTAACGGAATAAGCCGCCTCGATCTCTATCGCGGTACCCGCAGGAATCTTGTACTCACGTTTCGCGGCGGGCTCAGTGTCGGAAATAGATTGCGACCCCTGGATGGCTTTTGTTGCACCGCTTGGGACGACACCACTCTGGGCCAGGGCCATGGATGGTGATAGATGGACCAACAATAGAAGGAAAATAAGAGTTCTCAAGGTGCTGGGCTCCTTTCGATCGAATCAGCACGCACCTTCATCGCAAACCGAATGCCGTGAGAAGCGACGCCGGGAGTCTGACATAACTCTCGAGCCGCGTGCTTTGGAGCGCGGACATCTTGTCCGCCAGCGGGCGCAGCCCGCTCTGATCTTAGTGAGCGACCTGCCCTCGGAACGTGCGTTCGCGCTGTGCGCTCAGGCGGACAGGACGAGCACCCCAGCGGGGCTGCCCCGTTGGGGACCCCGCGCTGTCCGCGCTCCATATGCAACTGCGGTCTATGATAGATTCTGCCCCTGCAAAGTTTGGCAAGCTAAAGCTTGAACTCTAAACTGATTCGCCCATTTGATTCGTTGAGTTACGAAAGCCTCTTCGATCGATTGTTCGTACCTGAACGCGCCTCGCGCGTGGCGGTGCTGTTCGAGCATGCGGAGATTACTTACCAGGAACTGCTTGACCGAACGGTGCGGGCCGCTGAAGCTTTGAATGCTTCAGGAATTAACCCGGGCGATCGCGTTGCCCTTCTGCTCAACGACTCGCCAGAGTTCGTTACATCGTTTGTCGCGATAATCTCACTCGGCGCGATTGCGGTCCCAATCAACCTGGCTTTGCGTCGGCAGGATCAGCTGTTCATCCTAAAAGACTGTGGTGCTTGTGCGGCAGTCGTGGAAGCAAAGGCCGCCGAAAATCTATTCCAATCTCGTGACAATCAAACAGACGTGACGAATCTGTTCGTGGTCAGTCGCGACGATGGACCAGTTGCACCGTATTCAGCTTCGGGATTGAGCGTTCAGGATTTTGCCGTTGCGCAGCGGAGTCCGCTCAGCGACGAGTTTCCGGCGCGCGCGGATGGCGACGCGTTCATCCTTTATACTTCTGGCAGCACCGGCGAGCCCAAGGGCGCCGTGCACCGGCAGCCGGACATCTTTTACACCAACGAAACTTTTTGCCGGGAGGTCCTGGGGCTGCGCGAAGGCGACCGGATTTTTTCGTCTTCGCGCTTGCCGTTCGCGTACGGTCTGGGCAACAGCTTCACTTTTCCGCTGCTCAACGGCTTTACGACGATTCTGTGCCGTGAGAAACCCGCACCTGATGTAGTCAATCGGATTTTCAGGGAATACCGTCCCACGATCTTTTTTGGCGTCCCGGTCGTCTACAGCATGCTGCTGGATCATCAGCGTCGATCGGGACATGCTTTGGAAACGTCGAGTTTACGTCTGTGCGTATCGGCGGGCGAAGCTCTGGCGGCGCAATTGGGAGAGGAATGGCAGAACACTTTCGGCGTCGAGGTGTTGGACGGGATTGGATCGACTGAAATGTTGCACATGTTCATGTCGAACCACGAAGGCGATGTTCGTTATGGCAGCAGCGGAAAGCTTTTGCGTGGTTACGAAGCGCGGCTGGTGGATCACGAGGGCACGGCGACGCGAACCGGCGAGGCTGGGAATCTTTGGATCCGCGGCGACAGCGCGGCGGATCGTTACTGGCAACGGCCTGAGACGTCGGCGGAAACATTCGTGGATGGCTGGGTGCGCACAGGCGATCTGTATCGGGCCGACGCTGATGGTTTTTGGTGGCACATGGGACGCAGCGATGATTGTTTTAAACCAACCGGCCAGTGGGTCTCGCCGATTGAAGTTGAAAGTGTGCTGCTAAGACATGAGGCCGTGCGTGCCGCGGCAGTCGTCGAGGGATTCGACGAGCATGGGTTATCGTGCGTGTGCGCTTTCGTCGTAGGCGCGGGCGAAGCGACAGAGGAATCATTGCGCGCGCTTTGTGAAAGTTCTTTGCCGCGATTCAAACAGCCACGCCGTTATCTTTTTGTTTCGGACTTGCCTTACACTGCGACCGGAAAGGTGCAGAGGTTTAAGTTGCGAGAGCAATTGCGCGGTTCAGAGTTCAATCTTTAGATTGTCTTGATAACCGCAAGCTAAAGCTTGAACTCTAAACGTCATGACTGAAAAAAGTATTCAGGAAACATACGCTCCGAACAACGCCTGCTTTGGCTGTGGTCCCGCGAATGAGAAAGGCTTGCACATTCGCAGCTTCCCGCGGGGCGACGAAGTTGTCGCGACTTTTCAACCCGAAACGTATCAGGAAGCATTCCCGGGAATGTTGAGCGGGGGGATTATCGGCACGCTGCTCGATTGTCATTGCAACTGGACCGGATCTTATCACCTGATGAACCAGGCCGGGTTGGACCATCCGCCCTGCACTGTAACAGCGGATTACGCGATCAAGTTGCTGCGCCCGACACCGACGGACCAACCGGTCGAGTTGCGCGCGCGCGTGATTGAGTCAACCGAAGATCGCGCGATAGTTGAAGGTGAGTTAATTGCTCACGGCAAGGTCTGTGCGACGTGCCGCGGAACTTTCGTGGCGGTGAAGCCTGGGCATCCGGCCTATCATCGATGGTGAAGTGGTGTTGTACTCTCCAGGCCTCCAACGATAACTGCCAACTCTAGTGAATTGACTTGCGCGTGGCCCTCCTAATAGCAGTGCGCATTAGTTCCAGCTTAGTTGGAACACGCCTGCCGCCCTTTTTCTTAGGAAGGGCCTTTGATGTTCCCTGCTCGGGTGGAGGAGGTGAGACCATTACGGTCGACACATCAGATTTGTCGAGATTCATTATGTTGAGCGGGCCGCTCAAAGCCGAACAGTGTTTCATGGCGGCTGTATTAAACAAGTCTCTTTGCTGCTCTCGCTGGATCTCGAAGTAAGCGAAGCGCTCTTTCACCTTCAATACTCTTCCGATGAGTGACCTTTCAAGTTCCCGCTGATCTTGAAGAAATTCCTGTTTGAGTTGTGGCTCGCATGGAACGACCGGTTTCCAATGAATTGTTCCGGTGCTGTGCCAGCGCAAATGAACTTCCCCCTCAATCAGCGGTCTACGGATAGGCACAGTCGGTGAATTCACGGTCGGAGTACTGAAACTGAGGACAACACCCTTCCCCTTTATGAACACGGCAGTCGGACAGTCATTGGTGTCAAGGCTATCGAAGTTTGACGTGATGTCGACCCCTGTAATTTCGCCGTTGGTCACTTCGGGTTCAGGGAGCACGATTTTCACGCTGGTTAGCTCTGGAGAAAGAGTCTCTGTCTTACCACTACAATAACCTTCGTTGCCCCAGTTGCGAGCGAAGACCATCCAGTTATCGTCATTGGGATCAGCGGGGTTGGGCTTTGTCTCGATCGCCATCGCGTACACCGGGTGGAGTTCGCTGTAACCGCCATGTTCGGAATCAAGACCAAGGAGCCCGGTAACGATTGCGCGTCTACCATCAACCATTTCTCGACCCTTAGCTTCGTCACAAGTGTAAGCGGCCCCGCCGCAGACCGGATCCAGATACCGACGGAACATGTTCCATAGTGGGGTTGCGAAGGGCGCGTCAGTTGTCTCCTCTGCGTCAAATTCTACGTGAATGTATTGGGGGCTCTTCGGCGCACCGGGAGTGGTCGGCCGGGGAGCATTCTCAAGGGTCAGGCCAGCATTGTCGTCCGGCTTTAGACTCCAGTCGTAATCGCCATCCATGCTCGGACCCGCCCAGCAGATGCTGCCGGTGTAGGTGGCTGCGGCCCAATTTACGTGACCGTTTTTTCGGTGCGGGCCGGCCTGACCCCAGACACAAATAGGTGCATTGTAGGTGGCCTTGTTGACCCATTTGATCTGGCTTGGGCTCGAGCATTGCGGTCCGGTGAAATCATAATTGGGACATTTCTGATAATCCAGAGGGTTCGGAAAAGTCCCAGGATTAGTTACTTGCGCTCCCCATTTTGGATTAAGCGGCAGTCCATTCATGTCTCTCTCCACAACTACCAGATCAAACGGTAGAGGCGGAGACTGCGCAACAGGTATTTCCGTGGAATCATCTCGGGGAGAAGTCTTTCCTGATAGCGCGTAGAAGCAAATTAGCAGAGCTGCGAAGAGCGTGGTAGCGACAAGGCGTCGCCAAAAGCGGGGCATTGAGAGTGCGAAGTTCATGGCTTCTCCTCCAGGAAGGTAAGTCACACGCTTGAGTGTGATTTCAAACGTTGAGGTTAATGTGACAACTCTCGACTTCATATGGGAATCGGCACCGCCACACGAGGTTAGAACTCTCGCAGGCTACGTGAGGCAACCTACGCTGTCAAGAGATTTAGAGCGGACAGCAGTCCATTGTTCGCGGAAACATTATTAGGTTTCACTGGGTAGGATGAACGATCATTGCTTTCCGGCCCGTCTTATCCACCGCCACGTAAATCACTTCGGCTTCGGTAACCCGCACTCGGTCGCTCGGCCCGCCGTACCGCTCAGCCTCTACCACAACCCGCGTTGTGATCGAGGTGGTCCCGATCTTCACCGTCTCAGAATAAAAGCTGACCAGGTCACCGACGAATACCGGCGCGTGGAAGATTACTTCGCGCATGGCCACGGTGACGAAACGAGCCATGCCGGTATGCCGGTGCGCTTCGATCGCTCCGGCCATGTCGATATAGCTGAGAATGACGCCGCCAAAAATCGTCCCTTGTGAATTGGTGTCGCGCGGCAGCATCGCCACACGAATTGCCGGATCAGATGTCATAGCAGGAATCGTAGACGGAAAATCTGGAATCGTAAATGAGAGACGCGTGGAGCGGATCGCATTTGAGCGGATCGCGGACATCCTGTCCGCCAGCGGGCCTGGCCCGCTCAATCCTCCTAAAAGACGAACCTTGGACAGGCTGCGCGCTTCGCGCGGGCGGACAGGATGTCCGCGATCCGCTGGCTTGAGCTCCTTCGGAACAAAGAATGTGCAGCGGGGTCTAATTGAGCGTCCAAATTTCCCGCGCAGAGGTTCTCATCATGTTCGAACTATTCCAGTTGGTTCTTTCTTCTGCCCTCGGCGCCTATGTTGTCGCCGGTCTGCAGGAGGCGCTCTACGCCGTGATTGTGGCTGCAGGTTGTGAGGAGTGCGGATTCAACGACCTGGGCAGGCTGCTCTTCGCCGGTGTGTTCGCAGCGATAATTGCCGGCGTAGCGATTTCGATACTGCTTCGCCGGATGAAGGACAACACTCGAGGCGCTTCAGGATTTGCTTCTATTCGTCCTTCAGATCCGAACCAGAAATAGTTTAGAGTCGGGCTACTGCCCGCCCGAACGTAGTGTCTTAGATTGGTTTTCTTTGCGACTTAAGTGTCCCTTAGCGCCTTTGCGTGAATATTCCCAGACGAGCAATACGTTTCACGCAAAGTCGCAAAGAGGATCAGAAGGCGCAAAGAAGATTTCGATCAAGACACGAACGGATACCAGGGTGTGTTACGAAAGATCCAGAAGAAAATCAGCAGGACGAGCCAGGCCCAAAGATAAATCGGCGGGATGAAAAGACGCCGCTGTGGTTGGCCGGTGACTGCGCTGCGGGTGAATCCCAACAGGCCATAGACAATGAACGGCATGGTCAACACCATCAGCGGATTTAGTTTGAAGGCCGCGATTGGCTGCAGGTGCAGCAGTTGATAACAGGCGCGAGTAGATCCGCAGCCCGGGCATTGCCAACCAGTCAACAGACGGAAAGGACACTTGGGAAAGAACTGATTTCCAGGAAGAGTAGGGTTGAAAAAAAAGAGGAAGACGGCGATAGCCGCCAGGCCCAGCCAAACGAATGACGCGATGGCCACTTGGCGCGTGCGGTCAACGGTCACCGGAATAAAATAAAAGCCAGTCATCATCTGAAATCGCAGCCAAGGGGAAACCTGGCTTCGGTTGAGATCACCACCTGTTAGGGTTTATTTTGGACCTTCCTGGCCCTGGTGCTTGCCGCCGAGGACACCAAGTTTACTAATCTCCGGCGTATGCGGCTGAGTGTCCGGTCGTCTACCTGCCCAAAAGTTCTGACGACGATTTTTTGAGACAAGGTGTAGATCTTATCAACTCGAATCTTACCCGGTCGATTGAGCGCTCCCTCAACCAGATCGGATGAACTGATCGACAAGCTATAATCCGTAACCTGCGGGTTCGAAGTCATCGCAACTACAATTACGTCGCTGGACTTCCGGTTATATCCATCATTCGAAATCACTATGACCGGCCGGCGCTTTTTGGAAGAGAGGTCAGTAAAAGGAATCGGAATGAGAAGGATGTCGCCCTGTTTAGGCATCGTTCCAGTCTGCATCATCCAAAGGATTATCCCAGAACTCAAGGCTACTCTGGCTGGCCAAGAGCAAGTCTTCCCCAACTCCGTTAGGCGATTCGATCACAAAGACGGTCACTTGGACTCCGGGGGCCAAGGGCACGTCAAGTTCCAATCGTCCGCCATCTTTCACTTGAGTATCGTACTTGAGCGCGGTTTGTTGCATGTCTGACTACCACCAGTATCTCTGGCATTATATATCGAGTAAGACACCAACGCGTCGCAGAACAGTCTACGCCCGAATAAAATCGCGTCAGAACCACCCCTTGCGACCCTGAAGATAGGTTCTCACAAAGTCTTCATCCGACTTGGTGAGATACATAATGCCTTCCACGATTCCGATCACATGCATCACGCCGGCCAGGGTAAAGCAGCTGAGCACCGAGACCAGCAGCATGATCAGACCTTCTTTTTGATAGCCGAGAATAAACTTGTGAATTCCCAACCCACCGAGAACGATTCCGAGGATGCCGGCGACGATCTTTTTATCGGCTCCCTTAGACTGCCAGTCCTGATGCTGCGGTTGGCCGTACAGCGGCGTGGGTGGTTGAATCGGTTGATAAGTGGGTTGGTAAGCTTGCTGGTAATCAGTTGGCTCCTGGTAAGCTGTCGGCCGTTCACCAATCGAAGGCAGCACTGCCTGACACTGCGAACACACTTGCAGGTAATCTTCGTTCTGAGCTCCGCACTTGGTGCAAAAAACAGGCATTGGTCAGAGTCCTCAAGCTGGAGAGGGGAATCCTCCGATCGATTGAGAGGATTCCCCCGCAGATCCAGACAGTTCTATTTTGGCGGACAAGCGAGCCCCAGCGCTGTGCTACTGAACCAGCGCCGCTCCCGTATGGCTAATCCCCGGGAGTCATCGTCCCCCGGCTAACTAGCGATTGCCCATCGCGCTCAAGCCTACACCCAGGACCAGCATGATCACATAGATGAGAATGCCCAGCACGCCAAGTCCGATGGCGATAAACGAGAACATCTTGGCTTTCTTAGACGCGTCTTCTGCCCCGGCGACATCGCCCGCGGCGAGCTTGCCGTTTACCTGAGTGGCGAAAATAATCGCCGGAATTGCCAGCGGCCAGCAACAGAAGATCGAGATGATGGCCGGTACCAAATAGTTCGGTACAGTTGCCGATCCGCCACCTGACGCGGGGGGCGGAGTCCAGTTTTGCGACATAATTTAGTCTCCTACTTTTTTTGAATTCGCACTGCGAGCTTTCCCAAACTATTGAGGCCGGTTCTGAAGCAGTCTGCGCGTTTCGCCTATTAAATCCCCACAGCGAACGCGACAGTATTCTTCTTTAAGGGTTAATTGAATTAGCTCTTTTTTTCCGGGTCTAGACCGCAAATAGCGATGCATAACTAACAAAAGAGACGCTGTATTGTCAATCTAATTCATGAAATAAACACGGAAGCCGTTTCTCTCCGGATCGAGAAACGACCCCGGTTCCCGGGCATGTGATTGACTACACAAACCGAAATCGGGGATAGTCTGAGCCGGCCACGAAAGGTTTTACCGTGTATGCGCAAGCTTCCAGCTTGCACGGATTAGCAGCCGCGTGACCGCAAAATGGCTGGCGCGAACTAGCAGTCCGCGCTAAACAAAAAACATTGAAACAGATTCTTCAGAACCTCAAGACAGGCGCCGTCTCGGTGACCGACGTTCCGGCTCCGGTCGTCCGAACCGGCTTTGTACTCGTGCGTACCTCCGCTTCGCTGATCAGCGCCGGCACCGAACGCATGACGGTGGAGACCGGGCAAAAGAGTCTGGTGGGGCGAGCAATGGATCAGCCCGCCCTGGTCAAGCAGGTTATTCAAAAAGCCAGGACCGAAGGCGTCTTGAATACGATCGAGGCGGTTCGCACCAAACTGGGTTCACTGGTCGCCTTGGGCTATAGCGCGGCCGGTACAATCATGGAAGTCGGCGAAGGCGTTACTGAATTTCATCCGGGTGATCGAGTGGCCTGCGCCGGCGTTGGTTATGCTTCGCATGCCGAAGTCCTGGCCGTCCCGAAAAATCTCTGCGTGCGACTGCCGCAAGCGGTGAGCTTTGATGCGGCCGCTTTCAGCACGTTGGGAGCGATCGCGCTGCAAGGCGTGCGTTTGACTGAGCCGACTTTGGGTGAGTCGGTAGTTGTGATTGGCCTCGGCTTAATTGGACAACTCGCGGTGCAGTTGTTGAAGGCCAACGGCTGTCGCGTTTTCGGTATTGACCTTGACCAGAAGAAGATCGATTTGGCGCAACGTTCCGGCGCCGATTCAGGATACTCTCCGGACGATGCGAAGGGCCGTGTGCTGGAATGGTCGCGTGGGCGCGGGGCTGATGCGGTCCTGATTACCGCGGCGACACAATCGAATCAACCGGTAGAACTCGCCGGCGAAATCTCACGGCCCAGGGGACGAGTTGTCGTCGTGGGGGCGGTCGGGCTGAATATTCCGCGCAAGCCTTACTACGATCGCGAACTCTCGTTTCGGATCTCGATGTCTTACGGGCCCGGCCGTTACGATCCGGAATATGAAGAGCGCGGACACGACTATCCTTTCGGTTACGTGCGCTGGACTGAAGGCCGCAATATCGAAGCCTTCCTCGACCTGCTGGCTGAAGGCCGCGTCAATGTCGAGCCCTTAATTACCCACCGGTTCAAGGTCGCGGAAAGCGAAGCGGCTTACGAACTGATCACCGGCAATGAACCGCATCTTGGCGTCGTACTACAGTACGATTCCGGGCGCGAAATCGAGCGGAGGATTCCGCTGGTTGTGAAAACATCCGGGCCGGCTGCCGCCGTTCGTGTTGGTTTGATCGGGGCCGGCGGTTATGCGAAGGCAATGCTGCTGCCGAACTTCAAAGCAGCGGGCGCTGAGTTTCAGTCCATCGCCACCGCGTCAGGGGTTACGGCACGTTCTGTGGGCGAGCAAAACGGATTTCATTTTTGCGTTTCCAGCGCCGAAGAAGTAATCGACGACGATCAGGCAAACTTGATTGTCATAGCTACGCGGCATGACGTGCACGCAAGGTTGGCCCAACAAGCTTTGGAACGCGGGCGCCACGTCTTTGTTGAGAAGCCTCTGGCGCTGAATGATGAAGAATTGGCAGGCGTGCTGGCCGCGGCTGAAGGGTCGAAGTCCCAATTGATGGTGGGATTCAACCGTCGCTTTTCGCCGTTCGCGCGCGCTGCTCGAGAATTATTTGGCAGCCGGGCCACGCCGCTGTCGATTAACTATCGCGTCAACGGTGGAAGGATTCCGCCTGGTCATTGGGCCCACGACCCGAAGATCGGAGGCGGCAGAATCATCGGCGAGGTTTGTCACTTCATCGACTTCATTCAATTCGTTACCGGTTCGCTCACCACTCGTGTCTATGCCGAAGCCATTTCGAGCAGCAGTCAGGAAGTGATCAATAATGACTCAGTCTTTATAACTTTGCGTCTGGCCGACGGTTCGAATGCGTCGATCGCGTATCTGGCGGAAGGCGACCGGGCGCTGCCCAAGGAACGAATTGAAATCTTCGGCGGCGGAAAGTCTTTTGTGATTGACGACTTTCGGGCAGCCAGCGCCTGGCAGAACGGACGCGAAACGAAAACCAAACTTAGGGAACAGGACAAGGGACAAAAGGATGAAGTGCGCGCCGTCTGCGCGATGGTCCGCGACGGCACGCCGGCGCCGATTGCTCTGGAGGATTTGGCCGCCACCACGCGCGCGACTTTTCGCGTGATCGAGTCGCTGCGGACCGGGTTGCCGGTCGAGGTGTGATATCCATTGGTGATGACTGTCAGTACCGGGAGCTGTGATCGAGCGCGGACATCCTGTCCGCCGGCGTGCGCAGCACGCTCAACCGCCTCGCTTCTTCGCTCGGACATTGTTCGCGCTTCGCGCTCAGGCGGACAGGATGTCCGCGCTCCATCACCCCTCCCGGTACTGACTCCATACCCGCTTACATTCAAATGCTCAAAGTCATCATCGTAGCGGGCGCGCGGCCCAACTTTATGAAAGTGGCGCCCATCGTCGCAGCCATGAAGCGGCGTCAAGCCGAGTTCCAACCGCTGCTGGTTCACACCGGACAACATTACGACGCCGCCATGTCGGACGCGTTTTTTCGCGATCTGGAAATGGTTGAACCTGATGTTTATCTGGGCGTCGGCTCGGGCAGTCATGCACAGCAGACGGCCGCGATCATGCAGGCGTTCGAACCGGTCGTGATTCATGAGAAGCCTGACTGGGTAGTTGTTGTCGGCGATGTGAACTCGACGCTCGCGTGTGGGCTGGTGTCCGTGAAGCTCGGGATCAAAGTGGCGCATGTCGAAGCCGGGCTGCGCAGCCGCGATCGGACCATGCCCGAAGAGATCAACCGTTTGTTGACCGATCAGCTTGCCGATCTTCTCTTAACGCCGTCAAGCGACGCCGATCAGAACCTGCTCGCTGAAGGCATTCCCGCCGAGCGCATTCGTTTTGTGGGCAACATCATGATTGATTCGCTGCTGGGCCGGCTTGAGCGCGCGAGGCAATCCACAGCGCGCGCGGATCTGGGGCTGGCCGATCGCGAATATGCAGTGCTGACGTTGCATCGTCCTTCGAATGTGGATGAGACGTCCGCCTTCATTCAAATCATCGAAGCGCTGGAAGAAATCTCGCGCCGCTTGCCGGTTGTTTTTCCCGCGCATCCGCGCACGCGCAAGATGATCTCTGAACTCGGCTTGACGGAGAGAGTTGAAAAGATCAAGAGCCTGCTGGTTATCGATCCAGTTGGCTACCTCGATTTTCTGCAACTTCTCAGCGGCGCGAGTTTGGTCCTGACTGACTCTGGCGGCATTCAGGAAGAAACAACCGTGCTCGGCATTCCCTGTATCACCCTCCGGGAAAATACCGAGCGGCCGATTACGGTTGAAATGGGTACCAACACAATCGCCGGTACGAATCCGGCGAACATCATCAAGGCAGCGTTCGGCGCGTTCGACAATCCGCCAGACAGATCGGCGCCGCGTATTCCACCACTTTGGGACGGGCATACGGCAGATCGCATTCTGGATGCCCTCAATGAGGTCAGTACCGGGAGCGGTAGCGCCCGGGTCGACACCACGATCTAGCCGTTTGGCAGGGTTGCGACCCGGTCGCTACCGCTCCCGGTACTGACTTCATCGCGGATCAACTTAACCATTCCCGTTTGCCCTTTCACTTCTTCCCCTTTACCCTTTTCACTTCTCTTCTTAGCTGATGATCACCCTTTCCAAAATCAAGCGCATGCTCCGCGGCGAAGTAAGCGTGCGCACGGCCGTACTCGAATCGCTGCGGAGAGTTCGGGCGGGACTCGCGCGTCGACGCGAGCGCGCTGAACTTACCAAACTGGATCAGCAACCCGCGCGGCTGCGCCAAGAATTCGCGCGTCTTTCTCCTGAGGAGTTACTCGCGCATTTTCGTTCCCGCGACACGCCTGAATTCTTCCCCGGCTTCGCGGCTGGAGCACAACAAACCGCGGCCTTGCAGCAGGAGCTTTTTCCTGACGAGACAACGGAACTGGTTAACTGTGCCAAGCGGATCGCTAACGAGCATTGCTGGCCGCTGCTCGGTTTCGGCGAAAAATATTTTGGCGCGGGAGAGATTGATTGGAACCTCGATCCGTTATCCGGGTTTGACTGGCCGTTGGCCCATCATGCGGAAATCAATCTGATCAGGGACGACGGATCGGACGTGCGCGTGGTTTGGGAGTTGAATCGGATGGCTCACTTGATCACCCTGGGGCGCGCTTACGCGGTCACTGATAATCAAAGATTCAGCACCGAGTTTTTTCTTCAGCTGGCGTCCTGGCGCGCGCAGAATCCCGTCGGGCGCGGTGTTAATTGGAATTGCGCGATGGAAGTCGCGTTGCGCTCGATGAACCTGCTGGCCGCGTTTGAACTGTTTCTGCGGGCGCCACAAATGAATGAAACCGAGCTGGTTGAGCTGCTCCGGATGTTCGATCAGCATGGCGCACACATCCGGCGCAATCTGGAGTACTCGCACATCGCGACCAGCAATCACTATCTCGCCGACGTGGTCGGGTTGCTGTGGTTGGGAGTGTCTCTGCCGGAATTGGCAGCAGCCCGGGAATGGCGCGAATTCGGTTTGCGGGAATTGTTCAGCGAGATGGACAAGCAGCTGCTGTCCGATGGAGCGGATTACGAAGCGTCGACCGGCTATCATCGTTTGAAGCTGGAGTTGTTTCTTTACTCATTCGTTCTGTGTCACATCAACGCGATCGAGATCGATCAGAAGCACTGGACCAAACTTCGCGGGATGCTCGAATACCTCCGGGCCTACCTGCGTCCGGATCACAGCGCGCCGCTGATTGGCGATTCAGACAGCGGGCAGGCGTTTCCACTGGTGCGTCGCGAGGGCGACGATCATGCATACCTGCTGGCTTTGGGCGCAGCCATTTTTCAGGAGCCGCGGTTTAAGATCGAAGGTACACCGACACCGCAGGAAGTGCTTTGGGCTTTAGGAGCGCAGGGCCTGAACGATTACAAAGCGCTGGCCGCCGGCGAGCCGGTTGGGTCGCGAGCTTTTCCGGACGCCGGTACCTATGTTCTGCGGCAAGACGATCTCTATTTGCTTTTCAATGCCAGCGGCAGCGGAGTCAACGGACGCGGCTCTCACGGTCACAACGATGCCTTGAGTATCGAAGTCTCCGCCTGCGGATCAGTCTTCATCGTCGATCCGGGCGCTTATATTTATACGGGCGATTTGAAAGAGCGGCAAAGGTTCCGCTCAACCGCTTATCATTCCACAGTCGAGGTCGATCAGGCTGAGCAGAATACTACTAACGAGACCACGCCGTTTTTGATCGGTGATGAAGCGCACCCGCAAGTTCTTGGTTGGGAGAGCAACCTCGATACTGATTCCGTGACTGCGGAGCACAGCGGTTACCGGTGTTTGCCGCAGCCGGTAACGCATCGCCGCGCCATCCATTTCAATAAACGCGAGCGCTTCTGGACGCTTGCCGACACGCTATCCGGTGAAGGAACTCACGACCTTGCTTTCCGTTTCCACCTGGCGCCCGAACTCGATATCAGCATAGGCGCTGATGGAAGTGTCGAAGTCTGCGATAAGATGAACGGCGCGCGATTGCTGATAGTTGCGGAAGGTCTCGCCGCTGAGCCGATACTTGAATCGCGCTTTTCTTCAAGGGACTATGGATCCAAAGCGCCTTCGGTATCAGTTTGTTGGTCGATGCGATCGGCATTGCCGGTGAATGCCCGATTCGTGCTGGTGCCGGTTCGGGCCGGCGAGGATCCCAGCGACCGGTTACGCACGAGGCCAGTACCACCTGCGTGAGCGGGTGGGTCAAACACTCAACATCGGGATGACTCTTTGGCCCACCTGCTCACGCAGGTGGTACTGACTTCATTACAAATTTGAGATCTGAAATCTAAATGTGCGGCATCTGCGGAGTTTGGGAATATGGCGCTACGGAGGGCCGAGTCGAGCGTGCTCTGATCGAAAAGATGCGCGACGTGATGACGCACCGTGGGCCGGACGATGCAGGCGAATTGATCTTTGACTCAGGCCGCGGCGGCTTAGGATTTCGCCGACTTTCGATCATCGATTTGTCGCCGGCCGGCCATCAGCCGATGCGCGGTTGCACCGATCGCGTTTGGTTGGTTTTCAACGGAGAGATCTACAACCACGCCGAATTGCGTGAAGGCCTGGAACAACGCGGCCACACCTACGCCTCGCGCACTGACTCAGAAACGATTCTCCATCTTTATGAAGAACGCGGGCTGGATTTCGTTAACGACATCGAAGGCGACTATGCCATCGCTCTCTGGGATGCGGATCGCGAAAGGCTGGTACTGGCGCGCGATCGCGCGGGCGTCAAGCCGCTCTACTTTTATCAACAGAACGGCCGGTTCATCTTTGCTTCGGAAATCAAAGCCATTCTCGAACACCCGGCGGTGACGCCGGGCGTAAACGAAGAAGCGCTCTATCACTATCTCACTTTCGTAACTACTCCGGCGCCGCAAACACTTTTCCAGGGCGTGCAGAAATTGCCCGCGGGCCACATGCTGGTCGTCGATCGCGGTGGGCAAGCGCGCATGACGCAATATTGGGACGCGCTGCCGCCCGTCTCTCCTGTGGTGCGAACTGAGGCCGAGCATCAGAAAAATATTCTGGAGTTACTGCGGGCTTCGATCAAGAAACGGATGATGGCGGACGTTCCGTTCGGCGTCTTTCTTTCCGGTGGAGTAGATTCGTCGGCCAACGTCGCTCTGATGTCCGAGCTGATGAACCAACCCGTCAGGACTTTCACGGTCGGCTTTCATGATACGGAAGAGCTGAACGAGCTCGAGTCTGCGCGGGCGATCTCAGAGCGGTTCGGAACCAACCATCATGAAGTGATGATCGGCCGTGAAGAGATGCAAAAGTTCCTGCCCGAACTGATATTTCATCAGGACGAGCCCATCGCCGATCCGGTGTGCGTGCCGCTGTACTATGTTTCGAAGCTGGCCCGCGACACCGGCACGATCGTGGTCCAGGTGGGCGAGGGTTCGGATGAAATCTTTGGCGGCTATGATTGGTTCAGGACTTATCTGCAGATCGAAGAGAGATTCTGGCGGCATGCCGAACGCTTTCCGGTCTCAGCCCGCCACGCGGCTTCAGTCCTGGCCAAACCCCTGGTAAAGAAAGTTTTCAAAAAACGATTGGCCAACGAGCTGGTTCGGCGCTTGGGAGCAAACGAATCTTTGTTCTGGGGCGGCGCGGTCGTGTTTGACGAAACGATGAAGGCCAGCGTGCTCTCGGCGGAACAGCGCGCGGAATATAACGGCCTGTCGACCTACGACGTCATCCGCGAGTATCAGGAGAAGATTGCGGCTGCCCGTCCCGAGTCGGATTACGCCGCGCGCATGACCTATCTCGAATTGAAACTGCGCCTGCCTGAACTGCTGTTGATGCGCGTAGATAAGATCACGATGGCCACTTCAGTCGAAGCGCGAGTTCCCTTTCTCGATCATCATCTGATCGAATACGCGATGGGCTTGCCGCGAAATCTAAAAGTGAAAGGCGCTTCGGGAAAGCATATTTTGAAGCGGGCCCTTGAATCTGTGCTGCCGGCGGATGTTTTGTACAAGCCGAAGCGCGGGTTTGGCGCGCCGATTAACGAATGGTTTCGCGGACCCGGCGGCGAAGATTTGGTTAAGCAGTTGATGAACTCGTCGATTCGCGAGCGGAACTTTTTTGACTATGCGTTTGTGCAGCGAATGGCTGACGAGCATGCGCGCGGGACGCGTGATTGGAGCGCGAATTTGTGGTGCCTGCTGAATTTGAGTCTATGGTACGAGCATTGGATTGCAGGGAAGAATTAGAGTGGCAAGTGAGCGGATCGCGGACATCTTGTCCGCCTGAGCGCGAAGCGCGAACAAGAATTGGAGGTGATCAGCCGCGAGGCTGAGCGTGCTGCGCACGCTGGCGGACAGGATGTCCGCGATCCGGGGGGTTATGTTTGGAAAATAAAAACCCAGGCACGTTCAGCGCCGCCGCCGTGACGCCGGTTGAAGCGGGCGCGTTCGGCAGCTTTGCCTCAGGCGTAGCGCTGACGATCCTGACGCGGCTGCTGATGCTTGTGGGCACAGTCGGCGCCAGCGTTGTCGTGGCGCGTTGGCTTGGGCCTGAAGGCCTAGGGTCTCTGGCCGTGCTGAACACGACGATTGTCCTGGCTCTGGCGATTGGCAGCCTGGGGCTCACCTCAGCCAACACCTATTTCATCGCCAAGGATCGGCGGACGCTGGCGCCGGTTTGGGCCAACGCGATTGTCTTTGCGCTGTGCGGCGGCGCGGTGGTGGCTCTCGCGGTGGTGGCGCTCACGAAGTTCACGCCCGGGCTCTTTGGCGGCGTCTCATCCGAACTTATTTTGGTTGCGGCACTCTCGATCCCGTTTCAGTTCGTGCTCTCACTCGGTCTCAACGTGCTGCTGGCGATGGATCGAATTCGCCAGCTTAATTTTATGGACGCGTTGGCGCCGGCGCTCGCTCTGCTGAATGCGATTGTCGTGCTGTTGATATTGCGTTCGAATCTGAAGCTGCTTGTTTCTTTCAATACCGCGGCGACGGTGCTGTTGAGCCTGGGGATGTTGTGGGCCATACGAAGACTGGTGGCCCGTCAGAAAGAGCGCATGGCATTTCGCCCCAACGGCGAGCTGTTCAAGGGCGCGATCGCTTACGGCCTAAAGTTTTTCATCCCGTTAGTGGCCGCCATACTCATCTTTCGCGCCGATCTTTTGATTGTGAATCATTTTCGTGGCGCGGCCGAAGCAGGCGTGTACGCCGTCGCGTCGCAGGTCGCCAACCTGCTGACCATGTTGCCCGGCGTGATTGCCATGCTGCTGTTTCCTCGTGTCGCTTCTTACCAGGATCCGCGTGGCGAGTTCGCGCTCCAGGTCACGCGACACGTTTCGTTTGTGATGTTGATTATGTGTGTGGTCGTCGCGGCCGGCTCGTTCCTATTGCCGTTGATTTACGGCGCGCGCTTCGCCGACGCCACGATTCAATTACTGATCCTGCTGCCGGGAGTGTGCTTGATCGGGATTGAATCGGTGCTGGTGCAGCACTTCACGGGAACAGGTTTGCCGGCCGCGATCCCGGTGTTTTGGCTGATCACTTTGGCGATTAGCGTCGGGCTCAATCTGGCACTCGTGCCGGTGTTTGGCGCGCGCGGAGCGGCGGTCACTTCGACGTTGAGTTACGCGGTAATTTTTGTGTTTGTAGCGGTTTACTTTTGCCTGAAGACCGGGCGGCGCCCAGTCGAAATATTTCTCTTGCGCGGTCGCGAATTCCAGGGCCTGCTGGCGCGGCTGACGTCCCCAACCAAGGTCGCGAGTAAGTCTATATGAAAATAGTTTTGCTTGTGCTGAGCGGCGATCCGGAGCAGGCCCGCGAATGGTTGCAGAACAAATATCCCGGCGCCGTCATCGATCAGATTTCACGCGGCGAACTGGAAAGCTCCTCGCCTGTGGGTCGCATCCGCAAGTTGCATTCGCTGCGTCCGGAGATCTTTGCAGTAGCCACGGAACGGCTTGCCTGGCAGAGCGGGCAGAGCGATCTACTGCTCTTCGGAGCACTGGCCGGCGCGCGTCGGGTCGTGTTAGTCGACACCAGTGGCAACAGCAGAGACGAGAGTCGCTCAGGCGTAGTGCTGCGCACGCCGTTTCGCTTTGCCCGCGAATCAATCGTCAGTGCTACGGCGATTGCGCGATCATATTCCGGCCTGAAAAAACTTGAGCAAGCCGTTAAGCGGGGTACGAGCTCGACCGCACGAAAGAACTCATCGCCAAACGCTTTTGCTCAAGCACCGCGCATCGCGTACCTGCGCAGCACGCCCGGCGTTGGCACGCAGGCTGGTGGCGCGGCCACGCACATCAACGGCTTCGTCAACGCAGCAACTGAGTTGGGTGCAGAGGTCAGAGTAATCAGCAATGACTACATCGCCGGAATCGATCGGACAAGATTGAAGCTGATCGATCCAGAGCCCCTGGGTTCGACGCGGGCAGCTTTCGATTTGCATAACAATCTAATTTTTTCGGCCGGCGCGATGCGAGAGGTCGAGCACTCTTCCGCCGATTTGATCTATCAGCGCTATGCTCGCTTTAGCTGGGCTGGAGTTGCCGCCAGCCTGCTCACCGGTCTGCCGCTATTTCTTGAATACAACGGATCGGAAGTTTGGATGGGCAAGCACTGGGATATGGGAAGCATGTTGCCGCTGTTGAGCAGATTCGAGCGGTTGAACCTGGAAGCCGCGGCCCGTATTTTCGTCGTCGCCGACATTGAGCGCCGCAACCTCTTGCGAGCCGGCGTTCCCGACGAAAAAATAATAGTTAATCCGAACGGCGTGGATACCGAAAAGTTTCGTCCCGGTGTTGGTGGGCTGGCGGCGCGACGCGACCTGGGCGTGGCTGATAACGAAACACTGTGTGGGTTCGTCGGCACGTTTGGTCCCTGGCATGGCGTGCTGACGTTAGCCGAGGCCATTACACTTCTACCCGCTGATTCCAGGGTACGTTTCTTATTGGTTGGAGCGGGCAAGTTGCGCGACGAGGTGCAGCGAATTGTCGGCGCCGCCGGCCGAGAGCAGCAGGTGATCTTCGCCGGTCATGTCGGACACGAACGCGTGCCGGCGTTGCTGGATGCTTGCGATATTCTCTTGTCGCCGCATGTCCCGCTCGAAGATGGCAGCGAGTTTTTCGGCTCGCCCACAAAACTGTTTGAGTACATGGCGATGGGTAAAGGAATCGTTGCGAGTCGTCTCGGGCAGATCGGCGAAGTGCTGGTTGATGATCAGACAGCGCTGCTGACTGAGCCTGGAAATGTACACGAACTGACCAGGGCGATTTTGCGATTAAGTAATTCGCGAGAATTGCGTGAACGTCTGGGCGCAGCGGCCCGAGCTGCAGCGATCGCTCGGCACACGTGGAAACATAATGCGCAGCGGGTGCTTGATACCTATCAGGATTGGACGGACAGATCTTCCTGAGCAACAACGACGCGGCCTCGAAACCAGCCAGCGAGCCGTCGCAGACGGCGGCAGAGTGTAGCCCGGGCGGTAAGCGGGGATCATGGCCCTTTAAGATTCCAAGCTCGCTTTAGCGGGCGACAGATGACAATTCGCGCGGCTACCCTCAATCGGGAAATTCTGTCGCCCCTCCGGGGCTCGCTGTCTTATTCTGGCGTTTACCCCGGGCTTACGCCCGGGGCTACATTCTGTCGCTCGCTAATGCAAGCTCGGTGAACAACACCGGTACGGAACCGCTTGCGGTAGCAAGTGGGTCTTACCGGCGATGTGACCCACTCGCTACCGCGAGCGGTTCTGTATCCAGCTTGACGTGAACTGAAACCGAAATCATGAAACTCGCCGAAGAAAAGCAACGCGCCCGCGATCAGTGGACCGGAGATCCCGCCGGCGCCGTTTACGGTCGCGAGCACGAGTTCGGCACCCGCGAATTCTTTGACGAAGTTGAGCGTCATCGTTATCAGGAGTACGCGCCCTGGATGCCCGAGGTAATGGGTTTCAGAGACTTTGCCGGCGCGCGTTTGCTCGAAGTGGGCTGCGGGATGGGCACGGATCTTTTGCAGTTTGCGCGTGGCGGCGCGGATGTTACCGGAGTCGATCTGACGCCGCGCTCAATTCAAATCTCGCAGAAGCATTTTGCCCTCTATGACGCGCGTGGTGACTTTGCAATCAGCGATGGTGAAAATCTTCCTTTCGCGAGCGAGAGCTTCGATGTCGTTTATTCCAACGGCGTCCTGCATCACACGCCCGACACTGCCGGCGCCGTGCGCGAGGTCCACCGCGTGTTGCGACCTGGCGGCCTGGCGCGGGTGATGCTTTATCATCGCGGTTCTTTGGGTTACTGGGGAGAGGTAATTATCCGGCACGGATTACTTGGAGGCGAATTGCTGCGCGGCAACTCGCCCGCGGATATCATGGGCAAGTATGTAGAGTTCAACGAGGGCGGCGGAAACCCGCTGGTGAAAGTTTACAGCCGCCGGGAAGCACGCGATCTGTTTTCAATGTTCAGCGAAGTGAGTGTCCAGGTCGAGCAACTAACTCGGCCGGAGTTTTATTTTCTCGGACGGACGATTCCGGAAGGAATCTTTCGTCGTTTGCAACGAAGCATTGGATGGAATGTGATTGTCTCGGCGCGAAAGTGATCATTCCTCGGAGCGCGAAGCGCGAACGATCCTGGCGCAATCAATTGATAGGTTGAGCGCGCTGCGCGCGCTGGCGGGCAGGATGCCCGCGCTCCATAACAGAATCTTGAGCTGGCTTTCCCAAAGACTGTCTAATCCTATGACCAAGCGCGTCCTCGCGCTCTTCTTTATCCTGGCGCTCGCGTTCTGCGTGCGCGCGTTGACCGCGAATTTTCTGCGTGCTCATCTTGACGAACCAGGCTGGTTTCCCAGCGGCATCTACGCAAATTTCGATCGGCAGGCGCAGGACTGGCTTGATGGTCGGGCCTCGATGTTTTTGATCGACGATCCTTCGCGCACGGATGCAGCGATCTATCCGCCGGGTTATCCGCTGTGGTTGGCCTTCATTTATTCGGTGACGGGCAGCAGGTCTCCGGGCACGGTGCAGAACGTTCAGTGGGTGCTCGACTCTTTCTCGGTGCTGCTGATCGTAGGCCTTGGCGTGACGGCGTTTGGATGGCGCACAGGATTGTGGGCTGGAGGGATTGCGGCGCTGTGGCCTTTGCTGGCGTTGTCCGGGGCTGGGCCGCTGGCCGATTCGCCTGCCGCATGGATCGTCGTTGGGGCGGCGTGGCTGCTGCTCCTGGCTGCAAAAAGACAGAGTCTCGCGTGGGCCCTTGGCGCGGGCGCGCTGGTGGGAGCCTCGTGCTGGCTGCGCGCCAATGCGATGTTGTTGGTGTTCTTCTGGGCACTCGCGCTGCTCATGTTTGTCCGAGCCAGTTTGCGCCGGCGCTTGATGATGTCCGGCGGTGTAATACTCGCGGCGCTCTTGGTGATTGCGCCAGTGATGGTGCGAAATGTCGTTGCCTTTCATGCTTTCGTCCCGACCGGTCTGGGAGCCGGGACGAATCTTTGGGAAGGCATAGGAGAGACTGAGCGCGGCGCGAAAGAGTTCGGCGCTGCCGGCAACGATCGCGAGGTCATTGACCAGGAGCGCGCCGCTTTAAAGGTTCCTCCCGATGCACCTTTCGATCTTTATTACCCGAACGGAATTCAACGCGACCGCGAGCGCACGGGCAAAGCGATCGCGATAATCAAGCAGCATCCCTTCTGGTACGCGGGCACGGTCGTTAAGCGAATGGCCGCGGTAATGAAATATGCCGGCACGCCTTCAGGAATTTATGGAAGCGCAGGCATCAATGTCACCAGCAAAAAGTGTCTGCCCACCCAATGGCAAGGCGGAGTCCTGGCCGTGCTGGTCAATGGACTGGGAATGTTGCAGAGCGTCCTGCGATACATTCTCTTACCGCTGATGTTGGTTGGCTTAATCATCGCGTTCCGTTTGGATTGGCGCACCACCGGAATAATGTCGGCAACGGTGTTTTATTATTGGATGGTTGGATCTTTAATGCACACGCACATTCGCTATGGATTACCGATGCATGCGCTGCTGACTGTGTTTGCGGGTTTGGCTTGTTGGCGAATCAAGGAATGGGTGGTCAGCCGGAAGCGCTCGACGGTGTCAGAAGCCCGACCGTAAGCGAGGGCCCTGTGGTATCGGGGCGGCCGGCATTCAAAGGTAGCCCTCCCTTACGGTCGGGCTTCTGACACTCTCACCTTTTTTTTACGGTTCTACTGAAAGAAAAAATTTACGGGACTATCCTGGCTGCCATCGTTCGGAGGCTCGATTACTCTGAAAGCAGGTAAGGAAGAAGGTTGGCTTGCAAGCTAAGGCCTGAACTCTAAACTGACTCGCCCGATTGTTTCACCAGCTCATCGAGGTATTCAATCAAGGTTCGCAGAGTGGAAAAAGGACTCTTCTCTTTCGATAGCAGATTTTCGTCGGCAATGGTTATGTCCGTGCCAAACTCGGCGTTGATCTTTTCTTCGACCTCCATGATTAGAGTGACAAAATCCAGAGACTCGAGCTTGCCACCCGCGCCGTATAAAGGAACGTCCAGAGACTTCTCGACGGTAATGCCCGCGGGCAATTGGGTGTTTAGTTCATCGACCGCGCTGAAAACTGCTGTGCGGATTCTCTCGTCGCTGGCCATTCGTTTTCTCCTTGCCGGCGATTCTAACTTAGCCGCGCTCAGTTATGAAAATGGGCTAGCGATCCAGTAGTGTCCTGATTTCGTTTCGTGCCTTCGGATTCTTTGCGTCTTTGCGCCTTTGCGTGAAATGGTATTGTTTTGGTGATCACGCAAAGGCGCAAAGACGCAAAGACGCAAAGAAGAGGCAATTAAGACACTGTCGGCGATCCGGCTATAATGCCAGCGAACCATGACGAACAACCGAGCAGCAATAAAAGCCATCAATTCCTTCTTGCCTGCTGGAAAACTGACTAACGAGCAACTGGCTGAAGAATTCGGCGACTGGCACGCCAGTCAGATTCTTTCGAAGACCGGGGTCGCCGTGCGCGGCATAGCCGGGCCGGATGAGTGCGCGTCGGATCTCGGTATCGAAGCCGCAAAGCGTTTGTTTGCCGGTGGTGCTCATGCGCCGGAAGAAATAGACTTTCTGATCTTTTGCACCCAGAGTCCGGATTACTTTACGCCGACGACGGCGTGCGTAATGCAGGATCGCCTGGGCTTGAGAACCGATTGCGGCGCCATCGACATTAACCAGGGCTGCTCCGGGTATATCTATGGGCTGGCGCTGGCCAAGAGTTTGGTTGATGCCGGAACAGCCGGAAATGTTCTGCTGATCACCGCGGATACCTACACCAAATTTATTAATCGGCGTGACCGGTCTCTGCTCACCCTGTTCGGAGACGGGGCGGCGGCGACGCTGGTGGGTTCGGTGCCTGCTGAACGTGAACTAATCGGGCCATTCATTTTGGGGACGGACGGACGGGGAGCAAATCAGATCATCGTCAAGGCCGGCGGTCTGCGCTGTCCGCCTACTGCCGAAACCGCGGTTGAGAAAGAAGATGCCAGCGGGAACTGGCGTTCGGATCAGAACCTCTTCATGGACGGCGCCGACGTGTTCGGCTTTGCGTTGAAGACTGTTCCCGAAGTGATGCGTCAACTGTTAGAGAAGAGTGGGCTCAGCTTTGCAGACATTGATTTCATCGTCCCACATCAGGCAAATAAATTTATCCTCGAGCGTTTGCGGGCAAAGATGAAGATACCAGCCGAGAAGTTCTGGATCGACATGGAGCAGTGCGGGAACACAGTGTCGTCGACGATTCCCATCGCGCTCGAGAGCGCCCTGGCGCAGAATCGTATTAAGCAGGGCGACCGCGTGGCGCTGGTGGGATTCGGCGTCGGCTATTCATGGGGCGCGACCATGATCAAGATCGTCTGAAATGGATCTACAAAAACTCGCCAGAACAATTCTGCCGGATCGGGCCATGACTTCGCTGCGACGAGCGAAGTGGGAGAGAGAACGCCGTCGCGTCGCGTCGCTTCCGCCCCTGACCGAGGAAGAGTTCCGGAATATTCTGGTTGACGATTTGAATCTGGGCTCCGGCGATCTGGTGTACGTCCATAGCGGAATGGATGGCTTAAATCTCTCGTTTCCTTTCTACCGAATTCTGTTTCTGATTCGGGAAGTAATTGGCCCTGCAGGCACGGTCCTGTTTCCCAGTTATCCCAATCACCGCATCTCGTCTTACGAATACCTGCAGCAGGGAAAGACTTTTGATGTGCGCCGGACGCCTTCTTATGTGGGCATTCTGACGGAGTTCGCTCGCCGCCAAAGCGGCGCTGTGCGCAGTCTGCATCCGACCAAGTCCGTCTGCGCAATCGGCCCGGCGGGCGAGCAGATAACCGCGACGCATCACCTGTCGCCCTATCCATACGACACCTGTAGTCCTTACTACAAACTGATCGAGGCGGGCGGCAAGATTGTCGGCCTGGGCACTACCACGAACTACATTTCGTTTGGGTATTGCGTGGATGATTCTTTAAAAGAGAAATTTCCCGTGCGTGTCTATCACGAAGAAATTTTTGACGCGCCATGTATCGATTATCGTGGAGAGCGGGTGACAGTGAGGACTTACGCGCATGACATGAGTCGAGTGGTTCATCCCGACATGCCTGAGTGGTTTCAGAAATATGTTTCGGCGGAAGCCTGCCGCGATCTTAAGGTGCGAGGGATGCGGTTCTTTCGTGCGGACGCGCCCAAACTATTTGGGGAGATGATGGAGCTGGCGAAGCGCGACATCGTCGCATACCCGCGATCCGTCTATCGGAAGTAGCGCGTTGATGGAGCGCGGGCATCCTGCCCGCACTGAGCGCGAAGCGCGAACCCAACTGCCGTCGTAATCCAACACCTGAACGTGCCGGGCGCCGTATTGCTGGGAGCGCGGACGGCTCGTCCGCAAGCTTGCGCAGCAAGCTAAGATCTTCCCTTACGCGGGCAGAGCGGACGGGACGTCCGCGCTCCCAGCAATTGATTTGCGTCGACTATTCGGCGGTCCTCACCTGAAACTTACCGCTTTCAATCTTCGCTGCGATTTCAGTCAGCGTAATGAACTCAAAATCTTCCGCTTCCGAAACCTCGCCGACAAAGCGTTCGATCGCCGGCAAGTCGCGGATGTCTTTCGGATGGTTCGTCAGAACGATTGGGACGTCTGTCAGGCCCGAATCGCGAGCACGGTGCCGAATGGACGCCAGCATTTCGCGCATCAGCGGATAATTCAGACGCCCGGTGTCGGAAACGAAATGCTTGCGTTTGATGGCCGGCATGATCAGCTTTTCAAACGCCAAACCGACGCGAGATGGACCGGCGGTGCCTGGACTATCTGTGCTCTTCGCAGATTCACCCCCCGGATGATTGATCTGTTGCCGCGCGAGCGCGATGTTCTGGCGGGTCACTTCTCGACGCGATCCGTAAAAATGATTTAAGGGTACGCAAACAATTTCCTCCCGCTTATTTGAGACCTTCCTCGCATCTTCCAGCCTCGGATAAAAGGGCAGGAACGTTTCTTCGCAGTTGCGATAGTCGAGTTGCAGGTTTGGGTTGTTGACGAACACGCCGCCGGCAATACTGACGTCCAGTTCAATTCCCAAACTGACGAGAGAGTTGAAGAGATGATCGGACGGCGCAGCGGCCAGAGCGCCCGCGCGAAAGGCCAGGCAACGGTAGTTTGAATCGATCGACTGCAGCAGGTTTTCCAAATAAGCCTTGCCATCAGCAAGCATCGCGTGAGCGGCGCCACGGTCGTAATTCAATATTGACCAGTCACCATTCAACTGCCAGCGCCCATCCTGGTATTTCGCGCTGCCCCAGTGAGGATGCAGGTGCAACTGAATGTCGTGGCCGCGGCGAAACGCTTCGCGCGCGTGCTCGTCCCACGAATCGGCCAACGGTTTCAGTTCAGGGTGCGCTGTTTCGAGGCGTCTGAATCTGAGTTGCTGCATCAGGTCGGGAAGGATTGTGGTGCGGGCGCCGAACTTTCCGTATATTTCCAGCAGCCGGCGCAGGGGCGCGAATTGAATCTCTTCAATATCGCCCGAGCCGTCGCCGCGCAGTTCCCAATCGTGAGTTAAGGCAAGATAGATCATCGGCAGCACTGTAGCGCAAGTTGTTAACTTGCGCTGCGCAAACTGACAGTTTGCGCTACATTGTACTATCACCCGGCGCCAACGGGCGCAGACCTGGATGCTGCACGATAAATCGATCATCTGTTTTGGCGGCGAGGACTGGTGGTATCACCACCCGCATTCGAAGAACCATCTGATGCGTCGCTTCGCGCGCGCGGGTAACAAAGTCATCTTCGTCAACTCGATTTCGATGGGCCTGGCTTCGGTCATGAGCAAGGACCTCGTGCCGCGCATCGCGCGAAAGTTGAAGAGCTATGCCAAGCTCGCGCGCACCACCGATGAAGGAATCACGGTTGTTTCGCCGGCGGTGATTCCGTTTTTTGGCAGCCGAGCCGCGACGATCGCGAACCGCCGGCTGCTGACTTCGCAGATCGCCGGACTGGCGCGACGACGCGGCTTGTCGAAACCGATCCTGTGGATCGCGATTCCAACGGCAATAGAAGTTGTGGGGCGGTTGAATGAGTCGCTGGTCATCTATCACGTTTCCGACAAGTACGATGCGAACACAATGGATCATGCGACCGATCCGGCGTTCATTCGCCGACTGCATGAACAGGCCCTCGCGGCCGCCGATCTAATTTTTTATTCGAGCCGAAAATTGCTGGCCGAAGCCAAGCGTGGGCTGGAGCGTTCGCACCTGCTCGAGCAGGCCGTGGACTTCGATCACTGGAGTAGGATTAGTACCGGCGAGATCAGCGTTGCGGCCGAAGTCGAAAAGATACCCCAGCCCCGTATCGGTTACTTTGGCGCAATTGAGCCGTGGCTAATAGATCAGGAACTGATCAAACAGGCGGCCCGCGAGCGTCCGGAGTGGAACTGGATATTCATCGGCAATAAATCCCGCGGCCTGGATATTGAGCGACTGCCGAACGTTCATTTTCTGCCGCCGGTTTCTTACGACAACTTGCCGAGCTATGCAGCGGGTTTCGACGTTTGCGTCCTGCCCTGGAGCACCGAAGTTACTTTTACCAGTTACGGCTCGGCCATCAAGGTTCGCGAATACCTCGCTTCAGGCAAGCCGGTGGTGATCGCGCCCTTGCCTGAATACGAATCGATGAGCGACGTTCTGCGCATCGGGCGGACTCGCGATCAGTTTCTCGAGTTGGTTGATGAGGCGTTGCAGGAAGACGGGACTGAGTTGATGAGAGTTCGCCAGGATTCGGTGCGTGGTGGAACCTGGGATGCGCGGGCGGAATGGGTCAGCAATCTGATCGAAGCGGCGCTGAGAGAAAAACGGAGCGCGGACATCCTGTCCGCCAGCGCCGCAGGCGCTCAACACCTCGATAAAAACTAACTAGTGTTTTCGCGCTTCGCGCTCAGGCGGACAGGATGTCCGCGATCCATTTTCGCGCTTCGCGCTCAATGCGGACGGGACGTCCGCGCTCCCAGCAGTAAGTAGCTTGCTTTGACCAGACTGATCGCCGATGAAACGGTTACTCCCGCCAGGGCGAACAGAAAATAATTAACGGCCAGCACATAGCGATACTCAGTGTGAACGATTGACTGGACTAAGAAAAAATAAACCGGCACGACCAGCAGAACAATCAGAGCGGTCCGGCGTCGCCTCCAGATCAATAGCCCCAACCCGATGATCGCCAGCGGCAGAATGACTGCAGTCAAAAAAATCTTCTGAAGGCCATGAACCAGAAAACGTGGATAGCGAGTCCACAGGAAACCTGTTGGCCCAAGCTCGTAGAGATTGATTGGACCGATCTGGATTGAGGGGTTCGGCGGGTTCGAAGCCTCGTTACTAACAACCATTTGAACCTGAGTATTGCGCAAGGAGACGAAGGGAATTTTAATCTGATTTGTGGGCTGCGCCTCCGGTGAGATCGTTTCCAGCGTCTCGACGATCGTGGATGAATAAACTTCTTTAGCTGAGTCCCGCACGCTTATCTTCATGCGGCCGCGCTCGATTTTAATCGGCAACGTAAACACATAGTCGTTGCTTTGCTTAACCGGAAATAGGGGCGAGACAAACTGTTCGCCATACTTTTCACTGCTCCCGGTAAGCGTAAGCGACTCACCGTTGTTTGCCAGAGTGGCTTTGGCTTGCTGGGACGACGTTCCCTCCGCTAGTAATTCGGTAACCGTTTTCGAAGCGGCTGGTCGCAGGTTCCCGATCGCGTCCAGGGAATGACTAATCGGCGGCTCCGTCGAGACCGCGCGCGCTCGTTCCAACCGCAGCATCGAGGCCGCGCGCCGCGCCATCACGCCTGAGAACCAGATAGGGTGCGAACGAATCACGGCGAAGCCGCGCGCCAGGCGTGACCGCTCGCGCTCGACTCCATCGGGATTGAAAAGGGTGCCGTAATACTCTGGCCGCCGAGATTGTTCGGCCTCCTGCTTCATAATTCCTATGTCGGTATTCGGAATGCCGAACCTTGATTGCGGATCGTAATCGGCGATGCCTTCCAGGAGCGTTTGCCCCGCGCCCAATGACAACGGAATGAACCGATGAAAGACTATTGCGTTCCTGACCGTAAGCGGCAGCACGATCAGTAAACTGCCGAAGACCACGGCTGCTGCATAGCGCCACCGGCGTTCGCCTTTGATCGATAGCAGCACCGCGAGGGCGATAAAGAACGTCAGCAGCATTGCGTTGGCCCGGAGCCAGCACGAAAGCCCGATGAGCGCGCCCGCTATGATGAAGGTCAACAAACGAGGTTTCCGAACCGCACGCGCCAGGCAGTAGATAGCGAGCAGGATGGGCAGCACGGCCAGCGAATCCGGAAGCAGGAGCACGGAGTTCCAGGCAAGTTGCGGCGAAAACGCCGCGAGCATCCCGGCCACTACGGCCGCGCTGAACGGCAAGAGCTCTGCGACGATGAGAAAGATCATTACCGCGGCCAAAGCGTCGCAGGTTATTTGCACGAACTGGAGAGCGGTGTTCGATTCTCCGAATACCGAAAAGATTCCAGCCAGTAAAATCGAATAGCCGGGCGGATGACCGAGCGTGTTGAGATCGCTTAACGGCGAGGAAGAACTCAGAAATGAACTAACGCCGCCTTGTCTGATGAGTTGCGCCACGCGCTGGTAATCGCCGGTGACCGCGGTCTGTACTTTTCCAACTTCAAGACGTGTATCATGCCAAATCAACAACCGTACCCCGAAGGCTGTGAGAAAGATGAGCAGGCAGATCCCAAAACGAGTGCGACGGGAGTAAGTACGATTGGTGGAGACGGTGGCCTCGGTCTTGATACTCGTCATGGATCGGTTTAGTTGCGGCTTTGCCGGCGGAGCCGCAAGAATCTTCGTTTAGAAGGCCGACTTGTCGGCCTCGGATGCTGGACAAGTCCCGCATCTAAACGAGCTTGAGCACGCGAGACTTGTCCAGCGTTTCAAATGACACGACTGGCGACGTTAGTATAAGTCATCAAACGCAGCCAGCAACGAACATATGTGTGGAATCGCCGGACTAATAATTGAAAATCCTGAAACGCGCATCGGCGCGATGCTGAAAACTATCGAGCATCGCGGACGGGATGATGAAGGTGTGTGGGTGTCGGGTTCGGTCGATGGAGAGGGAGCGGGAAGGCGCGTTTGTTTTGGGCACCGGCGTTTGTCCATCATCGATACCAGCAGCGCCGGGCACCAACCGATGTTGTCGGCTGATGGACGGCTGGTCTTGATTCTCAACGGCGAGATTTATAACTATCGAGAGCTGCGCGATGAACTCACGGGCAAAGGTCATGTCTTTCGCACTCAGACGGACACCGAAGTTCTGCTCGCGGCCTGGGCCGAGTGGGGCGAGGGTTGTCTGCCGCGCTTGAACGGGATGTTTGCTTTCGCGCTTTGGGATGAGAGGGAGAGAGCGCTTTTTCTGGTGCGCGATCGCGTTGGGATTAAGCCGCTTTACTATGCTCATTTGGAAAGGAAGAGCGGACAGGATGTCCGCGCTCCCGGCTGCCTCGCATTCGCTTCGGAGGTGAAGGCCATTCTGGCCAGCGAGTTAATCAAGGCTGAGATTGATCGTGATGCGCTGCATCAGTTCCTCACCTTTTTGTGGGTGCCCGATCCGAACACGCTCTTCGCCGATATCAAGACGGTCCCGCCCGGGCATTTTGTGAAGTGGCGCGACAACCAGCTTACCGTGCACGAATGGTGGGACATTTCGTTTGACTCGATTGAGGAAGGAAGAAGCGACGCATGGTGGCAGGAGCAGGTTCTTGAGACCCTCGATCGCGTAACGAAGCTCGAGATGGTCGCGGACGTGCCGCTGGGATCATTTCTTTCAGGCGGCATCGATTCATCGTCGATCGTAGCGATGATGAAACGTCACAGCAACGGACGGCGCATTGGCACTTACACGATCGGCATTGAAGCGGAGGACCTGCGCTACGACATAATTCCTGACGACGTCAAGTGGGCCCGGCGCGTTAATCAGGAATTGGACACCGACTATCACGAGATCATGCTGCGACCTGACGTGGCTGAGTTGCTGCCGCAGCTCGTCCATCAAATGGACGAGCCGGCCATCGACATGGCGATTCCCAGTTATCTGGTGTCGCGGGCGGCGCGTGAGACCTTGACCGTGATGTTGTCGGGGATGGGTGGCGATGAAGTTTTTGCCGGCTATCCGCGGCAACTGGCGATGAAACTGGCGGGCGCGTTTGACCCGGTGCCGCAGATGCTAAGGCGGCCGGTGATGAAAGCTTTGGCGCACGCCCTGCCCGGCGGCCTGCCGGGAAGATTAACCGCGCCTTTGCGCAACGCAAAAAAATTCGCGCGCAGCGCGGCGTTGGATTTCGAGAATCGCTACCTTGGCTATGGGACGTACTTCACGGACGAGGCGAAGACGCGGCTGTACACGGAAGAGATGCGCCGGGCCACGCGCGACCTCGATGCCTACAGCTCGCATCGCCATTATTTCGAGCGGGTGAAAGATGCAGCGCCGCTCAACCAACTTCTCTATGTCGATTTGAAAACGTTTTTGCCGTGCTTGAATCTGATGACTACGGACAAGACTTCAATGGCGGCGAACCTTGAAGTGCGCGTGCCCTTTCTAAATCAGCAGATGTTGGATTTGACTGCGCGCATGCCGCCGGACTTGAAGCTGCGCGGGTTGAAACGCAAGTACATCCTCAAGCGCGCGGCTGAACAGCTTTTGCCGCGTGAAGTCGTTTGGCGAAAGAAGGCGGGGTTCGGCGCCCCGATCAGGTCGTGGCTGCGCGGCCCACTGCGGCCGATGGTCGATGAACTGTTGTCGGAAGCAACCGTGAAGCGCCGCGGACTGTTCCGGCCGGAAGAAGTGAAGCGTGTGATTGAGGCGAATCTTTCGGGTAGAGAAGACTATAACCTGCAGGTGTTTCAGTTGCTGACTTTGGAATTGTGGCAGCGGGCGTTTATTGATTGATGAAAGTTCAGCGTCCGAACAACTTCCCAACCAGGTCCTCGCGAGTTAGATCGAAATGCACAGCCACATCGTCGAGTATTCCTGCCAGTGTGCCAATTCGTAGTGGGTCATGATTAGGAACTGTAATATGGTGCTCACCCCGCTCCTGAGTAGTTACGCGCATGTGGCTACCGGTTTGTCGCGTGGTTGAATAGCCAAATACTTTCAGGGCTTTTGTTAGGCGTTCGCCGGAAATATCGCGCGGGAGTCTCATGCCGCGATTACTTCTTCTCGAACAAAGTGAAGCCTAATCACCTTCGGACCTTGGCCTGCTTCGAAGTGGCAGCGCACCGCATCCCGCACCTGCTGACGCAAAGCTTCCAAGTCGTCAGCCTCGGTAAAAATGGAGGCTCCCAATGCTCGGGCGGTGTAGCCTCCTTCGGGCGCGTTCTCAACCATGAAGATCATTTCATCCATGAGAAGCCTCCTACAAACGAATAATCCGTGCCCGGCTGTCACGCCGCAAGTCTCCGTTGAGCGCGTTGCGCGTGTCCACGATTAGCGGAGCCAGTTCTATTATCCGGCGGTAATCGATCTGACTGTGATTGGTGACAATCAGCACGCAGTCTGACGCTTGAATCTCTTTGTCGCTTAACTCGACCGAGGACATCGGCTCGCCGCCGCTGTCCGTGTGGGCATCGTCAAACTTGACCTCGCGCACAAATGGATCGTGATAGCGCACGTCGCAGCCTTTGCTGCGCAACCGGTCGATGATGGAGAGCGCGGGACTCTCGCGCACGTCGTCGATGTCGCGCTTGTACGCAACGCCGAGCAGCAGGATGCGCGAACCTTTCATAGCCTTGCGATCGTCATTCAGGCCGTCGGCTACCAGTTGGACCACGTGCTCGGGCATGCGCGAGTTCACTTCCTCAGCCAGTCCGATGAAGCGCGAATCGAAACCATGCTGTCGCGCTTTCCATGAAAGATAATGCGGATCGAGCGGGATGCAGTGTCCGCCGATGCCCGGTCCCGGGTAGAACGGCATGAAGCCGAACGGCTTAGTTGCGGCCGCGCGAATCACTTCCCAGGTATCGATGTTCAGGGCGTAACAAAGCCGGGCCATCTCGTTCGCCATGCCGATGTTGACCGCGCGAAAGGTATTTTCCAAAAGCTTGGCTGCCTCTGCCACGCGCGCAGAAGTAACCGCATGAACGTCGTTCACGATTTGTGAATACAGGAAGGCCGCCGTCTCGGTCGAGTCCTCCGTCACCCCGCCCACGACTTTGGGAATATTATGAGTTTGGAATTCGGGGTTGCCGGGATCGACGCGCTCGGGCGAGAACGCCAGCAGAAAATCTTCGTCCAGTTTCAAACCCGTCTCAGCCAACATCGGCAGCAGTACTTCGTCAGTTGTGCCGGGATAGGTGGTCGATTCCAGAATTATCAACTGACCGCGGCGCAGGCGCTGCTGGATCTGTTGGGCGGCCGCAAGAATGAACGAGACATCGGGTTCCTTGGTTTTGCGCAGGGGCGTCGGAACGCAAATGATGATCGCATCGCACTCTTTCAAGTGATCAAAGTCGATGGTGGCTCGCAGGCGTCCGGCGTCGACTGCTTTCTTCACCTGCTCAGTCGAAACATCGCCGATGTAAGACTGACCGGCATTGATCTTCTCGACCTTGTTCTGGTCAACTTCGAACCCGGTTGCTTTGAAACCCCGGGAGGCAAATTCGGTCGCCAGCGGCAGCCCGACATAGCCGAGCCCAATCACACCGATGTGCGCGCGCTGGTCCTTAATGAGATCGATAATTTCAGTTCTAATCATGAATGGTCTCGGACAATGAAGTACAAATCATAAAGGCAGGAAGCCGGCAAACGCTAATGTGTTATGAAGTCACCCAGCCTATTGAACCTCGCTGGGAGTGTCAAGGAACAGTCAGGAGCGCGGCCATTTTTGTCCGCCAGCGCGTGAAACGCTCCGCTTCTCGCGGGCTGTAGCTGGCGCGTAAGTGCCGGGAGCGCGGACGTCCCGTCCGCAGCCTCTCCACAATTAGTACTTGAAAAGAATCGCGCCACCGGCGCTGTGCGGACGGGACGTCCGCGTTCCCAGTGTTCAGGCGATTCCCGATGCGAGGCACAGCCTCGCAGGAGTTAAGAAACAACTCTGACGGAAAGGGCAGAGCCTTTCCGCACATAGGCGGCAGAGCCGCTACCAGCCGATGAACTGATAATATTAAGCAGTGATGCACCGCACTTATGATGTGGCCGTGGTCGGCGCCGGAGTGTTTGGCGCATGGACCGCTTATCAACTGCAACGCAGCGGGATGCGCGTGGTTCTGATCGACGCGCATGGTCCGGGCAACAGCCGCTCCAGTAGCGGAGGCGAGTCGCGCATCATTCGCATGGGGTACGGTGCTGACGAAATCTACACTCTTTCAGCGCAGAGAGCGTTGCAGCTTTGGCAGGAATTATTTGCGCGGATTGATCAGCGGCTCTTTCTCCGCACCGGTGTTCTGTGGTTGGCCCATGAAGACGATCCATATCCGGTAAGGACGGCAGAGACACTACAACGGATCGGAATTCTCTGTGAAAAGTTGACGACAGCTGAGGTCCTAGATCGTTATCCCCAGATCGGTTTGGAGGGAATCTCGTGGGCGCTGCTTGAGCCTGACAGCGGAGTTCTGCTTGCGCGCCGAGCGGTCCAGGGCGTCACCTTTGCGGCAATCAAAACCGGCGTTGAGTATTTGCAGGCGGAAGTTAGTGGGCCATTCGTCTCCCCCGCGAATCACCCGCCGGGTAAGTCCAGGCTGGATCAAATTGTAACCGCGACCGGTCAAAGCATCTCAGCCGCACACTATGTCTTCGCGTGTGGGCCGTGGCTGCCAAAGATGTTTCCTGACCTGCTGGCGGATCGCATTCATTCGACCCGTCAGGAGGTTTTCTTCTTTGGGACTCCCGCCGGTGATCCCCGTTTCACTTCGCCGGCATTGCCCACCTGGATTGACTTCAAAGACGAAGCGTATGGCTTACCGAATCTTGAAGGCCGCGGCCTCAAGATCGCGATTGATCGTCATGGGCCGCCTTTTGATCCGGATAGCGGAGACCGATTAGTGACCAGCGAAGGACTCGCCGAAGCGCGTCAGATGCTTGCTCGACGTTTACCAGATTTGAAAGATGTCCCAGTTACAGAAACCCGAGTCTGCCAATACGAGAATACTTCCAACGGAGACTTTCTCATCGACCTTCATCCCCAGTTTGAAAACGTCTGGCTGGTGGGCGGTGGCTCGGGACATGGCTTTAAGCATGGACCCGTCGTGGGCGAGTATGTCGCGGCCAGAATTGCGGGTAGTATGGAAGGAATCGAACCGCGGCTTAGTTTGGAGACGAAGGCGAGTGAACGTAACCGCGCTGTGTTTTAAGATAAGTATTAATGCTTGTGCAACTAGTGCCCCCCATAGCGGTAACAACTGATTAAGACAAAAGGGGGCAACTTGGCCGACTCGAAACTGCCTGCTTCAATGCGGGCCTTTAGACACCGCAACTATCAACTTTTCTTCGCCGGCCAGCTAATCTCACTTTCGGGCACCTGGATGCAGTCAGTGGCGCAAAGCTGGCTCGTCTACAGACTGACAGGCTCGGCGCTATTGCTCGGACTAGTCGGCTTCGCTTCGCAGATTCCCGTATTCATCCTGGCGCCGATTGGCGGCGGCCTAGCCGACCGGTCCAGTCGTCATCGAATCATCGTCGTCACGCAGATCGTCGCGATGGTGCTCGCCTTCGTCCTGGCCGCGCTTACTCTCACGCATCATGTTCAGGTCTGGCATCTTTTCGTGCTCGCCGCGCTGTTGGGCGTGAGCTACGCTTTTTATGTTCCGGCTGCCTCCGCTTTCGTAGCCGACATGGTTGGCAGGGAAGACTTGATGAACGCCATTGCGCTCAACTCTTCGCTGGTGAATGGCGCGCGGATCGCGGGGCCGGCGATTGCGGGTATTCTGGTGGCCACGATCGGCGAGGGCTGGTGCTTCTTTATCAATGCCGTCAGTTACATTGCCGTCATCATTAGTTTGATGATGATGAGCGTCAGCCCGCATCGCAAAGTGGAACTGCCCGGATCGCCGCTGGCGCATATTGTCGAAGGCTTTCGTTTCGTTTGGCAGACCGGTCCGGTGAGAGCTCTGTTGCTGCTGTTAGGAGCAGTCAGCTTGTTCGGCACGCCGTACGCAGTGCTGATGCCGATCTTTGCAGCTGAGATTCTGCACGCGGGCGCGGGCGGTCTGGGGATCTTGATGGGAGCGTCCGGGTTCGGCGCGTTAATCGGGGCACTCAGTTTAGCGGCCCGCAATAAAGTCCACGGTCTCGGACGTTGGGTCGCGATTTCAACCGCTGGGTTCGGCGCGAGTCTCATCCTGTTCTCTTTATCAAGATCGTTCTGGCTTTCGGCGGCGCTGCTTTTGCCGGTCGGCTTTTCGATGATGATCGAGATGGCTGCCTCGAACACTTTGATTCAGGCGATGGTGCCCGACCATTTGCGTGGCCGAGTGATGGCCGTGTATTCGATGATGTTCATGGGCATGGCCCCGATTGGGGCGTTGGTCGCGGGGGCGCTTGCTCATCGTTTGGGCGCGCCTCGAACGGTCTTGATCGGAGGAGTTGTGTGTGTCTTTGGCGCGGCGATATTTGCGCTGCGCCTGCCGAAGTTAAGGGACGAAGGCCGGCGGTTGATCGTGGCGCTGCAGATGACAGGTGGAAGCCCCGCGGCTGAGATTACCGGCGAAGCGAGCGCGTTAGCCGATGAAGAAGCCTGATGCCGGGAGCGCGGACATCCTGTCCGCACTGAGCGCGAGGGATCTTTTCGTGAGCGATCTTGCGACTAAGAAGGTGGTTAGTCTTTAGCCGTCACGCGACATTACGTTTGCTGGGAACAGACGCTATCTATTCGTCATCGGGGTGAGAATGTGAAAACTTTTCAATCCGAAGCCCAGATTCCATTGATGGGGAAAACTGGCCCTCGATTTGTCCGCTGAGAGCATGTTGTGATAGCATCCGGCCACTTTACGACTCTGGCATTCCCTAATCCCAAGTCAAGGGAGGCGAGACTGCCGGCTATCGCTCTTCGGAATACTGCGATGGCTCACCCACCCTACTGGAGCGTTCTTCCATGAAGTTCGTTCCGGCCAATCAGGATAGGAGAAAAACTCATGTCAAGCATCTTTAGTGTGATCCGAAAATCTCTTCCTATGAGCATAATTATTGGGACTCTGGCGATGGCTGTGGTACAGCCCGCAAAAGGACAGAGCAACGGCCAAATACTCGCAAACCTCCCTGCGGGAGCCCAGTTTTCCTTCGTCTCAAATGGGAGGGGTACGGAAGAGTTTCTCCTCGTAATCACAAATATCGGACTGCGGCCCGATTCCAATGCATATACGATCGGGATCTCGCCGGCGGTGATTCAGTTTTCAGGAAATTATTATGCGTTCAAAGAAATTGTACCAACTCGCCCGAATGTCAGCGGTTCGATTACCATCGAGAGAAGGGACACTTTCGTGGCGCTTCGGATTTCATTCACCGTTAATCCGGGTTCGGTGAGTCTCCCTAAAGGGGGAAGGCGCATCACGGGTGAAATCCAGTTTGAGGGTGCTTTGCGCCTCGGAATGATTACGGGGGAGAGCACCTTTATGGCAGGAACTTTTACAATTATTAATCCGCCAGTGCCTAGCCGATCAGGGCCAGGTTATCAATGGGATGGCCGGGAAGGACCGTTTCCCTTCTATGCTCACCGAAGCTGAGGGCTTGTAAGTCCGGGGCGGCCATCGCGAAGCTTGATGTGATCCCCGCCCTCGGACTAACTCCCGGCAGCGGCCGCGACTTCCGCCGATTCAGCCAGCCGCTTACAAATCACGAGCGTGATATCATCCGCAGCCGGCGTGCCCTGGCAGAATTTCGTCAGCGCGGATTCGATGCGATCGCGAATGCCGCCGGCGGAAGCATCCAGATTCCTTGCCACCACTTCGTAAAGCCGCGTCGGCCCAAACTCTTCTCCCGCCGGATTCGTCGCTTCCGAAACTCCGTCGGAATAAATCACCAGGACGTCGCCATAGTGAAGCTGTGTGCGGCCTTCACGAAAGTCCGCGTTCGGCATAATGCCCAAGGGCAGACCGCCGGCAGCAAGTTGCTCCATTGTGCCGCCCTGATGAACGATCAGCGGTGGATTATGACCGGCGTTGAGAAAAGCCAGCGCTCCGTTTTTCGGATCCAACTCCGCATAGAAAAGAGTTACGAATCGATTGGCCGGAATGCTCTCGACCAGATAGCGATTGACGGCGCCGATGGTTTTCGCCAGCGAGTTGTGAATGTCAGCCTGGGCGTGAATGGCGGCGTGCAGACAGGACATCAGCAGGGCGGCCGCGGTGCCTTTACCGGAAACGTCGCCCAGCGCGACGACCAGCTTACCGTCTTCACGATGAATAAAATCGTAGTAGTCGCCGCCGACTTCGTAACAGGGAAAGCTGATGCCTTGTAATTCATAACCGGCAACGATCGGGGCCGAGGCGGGCAGGAACCGCTGCTGAATTTCGCTGGCCACTTGTTGCTCGCGTTCCAGGCGCTCGCGCTCCATCTGCTCTTCGGTCAACCGCGCGTTCTCGACGCGGATGGCTGCGACCGAAGCCAAAGTCGTCAGGACCTTCAGATGATCTTCCGTGAAGCGGCCTTCGGCCAGAGGAGAGTCGGCATAGACAATTCCGAAAACATTCGCCCCCACTCCGAGCGGTACGGCCAGCACTGAACGAACTCCCTGCAGCATCACGGTCCCGCCGGCAAATCGCGGGTCGGCCTGGGCGTCGGAAGTCAGAACCGATTTGCCGTTAGTGACAACCTCGTCGATCACCGAACGGCTGATGCGAATCTCGCCGACTTCACCTACGCGATTGCGCAAACGGGCGACGGCCACCTTCAGTTCGGGACTCTTTTCTTCGCGCATCATGACCATGCAGCGATCCGCGGGCACGGCTTCGAAGACGAGCGTTACGACCTGTTCGAGAGTTTCATTGAGTGTGACCGAAGCCAGCAGCGCCACGCCCACCTTGCTGATCAAGGCAAGCAGATCACTCTGCCGGGCGGGGCGATTGTCAAAGGTTTCCTGAGAGTGGCTGCGCGCGCCTTCAATGGCTTCGAACAATCCGGAAGTAGTGCGATCGGCGGAAGAGAGCGCGATCGTCGCCTCAGGAATCGACGACGAGTTATCGGTGATCATGGTGGCCCCGCTGCTGAGCGGAAACTGGCTGTCGTTGAAGACGATTTCGGTTTCACCGATCTGAATGCGACCACCACGAGTCAGCGTGATCGGCGTCTCCACGACCGACCCGTTGTAGAGCGTGCCGTTCGCGGACCCCAGATCCTGAAGAAAGTATTCGTCGCCCTCGTTGCGGACTTCGGCGTGAACGCGCGATGCGAAGGGATCGGGAACACAAAGATCATTGCGGGCCGAGCGCCCAATCGTGATGCGCAGGCGGCTGATCGGAAAATGCTCGGCAGCTCGGTCCGGATATTTGACGATTAGTTCAGCCATTTTTGATTGGTTTAGAGTTCAAGCTTTAGCTTGCTTAATGATGATTCAGCAACCTGAAGGTTGAACTCTGAATTCAAGCGCCTTGCGGACGCGGCTTGCGCACGGGCGTTGTCATAGTCCCGACCGCCCTGCGCACTACGATTGTGCCGGCGATCAGATCATGCAGTGCGCGCCCCGTCGGGCTGACTGCCACGATTAGAAAACCCAAACCAAACGGCAGTAGCGACAGCGGGTATCCCACCAGATGACGCAGGGCGACCCGGCCAATTCCCGGCAAGCTGCCGTCCGTGCGCTCAATTCGCAGCCCCGTCGTCCACTTCCCAACTGTTCTTCCTGTAAGACCGGCCATCAACACCAGATCCAGCAAGGCGACCGCGACTGTGACGAGTATGCCGATCTTCTCCGCGGTCCCACCGGCCATCCGCGCGCCGCCGCCCATCAACCGCGCAATCATGGTGCTGAACACCATGATCAGCGCCAGCAGAATATAGTCGATTAGCAAAGCCCCGCAGCGCAGCGCAAAGGGAGCGCGAAACCGCACCCGCACACGTGGCTCAGGCCGGACGCCGCCGGCCCTTGAGGGCGGTTTTGCAGTTTGCACCTTTGCGGTCATAGGGGACTTTTCCATTGTTGATTTTTGATTTGCGATTTGTGATAGGCGCGGCTTCAACCAAGACGCGAGGCCCTAAGACTAAATCAAAAACCTGAAATCTCAAATTTGAGATCTGAAACCTGATATCTCAAACTTGAAATCTGACATCCCAATTTGAAATTTAATAGCTCCAATTTGAGATCTGAAATTCTGAAATCAGACTCAACCAAGCAGGAAGTGTAGCGTGGTCTCGCCCATGCGGATCCGATCTCCACTGTCCAACGAACGGGGCTGTCTGGGCTCGAGGCGAATAATATCATTGATTACCGTTCCGTTTACCGAGCCCAAATCTTCGACCATGAACGCCTCACCCTCGCGCCAGATGCGGGCGTGCCGCCGCGAGACCTTGGTCTGGGGATCGAAGCGGGCCAGATCGACATCCGGAAAAATATTCGACAAAGGGTCAGTGCGTCCCACCAGGTTGCTGTCCCTTTGTAACAGGAACGAGGCATCCAATTCGGTTGTACCCGCCACAATCAGCTTGGCGGTAGAGCGAGCCGCCAGCGCGGCGTCAGAGGTGCCGCCGGCCATCGGCTGACGTGACCCGCAGTGCGCGCAGAAAATATCATCCGCGGCAATGCGGCCGCCGCAGAATCCGCAGAAGACCATCGCCACGCGCATCGTTTCGCCGCCCAGCTCGGCAGCCGGCGCGCCAAAACTGACCTGGCCCGTGCGCAGCTTTTCGAGATGGCTGGACAAAGCGTCGCGCAGCTCTGCTCCCGTCTGGAATCTTTGTTCGGGCTTGTACTCAACCGCGCGAGTAAGCAAGCGTTCCATCTCGCTGGAAAGCGCCGGGTTAATCTGGCGCGGTCGCGGGTTTTTGGTAAAGTCAAAAATGAGCAGCGGATTGTCCTGAGGATCTGAGCCCGTCAACAAATGAAACATCGTGGCCCCGAGGCTGTAGATGTCCACCCGCGCATCAGCCTGACCACTGAACAACTCGGGCGGTGCATAGCCCATCGTGCCCACGGCGGTGACGCCTTTTTCTTTCTTGTTGACCCACCGCGCGATTCCGAAATCGATCAGCATGATGCGATTGCTGTTGCTGTCGATCATCAGGTTCGCCGGCTTGAGGTCGCGATAGATAATCGGTTGCGGTCGGGTGTGCAGATAGTGCAGCACGTCGGCGACCTGGATGCCCCACTCAGTCACGGTCAGCTCATCGACGCGTCCCCCGGGGGCGTTGCGCAGCTTCGAGGACAAATCGCTCCCCGGAATGAACTTCATCACCAGATAGAAACGCTCAGAGGCGTCGTCGTAAAAATAATCGTAGACGGTCGGTATCGATGGATGCTCGAGTTCGGTGAGCAGCAGCGATTCGCGCTTGAAGTCGGCGATCGCTTTTTCGTGCTGGGCATCGTCGATGTGCGACTCGATCATCTCCTTGACGGCGCGCGGCGCTTCGCCCAGGTTGCCATCCTTAGCCAGATAGACAGCGCCCATGCCGCCGCCGCCGATCCGGCGCACGATCTCGTAACGGTTGTTGAGAATCTTTCCGCCGGCCAGCGCCTTGGGTTTCGGTCGCTTATCGGGAACAGCGTCGGCGCGAGAAGTCCGGGAAGCGAGTTCGGCGCTCGATACAAGTTCGCCGGTGCCTCGGACTTCATTAGTCGGGCCTTCCTTCCTGGGTTGCGATTCCTTTTGCTCTTCTTCTCTCCAGGTACTGCCGCCCTCAGCAAGCTTGTTTGAATAATTGGAAACGCTAAGGTTGGAATCTGCGCCGGCTGCTTTACTCACACTTCCACTTGGCGACGCCGGCGGCGTGTCGTCGCGCCGGCGGGATTCACCGCAGCTGCCGCAGAAGTTTTCGTCAGGCTCCAAAATGGCGCCACATTTACAACTGGTCATTGCTTAATTACTGGAGGAGTCAACAACAAAGCCCGGTTACGCCGGCCAGCAACTTTCTTACCTGGCCACTCGAAATCGCAAAAAAGTCTTGCCCACAATAATCTCATCGCCGTCTTTCAGAGCCTGGCGGTCACCGGGCGTCAATCGATGCCCGCGATTTACAAAGGTCCCATTCGTCGATCCCAAATCTTCGATCATGTAGTTGCCGTCGCGCAACGAAATGCAGGCGTGCCGGCGCGAGACCTTGGCTTCGGGATCGTCAGAATCCAGATCGACGTCGGGAAAGACGCCGCCGTCTGCATCCCAGCGGCCAATATTTGCGTCCTGACTGCTCAAAGGAAACTGCTTGCCCGCAGAGTTACCACGTTCTATTACGAGCGTGGCGTGCACACGGTTACCGGACTGGACCAAAGGCACCGATGTTTGTTGCTCTGCGATCATGGACGCATTCGCGTTCCCGCTCGCGTGCGCGACAGCAGCCGGCGCATCTTTACTGCCATTGCCATCGGATCCGTTCTTTTTCGATCCCGGTAATGAAAGCCCTCCGGATTTTCCGGCGAGCCATAGGGCGGCGCCGCACTCGTCGCAATAGCGCGCTCCATTCAGGTTTTCTGTCCCGCACCGCTCGCAAATGATCATGGTTTTCGGAAACGCAGCTTTTATCGGGGAAATCCGCTGCGTGGCTAGACATCTTAGCGCGAAACTGTTGACCGCGCCAACGACCTTTGGATCGTCGCAGTGGGGCAGTTCAGAGTCCAGGCTTTAGCTTGTGCTGCTACTATCAACCTCAAGGTTGAACTCTGAACTCAAGCCGAGGGGAGAGGCTCTCGGCGGGTTCGGCGCGGGCGTGCGGGTCGTCTATAATTGATTGTCGCATCGAGATTTCTTTGAAACCAGGCGCTGTATTTCATCGTAAAAACAACTCAACGTGAACTAATTCGCGACGCGCGACTCTAATCCGACAAGAGCGAAACCCGGCTAAATCAATTTAATTAAGGATCTGAAACCGAAATGGCCCTCAGTAGAAGAAAGAAAATCATCATCGCGGTAGCGGCGGTTGCGGTTCTGGCGCTGATTGTTATCGTCAGTGTCCTCGCCACCCGCAAAGACCAGCCTGAAGTCACCACAGTTAAGCTGGACGTGCGGCCCGAACTGCGGTCGACCGTAACAGCTTCAGGCGAGGTTCGCCCCATTCGCTATATCAAGCTGACCAGTGAAATCCCCGGCCGCATCCTGGAGATTTACGTCAATCCCGGCGATCAGGTGACCAAGAACCAGCCGTTGGTGCGGATCGATCCCACGCAATTGCAGTCAAGCCAGGAAGCGCAGTTTGCTTCCACGCAGGCTTTTATCAGCGACGTGCAAAGCGCACGCAATGGCGTTGCGTCGGCTCAACAGGGACTGGCGGTCACTGAGGCTTCGATTGCTGCCGCGCGTCAGCAGGTGATTGCGCAACAGACGGCGGTTGATCGGGCCATGGTCGATTTGAATGCCTCTCAGCGCGAGTTGAAGCGGTCGACTGAACTGATCGAGAAGGGCGTCGCGTCCAGGTTCGATTATGACGCGGCCCGCGATCGCTACGAGCAGACAAAGATCGCTCTGGATACCGCGAGATCAAATCTGGAATCGCAAAAGCTGGCCGTCAAGGAAGCCCAGGAACGCGCGAACCAACAGAAGGTGGCCATCAGGGAAGCTCAGACCAACGTGAAGACGAGCGAGGCGCGAGTCAACCAGCAGCAGGCAATTCTTCGCGGCCAATCGAGCCAGCGCGAAAAAGCGACGCAGTACTCGCCGCTCAACGGCGTCATTGCAGATATTCCGACTCGGGTTGGGGAATACGCCGTGTCAGCTTTATCTTCGACGCCTTTAATGACCATCGCGGACATGTCGACCATCAATATCGAAGTCAACGTAGACGAAACTGAAATCTCGAACGTCGAGGTCGGACAACCGGCGAAGGTGAAGGTTGACGCGCTGGGCGAAAAGGAAATCAACGCCAGCGTAACGATGAAGAACCCTCTGGCTGTAGCCAAATCCGACACCACCGGCGGTCTGCAAAACCGTGTGAACGTGCAGGAAGCCAAAGAGTTCAAGGTAACTCTCGAGCTCAAGAACCTGAGCGATGACGAGCGCGCCAAGCTGCGTCCCGGCATGAGTTCCACGGCGACGATTACTACCAAGACTAAAACTAATGTAATCGCCGTTCCACTGCAGGCGATTGTAGAGAAGCCGGCTAATGTTCCTACGCCAGGTCCCTCGATTGCCAGCGCAGCGCCGACTCCGATTGGCGACAAGCCGAAAGACCAAAAGGGCGTCTATGTCCTGGACAAGAACAACAAGGTGAAGTTCATGGAAGTCACCACCGGAATCACCGGCGAGTCGGACATCGAAATCATCAGCGGCCTGCAAGCCGGAAGTGAAGTCATCACCGGGCCCAGTCGCGTCCTGAAGACTCTCAAGGATGGCGCCAGCGTGAAACGCCAATCAAAGACCGCGGGCGCCAACGCTAACGCCGCCGGAGGAAGCTAATGACCGAAGCTACGGTCGCAACATCGCCAACTTCGTCTGCCGTACTCGGTGAATCTGATCTGCCCGCCAACGGCAGGTCGGACTCGCTGATCTCAATGCAGAACCTCTGGAAGACCTACGACATGGGCGCAGAGAAAGTGCATGCGCTGCATGGCGTCTCGTTCGAGGTGACGAGGGGCGACTACCTCGCGATCACCGGACCGTCCGGATCGGGAAAATCGACGCTGATGAATTTGATCGGCTGTCTCGATACCCCTTCGCAGGGCGAATACTGGCTGAACGGAAAAAATGTTGCCGAGATGGACGACGACGATCTGGCGCGAATTCGCAACCAGGAAGTCGGATTCGTGTTTCAGACTTTCAATCTGCTGGCCCGGGCCACGGCCCTGCACAACGTTGAGTTGCCGCTGATTTACGGAGGCATTCCCGGCGCCAAGCGTCACGAAATGGCCAAACAGGCATTGGCTGAAGTGGATCTCGCGGATCGAATGATGCACCGGCCCAACGAGCTGTCCGGCGGCCAGCGCCAGCGCGTCGCCATTGCTCGGGCCCTGGTTAACCATCCGTCGATTTTGCTCGCTGACGAGCCGACCGGTGCGCTTGATACAGCCACCAGTTACGACATCATGAACTTATTCGAGAGACTGCACGAAGCCGGTAACACTATTATCCTCGTAACGCACGAGCACGACATTGCAGCTCGGGCCCACCGCATCATCTCGATCCGTGACGGGCTAATCGAAAAAGACGAGCGCATCAGATAGGCTTCGCACAAAAAGTCGATCATTGAATTAGCGAAGTTACAGAACCGCGAGCGGTAGCGAGCGGAATAAGGAATCACGCTGGGCTCTGACTCTGAACTGGTTTGCCAAGTGAACGTGTGCTTTCAAAATAGCGTCTTGATTCCGCTCGCTATCGCTCGCGGTTCTGTACCGGACGCCTGTTCGCACCAGAGGGTGGAGTTCTAATCTGTGTAATCCGCGTAATCTGTGGATAAGAATCCCGACATCGTCCGCAGCCATTCAAAACCAGAGCGCCCCGGCACTGCCCTCGGCCGCCGCATCTCTCTTCCAGCCAGGATCCGTTCGTTTCGCGTCCTCAGATTCGCCGCGCTTTGGGAAGCCTTTCTGGTGGCGGTATCCAGTCTGCGTCAAAACAAATTACGCACGGCACTGACTCTGGTAGGGATTATCGTGGGCGTCACTGCGGTGATTGCCGTCGTGACGATCATCAAGGGCCTGGACCAGACCGTGGCCTCGACCTTCTCTTCACAGGGTTCAACCGTATTCACGATCTCCAAGCGTCCGCAGGTAATCACCTCGCGCGAAGACTTCATCAAATTCAACAAGCGCAAGGACGTCGTGCGCGATGATGCCGAAGCTATTTTCCGATCGTGCACCGCGTGCTGGCGAACCGGCATCGCCGGCAACAGCTTTGAAATCGCCAAGCACGGCGATCATAAATTTGAAGGCGTTCGCCTGCGCGCGATCACGCCCGCGGCAATGTTTGAGATCGACGGAGTGACGATCGATCTCGGGCGGCTCTGGACTGAAAGCGAGAGCACCGCCGCGCGCGAGGTTTGCGTAGTGGGTCCGGACATCGTGACCAACCTGTTTCCCGATCTGCCGCTGGACCGCGCGCTGGGCCAGGACATCTGGACCGGCGGCCACCGGTACACGATCATCGGGGTGCTGCAGCCTTTGGGGAAGATTTTCGGCGCGTCGCGCGACAATGTCGTCTATATCCCTTACGCGAATTTCGAAAAGAATTTTGGCGCGCACAAGTCGGTAGTAGTGTTCGTGCAGACGGAAACAGCGCCGCAGCTCGAGCAGGCTGAGGATCAGGCGCGCGCCGTTATGCGCAACCGCCGGGGCAAGACCTTTCGCGATGAAGACGATGGTTTTGCGCTCGAGACCCAGGATGTCTTTCTGAATCTTTATAGCAGCGCTACTTCGAACATCTACGTGGTGACGATCGGAGTTTCGGCCATCTCGCTGGTCGTGGGCGGCATCGTGGTGATGAACATCATGCTGGTATCGGTGACCGAGCGCACCAAAGAGATTGGCATTCGCAAAGCCGTAGGCGCGCGCCGCAAAGACATCCTGACTCAATTCCTGATCGAAGCTGTGACGGTCGCCGCGATTGGAGGTGTGCTCGGCGTCTTGAGCGGGTTCGGGGTCGCCTGGCTCATTGCTTTGCTGATCGGCTTTCCGTTGCTTTTCAGCGTTTGGTCGGCCGTGCTGGGCGTCAGCATGTCGTCGATAGTAGGTGTGATCAGCGGCCTGTGGCCGGCCTGGCGCGCCGCGAAACTGGATCCGATTGAAGCGTTGAGATCGGAGTGAGGATGTTTGCGGCTGTGCCGCTTGATGTGCGGAAAGCCTATGGCTTTCCGTCGACCGTTAACATTTTCCGGGAGGCTATGCCTCCCGCGAGACGCAGCCTCGCTATCAGTAGAGTTCGCGTTACGGAAAGGCGGAGCCTTTCCGCACATCAAGCGGCATAGCCGCGGGTTGATTGGCGGGCAGGGATGCCCGCGCTCCATTGAGGGGCGCTTCAACTAAAATGAACTTCATCGACATTCGCGAGTCCGCCTACATGGCGATCGACACGGTGCGCGCGAACAAGCTGCGTTCGTTGTTGACCATTCTGGGTGTCAGTGTGGGCGTCATCACCGTGGTTTTTATGGTTTCCATCATTCAGGGACTGAACAAATCTTTTGCCGAACAAATCGAAGCCCTGGGTTCGAATGCAATCTGGGCAACGAAGTTCGATCCCAGTATCGGCCATCAACCGAACACGGAAGAACTCCATCGTAAAGAGCTGACCCTCGACGATGCCGATGCGATCCGTCGCGAAGCGCCATCCGTCCTCAGTGTTTCGCCGCTGTATCGCAAAATTGCCGAAACGGTCCGCTATGAAGAGAAGCAGAGCGACACACCGATCCTCGTCGGCGTCACTCCGTATTACGAGTTCACCCAGTCGAGCTTTGTCGATCGCGGCCGCTTCATAACCGACCTCGATGTTCAGGAGCGCTCAAATGTTTGTGTGATTGGACAGGACCTGGTGAAGTCGCTGTTTCCGTTTGTCGATCCTTTGGACAAACAGGTGAAGGTTGCGGGGCGTCCTTTTCGCGTGGTCGGAGTGATGGAGCCCCTGGGAAACTTCCTCGGTCAATCACGCGACAATTCAATCTTCATTCCGATCAAGACGTTCGAAAAGTATTATCCCGAACTGCACTTTCCCGAGAGCGTTTACGTCATCATCGTGCGGCCCATCTCTCGCGCTTATGTGAAATCGGCGATGGACGAAATGACGGACATTCTGCGCCGGCGGCGTAACGTGCCCGCGGGCGCGCCGAACAGTTTCGGCATGTCGTCGCAGGACGCGCTGCTGGACGTCTATAACCAACTGACTGGGGCGACGTATCTGGTGCTGACCGCGATCTCGTTTGTGGCGCTGATGATTGGCGGGATTGGGGTGATGAACATTATGCTGGTGTCGGTGACTGAACGAACCAAGGAGATCGGTCTGCGCAAAGCCGTCGGCGCGACGCGTGCGAATATTCTGTCGCAGTTCTTGATCGAGGCAGTAGTGCTGACAGGAATCGGCGGCCTGGTCGGGCTGATAGTGGGAGAGTTGGCGAGCCTTCTGATGAATAAGTATTCGCCGCTGCCTGCTTTTGTTCCCGCCTGGGCGATTGCGGTGGGCATCGGCATCTCAGCGACCGTGGGGATCGTATTCGGGTTGTGGCCGGCGTGGAAGGCTGCGCGGTTGGATCCAATTGAGTCGTTAAGATATGAATAACGCAATTCATCCGCCAAGCGGACGGCTGAAAATAGCCCAGCACTTCAGAGGCTGTGTCAAAACTCAGGATGTACGATCTCAAAGAGGATCTTAACGCAGAGGACGCAGAGGCCCTCTGCGTTTAAGAAATGGTTACCTTAGGCGCACGTCCGAAATTTTGACACAGACTCTAAATCGCGGGGCTATTGTCACTCGTCCGCTAACGCGGACTCCGGAACCCGTAACCAAAACCGCTCGTCGCCCGTAATAACTAAACGTGAAACTAATCGAAATTCTTAAAGTTGCAGTCGCCGCCATCTGGGCGCATAAGTTGCGCTCGGCGCTGACGCTGCTGGGCATGATCGTCGGTGTCACAGCCTTTGTCACCGTCGTTTCCCTGATTCAGGGCTTCAACGTCTACATTGACGAAAAGATTGCCGGCATCGGCGCCAAATCGTTTTCCGTCCAACGCTTCAATCCGTTTGAAGACTTCAAGGACACGGACACGATCGCGGCGGCCCAGCGACGCAATAAAGAACTGACGCTCGAGGACTATCAATATCTGAAGGATCATGCCCAGCTCATCGGAAAGATAGGAGCCAAAGCGCGCGGCTCGCCGGCCATTGTAAAGCGCAACGATCAAGTTCTGGAAGACGTGTTCGTCAGCGGCGTTACCGCCAACACTTCCGACATCGACAATCGCCAAATCGCCAACGGCCGTTTCTTCATCGATTCCGAAAACGACGCCGCCGCGCGCGTCGCGTATGTCGGGGCGGATATCGCCAACAAGATGTTTCCGGGCGGCGATCCTATCGGTGGAGAGATCGATATTCGCGGTTTGCCCTATCGGGTGATCGGAGTCGAAGAAGTAAAAGGTACGGTCTTTGGCATCCCGCAGGACAACTTCATCGTCATCCCGCTGAAGACTTATGCGGTCAACTTTGGGCCGCTCGTGCGGCAACGCTCGCTCTACTTCACCGCCACTTCGAAGACTGACGACGTATTCAATGACGCAGTCGAGGAGGCGAGGTTCATGATGCGCGCCCGCCACCGTCTGGGCCCCGGCGAAAAAGACAACTTCGGTATTGTCACGCCCGACGCCATCACGGGTTTGCGCGATCGACTTTTCGGGACCATCTTTCTGGTGGCCATCGCCGTCCCGGGCATTGCGCTGATCGTGGGCGCCATCGTGATTATGAATATCATGCTGGTGTCGGTGACTGAGCGCACCAAGGAGATCGGTTTGCGCAAATCGTTGGGCGCGCGCCGGGCTGACATCTTGAAGCAATTTTTGGTGGAAGCCATTACCCTATCCACAATCGGAGGAGCGGTCGGCATTTTTCTCGCCTGGGTAGTAGGCAAGATCGTCACGGCAACTTTTTTTCCTACTTACCTTTCGATCCTGGCGGTGCTCGGGGCGCTCGCGGCCTCAGGCGGCGTGGGAATTCTTTCAGGCATCGTACCCGCGTGGAAAGCAGCGCGGTTGGATCCGATTGAGGCTTTGCGAGCCGATGGGTGATGGGCGAATGGTTACAGCGTTAAGAGATCGGATGAAGCATTCAACGAGCCCGCGTACGCGGGCGGAAGAGTGTAGCCCCGGGCGCGAGCCCGGGGTAGGCGGATCCGAATTTTCTTCGGAGCCCCGCAAGGGGCAACAGAGACTGGAAACTGTGTCGCCCTGTTCGAGGGCTCAGTCCGTTTTTTCGTTCGGGTGTGTGATCGATTGTCCCCAGGGGATTGAAATCAAATGAGTTTAATCAGAAGCGACATTCTCGAAAATCTTTGGTTGGCCCTGGCCACCTTGCGCGCCAACAAGATGCGTTCCTTCCTCACCGTCATCGGCGTGATTATCGGCGTCGTCACGGTGATGCTAATCGCTTCGATCATCAGCGGCATCGACACGGCCTTTACCAAGGAAGTTGAATCGTTCGGCACCCGCTCGATGTATATCAGTAAGTACAACCCGGGTATTCACGTCGGCCGCATGTCACGCGAAGAGCGCATGCGCAAACCGCTGACGTATGACGACGCGATTGCTTTAGGCAGGTTGCCGTCAGTTGAAATAGCCGTGCCGTTCCTGGAAATCACCAACAACTTTTTTGGCCAGAAGATTCTGGTCAGCGGCGGCGGTAAGACTTCAGCTTCGGTGGGTCTACAGGGAACGCTGCCGGATTTTGAGAAGGCCGGGACCCAAACCGTCTCGGAAGGACGGTTCTTTTCGCAGTTCGAAAACGATCAGAATCAGAATGTCTGCGTAGTTGGATCGAAAGTAGCTGACGATTTTTTCCCCTTTGGCTCACCCGTCGAAAACACGCTCAAGATCGGTTCCGAAGAATACCGGGTGGTCGGCGTGCTGCAAAAGCGCGAACAGTTCTTGTTTAGCGGCGGCAGCGACGATCAGAACAACGTGATCTATCTGCCTTACAATGTAGCGCGCAAACTGAAACCCAATTCACAGGACATTTATCTTTTGGCCGTGGCTAGACCTGGGATGATGCAGGAAGCCATGGACCAGGTCACGGACACCTTGCGCGTTCGCCGCCAGGTCCCTTTTGGTAGTCCCGATAGTTTCGGTATCGAGACCACGGCCTCACTCATTAGCACTTTCCATTCGATCACCGGCGGTATCGCCATCGCAATGGTCGTTATTTCTTCGGTTGGGTTGATGGTGGGCGGCATCGGCGTGATGAACATCATGCTGGTGTCGGTGACTGAGCGCACGCGCGAAATCGGCGTTCGAAAAGCCATCGGCGCGCGCCGCAAAGACATTCTCTGGCAGTTCCTGATCGAAGCGATGACGCTGACCGGCTTTGGTGGATTCGTGGGGCTGGCGATTGGCTGGTTGCTGACCCTGGTCGTAAAACTGATCATGCCTTCTTACGTACCCCTGTGGGCGCCGGCGGCAGGCTTTTTCGCCAGCGTGGGTATCGGCATGATCTTTGGACTGTGGCCGGCCTGGAAAGCTGCGCGGCTCGATCCAATCGAATCGCTGCGCTACGAGTAAATGTAGGGGCAGGTCTTGTACCTGCCCGGTTTTTTTCAAAAGAACGGGTAAGGACAAGCCTTGCCCCTACAAAAAACTTTGCGCCTTTGCACGATCCTTAGACCGGCAAAGACGCAAAGAAAGAAACAAGGCGCGAAGAAGAAGCGTGCCTTATGAAAAGAAGCTCGGGAAGATCGCCGCGATCGCCAGGCCGAACAAAAGTCCCAGCGCCCAAAGCGTAATTGCCACGCCCCAGCCTGCCGACGAACTAACCTTGTAGCCGCCCTCGTGCAAACCCTTGGCGACTAACCAGAGTTTGTAAAACGAAAGAATTCCAATTGCGCTGGCCGCGACATACAGCACCGGATGGTCTGCTGCCTTAAAGAGAATCCCAAGGTTGTCAGTGACCAAAGTCTCCTGACCGATCAGCGGGTGAACATCCTCTGGTGATTTCAGGAAAAGAATGATGAAGCTAATCACCTTCTGAATTATCACCACCGGAAAGGCCGCATAAATTGCCACCGCAAAAGCCTGCCAGAAATGCATGCGCCCGCCGAACGCCAGGACACCCAGCAGGTACAGCCCCGCAAGCAGCGCGAAGCCGAAGAAAGAGTTCACCACGATCTTGACGGCATTGCCCGCCTGGACAACTGGGTTCTTGGCCTGCTCGACGCCATCAGTTCTCATCTTTGCCAGGACGTCCGGCGGTGGTTTGATCGGACTCTCTTCGAGCTTATCCACCGTGAAGTTTATGATCCGCTCGGGCGTTACGCGGCGAGTGAAAACCGTGACATAAGCAGCGTTAAGAATGCCGATGACCAGGATGGCCGCCAGCCAGTGAGGATGGGCGCGCAAATTTCGAAAGACCCGGGTGGGTTCGTAGAATATGCCCGCCAATCTCTCGAATGTGGACATTGGCGGAGGCGGGTCCGGCACGACAGGCAGGTGAGTAAAGCTTAAGGCTGCCAGGAAAATGCCCAGCCCGCACAGCGATAGTCCCGTTCCTGTGCCACCCGGAATGAAGTTGACGATGCCTCCGATCATTATGATGATTCCCAAAACAATCAGGGCAATGCCGGCATAGAGCAGCTTAACGGGCCGTGGACGCTCTGGTTCGACGATCGTTTCTGGTGGTGGCGGTGCTTGAAATTCCTGATTCGGATCGCTCATGAAACTATCCTCCTGTTTTATACCGAAGGACGGGGGAGAAGGCTTTTCCGTCCGAGATCTGATTTGGTGTGGCTCGACTTGTTCTTACGCGTACACGGCAATGCTTGTTTCAATCTGGAGTGCGGTAAGTTGTTACCGCTTACCAAAACACTGACGAGTCAGCGCACTCCGGACACGGGGTGCGATTCCACGGGCCGGGCGTCTTCGTAACCGTCGACACGGATGCAGGCGACTGTATGACCCGGGGAAATCTCGCGCAACTCTGGATCGAATCGCGCGCATTCGTCAATAGCGATGGGACAGCGAGTGCGAAAACGACATCCCGAAGGTGGATTGCGCGAGGTGGGCACATCGCCTTTAAGTATCACCCGGTCGCGATGCGCCTTTGGATCGGGAACCGGGATCGCCGACAGCAAAGCCTGTGTGTACGGGTGCAAAGGACGCATGTAGAGTTCAGCGGCGCCGGCAATTTCGACGATCCGGCCCAGGTACATCACCGCCACCCGCGTCGAGATGTGCTCGACCACTGCGAGTCCATGCGAGATAAACAAATAAGTAAGTCCAAATTCTTTCTGTAGGTCCTGGAGCAAATTAACTACCTGGGCCTGGACTGAAACATCGAGGGCCGAGACAGGCTCATCGGCCACAATCAACTTCGGATTCAGCGCCAGGGCGCGCGCCACGCCGATTCGCTGCAACTGGCCGCCCGAGAACTCGTGGCTATAGCGCTTCATGAAATCGGGGTCGAGACCGACCTTGCCCATTAGCCAGGCCACTCGTTCTCGGCGCTCAGCTCGATTGCCGATCTTGTGAATGACCAGAGGTTCGGCCACGATGTCGCCGATCTTCATGCGCGGATTCAAAGAGGCGCTGGGGTCCTGAAAGATGATTTGCATTTCACGACGCAGCAGGCGCAGTTCGGTCTTGCGCATCGTGGTCACTTCGCGAGCTTCAAACTGAATCTTACCGTGCGTCGGTTCGATAAGACGCAGCAGACAACGTCCCACGGTGGATTTGCCACAGCCTGATTCGCCGACCAGCCCGAGCGTCTCACCGCTCAAGATCTCGAACGACACGCCATCAACCGCGCGCCAGACGTCATCGCTGTCTTCGACCGGAAAATGCTTTACCAGTCCGGCGACGCGGACGAGAGGGCTGTGTCTGTGGTTTTCACCGTGGATCATAATATAGGGCCGATAGGTCCTAAGGACACATTCTTAATTTATAGTTGCCGGATCGAACAGAACGCATCTCACCTGGACGCCGGGCATCACCGGATAGAGTGGAATCTCGCCTTCACGACACCGCGGCATTCGATACTGGCAGCGGGGCTCGAAGTGACAACCCGGCGGCAGGGCAGTCGGTCTTGGCACAGTGCCTTCGATTGTTTGCAGCCGTTCAGCCTTGACCACATCTTTCGCAGTCAGCTTTGGCACGGATCGCAACAAGCCTTCGGTGTACGGATGCTTGGGTCGCGCAAACAACTCATCGACGGGCGATTCTTCGACGATCTTGCCTGTGTACATCACGGCGACGCGTTCGGCGACTTCCGCTACTACGCCCAGGTCGTGGGTGATCATCAGGACCGCCAGGTCGCGTGACGCACGCAGTTGGTTAAGCAGATCCAGAATCTGGGCCTGGATCGTGACGTCCAGGGCCGTCGTCGGTTCGTCGGCGATTAGCACTTTCGGATCGCAGGCCAACGCCATGGCAATCATCACGCGCTGTCGCATACCGCCGGAAAGTTGATGCGGGTAATCGTCGGCGCGCAACGCCGGATCAGGGATCGAAACTTCGCGCATCGCTTCGATCGCCGCGGCGCGCGCTGCTTTGCGCGACAGGCTGCGATGCAGGCGCAGGGCTTCGGCAATCTGCTCGCCCACAGTGAAAACCGGATTGAGCGACGTCATCGGATCCTGGAAAATCATCGCGATGTCGTTGCCACGTACGCGGCGCATCTCAGCATTGGAAAGCTGCAGGAGGTTCTGACCGTCGAACAGGATTTCACCAGCGACAATTTTTCCCGGCCGGGCAATCAGACGCATGATGGAAAGCGCGGTCATCGACTTGCCGCAACCGCTCTCGCCCACCAACCCCAGTAACTCTCCCCGCTCGAGATAAAAACTGACCCCGTCAACCGCCCGCACCAAACCCTCTCGGGTCTGAAAATACGTGCAGAGATTTTTGACTTCAAGTAAGTGCGACATCGTGGTCGTCTTGTACGACAAGCTTTAGCTTGTCGACTTAGGTCTCGGTCAGACGTTGGTTTGAGATCAAGTGGTTTCGTGTTTTGTTTCCACAAAGGCAAGAACGATCCACGAATCACACGAAAACCCGGCGAAAAATTCATTTACCCTTCGTATGCTTCGTGGATCGTATTACCTGACGAAAGGGTACCTGCACGCATGCCACTATCTCAAATCAAAATTCGTTGACACGTTTCCAAGGCAGGCCCTAGACTGGCGCCGTCTTCTCAACCCGAATTCCACAACCCAGAGGCTCTCGCATGCTCAACCAAAGCTTAACCGCAAAAAGAATCTTCCTCAATGCTGGTTTAGTGTTTATGACGCTGCTGGTAACTGCGGCGGTCGCGTTCCCCCAGGACTCAGACGAGCGCCGGCGCGCTCTGGACCTCTATGAGTCAAACAACTTTACCGCGGCATTGCCGCTGCTGGAAAAGTTAGCGAACTCCAGCCCCAACGATGTCGCGCTTCTCTCTCGACTGGGCTTTGCTCTCTACGCCAATTCCGCCACTGAAAAAGATCCGGCGTTGCGCCAGAAGATTCGTGATCGGGCGCGAACGACGCTCTTGCGGTCCAGATCGCTCGGCGACGATAGCAACCTGACTTTGATCACCCTCGATGCGTTGTCGGCGCCTGACGGTACTCAGCTTCCCTTCACAAATATCCAGGCAGCCGAAGCCGCGATTCGAGAAGGCGAGGCAGCGTTTGTCCGTGGCGACCTGGACAAAGCGCTCGCGGCATACAAGCGGGCGCTCGAATCGGATCCGCGCCTGTACCAGGCGGCGCTCTTTGCCGGTGACGTTGAGTTCAAGAAAGCATCCAGCTCAACGGACCCGCAATTTCGCAACGAACACTTTGACGCAGCCGGGATCTGGTTTGCGAAAGCAATCGCGATCGATCAGGACCAGGAGACAGCCTATCGCTACTGGGGCGACGCTTTGGATGCCCAGGGAAAAGGCGATCAAGCACGCGACAAGTTTGTCGACGCCATCGTGGCTGAACCATACGGCCGCCGTTCCTACGTTGGTCTAACGCAATGGGGAGAGCGCCACAAAGTGGCGCTGGGTCATCCCCGGATCGATCCGCCGAACTCGACCAGCACGCAGGGCGACAAGACCACGCTTACAATCGATCCCAGGACCAACAACACAGATGGCTCCAGCAATTGGTTGATCTACGACATCACCAGGATTGCCTGGTCCAAAGGCGAGTTCTTCAAGAACTATCCCGACGAAAAGGTTTACCGCCACAGTTTGAAAGAAGAGGCGACCGCGCTGCGATTGGTGGCCGAAGCCGCGGCCAGAGATGTGAAGTCGGGCAAGGTCAAGACCCTGGACGTCTCGCTCGATAATCTGGTGAAGCTCAATGAAGACGGAATGCTTGAGCCTTACATTCTGTTCGCTCATCCCGATCAGGGAATCGCGCATGACTACCCCGCATACCGGAAAGCAAATCGAGAGAAGTTGAGGCGTTACTGGCTGGAAGTGGTGATCGGGATCAAGTAGCTGTAGCGCAAATTGTCAATTTGCGATTCTGCTTCGCTTGAGTCTGGAGCTTTGAAAGATGAAAAGACCAACCACCCAAAATCAATTCGGTTACAGGTCCTTCTATAGACGAAATCTCCCACACATTCAGCCACTCAATACCGCCCTATTTCTGACTTTTCGCCTGACGGGTTCCCTGCCAAAGGAAGTCCTTGGACGAATGCTGGATGAGAAGCTTGTCCTGGAAAAAGCACTGAAGAATGATCTCACATCACGTCAGTCGCGGTTTCGTTCACTCGCCCGTCGGCACTTTGCGATGCTGGAAAGCTGGCTCGATAAAGCGGCAATCGGCCCGACATGGCTCGCCGATGAAAGGATCGCTGGGACTGTCGCGGAGGCTCTGCATTATCGTGATGGCAAGAGCTACAGATTGGACGCTTATTCAATCATGCCAAACCATGTCCACTCTGTTTTTGCACCCTTGGCGACCGCAGACACCCCCGAGTCTTTGTCGTCGATCATGCATTCGCTGAAACGTAATACTGCGAAGCGGGCCAATAAGGTACTGGGTCGCTCGGGTGCATTTTGGGAACACGAGAGCTTTGACCATTACGTGAGGAATCGCTCCGAATGGTTGCGGGTAACAAAGTATGTGCTTGAGAATCCCGTAAAAGCTGGGCTTGTCACTAAATGGGAGGACTGGCCCTGGAACTATTTTAGGGATCCTCTATCGCAGCCAATCGCAAATTGACAATTTGCGCTACGCGGGACGCAAATTAACAATTTGCGCTATCTCCCCGGCGCCGGCTTGCGCGGAATCTTTTCGTCGCGCATCGCGGTCTGATAGACAAACGCGGCCATGATGGTCGCCGCTCGCTTCATGTCGTCTTCCTGAATCCGATCGAACACGTCCATGTTTGAGTGGTGTGTGCGCGTGTCGTATTCAATCTCGTCCTGAATAAACTGGAATCCCGGCAGTCCGATGCGATCAAACGAAAGATGATCGGTGCCGCCGGTGTTCGAAATTGAAAGCGTGTTCGCCCCCCAGACACTCTCGCCCGTTCGATCGCGAAAGTCCGACAGCCATTGCCGAAAGATGGGCCGCACAGCCTCGTTGCCCTGCATATATACGCCGCGAATCTTGCCCGTGCCGTTATCCAGGTTGAAGTAAGCGTCGAACTTTTCATAGTCAGGCAGCGTGGTCAGCTTTGGTAACGCGGCCGGCTGACTGTTGGGAGTACCTGAAGAAACTACACCTGGATTGCCGGCCTCAAGCTTGCCAAAGTGCTGCGCGACATAAGCGGCCGAACCGAGCAGTCCCTGTTCTTCACCGGTCCAGAGGCCGATGCGAATGGTGCGCTTGGGTTTCAGACCAAGCGTCTGGATGATGCGCATTGTTTCCATGGCCACCGCGACCCCAGCGCCGTTGTCGGTGGCGCCGGTGCCGGCGTGCCAGGAATCCATGTGGCCGCCCAGCATCACAACTTCATCCTTCAGCTGCGGATCAGTGCCTGGAATTTCTGCAATCGTGTTGTAGCCCATCGGATCTTTGTCCTGCCACTCGACCCCGATGTTAACTTCCATCCTCACTTTTTCGCCGGCCTGGAGCATGCGCACGATCCGGTTGTAATGCTCATTCGCCAAGGTGATTTGCGGCAGAATCTTTACTCCCTTGTCATAGGCATTCACTCGCGGCGCGGGGGTCGCCGGCTGAACATCGGGAATGAGTGTGGGCACGTTTGCCTGCTGGACAAAAATGGTTCCGCCATCGCCGGCCCGGCTGCCGTCAGCCAGAACCGCCGCGCCTTCTTCCTGCGCGAACAAAATCTTACGCGTGGTGAAATTCAACGTCGCGCGCTGCTCGGGCGTCATGCGAAAACCACCGCCCCCGCCACCACCACGATTGCCTCCGGCTACCGGAGGAATCGCGTCGGCCAGCGCGAGCAAGCTCTTTTCATCCTGCCTGGTTCCGAGCGGAGCGAAACGCGCTTTCAATTCTCGCGGCGCCTGAATCAAAACGATCGCGCCTTTCAATTTGCCTTTGTACTTTTCCAGATCGGCTTCGGTCATGGCTTCGAGATAAACGACGTCGGCGGTAATGGCGCCGTTGGTTGCCGGCGACCAGGCCTTTGGATAAGCGATCAGCGGAATATTTAAAGGGTCGACGACCTGAGCGCTAAAGCGCTTTAAGCTCCAACCGCGACCGAACGGTCCCCAAGCCTCCAGATGCGCGTTCTGCATTCCCCACGTTTCCAACGTCACACGTGTCCAATCATTGGCGCGCTTCATTCCCGGTGACGCGGTGAGTCGCGGGCCAATCACATCGCTCAGGTATGAAAGGGTCTGCATCACCTGCGAGCGATTCAACCCCTCGTCCTTGATGCGGGCAATTGCTTCGTTGGGATCGGCAGCCGGCTGTTGGGCGCCCGTTTGCTGTCCGAAAGCAGCGTAGGGCACGAGCAAGGCACAGAGCAGAAAGGTGGCGGCAAATTGACGTCGGATCATCATAGGGCTCCTATTCAAGAAATGTTTGGAATGCTGGTCGCTCAACCCATCGAAACTCGAGCGAGATAAACTTTGATTGAATTGACGTCGCTTATACTCACAAAGTTACAAAGATTCAAGCGCACTAATGAAATCGTCTCTCGTACGTTAGTTGAAAGCAAAATCTGGTAGGCCTCTGTTAATAGTGTTGCTGAATGGCAGTGTGTTGCCAGTCGCAAGAAAAGAACACCACACAACCATTGGGCTCCGTAGGAGCCGGATGTTTATAGCAACAGCCGGCCCAACGACCCTAGCTCCGTAAGAGCGATATGTCACTCGCCCAATATTGTTTCGCTCCTACGGAGCTTGCCCCATTTTTCTTGGCCATTGTCTATAAACATTTCGTCCCTACCGGGACTAAGACCGTTTGCCAATCAGCTATCTTATTACTACGGACAAGGGCTACGCGCACGGAGCACGGCCCAAAATCTTGCGCCCAGGACAACGCTGGGTATATAAACCTCGCGTCTTTTCCAGCTTGCCGGCAAGCCACGATTCACCCCCTGTGTGTTGGTGACTGTTTCACAGTTCGAGACGAGGAGGATGACATGAATAAATACTTCGCAGAGCTAGTTGGTACCTTTGTCCTGGTATTTGCCAGTTGCGGTAGTGCAGTCCTGGCCGGAGACAAAATCGGTTACCTGGGCGTGTCACTTGCTTTTGGACTTTCCCTGTTGGCGATGGTTTACGCTATTGGTCCCATCTCAGGTTGCCATATCAATCCCGCCGTCACGATCGGATTGCTGATTACCAGGAAGATGAATGGGAGAGACGCACCTGGTTACATCGTGGCGCAGATCGTAGGCGCGGTTCTCGCATCCGCTGTCTTGTTGCTCATCGTCAAGGGAGGACCCGGTGGTTACGATCCGGCAGTCGCGGGGTTTGCGGCGAATGGTTACGGGGCGCATTCTCCAGGGCACTACAACTTGGTGTCCGCCCTGGTCGCAGAAATCGTTCTAACGTTCCTCCTGGTCTTTACAGTCCTGGGGGCGACTGACCTTCGGGCCCCGGTGGGCTTTGCCGGTATGGCCATCGGACTGGTTCTCACCTTGATACATTTGGTCGGTATTCCCATCACCAACACTTCCGTTAACCCGGCGCGCAGCATTGGGCCGGCCGTCTTTGTGGGCGGATGGGCGCTGAGTCAGCTCTGGCTATTCATTGTGGCTCCCGTAATCGGTGCAGCAATCGCAGCGGCGGTATATTCGGCAACTCATCGCCCAGTCTCCTTGATAACGGCGAAAGAAGCGGAGCGGGCGCTGGAGAGCGAGCAGGCCGAGCGGCGCCATTGAGTTTGGCTCAGCCGTATGTCCTCAATTACGCAGATTAGAAGAAAGCAGATAACAGAGCCGGCCGCAAAAGCAGAAAAGGCACAAGCGAATTCCGTGAATCATTCTGTGCTTCTGATGCCTCTTTGCGGCTTGTTCTGCGTAAGCTTTGGAGTCTGCGGATACCGACGAAGTTAGGAATTCCCACCTTCGTCTGACTCTTCCGGAAAAGCGATCCGAGCGTAGACTTCAGCAAGCTTCAGTGTGCAATCTATCGATTTAATCGTAAAGCTTTCTTCGATTCCGTGATAGATGTGATAGGACCAACTGTCGTCTGCCTGTCGCTGAAAGTGTTCGATTAGCGGAGCCACTTGCGAGACCAGGACGTAGTCCGTGAGCGTCGGACTCCAGGTTTGATAGCGGTGAAATTTCGTGCCCCGGTCGCGGGCCTCGGTTGATTCGGACAGTACTTCGACGATGACCGCGGGATTTATGACCACGTCCTTATGATCGTCGAGATACTTGGGCTCACCGCAAATTACCACCACGTCCGGATATGAGAAGAGACCCTTCATCGTTTGACGTTGCCGGGGCCCGCTGCGAATCTTTGTGTCTTTGGTTCTGACTCGACAGGGTGAATCGCGCAGTTGTTCTCCAATCAGAATGACCAGGTTGGCGGAGATGTCCGCATGCGTCGGGCTCTCGCCGGCCATCGCGTAAATGAAGCCGTCGAGGTACTCGTGTCGTTCATCGGCTCCTCGCTCAAATGCGAGATAGTCTTCGGTCGAGTAGAGTGTTTGAGCCACCATAGCGCGAAACCTCCTCGAATAAGCTTTTTCAGTTTATTTAACCGCGGCCAAACCTTGAATGGATGCTGCATTCTACTACTGAAGCTGATTTCGAGTTAAGATGAACGGCCAAATGTCTTCAGCCAAAACCCAACCGGCGCGCGGCATGCGCGACTTTCTGCCCGCAGACGTGCGCAAACGCGAATACGTCATCGGCGTGATCAAGGAAGTGTACGAGCGCTACGGGTTCGAGCCGCTGGAAACTCCCGCGGTCGAAAACATCGAAACCCTGATGGGCAAGTATGGCGAAGAAGGCAATCAGCTTATCTTCAAAATTCTCAAACGGGGTGAGCATGAAAAGACCGGCGAGGCCGATCTGGCTCTTCGTTACGATTTGACCGTTCCCCTGGCGCGCGTCGTGGCCCAATATCAAAATGAACTGCCAAAGTTTTTCAAGCGCTATCAGATTCAACCCGTCTGGCGCGCCGATCGTCCGGCGCGTGGACGCTTTCGCGAGTTCTATCAGTGTGACGTCGACGTGCTGGGATCGAAATCGATGGTGGTTGAGGCTGAGTTGATTACGGCGGCGAGCGATGCTCTGGTGGCGCTCGGCTTTAAAGATTTCGTCGTTCGCGTAAACCACCGGCAGGTTCTCGCGGGGATTTTGGATCAGGCTGGCGTCGCACCCGATAAACATGCCGAAGCGCTAATTGCGCTCGATAAGATGGATAAGGCTGGGGCCGAAGGTGTCGCCCGCGAGTTGAATTCGCGTGGGATCGCTCCGGAAGCCGCGGTCAAGCTGATGCGGTTCTTCGAAGGTCTGGCTGGTGTTGAGCGCGCGGCCGGTCTGGCTGATTTAGGTGAGCCCGGCTTGGAAAGGGCCGCGCTCAACGCCGACATTCTCGGTCGTTTGGTCGAGTTCGTGGGCGCGCATGAAAGCGGATCAAGAGGAGTGGACGAACTGCGGCAAGTCATGCAATTCGCCAAAGCCGCCGGGGTCGAGAGACGGATCAAACTTGATCCTACGCTGGCACGTGGGCTGTCCTACTACACTGGAGCGATTATTGAGATCAATGTTTCGGATCTGGCCGGCAGCCTCGGGGGCGGCGGACGTTACGATGATCTGGTGGGAATGTTTTTGGGCAAAGACGTTCCGGCCTGCGGCTTCTCACTGGGACTGGAACGAATCATCGTGGTGATGAGCGAGCGCGAAATGTTTCCCGCCGAGTTAGTTTCTTCTCCTGCCGACGTGATGGTGACGATCTGGAATGAAGAGTCGGTGTCGGAATCACTGGCGCTGGCAACTGAATTGAGAAGACATGGCTTGCGCGTCGATCTCTATCCTGAAGCAGATAAGATGGGCAAGCAGTTCAAGTACGCTGCCGCGCGAGGAATTCGGTTTGTGGCAATCGTCGGCGACGACGAGCGTGCGCGCGGAGAAGTTGCAATCAAAGATTTGGAATCGGGAGAACAACGCAGCGTGAAGCGCGCTGATGCAGCCACGGCAATTCGAGAATAAGTCAGGATTGACGCAGCCAGCCGGCGAAGCCGGCGGTATATTAGTAGCCCACAGCGCAAGCTGTGGGTTCCACGCCGCCAGGATTGAAAGCCCGCTTCAGCGGGCGACATAATTTGAGGTGCGGCTTTTATGTCGCCCCTGCCGGGGCTGGAACATTTGAATAAACGCTAACCCACAGCTGGCGCTGTGGGCTACTGATATTTCGCCAGCTTCGCTGGCTGGTTGAACTAGTCAATTGGCCGACCGATGATGAATCGATGGAATTTGGTTTGAGGAAACGAGACCGCAAGTGCTGGGAGCGCGGACGTCTCGTCCGCATTGAGCGCAATGAAAAATCGTGATTTCTCTTGAAGGAGTTCACCTCGGTGTATGCGGACGGGACGTCCGCGCTCCCAGCAGATAGATGCCTGTTTGGATGATAGGAGTAAACTATGTTTCTCGGATTACGCACGGCAATCTACCACGTCGACGATATTGATAAAGCCAAAGCCTGGTACAGTGAAGTGCTCGGCATCAGGCCCTACTTCGATCAGCCATTCTATGTTGGATTCAATGTTGCCGGTTACGAACTCGGCCTACACCCGGGCGAATCCGCGAGTGAAGGTAAAGCCGACGGTGCAGTGACTTACTGGGGCGTTGACGATGCCGCGGCGACTTACCAGCGACTTCTGGAATTGGGCGCAACCGTTCATGAAGCAGTGCAGGACGTCGGTGAGGGGATCAAAGTCGCCGCCGTCAAAGACCCGTTCGGCAATGTTTTCGGAATTATCGAGAATCCAAATTTTAAACTTCCATGATGGTCACCCAACTTCATCATGTAAACGTCACCGTCCCGGCCGAACTGGAAGCGGCGACGAAAGAGTTTTACGGTCGCGTGATTGGTCTCGAGCAAGTGCCCAAGCCTGCCGGCTCACGCCAACGTGGCGCATGGTATCAGATCGGTACTACGCAGTTGCACCTGTCAGTAGAAGATGAAGCCGCCGATCCTTTAAGCTCGCGCCACATTTGCTTTGCTGTATCGGATCTGAATGATGCGGAAAAGAGTTTTCGCGATGCGGGTGTAGAGATTATTCCGGACCCGCGCCCGGCGCCCGGAACGCCACGCTTCTATGTGCGCGATCCCGGCGGGAATCAATTGGAGATCGTGCAAGCCTCTGTGTGATCTCTGTGATCCTCTGCGTCTCTGCGGTGAAAAACCGGCCGTGACCACAGAGGTTCACAGAGAAAAAGACCGAAATGAGTTTCACACTGATCAATCCTGAGTCACTCGGCGCGCCGCTTGGTTATTCGAATGGTGTGCTGGCGGAAGGCGGCCGGCTCTTGTTCATCGCCGGACAGATCGCCTGGAATAAAGAACAGCAGATCGTCAGCGCAGACATTGTCGAGCAATTCGATCGAGCGCTGGCCAATGTAATCACGGTTGTCACCGAAGCAGGCGGCCGGCCTGAACATATTGCGCGAATGATTCTTTACGTGATCGACAAGAACGAGTACCGAGTGCGCTTGAAAGAAATCGGCGAACATTATCGCGCCCGCATGGGGAAACATTTTCCGGCGATGGTCCTGGTTGAAGTGAAGGGCCTGCTGGACGACCGCGCGAAGATCGAGATTGAAGCGACCGCGGTTTTGGACTGACTAATGAGCCAATGAAACTCTGCCCTGCATGCAGCCGACTTTACGATGACGACAGCCTGCGATTCTGTCTAGACGATGGCGGGAGTCTTGTCGACAAGCCGGCCGGAACAGGCGCCCCGGCAACCTTGGCTTTGCCTTCATCTCAAAGCAATATACCGACGATGAGGCAGGTCTTTCAGCCGGCGCCGATTCCAGAAAATCAGCCGAGTCGCGTGGCGGTTAAGAGGAAGCGAAGCATGCTGCCCTGGCTGCTGGGCACTGTCGCACTGATTCTGGTGGGCTCGACTATTGTCCTGGGGGTTTTTCTCTTACGGCCAAAGAGCGCTTTGCCATGGCATCTGACGATCGAGCTTGATCAGACCACGCCCGATCGCGAAGCCGCGGTGCAACAGACCGTCGCCGTGCTGAAGAGTCGTCTCGACGCATTCGGGGTCAGTAACTTTGAAGTCCTGCCACAAGGCGACGATCGAATTCTCATAAATCTGCCGGCGCTAAACGAGCCCGAGCGTTTGAAGCAATTGATTACGCAGGGCGGCAGACTTGAGCTGGTCCACGTAATTACTCCGCCCAGTCCGGCGTCCGCCCAAACATATTCAACCAAAGAGACCGCCGCGGCTTCATTTGTCGGAGGAACCATTCCCGCAAACCGGCGTGTCCTGCCCTACGAAGATCGAGATGGGCCGCAGACGCCAGGAAAGTGGGTGGTGGTTGAGGTGCCCGCAATCATCAACGGCAACGAGCTAAGAAACGCCAGCGCCGCGCGCAGCTCTTACAGCGAAGGTGATTACAATATCCAATTTTCATTGAACAAGAGCGGAGCGGATAAGTTCGGCGCCTGGACCGCGGCGAACATCAACGAATACATCGCCGTGGTACTCAATGACGAAGTGAAGTCGATTGCTTACATCAAATCTCAGATTACCGATCAGGGCGAGATCACTGGCCGCTTCACTAAACAGTCGGCTGAAGATCTTGCTTTGGTCCTGCGCACGGGCGCTTTGCCAGCGCCGGTAAAACTGATCAGCGAAACAATGGACCGGCCGCAGAAGTAGCGCAAGTCATTAACTTGCGATTCGATTATTAACAGGTCCGCAAGTTAACAACTTGCGCTACAAAAGATGAACACACCGCAAAGTTTTCTTTATGAAGTGAGCGACGGAATCGCCACGATCACACTGAATCGTCCTGAGCGTCTGAACGCGATCACGTTTGAAGTCTATCGCGAATTGACTGACCTGTTCGCGACGCTGCGCGATGAAAAAGATGTGCGCGTAGTAGTCATCACCGGCGCGGGCCGCGCGTTTTGTTCGGGCGGCGATGTGCGCGACATCATCGGCGAATTGCAGGGACGCGACGCGGCGGGGCTGCTGGACTTCACGAGGCTGACCTGTGAACTCATTCAGAACATGCGGTCCCTGCCCAAGCCTGTGATTGCCAGCTTGAATGGGACTACTGCGGGCGCGGGGTCGTGCATCGCTCTGGCTGCCGACATACGCATCGCCGCCGAAGAAGCAAAGATAGCTTTCATTTTTGTGAAAGTCGGTTTGGCAGGAACGGACATGGGCGCGACTTATCTTTTGCCGCGCGTGGTTGGCCTGGCCAAAGCCACCGAACTTTTAATGACCGGCGATTTCATTACGGCTGCGGAGGCGGCAGCGATCGGTCTCTACAATCGCGTCGTGCCGCGCGATCAACTGGAGACGGCGACGCGCGAGTTTGCGCAAAAGCTGGCGCGCGGCCCGGCGCTGGGCCTGGCTAAGACAAAAGAAATGCTCAACCGCGAAATGCATATGGGATTCGAGTCGGGACTTGAGGCCGAAGCTGTGACGCAGGCTCTGTGCATGCAGCATCCGGATTTCCAGGAAGCGCACGACGCGTTCCTGGCAAAGCGACCCGCGAAGTTTAAGTGATTTGGAGCGCGGGCATCCTGCCCGCACTGAGCGCGAAGCGCGAAAAGTTTTTTGGCTCAGATCCAAAACCATGAGCGCCTGCGGCGCTGGCGGACAGGATGTCCGCGCTCCGAAAGAGTGACTCCAAAAGATGGATCGATTTATAGCAACAACCCCCTTCTTCTCTTCCGAGCATCGCGCTCTGGCTGAACGTGTGGCCGACCTGGCCGAACGCGAAGTCGAAGTCCGCGCGGGCGACGACGAACAGGACGCCGACGAAGCTGTGCGCAGTTACGTCATGCTGCTGTTTGAAGCAGACCTGTTGCGCTATGCCGTCGCCTCGCCCGGTCAGCCATTTGATCTGCGTAGTTTCTGCATTATTCGCGAAACGCTGTCGTACTCTTCGCCTCTCGCAGACCTGGCTTTCGTGATGCAGGGTCTGGGGACTTATGCGATCAGCATCGCAGCCACCGAGCACGTGCGCGACTTCTGGCTGGCGCGCGCCGCAAATGCCAAGGCCATCGCCGCTTTTGCTTTGACTGAGCCGGACGCTGGTTCCGACGTCGCCGCGCTTAAGACTACAGCTCGGCGCGAAGACGATGCGTACATCATCGACGGCCAGAAACGCTTCATATCGAATGCCGGCGTCGCGGATTTCTATACGGTGTTCGCGCGCACTGGCACGCGCGAGGACGGACGCGCGGAGATCTCCGCGTTTGTAATCTCGGCGCGGATGCCCGGATTCCGCGTGACGGAACGAACCGAGATGATGGCGTCGCATCCGATTGGCGAACTCGAATTCAAAGGCTGCAAGGTGCCCGCCGAAGACATGATCGGCGCACCAGGCGATGGACTGCGACTGGCGCTGCAAACCCTGGACATGTTTCGCGCGAGTGTGGGCGCGGCGGCGTGCGGCATGGCGCGGCGTGCTTTGGACGAAAGCATGCTGCATGCAAAGTCACGCGAACAATTCGGCCGCCCGCTCTCAGGCCACCAATTGATCCAGGAGAAGCTGGCCGACATGTCGACCGAACTCGACGCCGCGCGCTTGCTGGTTTACCGCGCAGCGTACTTAAAAGATTCGGGCGCGGAAAGCTCGACCCGCGAAGCGAGCCAGGCAAAATTATTCGCTACGGAAGCCGCCGGCCGCATCGTCGATCAGGCGGTGCAGATTCACGGCGGCACCGGGCTGGTGCGCGGCACGGTGGTCGAGCGCCTTTACCGCGACGTGCGCGCGTTGCGTATTTATGAAGGCACGTCTGAGATTCAGAAACTCGTGATCGCGAACCAGCTTTTGAAAGAGTAGAACTAAAACTTGATTTGAAAGTCTCTTCGACGCGTAGCGTCGGCATGAGTTTAGCCCGGCGTTTCAACGCCGGGACGACCGTATGTTCGCAGGTTTCGTCGCGTAGCGACGATTGAATCATTTGCTTTCAGGCGTCGCTACGCGACGCGAATACTTCGTTCGGCTTTTCCCGGCCTTGAAAGGCCGGGCTAAACTCATGCCGACGCTACGCGTCGAAGATACTTGTACTGATTGGATGAGTCAGTCTAAAGAAACAGCCGGCCAGAACCACGCACTCGCTCGTCGTCTCGGGCTCTTTGACGCGACGATGATCGTGATGGGCGGGATCATCGGCGCGGGTATCTTTACCAATCCTTACGTGGTTGCGCAGCAGGTTCACACGCCGCTGCTGATTCTGGGAGCATGGGCGGTGGGCGGTTTGAGTGCGCTATCCGGCGCTTTCATCTATGCGGAACTCTCGTCGCAAAGTTCAGAATCAGGCGGGCAGTATGTTTACCTGCGCGATGCGCTTCATCCTTTAGTGGCGTTCGGCTACGGCTGGAGTCTGCTGTTTGTGATCCAAACCGGCGGGATGGCCGCGGTCGCGCTCATCTTTGCCAACCATGTCTTCGAACTAATCGGCGCCCGGGTCACGGATTTTCGCGCAGCCGTGCTGGCTTCGGCGGCTCTGGCTCTGCTAACGATCATCAACTGCATTGGGGTGCGCGCCGGCAGCGTGACTCAAAATGTTTTTATGGTTTTGAAGCTGATCGCGATCGGTGTGCTGGTTACGTTTGGCTTGATGATAAGCCATCCGGCCCAGGCCGCAACCGTGGCTACCTCTCTGGCTCCCGCGACTACTCTGCAGACGCTGATCGCCTTCGGGGCCGCACTGATTCCGGCGCAGTTTGCCTACGGCGGTTGGCAGACAGCCTGCTTTGTCGCCGGCGAAGTCCGCGAGCCCCGCCGCAACTTGCCACGCGGATTGTTGTTCGGCGTTCTGGGCGTGATCGTGGTTTATCTTTCAGTAAATTACGTCTGCGTGCACGCGCTGGGTGCTGAGGGACTGGCGCATACAAAGACGCCTGCGTCGGCTGTAATGCGTCTGGCGCTGGGTGAAAAGGGTGGGCGTTTTCTGGCGGCAGGCATTGCGATCTCCACCGTCGGCTTCCTCAGCCAGAGCATGCTGACAGCGCCGCGAGTTTATTTCGCCATGGCCGACGATGGTCTCTTTTTCAAACAACTCGCCTGGCTTAATCGCGCGCGCGTGCCGGCGATCGCGATCGCTTTGCAAGGCGGACTGGCGATCGTGATCGTTTTGGCGGCCAGTCGTTTCGAACAGATTTTGAACTACGTGGTATCGGTTGACGTCGTGTTCTTTGCGCTGACGGCGGTGTGCGTGTTCGTGTTTCGCCGGCGTAATCCCAAGGGTGATTTCTTTCGTATACCCGGTCATCCGTTTACGACTCTGTTTTTCATCGCGGCTTGCTGCGTGATTACCTTTAGTGTGGTTTATAAGGAGCCTCTAAACACAGCGATTAGTCTGGGGATCATGCTGGCGGGGCTGCCGGCTTATTTCGTATGGGCTTGGCTGCGAAAGAGAAGGGAGCGAGTTGACCCGAGCCGATAGGAGAATTGAAGATACGATTTTTCACGCAAAGGACGCAGAGGATTTCGCAAAGGAACGCAAAGGAATGAACTGGGCGCCAAACCTTTGCGTTCTTTGGGATAAACTTTGCGCCCTTTGCGTTTAATCTTTTACGATTAACCAACAATGAACACGCAATCCATTTACATGCAATGGGCCAAGACGCGACCAAAGATCAGATACGATCTCGCGTTAAGCGGCATCCTTAATCTTCCCTTCGCCGGGTTGGGGGCAGCAATCGAAGACTTGGATATTAACGGCGACAATGCCTACGGCTATCGGCCTTTGATCGAGGGCCTCGCGGCGCATTGCCAGGTCACGCCTGATTCGGTAGTGACGATTTCGGGCGGGACCTCGATGGCGAACCACCTGGCGATGGCCGCCTTGCTCGAATATGGCGACGAAGTTCTGATTGAAGAACCAACCTACGAACCAATCCTGGCGACGGCAAAATACTTTGGAGCTCAGATCAAACGGTTTCCGCGATCGTTCGAGAACGGCTACCTTGTCGACCTGGAGGAACTCGCGCAGCAGATTACTTCGCGCACGCGTTTGATCATCCTGACCAACCTGCATAATCCCAGCAGCACGTTGGTCGATAAAGACACGCTGCTGCAAATCGGAGCGCTCGCGCGAGGCGCAGGTGCGCGAGTTCTGGTCGACGAAGTTTATCTGGAAGCGATGTTTGAAGCTGCCCCGCGATCGTCGGTGCTGCTCGCGCCCGAGTTCATCGCTACCTCTAGCCTGACCAAAGGTTACGGGTTGAGCGGGCTGCGCTGCGGATGGATTCTGGCTGAACCCGATCTGGCCCAACGCATGCGCTTACTAAACGATGTCTTTGGAGCTGTCGGGCCGCAGCCTTCTGAAAGGCTGAGCGTGGTCGCGCTTAAAAACTTGCCGAAGTTCATCGCGCGCGCTAAGGGGATCCTGGAACCCAATCGCGCAGTGCTAAATGATTTTTTGAATTCGCGAGAGGACCTGCGGGCGGTCCGCACTGAAACAGGCACGACGTCTTTTCCGCTTCTCCTTAAAGGACGCGTCGATGATCTCTCTTCCTTGCTTCATGAAAAGTACGACACAGCGATTGTGCCGGGATGGTTCTTCGAATCCCCGCAGCATTTTCGGATCGGCATGTGCGCCGAGCCGAAGCTTTTCAAGGAAGGTGTGCAGAGGTTGGGGGCGGCGTTGGATGAGTTATGCTAAGACTGCGGTGAACTTCACGAAGCTTTGATTAAGGGTCTTCGACGCGTAGCGTCGGTATGAGTTTAGCCCGGCGTTTCAACGCCGGGTTCAGGTGGTTAGTCTGCCTCGTCGCATCGCGACGATTGACTGCGCACTAATCTCAGCCGTCGCTACGCGACGCGAATGCTTCGGTTTCCCGGCTTTGAAAGGCCGGGCTAAATTCAAGTCGACGCTACGCGTCGAAAGAACTTGTTCAGGGTTGCGTAGTCGTCTATGGTCTGGCTCAAACATAACTCGAAAGATGAGCGGAAAGCGATAAGTTGTCGACATTAGCTTGCCTCGATGACAGTGCTATGAAAATCAACATCATCGGCGGCGGGCCGGCCGGCATGTACTTTGCCATCCTCATGAAGCGCGCCGACGCCGCGCACGAAATCACGATCCATGAACGCAACGGGCCCGACGATACGTTTGGTTGGGGCGTGGTGTTTTCCGGAAAGACGCTGGCGAATTTGCGCGCCGCCGATCAAACTTCGCACGCCGAAATCACTCGGACCTTCGAGGCCTGGGACAACGTCGACGTCGTCCATCGCGGCGACAAGGTCTCAATTCACGGCAACAGCTTTTCGGGAATCGCTCGGCTGAGGCTGCTGAAGATTCTGCAAAGGCGGTGCGAGGAGCTCGGCATCGCGATTAAGTTCCGTCACGAAGTTGCCGACTTTGATTCATTGAGGGCGGATTGCGATCTATTGGTGGCTGCCGACGGTGTGAACAGCCTGGTTAGACAAGCTTTCAAGGATCAGTTTCTACCTGATCTGAGCGTGCGTCCGAACAAATACATTTGGTACGGCACGAACCAATTGTTCCACGGTCTGACGCTGACGTTTCGCGAAACCGTAGCCGGAGTGTTCGCGGCGCATTCGTACGAGTTCGATCCGACCACCAGCACGTTCATCGTAGAATGCGATCCGATGACATGGGACCGCGCCGGTTTCGCGGCAATGGGTGATGAAGAAACTCGTGCCTATCTCGCCGAAGTGTTCAAGTCGGATCTGAATGGCCGACCGCTACTCTCAAACAACTCAAAATGGCTTAACTTCCTGCTGGTTAAAAACGGGCGCTGGCGTTTCGAGAATGTAGTGCTGCTCGGCGACGCGCTGCACACGGCGCATTTCTCAATCGGGTCGGGCACAAAGCTGGCGATGGAAGATGCGATCGCCCTGAAACGAGCTTTCGATGAAACGTCCGAGGTGGCGGAGGCTTTGAAGCGATTTGAGCAAGATCGCCGGCCGGTGATTGAGGAATATCAGGCCGCGGCCTTTGAAAGCATGGTGTGGTTTGAGAATGCGCGCCAGTACATTCACTTGGCGCCGGTCGAACTTGCTTACATTTTAATGACGCGCAGCGGGAAGGTCGATCGCGAGAGCTTGCGGCACCGCGATCCTGCGTTTGTGAAGGCGTACGAGGAATCGCACAACCTATCTGCTGGGAGCGCGGACGTCCCGTCCGCCTAAGCACGGGAACAAAAATCTTTGTTGAGATAAGCGTGCTGCGCACGCTGTGCGGACGGGACGTCCGCGCTCCCAGCAGACAGTTACGCTTTCCACTTCGGAGGCAACAAACGCCGGCGGCCATCGGCGGCCAACACGATTCCCACTTCATCCAGTTCCTTCCGATCCCAAAGCTTGCAGGTGACCTGCCTGTGCGCCTGATCCAACGCCTCGCAATAGTTTGTGTAGGTGCAGCGGCGAATTTCATCGCCACGGCCGAGCTTCACTTTGATGAACCAATCCGGATCGGCCAGGGCTTGTCGCGCCAGGCCGGCAATGTCCGCGTCGCCGCGCTGAAGTATTGCCTCGGCTTGCGCGAAGGTGGTAATGCCGCCGGTGGCAACGATTGGCGTATCGAATCCGGCAGCGTTCACCGCGTGTTTGATCTCCGCAACCAGAGGCACTGAGCGGCCGAAGGGGCCGCGTTCATCCGACAGAGTCGTGGGCATGCATTCGTAGCCGCTCTGGCCGGTGTATGGATACACGGCTTGGCCGATCTTTGGCTGCTCGGCGTCTTCGAACTTGCCGCCTTTCGAAATTGAAAGGTAGTCCATTCCGGCTTTCGCGAATTCAACTCCAAAATAAGCTGCGTCGCTAATTCGATTTCCGCCGGGGATGACTTCATCACCGAGGAAACGCGTGCCGACAACGTAGTCATCACCGACGGACTGGCGCACGGCGCGATAAACCTCCAGCGGCAGACGCACGCGATTTTCCCGCGGCCCGCCGTAACCGTCGTCGCGATTATTGAGCGCGCTCAAAAAGCCGGCCATGGTGTAGGCGTGCGCGTAGTGCAATTCGACCCCGTCGAAGCCAACCTCACGCGCGCGCCGGGCAGCGTCGGCAAAGATGGAGGGCAGCACCTGCGGTAAGTCCCGCACGTGCCGCAGGTGCATATCGGAAACGCTCTCGCGATAGCCAAATCGCAGCGACTCGAGTTCGCGCTGGTTAAGGACCCGATCGATTACAGGAGTCGGCGCGTCTTTGAGAAAGTCGCGCACGCCGGCTTCGTCTTCGACGATCCATTTTTCGTCGCCAGTGACTTCGGCGATGACGTGACGATGTTGTTTACTGATTTCGAGAAAGCGTTGAAAGTACTTTGCCGGATCGGGCCGGCGCTTGACCGCCAGAAAGTCGATTACTTGAATGAAGAGTTTCGTTTGACCGCGACTTGCTTCACGAACGGTGTCGACCAGTTGGCGCAAGCCGGGCAAAAATCGATCGTGACTGATTCGAAGGAGAGGGCCGCTGGGAACGTCGCGAATACCGGTCGCTTCGACCACCAGAGCAGCGGGCTGGCCCTGGGCGAATCGTCGGTACCAGTCGAGATTGTCCTGAGTGACAAAGCCGTCTTCAGTGGCTCGCCAGGGAACCATGGCCGGCACCCAGGTGCGGTTTTGCAGCTCCAGCGAACCAATCTTAATCGGGTGAAATAGTAGAGAGTTCGCGGCCTCTGTCGCTGAAGGCCAGCGAGTATCAGGGATCGAGTGCTTGATAGGATTCGCGAACTTCCACATCGCGGACACTTTAACATGAGGCGACTTTTTTGGAGTGCGCCGGCAGAGCGCAGCGGCGACGGCGCTTTGAATCTGCTTCTGATGTTTTTTCGACAAGAATCCAAAGCGGTGTCGCGCTACGCTTGCCACCGCACTCCAAAGTCTCGTTTATGTTAAATTACACGTGCACCCAAACGGAGAACTTCTCTTGACTGACGATCTGCTCAAATGGCGCGCTGAGTTTCCCATTCTCGACCGCGCGGTCTACCTGATCTCGCACAGTCTCGGCGCGATGCCGCGCGCCACCTACGATCGCTTACATGAATACGCCGACATCTGGGCCACGCGCGGCGTGCGCGCCTGGGCCGAGGGTTGGTGGAACATGCCCGTCGAGGTTGGGAATGAAGTCGGTCGCATCATCGGCGCCGACCCCGAAACGGTCGTGATGCACCAGAACGTTTCGATTTGCCAATCGCTGATCCTGTCCTGCTTCCTGCCGCTCCCGGAAAATTCCAAACGCCGCAAGATCGTTTATTCCGAGCTCAACTTTCCTTCGGTGATGTACGTCTACGAAGCGCACGCGCGCGAACACGGCCTGCGTATCGAGACCGTAAAGTCCGACGACGGGATCACGGTGCCGCTCGAGAGGATGCTCGCCGCCATAGACGAAGAAACACTGCTGGTGCCCATCTCGCATGTGTTGTTCAAGAGCGCCTTCCTGCAGGACGCGGAAGCGATCACGCGGCGCGCGCACGAAGTCGGCGCGATGGTAATTCTGGACACGTATCAATCGGCGGGCACTGTGCCTTTCAGTGTGAAGAATCTGCAGGTTGATTTCGCCACTGGCGGATCGGTGAAATGGTTATGTGGCGGACCGGGCGCCGGCTATCTCTACGTGCGGCCGGATTTGATCGAGCAGCTGGAACCGAAGACGACGGGATGGATGGCCCACGAAGAACCGTTCGCGTTCGATAGTGAGTTGCGTTACGCGCCAAACATTACCCGCTTTCTGCATGGCTCGCCGGCGATTCCAGCTCTGTACGCGGCCCGGTCTGGCTATGAAATCATCAACACTATCGGCGTGGAGAAGATTCGTGAGAAAAGCATGCGCCAAACTCAGTACCTGATCGAGCTGGCTCAGGAAGCGGGTTTCACCGCGACCAGTCCAAAGGATCCCGCGCAGCGCGGCGGCACCATCGCCGTCTGGAACGATCACGCGGCTGCCATTACCAAAGAACTGGTACGGCGGGAATTCATCGTTGACTATCGTCCGGGGGCTGGCGTGCGTATCTCGCCGCATTTCTATACAAAAGACGAAGAGCTCCAGTTGGTCATCGCCGAGATGAAAAAGATTCGCGACCAGAAGGTGTTTGTGGCTAGCGAGACAGTCGGCGCCGCGTTTTAAGATTTTTTTGTGGAGCGCGGGCATCTTGCTCGCATTGAGCGCGAAGCGCGAATATGGCCTTGAAAATTGTGCGTGCTGCGCACGCTGTGCGGCAGGACGCCCGCGCTCCGGCCGAGGGAACTATGTCAAAAGACGAACTGCTTTCATACAACAAATACCTGCGCGTGCCTGAGCTGATCGACCTGCAGTCATGTCTGTCCTCGCCGGCACATCATGACGAACTGCTTTTCATCACCGTGCACCAGGCGTACGAACTCTGGTTCAAGCAGATCCTGCACGAGATTGACGCGGCCATCGTGTTCATGAAGGAAGACCGGGCTGCTGAAGCCGCCCAGGCGTTGCGCCGCATTGTGGAGATTGAAAAGCTGCTGATTGCCCAGATTCATATTTTGGAAACCATGAAGCCGGTCCGCTTCCTCAGCTTTCGCGATGAACTAAATCCCGCCAGCGGTTTTCAATCGATGCAGTTTCGCGAAATTGAATTCTCCTCGGGTTTGAAAGATGAAACGATCCTGCGTTCGTTCGCCGATGACGAGTTCGCTTCCCAGCGCCTGCAGGCCCGCATGAATGCGCCTTCGCTCTCCGAAGCATTCTTTGCGCTGTTGCGCCGTCACGGGTTCGACACGCCGGGCGTCGAATCACCGCGCGACGCGAACGAGCGACGCAGCAATTACGGTAAGCGACAGCGCGCGCTGGTCGAAGTCCTGACGCACGAAGAACAGTTCTTTAAGGAAGCTCAGCTTGCCGAAGGACTGATCGAACACGACGAATACTTCTCGCTCTGGCGTTCGCACCACATCAAAATGGTCGAGCGCATGGTCGGCGCTAAACCCGGCACCGGCGGATCGGAAGGCGTGGGATATTTGCAGAAGACCCTCAATAAAAAATTCTTTCCCGAGCTTTGGGAAGCCCGCACCTACCTCAGCAGCAAACACGAAAACGAAGGCTGTCCGTTCGCGAAGACGTGAAGCTTTCACTCATTAGCAGGGTCGCTTTAGCCCGGTGATGAGTATTTTGATAAAAATGGAAACCGTTTAAAACGGTTTCCATTTGGACGGCGAACAAGATTCACCGGGCTGAAGCCACGGTGCTAATCAGATTCGATCGGCAAATGACCTGATGCGCAAACTATCCTACCTTCGATTGGGTTCGTGCTAAAATCCGTCGCAGAGGGCAACATTCATGTCAAGAAATGTTCAATACATTACGGACGCAAAGGGCGAGCGGATTGCGGTAATCATCCCTCTCAAAGAATACGAGAGTCTTCTCGAAGAGCTTGGGCTGACCGCGGCTGAATATGAATGCAGTGAGCCTGCCCGTTCGATGGCGAATCTCATAGAGGAAATTCGTGGCGCGAGCGAAATTGATAGTGGACCTCGTTAATAGAGCCGCGCTGACATAAAATCTACCTCCTACCTACTAACTCTTGCACTTCCGGCTAAAAGCGATGCTTGGAATAAGACACTGGAGTACTGATACTTGGACAGCGATCGCTGCGATCGTGGCGTTTGCCGCGCTAATCCAACCTTGGCTCGTGACAGTTTGGAAAAAGACCTTTAAGCGAGGGACGATCGATATTTACGAAACGCCGACAGCTGAGATCTGTTTCAGCGCACTGGGGGCTACGATTGGTTTAACGGGCACGCTACGATCACGTGATCGCGATATGTTCATTCAGATGGCTAGGTTGACTTTCGGAAAGAATGGAACGACGCGGCACTTTCATTGGACTGCTTTCCGTACCCCGAAAATCAGCGTTGGAACAACGGCTGGGCAATCAGCAGAAGTCTCAATGGACGCACCGTATTCGTTTATGATCCTCATGCTCGAGCCCCACAGGTTCAACATTATGTTCTCGGATACCAGACTCCTTCAAGAAGCCCAGCCGAAGGTCGAAAAGCTACGGCAAGAGTGGATTGCTAGTATTCAAAGTATTGAAGTGCCCGAACTGCCCTTAGATCCGAGTGTGCAGCGGAACCTGATAAAAAAATTACGTCGAGCTCACGTGGATTTTTCGAAAAGAGGCAATTATCAAGAGACTCTTACCTTTCTAGAAGACGTTTTTCCATGGAAGGCTGGGACGTACGACCTGACACTGCATATTATTACGGCGCGTCCAGATCGAACTTACAGAAGAACATGGAAAGTTACGTTCAGTGAATTAGAGATCGCCAACCTTCGAAACAATATTTCTTTTGCGCTGGAGGAGGCGTTAGGATTGCCATTGGTACCGGGCGTTTACAGCTTCATCCAAACTCCCCTAAACAAACCCAAGTAGTCTTCAAAAAAGAGATTTATGTTCCCCAAACAATTCAACATGGCCGACTACTTCCTCTATCACAATCTCGAGGAAGGCCGGGAAGGCAAGGTTTGTCTCTACTATGAAGATCAAACCTACACCTATGGCGAGGCAGCGCGGATGTCGAACCGCGTCGGCAACGCTCTGCGTGAAACCGGCGTGGCGATGGAAGACCGCGTTCTGATCGTGCTGCCGGACTGTCCTGAGTTTGTCTGGAGTTGGTTTGGCGCGGCCCGCATCGGCGCGGTAATCACGATGGTGAATCCGCTGTTGCCCGCCGCCGATTACCGTTACTACCTCGAATACACGCGCGCTCGCGCGGCCATCGTGCACGAATCTTTTCTTAAGCCGTTTGCTGAGGCTGCCCAGGATGCGAGTTACCTGCGCACCACTCTGGTAGTTCAAAACGAAGATGCAGTTGACGAAGAACCGATCGACGCGAAGCACAGTCGAGTCAAGTTTCTCTCGTTCAAAGAAAGTGTCTCGTCGCAGGCGGGCGTCTGCCGCGCGGCGAACACGCATCGTAACGACATCGCGATTTGGTTGTTCACCTCCGGTTCAACCGGCCACCCCAAGGGCGCAGTGCACCTGCAACACGATTTGCCTTACAACACCGAAGTCTTCGCCAGGCGAACGATGGGCGTTAACGAAAACGATTTGACCGTGTCGGTTCCCAAGCTCTTTTTTGGATATGCTACCGGCACCAATCTATTGTTTCCTTTTTCGGTGGGCGGCGCGACGGCGCTGTTTGCCGAACGCTCGACGCCCGAAAAGATGTTCGAAGTGATCGAACGCTATCGTCCCACGATCCTCACCACTGTGCCGACGATGATCAACTCGATGCTGAATGCTGGGGATGCCCGCTCCCACGATCTTTCGAGCATCCGCTTTTGTTATTCCGCAGGCGAGGCCCTGCCGGTCGAGCTCTATCATCGTTGGAAAGAAACCTTCGGCGTTGAAATATGCGACGGCATCGGTTCGGCTGAGATGTTTCACATCTACATTACGAACCGGCCGAGCGATGTGAAGCCCGGCACGCTGGGCCGAATCGTTGAAGGCTACAAAGCCAAAATAGTCGACGCGCAGGGGAATGAAGTTCCCACCGGAGAGATGGGTACTCTGAAAATCAAGGGTGACTCAGCAGCGCTGTGCTATTGGAACGCGCACGAGAAATCGAAAGAGACATTTGCCGGTGATTGGTGCACCAGTGGCGATCAGTTTCACCTCGACGCCGAGGGTTACTACTGGTATCACGGACGTACCGACGACATGTTGAAAGTCGGCGGTGTCTTTGTGGCGCCGGCCGAGATCGAGAACTGCCTGCTGCAGCACCAGGCAGTGTTGGAATGCGCGGTGGTGGGCCACGACGGCGGTGACGGCCTGGTAAAACCGAAAGCTTTTGTAGTGCTCCGTGAAGGTCACCAGCCGACAGAAACGACGGCTGAAGAAATCAAAGAGTTCGTCAAATCAAGAATAGCTCTCTACAAATATCCTCGCTGGATCGAGTTTGCTGAATCGTTGCCCAAGAACGATCGTGGCAAGATCGACCGTAAGCTCCTCAAGCGCTAATACGTCCCTTTTCGCCCATAGCGGAAACCGACTCCCATTAGCGCCAACCTGCAATCATTCAATTCCCCTAACCGCGTAAGCTTCTCGCGGTTACTTCCGTTACTCCACTTCCCCCTCAGAAAGGCCCACCCGATGTTATCCAAGTATCAGGTTAGTGCTCAAGAAGTCCTGGACCAACTATTCCAGGACGCGTTGATACCCTTCAGACTAGAAGCTCATAAGGTTACCGATGAAGGCAGTCGGGAGTATCGAATTCATTTTTACGACAGCAGAATCCACTCCATTGTGGTTGACGCAAAATCGACTACGCCTATCAAACAGCAGATTAGCGCTGCCGTCCTGCTTCGAATGAAGACTAGAGCCGGCGAATTCTCGCGGGCTGTCGCTGCTGACAAATCAATTCTTTTTGCTCGACCGTGGCCGGCCATCTCATCGCGACAGGCGAAGGCCGGAGCCATCGGAACTGGCGCTAAACTCCTTTTGGCCTAACCCAGGCCGGTCCCCTCTTCAACCATCGACTAATTTTGAAACCGAGGTGAGGTTTCCCCTCGGGAGTTAAGGCGGGCAGTAGCCCGCCTCTAAACCATTTGTGGCGCTTTGGTGCTCCGTTTCTGGGCGAAGTACCGGCAAAATCGGCCATTTTTTTGGAAATGCATACCTACTAACCATTTCCTTTGAAGGAGAGACGGAAGAAGAGCTTACGGGAGGAAGATATCGTGCGAAACTTAATTCTATTGTTGGCGGTGGTGGTTGTAATCGGATTGCCCACTGTGGCTGCGGCCGATACGATCACATTTCAAGCGCCGGCAACCGGCGCCAACCAGGGTCTGGGTGGACCGAAGCAGTTCGATTTAGACCATCACAGAGCTTACGCCTGGCGCATCGGCGGAGTGGATCTCACGGGTAAGAGCATCACCAGTGCCACACTCACCTTCAAAAATATCCGCAACTGGGATAGCAACAAGAACATGCTCTTCGTTCACCTGCTCGACACGGCGAGAGCCGCCGGCGTCAGCTCTTTTCAAGACGCGCCTGCCAGTCAGATTCCGGTGACGGATATCAACGACGACTTTGCCGGCACGCGCTATGCGAATAATCCGCTGGTCGCTGCGGGCACAGCAAACACTTTTCTGACTCAGCAGGAGTTCTCAACCACTGGCAGCGATTTCGTCTTCACGTTCACGCAGGATCAGCTGAAGGTCCTGAGCGCGTACTTCCTGAACGGCAGCGACATCGCCTTTGGTTTTGATCCGGACTGTCACTTCTGGAATGACGGCATCTCCTTCTCTTTTACGACCACACCGACCGCGACCCCTGAACCGGCGACAATGGTTCTGCTCGGCACGGGCTTGGCCGGACTTTACTATCGTCGCAAGCGCCAGCAGCAAAAGGCCAGCATGATTAGCTAAAGCAACTTCCGCGATTTGTCACACAAGAAAAGCCGCAGGCAGCGATGCCCGCGGCTTTCTTGTTTTTAGTGGCACAGACTTCAGTCTGTGCTGTGAGCAAAGTAAGGAACAGAGCTTAAACGCAAAGATCGCAAAGTCCTCCCGCAAAGGGACGCCAAGGAAGACTTCTTTGCGTCCCTTTGCGAAAGCCTCTGAGTCCTTTGCGTTAAAATCTTTTTCGATTGCTTCACAGAGATCACAGACTGAAGTCTGTGCCACCTATCGCAATCGGCTTTCGAGGTTGTAATCGCGCAGCCGGCGATAAAGTGTAGACGGCGAGATGCCAAGGATCTCAGCTGCTTTCCCACGGTGCCATCCGGTCTGTTCCAGGGCTGAGATGATCTGCTGCTTCTCTACGTCGCGCAGCGATCCAGTCCCTGAGACGGCGCCGCTATCACCAGCCATTTGATCACCCGGCGAAACAATCGCGGATGACGGAGCCGCCGAGAAAGGTGCGGCGCCGTTGCGAGCAACTTCCGGCGGTAACTCAGCCGCAGTTATCAGGCCTTCATTGGAAAGCAGAATCGCGCGCTCCAGACAATTGCGCAACTGACGGACATTACCCGGCCACGCGTACGTGCGCATTTTCTCCAACGCTTCGGCCGAGACCTCGGGCGGATTTGCACCCCCGAGTTGCTTCAGGATGTAATGCATCAACGGCTCGACATCTTCGGGTCGCTCTCGGAGCGGAGCCAGATGAATCTGAAAGCTGTTGATGCGATAGAGCAGATCGGCCCGGAACGTTCCGTCTCCGATAACCGAATCCAGATTGCGATTGGTGGCCGCCACGATGCGCACGTTGACTTCGACTTTGCGCACGCCGCCCACGCGAAAGAAGGTGCGCGTCTCGATCGCTCGCAGCAGTTTCGCCTGCAGGCTGGCGGGCAGCTCGGTAACTTCGTCCAGAAATAACGTGCCGCCGTCTGCCAACTCAATCAGCCCCAGCTTGCGCGCCTTGGCGCCGGAAAACGCGCCGGCTTCATATCCAAACAGCTCCGACTCCAGCAGCGTCTCCTGGAAAGCGGCGCAGTTCAAATCGATGAACGATCCGTTCGCGCGGTTGGAAAGACGATGGATAGCGTGCGCGATTAATTCTTTGCCAGTCCCCGATTCACCGGTGATCAAGACTGACGCTTCTGACGGGGCTACGCGCTCAACCAAACGAATTGCTTCGTTCATCGCCTGCGACTGGCTGACGATCTCAGGCAAAGCCGATTGACGCTCGAGTTGCGCCCGCAACCTGACGTTGTCGACCCGCAGATTTCGTTTTTCTGCTGCCTGCCGCACGCGCACGTCAAGCTCGCTGATGCTGTAGGGCTTGGTCAGATAATCGTAGGCGCCGTTCTTCATCGCCTCGACGGCGGTTTCGATCGTGCCCTGACCGGTGAGCATGATTACTTCAGGCGGGTTAGGCCGTTCGTGAACGCGGCGCAAAAGCTCCATGCCGTCCATGCGCGGCATGTTGATGTCGCACAGCAGCACGTCGACATTGCTTTCTTCCAGCTTGCGCAGCGCTGCCTCGCCGTCAGCCGCGGCCTGCACGCGATAACCCAGGCGCTGCAGTTCCTTCTGCAGAACCAATCGCAGGTTGGATTCGTCTTCCGCTATCAGTAACCTTGCGTCACGCTGTTCGTTCACCGCTTATGCTCCGCACTAAGGTAGGTAAGTTCATTCGTCCGCGATTGGCAACGTAATAGTAAAGGTCGAGCCGGTCCCCGGGGTGGACCGCACATCCAGACGCCCGCCATGATCAGATAAAATACCATAACAGACCGCCAGCCCCAGCCCCGTGCCGCGGCCGATGTCCTTGGTAGTAAAGAAAGGGTCGAAAATCTTGGTCATGTTCTCAGGCGCAATGCCGATGCCGGTATCCAGGACCTGGACCAGCACGCGAGAGTTGGAACAAAGCGTTCGCAGCGTCAGGGTGCCGCCGTCGGGCATGGCGTCGATGGCGTTAGTGGCCAAAGCGACCACGGCCTGCTGCAATTGGCCGACGTCACCGGCGACACTGGGAAGGCCCGCTGCGGCTTCGATCACAATTTGAATGTCGTCGCCCCGCTGTTGATGCGTTACCAGACGCGCGGTGGCTTTGATTATTTCAGTCATATCAACCGGCACGCGCTGGCCCGCGCGCAAGCGGCTGAAATCAAGCAGCCCGTTGGTAATCGTCTTGCAACGAAAGGCTTCATCACGAATCAGGCCGAGGTACTCGCGCAAGTCTGCGACGTCGGGAGATTCGCTAAAGGAGCCCTCCTCAATTCGCTTCTCGAGTGATTCAGCACAAGCAGCAATGGTAGCCAAAGGGTTGTTGATTTCGTGCACCACGCCCGCGGCCAAACGGCCGACCGCGGCCAACTTCTCGGCGCGCGCTACAGCGCGTTGGGCTTTCACTCGAGACGTAATGTTTTCGCCGACGGTGATCACGTGAGTGACTTCGTCGTTTTCATCGGCGCGCATGGGGATTTTGCTAATCAACCAATAGTTGGTTTCGCCCGAGTCAGTCAGGCTTTCCTGTTCGATGCGCTGAATCTCTCCGGTCGCAAAGACGCGGGAGAACTCGCGCTCCAAGAGTGCCCGGCTTTGCTTGGTAAGGACATCAAAAATGTTTCGGCCCAGGGCCTCGCCGCGCGGAAGTCCCAGCTCGCCCAATTCGCGATTGCGGTTCCAGGCCACGATTTGGTAATCGCGATCGATTGCATAGAGCGATAGCGGCAGCGTATCGACGATCGCTTCGGTGAAGCGTTGCTGCATTTCGGATTCGGCGGTGCGCCGGTCAACTTCCCTCGCCAGGGTGGCCGCCGATTCACGCGCGCCCAGGTAGAGGGTCGAGATGTTCGCGGCCAGCGCGGCTTGTTGGGCAGCGGCATTGATCAGACGGCATTGATCTTCATTGCAATCCGCGGCCGCGGCAAAAGCTACGACCATCGCGCCAAACAATTTTTCGCCGGAACGAATCGGGACCAGATACTCAGTTTCATGTGGTGCGTCGCGCAGCAGAAACTCCCGGCTGTTAGTCAGCCACGCAGGAGACCTTGAACGCGAGGAAGCCAACCACCTCTCCAGCCGCTCCATATTGATCAAAGCAGAACTGCCGGCGCTTCCTTCTCGATCAAAAACGCAGACGGCGAGTCCGTGGCCGTTGTTGTTTACGGCACAGGCAGTTTGCGAAGCATTGGTTCCTTCGTAGATGGCTCCGGCGACACGGCTGGCAACTTGCTCGGGCACGATCGTCCGCAACAAGCCGCGCCCAAGGTCGGCGAGAAAACTCAGTTCGCGATTACTGCCGATCAGTTCTGATTCGCGCTGGGCATAATTCAGATGAGAGTTGACGCGCGAGACCAATTCGCCGGGCGTGGATGGCTTGACGATGTAATCATCGGCGCCGGCGGTGAAGGCTTCGACTTTGCGACGCTCGCTGTCGTCGGCGGAAAAAATCACTACCGGCAACTGCGTAAGCGACGGTTGAGCGCGCAGCAGGCGACAAAGCGCGAGACCGTCGACCTCCGGCAGGTCGACATCAAGCACCACCAGGTCGCACGTCTGCTTATGCAGCAGACGCAGAGCGGAAGGCGCATCGGCCACGCCAATAGTGTGATGACCCGCGCTTTCGAAAACGCTGCGCAGGCCATCGCGCGCCGAGCGATCGTCATCGACGATCAAAAGGGTGGCGGCAGGGGATTGTGGAGTGGGTGAAACTTGCATTCTTCGTCGCACGTGTTTGTGGTAATCCTTCTCTACGTTCAGAGTTCAACCTTTAGGTTGTGTATTGGGTGGGCAAGCTAAAGCTTGAACTCTGAACGCAAATCGCTTTGCGAGGTAGTTCCCTGGAGATGAGGAGGCGTAATTCGAAGCACCGCTTGCGGGGGCGAGCGGTCACAAGCCTGGGACAAAGGCGCTGGATTCAGCCGGCCAGTCAGAACGCCGGCCGGTTCGCGGGAAGACAAAAACGTGGACCCGCGTACCACCCTTCCAATTTGACGGGTGAGCGGCGAGTTGTCAAGAGGTTATTAGGGTTTCTTCGGTAAAAGCAGGCTCTAGTCGTGTCCTTATGGTAGAAAGCCGGCGTTCAGAGTACCGACTTCAGTCGGGGTTTTCGATGGAGCGCGGACATCCTGTCCGCCAGCGTGCGCAGCACGCTCCAAAGTGGTGACTTCTGCGGTTCCTCCGCAGAGCCGGATCACAACGGCTACTCAATTCCGGCCTCGATTCACGAAATCCCACGAAGGAAACTCCTCTAAATTATCGTTGGAAGGCTAAATTACGTTTGGTTGCTTGGTACAGAACCGCGAGCGGTAGCGAGCGGATCAAACACGCAGCTTTCGTCCACGACGACTGTCCTACCTCTCAGGATTTCAACGCCAACGCTTATTCGACCCACGCAGTATGTGGATGGATCCCGTCGCTACCGCTCCGGGTTCTGTACCAACGGCGCTACTTCGCTGAAACGGGCTGTGAATCCAAGGACTGACGCTGTCCCAGCCGTATACCGGCTGGTCAATTGATCGCAGTGGTAACCAACGGGCCATCGGCGCGTTCGGCCGCGGTCCTGGATGAGGTGATCTGCTTGCTGGCCGCGCGGAATATTCCGGTCTTGTGCGTTGACTTAGCGCGGTACATGGCCTGATCGGCGGCTACCAGCAGCTGATCTAGAGTCTCGCCGTCCGTTCCGTAGACAGATGAGCCCACGCTGATTCCAACTCGGGCGCGTCCCTGGCCGCGCACCTCGATCGAAAAGCTTGATACGGTTCGTTCGATCCGCTCGCGAAGTTCTTCTACCTGCTCGACCGTGGCATCATTCACGATGGCGACAAATTCATCTCCGGCATAGCGCGCCAGAAAATCGTACTCGCGTAGTTGAGCATGCACCAGACTGGCGACTTCGCGCAGCATCCGATCTCCAAGCTTGTGCCCGAACGTATCGTTGACTAATTTGAAGTCGTCGAGGTCCAGCATGATGACCTGGAACGGATTGGCCGTGCGTCGCGCGCGTGACACCTCTTCCTCGAAACGCACGTGCAGCCGGCGCGCGTTCGGCAGGCCGGTAAGCGAATCCGTCAGCGCGTTTGATTCGGCCCGGGCATGATTCACTGCGTTAGCCAGCGCGTCGGACCCAAGCCGGGTCACGGTTTCCAATAGCCGGATCTGATCGTCGCTATACTCTTTGAGACTCATTGAGTAAACCGAAAGTGCTCCCAGCAACAGGTCGTCTTTGAATAGCGGCAGTGAAGCCATCGAGCGATACTCGTCGTCCGGTGGCAACTTCACGTTTTCAAAATCCGCGCTCGGATGAATTCGGTTGACCGGCCGCCGGTTCGACAGAGCAAACCCCGTCCCACCCTCGCCGGGAGCGACACACCGAGCTTGCAGTAGTTCGGCATTCTGTCCCACCGCCAGGGCCGCGGTGGCATAACCTTTCACCTCGTCGTGTAGATAAACCACGCAGGTATCGAACGGAACGATCTGTCCGACTTTATCGACCAGCACCGAAAGAGTGTTCTTGACCTCCAGCGACGATCCAAAGGTGCGGGCTATTTCATAAAGCGCATAGACCTCGCGATGCGCGTTGCGAATCTGGTCATAGGCGCCGAACGATTTATTCTCTCGAGCCTGGGCGACTTGTTCACCGGCAGTCGTAATTCGATTGCCCGAGAGGCTCGTTTGAATTTGATCGGCCAGACCGCGGGCTGCGATCTCTGCTTCAAAGCGGGCCAAGTGGTCGACAAAGAGTTCGACGACCTTAGGATCGAATTGCCTGCCTGATTCGGCGCGCAACAAACTGATCGCGTCTTCCCGCGACATCCCGGGACGAAAGGGGCGGTCTTCGCGGACTGAGTCAAAACAATCGACGACCGACATGACGCGCGCTGTAATCGGAATCTCTTCTTCCTTCAAGCCGTCCGGATATCCGTGTCCGTCCCAACGCTCGTGATGATGCCGGACGATGGGCAGGACCGGATAAGGGAAGTTGACGCGGCCCAGAATCTCGGCCCCGACGATGGTGTGTATCTTGGTCTTCTCGAATTCTGCCGGAGTCAGAGTTCCGGGCTTGTTCAGAATGTGATCGGGCACCGCGAGTTTGCCAACATCATGCAGCAGGGCGCCGGCGTTGAGCGCGGCTATCTCAGCGCCAGACAACTTTAAAAGCTTGCCCAGCCCTTCCGCATAAATCTGTACACGTCGCACGTGGAAATGCGTCGTTTGATCCTTGGCATCAATCGCCGTAGCCAGGGCTTCGACGGTGGCCAGGTGCAGCCGGCTTAGTTCTTCTGCTTCCCGGGTCTTGGCGTTGACCCGCTCAAAATAGATTTTGTAAGTCCAAAAAGTGATCGCGATGATCGGAGCGCTCAAAAGCACATAGGCCCATCCCAGACGCGTCACTGCCGCATAAATAATTCCCGTCGCGACCGCCGATCCCAGAAACGACCACCAGGTCCAAAGGTAACCATCAACCCAGGACCTCAGAACCGGCCGGCGGGTTCTTAAAGCGTAAATCGTCGAGATCGTAAAACCGTTGATGAAGTATTGAAGCATCGCCAGCAGGGCCAGGGCACCGACCAGGTAGTTCACCCCAATGGGAGTTGAGCCGAGCGGCTGCTGCGGGACATGAGCATAATGGGCCACTGCGAAGTAAAAAGCCTTCGCGGCGATGAATACCGTCAGCGCCATCATGGCAGGTGAGGCGACCCAACTAGCTACGCGCTTGGACGTCCGGCGACAACCGACAAAAGCATCGACGCCGCCGATCACGATCGCGGCCGGGACACCCAGGAACATGACGCCGACAAAGATGAAGACATCACCGGCAGTGAAATTTGATGTTGTGTTGGGGATGCGGATCGGATTTGATCCCGCCAGGACTACCAGAGCGAGCAGCCCGGCGAATCCTGCGACTTGGCTCGGTGAAAGACTGAAACAACCTACCACAGCCCACCCGAATACAATTGCGCCGGCAACGACCATGACACTCCAATAGGTCCTGGCAGCTCGGTTGTAGTCGGACATTTCGATCAGTTTCATTCGTCTCGTTTCGGTGAGTGATTCAGCTTGTGATGGGCCGGCAATGCTCCCCGGGTTTGTAAGATGATTAGTTTCTTAAAAGTACGTCTGCGCCGGAAGCGAATGGCCCGAGCAACTGGGTCGTTCGCTTCCGGTGCAAGACCGGGCAAGCTGGCGGATGTGGCACGCGTCCGACAGCTGGGTGTGTGGTAACTCTCTCTTCTCGATTGGCACTCACTTTCGGAAAGGGTCTAACGCGGCTAGCGGGCCCAGTGCGGTGGGCCCCAGCGGTTAAGCTTCCTAGCCGCGGCTTCCAGCTTACAAGGCCTGTGCCGGGAACCTGTCCTGAGGGAAAAGCTGAAAAGGCTACGATTAGTTAGGTTCTAGTCGACACAAAAGGTGACTCTTCATTACGCGCGGTTCCCAACATCAATGTGACAGGTCAAAGTGAAGGTTCGGTCAGGCTTTCTCTTCACTTGCCTTTGTAATGGGTTGCTGGACGCTTATGGAGCGCGGACATCCTGTCCGCCAGCGTGCGCAGCACGCTCAACCGCAACGTGACCTCGTTCATCGGCTGTTCGCGCTGCGCGCTCAGGCGGACAGGATGTCCGCGCTCCATTTACCGCTCCCGGTATTGACCGCTTCATCGACATGCTCTATCCCCGCTAATTCAAAAGTTGACAACGATCGTTGGGACAGTGCACCTTTCACTTTCGTCGATTCCACCATCCGTGAGCAAGATTCAACCCAAACGCGAACGCCAGCCCTCGGTCGGCTACATGGAATTGCTGCGCGGCAACCGCAGCTTTCGCTTTCTCTGGCTGGGCCAGGTAGTCAGCCAAATGGGCGATTGGTTTGACACTATCGCCGTCTATACGATCACTCTGAGACTGACCGGCTCAAGCCGTTCGGTGGCCCTGATCATGGTCGCGCGGTTTCTGCCCAGCGTCGTCATGGGACCGTTGTCGGGGGTTGTGGCTGATAGATTCAGCCGCCGCTCGATCATGATTACGGCCGACCTTTTGCGGGCCATCGTGGTGCTCGGGTTCTTATTCATCCGCCGTCCCGATCAGATGTGGCTGGTCTATGTTCTGACCGTTCTCCAACTGGCGTTCTCGACTTTTTTTGAGCCGGCCAAGACCGCCGCCATTCCGTCGATCGTTTCCGGTCGGGAGTTGTTGCCGGCCAACGCGATCGCGGCGGTCACCTGGTCGGCGATGCTGACCCTTGGAGCAGCGATAGGCGGGGTCGTCGCGGGGGTGTTCGGAACCGATGTAGCTTTCGTGCTGGACTCGTTGACCTTCGTCGCATCGGCACTGCTGATCTTGAGCGTCAAGGTTCCCAAGCGAGCGCCTCGTCCGAAAGCAAAACTCACCGTCGGAAAAGCCCTCGGCATCACGGACACGATCGACGGCGCGCGCTACGTCAAGCATCGCTCGCGCGTGCTCGCCTACCTGCTGGTAAAACCTGCCTGGGGAGTGGGCGGCGGCATTTTGACTTTGTTGGCTGTGTTCGGCGAAAGGGTTTTTCCAGTGGGCGGGAAAACTGCAACGGGCATCGGCGTTTTGTTCACCGCGCGCGGAATCGGCACGGCGATTGGGCCAATGGTCGCGCGGCGCTGGGCGGGCGAGTCACGCAAGCAGATGCAGAACGCCATCGGTATTGCATTTTTGATCGGCGGAGCTTTCTACATAGCGTTTGGCGTCTCGCGCAACTTCGCACTCGCCCTGCTGTTTTTGGCAATCGCCCACACCGGCGGCAGCATCCTGTGGGTCTTCTCAACGGTCCTGCTGCAACAAGAGGTCGAGGACAAATTTCGCGGTCGAGTCTTTGCCGCAGAGATGGCACTGGTAACCCTAACCATGGCCGCGTCGAACTACTTCGTCGGCGAACTGATGGATCGTTTCGGTTTCTCGCCCCGAGTAGTCACGGCCGGCGTCGGCACATTTTTTCTGCTGCCGGGGTTAATCTGGTTTGCGACTGAGAAGTGGTGGGATCGCAAAGGGCCTGTGGTTGAACCTCTTAAGGCTCCACTTAAATTGGATGATAGTGTATCGGCAAGTCTGGAGACCGAGCACTTTGAGGTTTAGCCAAAGACGTGCGTGACGGTTAACCAAGACATTCGCGACGTTTAGCGGCGGGCTACTGCCCGCCGATTTTTCCACTAAACAGCTAATGTTTCCGTCTTATGAAAATAAAAATCGGTGTTATGGGATCGGCTGAGGCGGTTACGGCGCCAGCATTGCGCGAGACGGCGCTTGCTCTCGGCCGCGCGATCGCCAATCGGGAAGCGGCGCTTTTGACCGGCGCTACCACCGGACTGATTTATGAAATCGGCAAGGCCGCAACCGACGCCGGCGCTCTTCATGTCGGGATATCTCCGGCGAGCGATGCAGGCGAACACGTGGAGCGATTTCACCTGCCGCTGGACGCATGCAGTATCATCATCTACACCGGGTTTGGCTTGAAAGGCCGCAACGTAGTATTGGTACGGTCGTGCGACGTGGTGCTGTTCGTTGCCGGCTCAATCGGATCTCTAAACGAATTCACGATTGCCTTTGACGAAGGAAAAGTGATCGGCTGTCTGAGCGGCACTGGTGGAGTAGCCGATCAAGTTGCCGAACTCGTCAGAACTTTTCCGAAGCCGACAAAGGCGCGGATCTTTTATGATGACGATCCGGAGAGGTTAGTCGATAGATGTCTTGCCGAAGTCCTGTAGAGACTACCTGGGAGCGCGGACGTCCCGTCCGCCCCCGTGGCGCAATACGGCATGCTTTCAATGGAATGCTGAAGCAAAAGAGCGGACGGGACGTCCGCGCTCCCAGCAGCGAGAAGCCTCTGATCTTTGGGAGAAGGGCACGCCGCTGCAAAATGAATTGCCGCCGTACGTCCATTAAGGAGAGAATTGAGAGCTTTTTGCGATACAATCAAACTCAAGCTGCTTTCTCCCCGAAGTAACTTAATCGAAACACGCAGGCAAGGCTTAACAACCTTGACCATTAAGAAGGATAGAAGGAGAGATCAATGAATACTAGACATATCGCCCTGAGAGTTCTGGCCACGGCCGCTCTAATTTTCGTCGTAGCCGGGCTGTCGGGATACGCGACTTCGGCCAAGACCCCTGGAAATGTTCCGACGCTCGCGCCTCAGCTCGAGCTGGTGCAACCCGCTAATGTCGGACCGCTCACTGCCATGGTGTTGGAGGATCCCGAAGCAATTTATGAGGGCGCCCGAATCGTTCATAACGTCACGGCTGACGGTGTGAAGGGCATGCGAGTTCACGCCACGTTCAGAGTTAGATACGGACTTGACGTCCCGTGCATGCTGATTGCTTATTTCTACTATGACGATGCGGAAAACACCCCGCTGAAATCAGGTGACGCAGAATACCGCGACAAGAAAGGTAATGTGGCGGCCACGGTAAATTTCACGCCGGCTTACGATCCTGCAATTTATAAAGATCTGCAGCTCTTCATGCCGTACGAAGCTCTTAACATGGAAAGCGGCGAGCAATACGATCTGAAATTCTATCTCGCCCTGTACGACAAAGACGGTGGCCGGTTCTTTGGCAAATCAGGCTGGTACAAATTCAAACTAACCATGCCTTAACTGGAGGTTGTTTGAAGTGAAGCCGCTCTCACGGTTTCAGCCCAAAGTTTTTAGGCCTTACTCAAGAAAAGCGATCCACGAACACACACTGAGCGGTTAACCGCCTTCGTGTGATTCGTGGATCGTTTCTTTGTAGTCCTAATTTGCTAAGAACCTCGCGCGGACGAAATGGAGTCAGTACCGGGAGCGGTAGCGACCGGGTCAAAGCCGATAAGCAATAATCGAGATTGCCCGTGTTGTCACCCCGGTCGCCACCGCTCCCGGTACTGACCTCATTTTCGCCGAAGGCGCTATACTTCCATCATGGCGCGTGGCTGGGAAAGCAAGTCGGTTGAAGATCAGATTAGCGATGCTGAGGCGGAAAAAGCCTTGCGCTCAAAACCTTTCCTGTCTCCCGCGGAACGCGAGCAGGAGACGCGCAAGCAATCACTGCTGTTGTCGCGCTCACAAATTCTCAGCCGGATAAAACTCGCTCGCAATCCTCGTTATCGCACGCAGCTCAAGGCTGCACTCGAGCATGTTGAGACGCAGTTGCGAGAATTCGAGTAGCGTGGCACGCGCATCTTGCGCGTGATTTCACGGGCGGGACGCCCGTGCCACCTTCAGAACGGAACCAGTTGCTCTTGTATAGCTCAGGGACCGGCGGGCTTAGGCGCCGCCGGCATCTTGAACTTCGAGTCGTCCACCGGAACGTTGAGTTTAATCTCGCTGTACTTGCGCGTGCTGATGGGATTGCCGACATCGATCGAAGAAACTCTGACCGTGAAGGGAAACTTTACGCCGTCCACGTCGCGGTAGTCTTCAAAATCGGTTTGCTCCGGAATGATGCCGATGACGGTCGGCGTGTATCGGGTGCGACGCACCAGCAAACCAGTCTCGGCGTCAAAATAGAGTTGCTCGCGTCGATTGTCGGTAGTTCGTCCACTGACGGCGATGACTTCTCGATCGCCTATCTTCTCCCTGCGGCCTACGCGCAGGGATGTGAACTGCTCCTTCAGTCTGATGTTGCTGTAGAAAAGGAACATGCTTTTCAGGGATTCGAGGGTCGCCGCCGGCAGCGGCGTAACTCCGCGCGCGGTTTTCTCCCAACCAATCTGGCCATCGAAGCCTCTCTCCATTGTCCCTTGTGGAGTAGTTGCCGCGACGTGGAACTTATCCGGAGCGACCATTTCGATCTGGTAAGGCAAAACCTCGCCATTGGCCCCGGCATAGGTCCCTTTCATCACCGCCGTCTTCAATTTATTGATCGCCGCCTGCCCGCCCAGGGCGTCCAGATACTTCGCCAGAATTTGATCGGCAGTCGGCGCCGCCGGAGTTGGCGAGGGAGTTGGGGTTCCCTGACCGGGTGCAGGACCAGCCGGCGATTGTGGTCTCGGCGACGGCGTCGGCAGCGGCAAAGGCGGAACTCCCACCGGGTGGTTCCGGCCGCGGTGACAGGTATAGCAACTGACCTCAGGGTTGCCGTTGAAAGAGGCTTTGTTCAAGTCGATCACCATCGTGACCATCTTGCGCGCGACTTGTTTCTCTTCCTTCTCGTCGGACGAAAAGTCCCACTGGCCATTGTTGTTTACGTGACAGAAGTTGCACCTGACGCCCAGCGATGCGCTCATGTAATTCATCACCGGAATCAATTGCGAATCAGGCAAGCCGTTTAGCACCTTGATGCTCTTTCTCACCTGTTCGACCGTCTTCTCTTTTGCGGCAGCGGGCGTTTGTGAGGGTATGGCGATGCCGAGGCTCGACAGCGAAACGGCCACTTGCCGATTGACCGGCGATTTTTGCGCTCGGGCGGTGGTGAAAAGCAGCGCGGCCGCGGCACAAGTCAGAACGACGACGAGAGATCTGAGAATATGAAGTTTCATTTATCTGCTCCGATGAGTTGCACGCAGCCCTCGAACGAAAAGACTGCGCAATAAGTGTAATTAAGAATGCTGCCTGTGTCCGGGAAGACTAAGTTAACGGCACGCTGTTATAGACCGAAATGTTCAGAGGATGCAACAGCCGACAGGACAAGTGGCACAGACTTCAGTCTGTGATCTGAGGTGGCGTGAAGCTCAATCACAGACTGAAGTCTGCGCGGCTCTGCCGCAGCACATAGCGGAAAGGCTCTGCCTTTCCGGCGCCGGGCTCCCTATGGTTTTGCTGAGGCTCCGCCTCTTGAGTTGGGGAGGCGCAGCCTCAAGGAAAATATTTTAGAGAAATCCTCGGTAAGCCGAAGGCTTACCGCCATGTGCTGCGGCAGAGCCGCTGCGCCTGATTCGACTTGATCAGAGCTTTCTTACGTCTGTCATGAACTAGCCCAGCGCGCAATCACAGACTGAAGTCTGTGCCACTAAAACAAAACACCCGGCAGGGGCGCCGGGTGTCGTAAAGTTTAAAGGTTGAACTTCGAACTACTTCTTGCGGGAATGATTTTCTTTCGGCTTCATCACGCTGTCCAGAGATTGGTAGATCTGCAAATACATCTGCGTCTCGCGCGGTATCAGTGTGCGCCAACCACCGCCGGCCCGCCGAATGTAACCGGGCAGCTTGGCCGCGTTTGAATTATAGCCGGCGGCCAGCAGTTCTGTGACTGTCGCTTGCCTGGCGCTGAGGGCGGCCTGCACGTCTTCATTGGCGGACAGATCGTTCCAGGTGTCCTGCATGTAAAGCAGCATGGCTTCGAGCGCATTTCCGTGATTGCGCATGCCGGCAACAAAGTCAGGGTTAAGACCCACGCCCGGATGACGGGTGCGCATCAGCGCGTAGGTCCAGGGAATCATTTGCACCATGCCGCCCGCGCCGGCTGAGCTGACTGAATAACGATAAGTGTCCAGTTCGTTCAGCGCATACAGCGTGTAAATCTCTTCGAACAGCGCCGTGCGATTTTCGTTGCGGAAGCGTTCATGGTCGGTGTGCTCGACGATGCAGAGTCGTTTGGCAACGTCGATTAGATTCGGCGCGATGTTCGAGCCTCGCTCTTTCAAGCGCTTAGCCGCCAGGTCAACCATTGAGTTGACGTAAACCTGGCCGGACTTCAGCAACTCGGCCGACAACAAAGCCGGATGAGCTGAGGTGTAATAGGCCATCTCGCGAAACACGCCCTTGCGCTCGATCGGAAACTCGACAGCCAAAGGCAGCAATGCTCGGTTCTTCTCATCGAAAACCGTGACGGCCGTGTTAACACCATTGGCGCGCACGACACGAACTGAGACGGGCAGTCCCAGCGAAGTCGTTGCTGAAAGTTCGGATCCTTTTTTCAGAAAGGTCTGCTTCCCGATCCGGATTAAATGAATCTGCGAAGTCTCTGGCAGTAAGGCGGCAACCGTTACGTAATCCAGCGACGGCGCCATCATCGCAGTTGGCACGGGCCTGATTTTCATCAAGCGTTGGGCTTCATTGATTCGCGACCGGACCCGGTTTGGAGATAGACGACGGGGGGACGCGCTGCTGGATTCTTCTCGCGCTGACGCTCTGGATTCTTCCGGCTGCTGCTTAGGCGTGGTCTTCTGCGGAGATCGGGTTTCGGTTTCCACTGGACGAGAGGGTACCGGCTGTTGAGTAGACGGCTCCTGGAACTTTGCCTTCGAAGAACGACTGGTCTTTGCGGCGGCCACGACGCGCGGACGAGTCATCGACTCGATCGACCTTGAAGATTGCGCTTCGACGCCGGCGGCAACGGAGAATACGAGTGTAAGAAGGATATACATCCAGGGCTTTTTCATGATGTTTGCTTTCTGAAGGAAGGGCTTCGCGGTGTGCGAAGGTGGCCCTCAGATTCGCGTAAACATCACTCGTTGTCAATCACTTTTTTTCTGGAATATAGCGCATTGATTTCCAGTTTTTTTCTGGAAGATCATTCGTTAATTTCCAATTTTATTTCTGGAACTCATTCATTGAATTCCAGAATTTTTCTGGACGATCTTACGTTGGTTTCCAGTTTTTTCAAAGTCGTGAAAAGAGCGAGCAATGTTCCCCTTTTTCTTTCTGGAGTGGATTTTTTCCTGGCCTGTCAGTGAGATGGTTTGCGCCGGTTGTTGCTGACGCAAGCCCAGTTACTCCTCATCACTGAGCAAGGCACGTTCCAGCTCTTTTACTCGCTCCGCCAATTCTTTTAATTCCTTACGAACCTGTGGCAGGCGGCTGATATGCGCGTTCAGACGCTTGTATTGATCCAGCGGCTGAATGGGGATGCCCCACCACACCCCGGGCCGGACAATCTTCCCCGGCAAAATGCCCGCCTTCGATCCGATTATGGCTCCGCTTTGCACGCGGACATGATCGCCAAAGCCGACCTGTCCGCCGATCACACAATCATCTTCGATAATCACACTGCCGCTGATGCCCGTCTGTGCGGCAATCACCACGCGTTCGCCAATGTCACAGTTGTGTCCGACATGGACCATGTTATCGATCTTCGTGCCGCGGCCGATGCGCGTGCGACCGAGGGCCGCGCGATCGACGCAGGTGTTCGCTCCCAATTCGACTTCGTCTTCGATGACCACGGTCCCGATCTGTGGGAACTTGTGATAACCCATTTCGCTGCGTACATAGCCAAACCCGTCCGCGCCAATAACGACGCCCGCGTGAAGAATGACTTTATTACCGATCGTGACGCCGTCTTCAAGAAAGACGTTCGGGTGAATCACGCAATCCGATCCAATCGTCACGTTGTCGCCGACCTTTGCGCCCGCGCGAATCTGCGTTCGATCACCTACGATTGATTCTTCGCCGATGCAGACAAACGCGCCAATGAAAGCGTCCTTGCCGATCTTGGCTTTCGGAGAGACAGAAGCGAGGTGGTGTATCTCAGCGGGCCGCTGCTTCGGCGGATGCAGGACTTCAGCGATCAAGGCGAAGGCGAGTTTTGGGTTCGAAACTTCAATCCCGCAGGGAACCTTGACGTCTGCTCCGGACGGAATGATGACGCAAGACGCTTTGGTATCGGCGGCTGCCGCGAACAGTTTTTCTTCCTCGACGTAGGCCAAATCGCCGGCGCCGGCAGCATCCAGGCTGGCCAGGCGATGGATCGAAATGTGGCCATCGCCCAACACGCGCCCGCCCACATGCGCCGCGAGTTCAGCAACCGTTTTTGCGATCTGGTTCATTAGTTTTGCGAAGTGCGAGCCGATAGTACAACGCCGCCGCGGCAAATGGCGAACCCGGATTAAGCTAAAGCGCCCTAAAACATTGAGCTTTAGCGCCGCATCGACTGGTTTGGGGGCTTTTTGTCTTGCCTTTGACTGTCGCGGCCAATTATCATGACTCGCGCTGCTGACTTATCCGGTCTTACTGGCCCGCGGGGCGATTCGTTTCTTTTGTAACTTTTAATAACTGGGGCGCGTCTGAATTCTAAAGCGCACTGAGGAGAGCAATTAATTGTTTAGTGATCAATTCCGCCGAGGCGAGACCGACAAGTCTAAGTTGAGTGGGGTTAAGAGCTCCAGGATCGTCTCAACACTTTCGGATGTTGCCTGGAAAGCTTTTCAATCCGTCAACCAGCGCCTGCCCGAAGGCGAGGCCATCCGTCCCAAGTGGGCGCCCGGCCCGCTACTGAAATCTTACGAGAGAACCTCTCCGCCGCTCGGGTTTCCCCGAGAGACAGATTCGCTCTGCCCGCGCTGCGTCAAAGAAGTGCGCGACGCCGTCATCAGCGGCAAGACCACGCTCGAATCTCTGATGAACGAGCATCCGGGCGAAATCAAAGCACAGATAGTTGAAGAGAATGGACAGGTCGTGATGCGCAAGACCTGTCCCAAGCATGGCGAGTTCGTCGACGTGATGGCGACGGACCCGGCGTTTCTCGAGCGCATTGAATCGCTGTTCTTCGGGCGCGACTTCAAAGCTGCCGAAGACAAGCACGTGCATCATCACGGTACTTCGAATATTAAGTTTGGCCGCGGCGCAGTCCTGACTGTAGACCTTACCAACCGGTGCAACATGATGTGCAATCCGTGCTTCATGGATGCGAACCAGGTTGGTTATGTTCACGAGCCGACCTTTGAAGACACCAAAGCGATTCTCGATCGAGCGGTTTCATTCAAACCCAAGCGACAGGTAATCATCCTTTTCTCAGGTGGCGAGCCGACGCTTTCACCTTACTATCTCGAAGCGGTCGCGTACGCAAAGAAGGTCGGGTTCTATCGCATCCTGGCAGCCACCAACGGAATTCGCTTTGCCGAAGACATTGAGTTTTGTAAAGCAGCGAAAGAAGCCGGACAGCACGGCGTCTATCTACAGTTTGATGGCGTCAGCGAAGAGAAGAACGCTCATCGTGGTGTCGGCAATTTGTTTGATGTAAAGCAACAGGCGATTGAGAACCTGGCGAGTGTGGGGATCAAAGTTACCCTCGTTACCACCATCGTTAATACCATTAACAATGACGGCATCGGAGCGATTGTCGAGTTTGCGGCTAAGAACATCGATAAGGTGCAGACGATCGCATTCCAGCCTGTTTCCTTTACCGGACGCGACGAGGATGTTCCCGATGCGGTGCGCATCAAGCAGCGCTACACGCTCGCGGGCATGACTCATGATCTCAAGGATCAGCTCGGCGGCCGGCTGCAGCCTTTGCGCGACTGGTATCCGCTCTCTTCGTATTCAGCCTTCACCAGCGTAATGGACATGCTGCAGGGTGCAGACGCGCCGTGGGGCTGGTCCTCGTGCAATTGTCATCCGAACTGCGGCATCTTTACTTTGATCGTGGTCAATAAGAAGAGCGGCCACTACTCCTCGCTGTTCGACTTCTTTAACTACGAGCAGTTCATGAAAGACGTGGCGGTAATCACCGACACAGCGCGCGGCAAGAAACTTTCATATGCACAGCTGGGCATGGCCATCATGCGTAACTTCGACGCCACTCGCGCTCCTGAAGGCTTCCCGATTTCGCAGATCGTAAACCTTTTCAAGCCGTCGTCGACCAACTCTAGCTCGGATCGCAACGATCGAATGAAAGCCAAAGTTGCTGACGACACCAGCGACAACTGGCGCGTGCTCTGTGTTGAGGGAATGTGGTTCCAGGATCTTTTCAATTATGACTTCCGCCGCACCGAGATGTGCGTGATTCCCTACGGTACGCAGGAAGGCGAGATTTCATTCTGCGCCTACAACACCGGCGTTGGCTGGCGACAGATAATCGAGAACATGCACAAGACCGCCAACCTGGCTGAATGGTACGAGCAGAACGACCGTCATGCAGTGTATGCCGGCGGCCACAACGTGCCGGGCATTTCAAAGAAGCACTCGCTCAGTCTGCCGATCATTAGCGCGATCATCGATGAAGATGACCCGACGGCCCAGAAGGTTACGCCCTACCTGATTGAGGAGCGCGAAGAAGAAACCGTGAGTGTTTGAGTTCTGCATCCAACGAAACCGAGAGGGGCGGCCATGGCCGCCCTTTTCTTTTATGGACCATGACGCTGGGAGCGCGGACGTCCCGTCCGCATTCCATAAGTCACTCGCACGTTTTGCGCCTACGGCGCAGGCGGACGGGACGTCCGCGCTCCCAGCGGCACGGCGCTCGTCCTTTTCAAACTCAACAAGGTAGCCCCCTTTCAAATTGAAGCCCCGTCATTTCTTTAAGAGTGAAGTAAACATCAGCGGCGCTTTGAATCAAACGCAGTTCTCCTCTATGATTGCACGCACTGACGTTGGCCGGCCGGCCGACACCCAATAACGGGGCCGTAGCTCAGCTGGGAGAGCGCATGAATGGCATTCATGAGGTCAGGGGTTCGATCCCCCTCGGCTCCACCAATAACATCGAGACGTTAGGGTGTCATGACTGATAGAGTTTGAATCGGCCTATCAAGAATGCCCGATTGGATCCCGAAGCAACGTCGTCGTCCATCTTGATCCGAACGATGGCCTCTCTCTCCCTACTTGCCTCCAACGCTCGTGGGCGGGAAGGCTTTCAAACCACCTGCGAACCGGCGGCGTGAAACGTTTCCCTACAGGCGCGCATATGCTAATGGATAAGCAAGAATCCTCGGAGTCCCAGCAGCCGACGACGGTCGCAAGCTCCGAAGGGTTCTCTTTCTCATTTTTTGGACGCATCTATTTTAATCTCGATCTCACGGTGCTTGTGAGTCGACGAAGCCATTAATCCTGCTTTATTAGGTCGGTCGTCTGCATTCAAATTCTTTGAAGACGCCGCAACTCCCCGGCGTGGAGCGTGACACTCGTGTTCCTCTAATTACTTAAGAAGGAGGCCTGCAATGGCAAACTGGCTGGTAATGATTTATCTCGCTGGGAATAATAATCTCAGTGAGGAGTGCATATTCGCGCTTACCGAGATGAAGAAGGCCGTCTTGGGCGAGAACGTGACCGTGATGGCGCAACTCGACACCAGCGTTCACCAGCACACGCCATTATTGATCAAACAGGGGGCCGCCCTGGGAGAGCTGAACAGCGAATTGAAGGCTGCCCAGCAGCAACAACTGGCGGCCGACTTGATCGAACAGAAACGGAGAGCGAAAGCGGCCAGCAAGGAACGGCGCGCTGCCGCACATTATCGGCTCGACCCGAATTCACCTCCCACCGAGGGCGCGCAGAACGATGCCCAGGGCGCGACGGAAAAGCCCTTGCCGGTCTTCGCTGAGGTGATCTTCGATTTCGTGAAGCACTGTGTCGACAGCCAGAAAACGCAAATCGATCATTACATGCTAATCCTCTCTGGGCACGGTAACGGCGTCCTCTCTGATTTCTTGAGCCAGGCTCAGACGGATAGCCTCGATACCATTTCTCTGGCCCAACTCATAGGGAAAATAAAGACGGTAGCGCTAGGTGGGAAAAAGCTCGACATTCTCGGCCTGGATAGTTGTCTGATGAGCATGGCAGAGTTAGCTGACAGCTTGCAACACTTCGCGAAGGTGATGATCGGAGCCGAAGGATTCGAGCCGATGACCGGTTGGCCGTACGAAAAAGTTCTTACCGCAGTAAACGAGTTCGCGTTGAAGCCCGATGCAGACGATGACCAGAATGTGAAAGACTTGGCCGTGCAAATCGTGCGGGATTACATAGCTTATTACACTGACTACCTTGCGGCCGGTGTCTCAGTGGATTTGGCAGCGTGCGATCTGAGTAAGAGCCATTCGTTGAAGAATGCGGTCAAGGAGCTTGCCGAAGTTCTTCAGACCTATTTGGCGAAGAGGGAGATCAGGAACGCCGTGATCCTGGCGCACTGGGAGGCCCAATCTTATATGCGCGAGCAGTACACGGACCTCTATGACTTTTGCCAACTATTGATGAGCAACTGTCAGAAGGAGAAACGGGTGAAAGACGCATGTCAAGGTGTGATGGACGCCATTCAAGGCAAGGGCAATCACGGAGGGTTCATCCTGAAATCGTGCTATAGCGGCCTGACCGTTCAGTATTCCTTCGGGGCCTCGCTCTACTTTCCGTGGTCGGAGGAGACTACTAACCTCGATAAATATAAGGAAATATTTTTTGCTCGCAACTCACGCTGGGTAAACTTCCTCCGCGCCTATCTGGCGGCAACCAAACGCGAGCCACGGGGACGAGGTACATTGGAGAGTTTCGCCCCCGAATTTACGAAGGAGTCTTTCAGACTCATTTCCGATAGTGGGTTGAGTGCGGCCGCTATTAAGAGCGGTTCAGTTAACAAGAGCGGTTCGGTTAACAAGAGTGGTTCGGTTAACAAGAGTGGTTCGGTTAACAAAAGTGGTTCGGTTAACAAAAGTGGTTCGGTTAACAAGACCCTAGAAAACGCTATTAGCAGCATGAAAAACCCACCCACGGAGTTTCGCGCGTGCGAAGACTGTTTTGAAGCGCAAACGAAACCGTCAGATACCTGGTCGGCCGGCTGGGGAAAATCGAAAAAACCAAAAAAGAAGGTGGGGAAGAAATCTCGAAGTTAGTGCGAAGGGTCGTAAATGCTCTACCCAAGCCGGAGCGTATCATTGCGCCGTACTCTTCGATGTCTGAAAAACGAAATCGTGCTTGGGTTTGCGTCCGGTCACTAATCCAATCGTGCCTGGGGGGAGGCGAAGAAGTAATGTCGCTCGGCCCGCGTGTCAAATATGTTCTTGTCCTGCTGGCGATCGCCTTCGTCTTATGTGAGCCGATGTTTAGTGGTCAGGCGCACTACGTTTCACTCCCTCCACTTGTCGAACCAGACAGAACTGAGCAAAGCAAGGATGGCGTGCCTCTGCCTGCACCGGGCAAGTCAACAGTGCGGGAACTCACCACCGGAGAAACTAACACTTACGCTATCGTGCTCAGTAAAGGCCAATACTTGAGCGCCGTCATAGAGCGATGGGATCTTGATGTTAGCGCAGCTCTATATGATCCTGCCGGCGGAGTACTACTTCAAGTTGCCTGCCAATCCAGTGTGACTCCTATTTCGCTGATCGCCCAAAGTGCGGGCCTCTACCGCCTGGAAGTGCGGTCCCTCGAGAAAGAGCAAATTCGCGGGCGCTACGAGTTACATGTTGAAGAAATCAGAGTAGCCAGGACCGAAGATAATTACCGGATTGCTGCTCAGAAGACCGTTGCTGAAGGTCAACAACTGCTGCAGGACCCGACCGCGGAGTCGAGTCTTACTGCAATTAATAAATTCAAAGATTCCTTACACCTTTGGAGAGCCGCCGGCGATCGCCGCGCCGAAGCTTACACTCTCCGGCGCATCGGCGATGTTTACCAGCCTTTGGGCGATTATAAGCAAGCGCTGGCTTACTACGATCCGGCTTTATCACTTAGCCGGAAAATGCAGGACCGCCGCGGCGAAGGCGAAACCCTAAATGAGATCTGTTATGCCTATCTCAACACGGGACAGAACGAGAAAGCTCTGGGCCTTTGCAATCAGGCCCTACGAATAAATCAAGCTACCGGAAACCGTCGCGCGTTTGCAGCGTCGCTGAATAATCTTGGCGAGATTTCCTACGGCTCAGGACAGACCCAGCAGGGTCTGGCGCTCTTTCAGAAAGCTTTACCGGTGTGGAACGAAGCGGGCGACCGGCGGGGAACAGCTCTGACTCTATTGAACATTGGCTATTCCTATTCTGATTTGGGACAAATGCGGGAAGCGCTCAATCAGTACGAGCAAGCGCTCTCGCTTTGGATGAGTTCCGCGGATAAGCGCGGCCAGGCGATGACGCTTACCGCACTCGGGCGGCTTTACTCTCGGACGGGCGAGAGCCAGGAGGCGCTCGATTATTTTGAGAAAGCGATGCGACTCATCAAACCGCTCGGAGCGCCGGCTGAACAAGGCCGCATCCTTACCGGCCTCGCATATGTTTATGAGCAGCTGGGCGACAAGGAAAAGGCAATTGAATACTACAATCAGGCCCTTCCGCTGTTTCACGCAACCGGCGATTATGGCGAGGCAGTGACGATCTATGATGCTGCCCGGGTCTTCTTTTCGCTCGCGGAATATGAAAAGGCGCTCGAGTATTATCAACGAGCCCTGGCAATATCCACCGCCGCCAGGGATCGTCAGTTAGTGTCGTTTGAGACAAGAGAGATCGGCAGAATCCACGATGTTCGGGGAGACAAATCCAGGGCGCTCGGTTGTTACCTGAAAGCGCTTTTGTTCATGCGCGCGGAAAAAGTTTTTCGCGGTGAAGCGGACACACTGAACCTGATTGGCAATCTCCATGAAGAACGAGGACAAACGCAGGATGCCCTCAAATATTACAGCCAGGCTCTCATGCTCAGTCGGAAGGCGGAATACCCGATTGGCGAGGTGGCGACACTTTATAAGATCGCACATCTCGAACGAGAGCGGGGCAATCTGATGACTTCGCGTCAGCAAACCCAACGAGCACTTGAACTGGTTGAATCTTTACGCTCGAAGGTCATCAGCGAAGATTTGCGGACATCGTATTTCGCATCGGTCCGTCAGCATTATGAGCTTTACAGTGACGTTCTCATGGAATTGCACAAACACGATCGGACCGCAGGCTTCGAAACTCAAGCGTTTGAAATCAGTGAGCGCGCCCGTGCCCGCTCACTGCTTGAGTCAATGAATGAAGGGCGAGCCGACATCCGTGAAAACGCGGATCCGGCCCTCGTGCTACGCCAACGCTCATTGCAGCAGCCACTCAGTTTGTCGCAGATTCAGCAACAGGTCCTGGATGACAGCACTGTGTTATTGGAGTACATGCTCGGTGATGAGCGAAGCTATGTGTGGGCGGTGACGCGCACTGAGGTTTCGAGCTACGAGCTACCTGCGCGGGCCAGGATCATTCCGGCGGTGTCGAGGGTTTATGAGCTGCTGAGAACTGCGCCCGGAACGAACAACGCAAACGAATTGAGCCTGGCCGCTCAGGAATTGAGCCAGATAGTTTTGGCGCCAGTCGCCGCTCAGTTGAATAAGCATCGCATCGTGGTGATCGCCGATGGCGCCCTCAACTACATTCCGTTCCAGGTTTTGCCGGCGCCATTAACGAACAACGAACCGCTCCTTGCCGGCCACGAAGTCATCAACGCCCCTTCGGCATCCATCTTAGGAGAGTTGCGGCAGGAAGCGGCGCGGAGGCCTCCGGCTGCAAAGCTCCTGGCCGCGTTTGGCGATCCGGTTTTTGCTTCAAACTATGCGCAACGCAAAGACGCAAATACCGGCGAGGAAGTCGCATCCTTTAATCTGAGTTGGCGACGCGCTGCGCGCGACGTTGAGGTCAACGGAGACTCGTTTGACCCTTCCGTTATCCAACCGCTCTTTTACGCCAGGCGCGAACTGGCCGTGCTTCGTGATGTAGCCGGAAAGGAAACTTTCATAGCGGCGGATTTTGACGCGACCCGCGAACGGCTACAACAAACGGATTTGACCGAATTTGCGATACTGCACTTTGCCACTCACGGCATCCTGGATCCCGAGCGGCCCGAAAATTCCGGCCTATTGCTTTCCACCGTTAATCGCAGCGGGCAAGCCCAGAACGGTTTTGTTGGACTGCAAGACATCTACCAGCTCCATGCTCCGGTGGGACTCGTCGTCTTGAGCGCGTGTCGCACGGGTTTGGGTAAAGACGTGCGCGGCGAAGGACTGATCGGCCTCACGCGCGGATTCATGTATGCGGGCGCATCCAGTGTGGTGGCAAGTCTGTGGAAGGTGGACGACGAAGCTACCGCCGAGTTGATGCAGCGCTTCTATACCAACATGCTGCAGGGCGGGATGACGCCGCCAGCGGCGTTGCGCGCAGCTCAGAATAGCATCAGGCAGGAACCGCAGTGGAACGCCCCCTACTATTGGGCCGCCTTTACTATGCAAGGAGACTATCACTCTGTAATCAAAGTAAGGTCCGCCGCCGGCGACTCAACGCGCCCGCTGGTAATGGAAGGCCTCGTGATGTTGATCTTGTTGCCGTTGTTGTTTCGCAGCTTTCGCAGAATGCAAACTGCGGTAGAGGTGGCAAGCTATTCGGCCGTGAAGAAATAGTTCCCGTTGAGACGGTGTTCAGCGCCGTCAGAACCAACTGCAAATACTTTCAAGGAATACTGGCCCCGTTTTAGTTCGTTTGCCGGAATCACAACCATGATTGATGATCCCTGCTGCGCGACTGGCTTGAGCGATCTGGCCTCTCCATTGTCACTCTCCAATTCAACACGATAAGAGCTCGCTCCCTGGGATTGATCGGGCAACCGCAAAACCATTTTCAGCGCGTCCTTACTAAGCGGAACCTTTACCTTGGGCACCTGGGCGCCTCCACCTCTGGTGCTCTGACTAATAGTTAAATTGAGTGTGGCAAAGGTCTGTGGTGCTGAGGCACCTTTAAGGAAGAACCAAAGCAGTCCGGCGATGAGAGCTATCCCGACAAACGCAGCCGCCGCGCGGAACAGGAAGGTAGGAGTGTGCCTGAAAGTCTGCCAAGAATTGCGGGGGACGCTTTTTCTCTGGCTGGCCGCGGTCACATGCCGGTTCAGCGCTTGCGCGAATCTGAGCTGTTCGTGCCGTTCCGGCGTGGCCAGGAAATGCCGTTCAAAGTTGGCCCGCTCATTCTGACCAAGTTCGTTCGCGAGATACTCGTCGATAAGTTCGTCTTCGACGATCATCAACTCTTCAAATAATTCGGCATTCGTGAGGATATTCTGCTCGAGTTCCTCGCCGGCGGCATCGGACAGTTGCCCCAACAGATACAGTCTGATCCTATTTTGAAGTTCCCGAATCGGCGTCATATATGTATTTCCTCCGGGTGGGGGCGCCCTAACCTATATGCTCGAAAGCGCTAAGTCATTTCAGTGTGCTGGTTCCTGCTCCAGACAGTCCCGCACGCATTGCCGCAAGCCCAGGCGAATTCGGCATGCCCTTATCCTCAATGCGTTCAACGCGATTCCCAGTTCTGTCGCCAGCAGTTTACGGTGATTTATCTTCGCTTGTTTTTCCTGCTGATAGTATCGCTCGACCAGGTCGCGATGTCCGGGTGGCAGGCGTTCGAGACAGCGGTCGAGGCAGCGGTACTCAGGTTCAAAACCTTCTAACAAACTGACTGGCGGGGTGCTCAGTTCAGCGCTCTCTACCGATATGGGAGACTGCCTGATGTGGACTTTTCTGATGTATTCAAGATGGACTTTCTGCGCGACAGCATAGAAATAAAGTGCCGGATCGCCAACATAACTACGCGAAATCTCCTCAACCTTGGAGGCCACTCGATTGATTGTCTCGTCGGCGAGGAGTTCTGCTTCGGGGCAACCGCGGCAGGTGAAGATTTTGATCAGCCGCGTTCTAATGGCTTCGTACTTCATTCCGGCTTGCTCGCGATCTGGATCGAGCCAGCCTAACAAAGTGTCGAAGGCGTCTTGAGTTAGCACCCATTCTTTTTTCATTTGAATAGCAAACCGGCCCGACGCAAGCCACACGTACACGGCACGCACTCGGACGCTAAAGACCTGCGGACTCGAATCGGGACTTAGTTCAGAACCTATGCCGGTATTTGTGCCTGGCTAATTGGCGGCGCGATCGACACTTTATTTCGCGATCTTGCCGACGCAATAACTCAAAGCTTGGCGTTTAAGCGAACTAGCAACTGGCTTGCTAGAATTCAAGCGCAGAGTAAACGCGTCATCAAACGATGTCAATGCCGAATTGTTAGCCAGAAGCGCGGAAGGTTGCGCGTCGAGCCGGGAGCGGGACCTTTGGTTAGGATATGCTGGACAGCATTTGCCAAGCCGACCTTTGACATGAAACGTTTTGGCTTCGCCGGACATACAGAGTGAAAGCCAAATTTCAGTTCCTTGCCCACGCGCGCCTATTTGCGGGCGAAGGCGTCCTCCCACCAGGGGCGCATCACAGGATGCGCCCTCCGGCCTTTTCCAACCTCGATGGGTAATTGCCGATCGCGGTTTTCAAATCCAATGTACGAATCAATCGATGCAGGTTGTTCGGATGCATACCAAGTGCATTCGCTGCTTCGGTGTAATTTCCTCCGGCCTGTTCCAACGCTTTGATGATCAGCTCGCGCTTCGCTTCCCTCACCCCTTCGTAGAAGTTTGCTGGAGAGCTTCTGGCCCCGGCCGCGGTCGATTCTAGAATGCGGTCGGGTAAGTCGTCGACGTCGATCATGTCGGCCGAACCCAGGACGACAGCCCGCTCAATTGCATTCTCGAGTTCACGCACGTTGCCGGGCCAGTCATAGTTCCGCAGCAGAGAGCGCGCTTCGGCCGAAATGCCGTTGACCGGACGCTTGCACTCCTGCGCGTACTTGGCGACAAAGTAGCTTGCCAGCAGCGCGATGTCTTCGCGCCGTTCGCGCACCGGCGGCATGGTCACCTTCACCACATTGAGGCGATGATAAAGGTCGGCTCTGAAAGTCCCTCTTTCGATCGCCTCATCCAGATTACGGTTCGTAGCGGCAACTACGCGCACATCGAGAGCCATTGAGCGCGTACTGCCGAGACGTTCAATCTTATGATCCTGCAGGAATCGGAGCAGCCTGGATTGCAGCGGCAGCGCCAGCTCGCCGATTTCGTCCAGAAAGAGCGTGCCGCCGTGCGCGACCTCGAGCTTGCCTTTTTTCTGGGCGATGGCGCCAGTGAACGCTCCTCTTTCATGGCCGAACAATTCACTCTCGAGCAGTGTCTCGGCCAGGGCGGCGCAATTGATCACTACGAACGGCTTGACCGCGCGGGCGCTGTTGGCGTGAATGGCGTGCGCCGCAAGTTCTTTACCTGTGCCGCTCTCGCCGCAAATCAGGACAGCGGAGTTACGCGGTGCTACGCGCTCGATGAAGCGATATATTTCGTCCATGGCCGGGCTTTCGCCCACCATGTTGTGTTCGATCGCGAGGGACGATCGCAGCCGGCTGTTCTCTCCCTCCAGCCATTCCATCTGCCGAGCGTTTTCCAGCGAAACGGCAGCGATGCCTGCGATGCCGGCCAGCAACTGCAAATGTCCTTCGTCGAAGTGGACAGTGGGATCACTCGTGTCCAGGTAAATTACTCCAATAATCTTTTTGAAGAGGATTAGGGGGGCGCACATCAACGAAGTGATTTGCGCGGCAATAAGACTCTCCGAAGTGCTCAAACCTTCGCTGGTGCGAATGTCATTGCTGAGAATCGCCACGCCTTCAGTCAACACTCGGTTGACGACTGTGCGGCTGACGTGAACCGGCTTGTGTTCGTTCTCCCGATCATGTCCGTAAGTCGAGGAGAACTCGTCGTCACCCTGACTCAACAGAATCGCGCCCCGGTCAGCCGAAACCACTTCAAATATTGAATTCAGTATTTCGTGCTGCAACTCTCTTGTGTGGTGGAGCAGATTGATCCGCGAGCCGATTCTGCACAGCACGCCCAGGTCTCGGGCGACTCGTTCATGTTCGGGGCTTTGCGGCAAGACCTTTTCGCCGTGCTGCAGGAGGGCCTCGGGGTGCATTTGCCTGGTGGCGTGAGACAGCAGATCCGAGTCGTCAAGTTGAACCAGGTTGGAGGACGTGGGGTCTTCGCCTTCGTGGCTCAGAAAAAGCAGGGCAATACTTCCGATCCTGATCTGATCGGCGTGTGCCAGGGTCTGCTCCTTCACCGGCACGCCGTTTACGAACGTGCCATTGAAGCTGTCCAGGTCAGAAATCACAAACACGTCGCCTTCCCGTTTGATCAGACAGTGACGGCGCGACACGGAACTGTGAGCGAGAGAGATGCTGCTTGCAGACTCGCGTCCGATGGTGACCTGATTTTCATCAAGCGGAAAGGTGTTGCCCTTTAGCGATCCATTGATGGCGATGAGTCTGGGATTCATAAGACCGAAGGATCGTGCTAGAGCCCTTTGATTGCATAGAACTTCAGTCGATGGGTAAGTTTAACATATCGGAAGTGATAGCTGACTATCAGTTCTGATATGAATCGGACGCGCCTATTCTCGTCGACCTCTAGACTGTCCTTGACCAAATTGCGGGTAGTCAACGGGTTAAGAAGATTTTCGTTTGACGCGCCCCGACGGCACAGTAATCGCACTAAGAAACGCTGTCAGATGGCGTCAAGAATCAATGAGCACAGGCCGGTGCTCCCAGATTTGAAAAACAGATTCGATTTACCCCACGGCGACGGTGACAGCAGGCAGGGGAAAAGAAATTAGTAGGTTCACTGCGAGCTGAAACCCTAGGCAACCCGGAGCTCCACCATTCCGGGTTGCCTTTTTTTTCTACCTTTTTTTGACGCTCAGTGTTTAGCCGAGCTCACTCGCGGTCCCACCGCTGTTCTCCATGATTAGCTCCGCATGTAACTGAATTCTGTTATTCGGCCTGCCGCCACAAAGGCGCGGCCTCGCAACTGAAATTACGTCAAATTACTGTGAGCTGATCAGGAAGCAAAGGTTCTTGCCGGATTAGATTGGGATCGAGTACTCTCAGGCTTCGTTCCGCTGCGCTATCCGCCGAATGGCTTTGCCCAATAACTCAGATTGGGCGTCGGATGATCAATCTGGTAAAGAGCACCGCAGTGAAGAGTGGCCGGTGGGCTTCTATGGGAAAGGACGAGGATTGCGACGACGTAAGATCGATGGCTGTCCGATAGCCGGCGCGCTGCAGTTGATCGGCGACAAGTGGACCATGCTGGTCGTACGCGATCTGTTTGCCGGACCCAAGCGCACCACGGAGTTGCTTGAAGATCTGCATCCGATCAGCAGCCGCACCTTAATGGGCCGGCTGCGAGAGATGGAACAGGACGAACTGATTCTGCGAAATAATTACGGGGGCCTTCCCCGGCGTGTCGAATATGAATTGACCGAACGCGGGCGCCGGCTCATTCCTCTGCTCGATGCCTTGATGAACGTGGGCCAAACGCTGGGTTGTAACGAATGCGCAGATCGTAAAGAGAGCGCAGGTTACTACTGTGACTTTTGCCCACTCCGCTACGGCCAACCAACCTTTGTTCCCGAAGCTCCTGTCAGCATAGAGCCTCAGCCCGCACCGATTCGCCGCCCGAAAGATGATTCGATTGTGTTGTTGTAAAGCGAGCCTGGCGTTCTTCCGCGATCCTCGCCGGCCCGCTTAACTTATTACCCTGGCCTTGAGAATTTGAACGAACATACTTACGAAAGGTCAATCACCCACAAAGGAGTAACTATGCGAAGAACCCTCTCGATCGTTTTCTTCATGCTTGCACTCGCCACTGTGACATTCGCCCAGTCCGACGAATTCACTCCACTGCCAACAATCAAAGTCGAAAAGAAAGTTAACCTCAGGCAAGGGCCGGCCACGACTCGTGCTCGGCTCAGGCTGGTCCCGCCCGCAACTGAACTTCGAGTAGTAGACCAGGATCCCAGCAATGGATTCTATCGCGTGATCTTTGGGAAGGGTCGCCTGGGTTGGGTTTGGTCCAAAAATATTTCGGCGCCGGCGGCGTTTCCAGCGCCAACAGCGAGCGCCCCGAGTGGTCCTTGCGCGAACAGCTTTGCTGACTGCCGGCCAGAAGGGTGTGGCGCACCCGGTACCGCCCAAGCGGTCCTTAATACCGTCAAGCGACGCGTGCCGTCAGAGACGACGACGCGGACGCTGACGTTTGCCGATCTCAGGGGTCTGCAGCAAAGAGCAAACGACCTGGTTGGGCAACACAACGAGCTGACGCAAGCCGAAAGAGATTCACTGACGAATCTCGCTGTCGCCGGCGGAACCGTCAGGGAAGGACGGCTGGTGAAGATTAGGGGCTTTTTGGCGCAAGGGCTCGAGCCCCACGCGAACACGAGCGGCGAGTCCGTGAACTGCCGGTTAACTCAAAGCGGCAACAACGACTTTCACATTTCAATTGTAGAGACAGCCGGCGAAGACGAGTTCAAAGGCATAGTCGTGGAAATGATTCCGCAAGGTCGCGACGCGGCCTGGACCTTGACCAAGCTGAAAAACGTCAGGCAACAGGGCAAGCGGATCCTTGTAATTGGCGCGCTCTTCTATGACAACATCCACCTGGTCAACAACGATTCAAATCACCCAATCGGGGGCCAGCCAAAGCGCTTTGCGCTGTGGGAGGTTCATCCCATCACGAAATTCTTCGTGTGCACTAAAGCGAGTAACAATTGCAGCCCTACGAGCACCACCGCCTCAAGCGGTTGGCGGCGTCTGGAAGACTTTTAGCGGCTGGGAGCGCAGGCATCCGTGCCTGCGGTTCACCGGCATCCCTGCCGGTGCTTTCTCTGAAACAGCAATGCGGGCACGCCGACAGGATGTCGGCGCTCCTATACCGCGCCTACGTTGGCTCGTTAGAGATCACTTCGCCTGTCGGCGTGATGATCAATTTGTGATCTCGCGTAATGTGTTCGCCTTCGATAGTAACTTCCTCGCCGGTCGGCAGCTCAATCGGCAGGTGATCGAGGAAACGTTCGGCGTCGATGGCCGCCATGCATCCAGTGCCCGCCGCGGTCACTGCCTGGCGATAGACCGAATCCTGCACGTCGCCACACGCGAACACGCCCGGGATGTTGGTGCCGCTCGAATGACCATTGGTTATCAGGTAACCAATCGGATCCATATCGATCTGACCTTTGAATAGATCGGTGTTGGGTTTGTGCCCAATGGCGATGAAGACACCTTCACAATTGAAAACTCTCTCTTCTCCTGTCTGGACGTTTCGCAGGTGGACGCCGGTTACTCCCTGTTCAGGTGTGCCGATAATCGCAACCGTGTCAGTGTTCCAGATGAACTCGATCTTGTCGTTGTGAAACGCCTTGTCTTGCATGATTTTTGACGCGCGGAGTTTATCGCGCCGATGCACTACAAAGACCCGCTTGGCATATCGGGTTAGAAACGTCGCCTCCTCCATCGCCGTATCACCCCCGCCAACCACGACCAGATGCTTGTTGCGAAAGGCCGGCAAAGGACCGTCGCAGGTCGCGCAGGCAGACACACCGTTCCCACCAAAGCCGTGCGGAGTTTTGGCTTCGCCGGGAATGCCAAGCCATTTTGCCGAAGCTCCCGACGCGATGATCAAGGTATCGGTCTTAATCACTTTCGAGTCGGTGTGCAGCGTGAACGGCCGCTCCTGGAGCTCGACGTGGGTAATCCATTCCTCAAGAAATTCAGTACCAAATCGCTCGGCTTGCTTGCGAAACTCAACCATCAAATCCGGACCCTGAATGCCTTCAGAGAATCCGGGATAGTTTTCCACGTCAGTCGTGATCATTAACTGACCACCGGGAGTGGTTTGCTTTTCGGTGTCAGCCGGCGCGTCCACCAGCAACGGAGCGAGATTCGCTCTGCCAGTGTAAATTCCAGCAGTTAGTCCGGCTGGTCCCGAGCCGATGATGACGACTTGACGACGAAGTTCTTCTTTAGCCAAGCGGGGTTGGTCTCCTTCCGAGAGTTTCCAGGGCTGTCTAATGAATGAAAATGTATTGGCGTTTTCGGTTGCGCGTATAGTATAACTAGGACTGTACGAGTTAGTCGAACCAGGCAGGCCCCAACCCAGACCCCTTGCTGAATCAGGATCCACATTTCGTAGATTCGCCAGGTTTGTCGAGAGGAGCCCAAGCTCGGACGAAGCAATAACATGACGGTGGCTCGCCCAATTCATGCCATAGCTGTGCTCGGCGCGGGCACAATGGGTCATGGTATCGCCCAGGTCGCAGCGGCGGCGGGCTATGTCGTGATCATGCGGGACCCCAGCCCCGATGCGCTGGCTCGCGGCCTACAAGCCATCAAAAGCAATCTCGCCAAAGCGATTCAACTAAAAAAGATTTCCGCGGAGGATCAGGACCAGGTTTTACAGAGGATTACCTGCGCCGCAAGTCTTGACGAGATCAGCCGCGTCGATCTGGTGATCGAAGCTGCGCCAGAGAATCTCGAGTTGAAGCAGACTCTGGTGCGCGAAACGGAAGCACTCATCGGCCATGACTGCATCTTCGCGTCGAACACTTCATCTCTCTCGATCGGCGAAATTGCAGCGGCCTCGTCCCGGCCTGACAAGGTTGCGGGCATGCACTTCTTCAATCCCGTGCACATCATGCGTTTGGTTGAGATCGTCGTCGGCCAACAAACCAGCGACGAGACTACGGCAACCCTGCGTGAGGTCGCCGCCCGGATGAAGAAAGAACCAATTATCGTGCGCGATGTTCCGGGATTCGCATCCAGCCGATTGGGCGTTACTTTGGGGCTCGAGGCTATGCGCATGGTTGAGCAGGGTGTGGCCAGCGCACGTGACATCGACACGGCCATGGAACTCGGCTATAACCACCCGATGGGGCCTTTGCGGCTGACTGACCTGGTGGGGCTGGATGTGCGTTTGCATATCGCTGAATACTTGCACGGAAAACTGGGTTCGGAAACATTCCGGCCGCCTGAAATCCTGCGGCGAATGGTCAGCGAAGGAAAGTTGGGAAAGAAGAGCGGCGAAGGTTTTTACAAATGGAGTGAGCACGAAACGGGTCAAAGAGCATATACTACCTAGCAGTTCAGCAAGTGTTCAGAGTTCAACCTTTAGGCTGTGATTTCCATTAGGCTAAAGCTTGAACTCTAAACCAACCGGCTCTGATAAAATGGAATTCTGACTGTGGCAACTGTGATGAGCACGCCGTATCAAAACGAAGAAAGACGCTTTGCCCTGCGCATGGCGCTGCGGCTTCCTATTGTCGTGTCGGGACGCTCAGAGGACGGCGCGGCCTGGAGCGAGCCCACTGAAACGGATGATATTTCAACGTCGGGCGCGCTGTTCCATCTCAATCAGAAAGTAAGCATCGGCGATAACCTTTACCTGCGCGCTCACCGGCCGGACGGTTCCGCGACCGAGGCTACCGCCACGGTGGTGCGGCTCTCACCGGCCATCTACGGCACCGCCCGCGTCGGCGTGCAAATCGCCGAGCCAGCCGAAAACTGGACCCGCTTATTTGTTTCCTGGGTCGCCGATGAACAAGCCGCAGCGCCAGGCGACTCCCAGTCCTCAACCTGAGGTTTAACCACAAAGTCACCAAGGCACTAGGACATGAAATGAGATTAGCTGAATCTCATGGGCTCCTTTGTGTCCTTAGGGTCTTTGTGGTTAACTTTTCCAACCAACGAATTGGAGGCACTAGATTGAGTCAAAGTTACGAAACGATTCTGCTTGAACGCCGCGAGCGCGTCGCCATTGTCACCATCAACCGGCCCGAGAAACGAAACGCGCTGAACATTCAGACGCGCGCCGAAGGCGCCGCGGTGCTGGATGAGCTGCGCGCCGATGATTCGGTTCGCGTGGTCGTGCTGACCGGCGCAGGCGATAAAGCATTCATCGCGGGAGCAGACATTGCCGAGTTTGCCGAACGCACCGCCATCGCTCAACGCGAAGTAATGCTGGAGCGCTCGCTGTTCAATGCCATCGATACTTTCCCAAAGCCAATCATCGCGATGGTCAACGGCTATTGCCTCGGTGGTGGATGTGAAGTCGCTCTGGCTTGCGACATTCGTATCGCCAGCGAGAAAGCGTCGTTCGGCCAACCGGAAATCAATCTCGGCATCATACCGGGCGGCGGCGGCACGCAGCGCCTGACTCGTCTGGTTGGCGAAGGCAAATCGATGGAATTGATCTTGACCGGCGAAATTATTGATGCGCAGAACGCCCTGGCCATCGGTCTGGTGAACCACGTCGTGCCCGCTGATCAGCTGGAAGCAAGGACGATGGAGATCGCCAATCGTATTGCTGACAAAAGTCCGATAGCTTTGCGGCTGGCTAAGGAAGCCGTCAGGCTTGCCTCGCGCTCAAATCTGGATGAAGGACTGCGCCGGGAAGTCGATCTGTTCGCGCTCTGCTTCTCGAGCGAGGACAAGGACGAAGGCGTGAAAGCATTTTTAGAAAAACGAAAAGCCGACTTCAAAGGCAAGTGAAGGGAGCGCGGGCATCCCTGCCCGCATTTCTTAACCCGACCATGAGCGAACTTGGAAAAGAGATATGGGCAGTGATCAGCGACCGCGGCTGCGAAGCGACGGGTCTCACTCATGAAGACGCCCGGCGGCTGGTGCACCGGCTGACGGGCGAAGGCCGGCACGGGCTGTGTATTATCTCTGACGAAGCGGCCAGCAGGATGAGCCCGCCGCGAGTTCCAGCGAGCGCCTCTAGTTCCCCAAACAAAAACTAGCGGATTTTCTTTGCGTCTTGGCGACTCTGCGTGAGATTCGTTCTCGCACAGGCGCAAAGGCCTCAATCAATCATCACGACAACTTTCCCAAAACTTTCGTTCGACTCGATCCGCTGGTGAGCCGCGCGTACTTCTTCCATCCCGAAAACTCTGTCGATTACGGGCCGCACTACTCCGCCGGCAAGCAAGGGCACAACTTGTTCAGTGAACAAGCTGGTAGCGGTAGCTTTTTCTTGCAGCGAACGAGCGCGCAATGCAGTGCCGAAAAGCCGGAGACGCTTGTGCATCACGATCGAGAAATCAATCTCAGCTTTTGATCCACTGGTCGTGCCGACAAAAATTAGCCGCCCCTTTGTTGCCAACGCCGCCAGGTTCGCCTGCAAGTAAGCGGCGCCCACCAGATCGAGCAGAACCTCCACGCCTGCGTCGTTCGTCCAACTCTTCACTGCCGCCGCGATTTCCATCGGATCCCCGCCAGCAACGAATGACTCCGTCAGACCAAACTCTTTTGCCTTTTCAAGTTTGTCTGCGGTGCGCGACGTGCCGTAGGCGAAAGCGCCGGCGGCCCGAACGAGCTGAATTGCCGCGGTCCCTACGCCCGATCCGGCCGCATGAATCAGGACTGTCTCGCCAATTGTCAGGCCACACTGGGTAAACAACGCGTCGTGCGCCGTCATGAAAACTTCCGGCACGGCGGCGGCTTCGGCCCACTCAAGATTCGCTGGGACCGGCGACAGATGATTTTCCGGAACCGTCACGTACTGCGCCTGGCCGCCGCCGCCGATGATGCCAAAGACACGATCGCCGACCCTCCACATGCGCACGTCATCACCGACTTCTGAAACTTCACCGGCGAACTCGATTCCGGGAATGTCCTGGGGGTAACCTGGCGGCGCGGGATAGCGACCGAGTCGTTGCAGGATGTCCGCGCGATTCAAGCCGGCTGCATGTACGCGCACCCGCACGCGATCCAGAGTTGCGAGCGGCGCATCGGGCACGTCGCGAACCTCGAGGCCTTCGACGCCGCCAAATGAAACGATTGTGATAGCTCTCAAGGTAATTAGCTCCTCGCCTTCCAATAATCCGGTCGGCGACTCCAATGAGCGACGGCTAGAACGAAAATCTTATCGCTCTCGACCCTATAAACGATTGAATAGGGAAATTGTCGAACAAGGCGGCGTCGGAAGGTGTCAGACAGGACCTCACCGGCGAGTGGTTGATCGATAATCAGCTCGAAGCTTTCGAAAATGCGCTTGAGAAACGCATCACCAAGGCCTGGTTGTCGCGATTCATAGAATGTTATCGCTGCTTGAATTCTTCGTCCGCACTTTCGTGAAGAGCTATTTCAGGCATCGCAACAACTCGCGTGCTTCGCGAAGAACCTGGTCAAGGGGTTTGAGCTTAGCTTTACCCGCCCGGATCTCGGCATCTCGCCTATGGATCTCCTCCATCCACAATGACTCGGCACCATCGCCAGCAGTGTCGTCAAGACTTTCTATGAGAGCGTGAGCCAGCGATGCTCGGGATTCGAGTGGCAGGGTAAGTAGATCGTCTTTCAACTTTTCAAATTCTGTAGCCATATTAGCTCCGAGTCTATAACAGCTCCCTTGCACGAGTCACTACATTCTCAACATTGAACCCTAGATTCTTCAAAGCCACATCGCCGGGCGCCGAAGCCCCAAAACGATCGAGACATATCACGTCTCCGTTTGGTCCAACGTAACGGTCCCAGCCTTGACGGACCCCGGCCTCAATCGCCAACCGAGCTGTGATGGAAGGGAGGAGAACTTCGTCGCGATAGTCCTGAGTTTGCTCTTCGAATAATTCAGTGCAGGGCATCGAGACTACGCGGGTGGGCACGCCGTCATGCTGCAATTGCTCGCGGGCTTCGAGCGCGAGGGATATCTCAGAGCCGGTGGCGATCAAGATCAATTTTGGTGACGCTTGAGTCGCGGAGCCCTCCCTGACGGTCGGGCTAGTTCCCCGCTCGCCCGCGGACTCGGCTTCGGCCAGGATGTAACCACCGCGTCGCAAACCTTCTGCTGAAGCGAAGGCCTTACGATCGATCAGCGGAACCTTCTGACGCGTTAAAGCCAAAGCGGTCGGCGCATGGCGGCGCAGGATTGCCAAGCGCCAGGCCTCGCGCACTTCATGCGAGTCCGCCGGCCGAATTACAAACAAGTGTGGAATTGCGCGCAGTGCCGCGAGATGCTCGACGGGTTGATGCGTGGGCCCGTCTTCGCCGAGTCCGATAGAGTCGTGCGTGAAAACATAGATGACCTGCACTTCCGACAGGCAAGCGAGCCGAATCGATGGGCGCATGTAATCTGAGAAGCACATGAACGTGCCGCCATAAGGAATCAACCCGCCGTTCAGAGACATGCCGGTCAGGGTCGCGCCCATCGCGTGTTCGCGCACTCCAAAGTGAAGGATGCGACCGTCGTAACTGGCCGCTTCAAAGTCACCGCCGTCTTTGATGTCCGTGTTATTCGAAACACCCAGGTCGGCTGAGCCGCCAATCAGCATCGGCATGTGCGGCGCCAGAGCATTGATCACCTGGCCGCTGGCGACGCGCGTGGCCACAGCCTCGGCATCAGCAAAACTCGGCAGATGTTTTTCCCAATCCACCGGCAGATCGCCGCTGACCGTTTCCTGCCAAAGCGTGCCGAGCTCCGCATTCTTTTCCGCGTAGCTCGCGACCAGTTCCTTCCACTGGCTCTCCTGTTCCGCGCCGCGACCGATCGCTTTACGAAAATGCGCCAGCGCCTCTTCGGGAATATAGAACTGTTTGTCTTCCGGCCATCCCAGATGGCGTTTGGTTTCGCGCACGGCTTCTTCGCCGGGCGGATCGCTGTGCGCTTTACGGGTCCCCTCTGTGGGCATGCCGAAACCAATGATCGTCTTGACAGAAATCAGTGAAGGACGATCGGCCACCGACTGCGCCTCGAGTATGGCGGCTTCGATCGCACCGAGATCGTTGCCATCTGCAACTGTCGAAGTATGCCAGCCATAAGCTTCAAATCGCTTCGGCACATCTTCACTGAAAGCGAGATCGGTGAAGCCTTCGATAGTCACGTGATTGTCGTCATAGAGATAGATCAGCTTGCCCAGTTTCAGGTGACCGGCAAGCGACGCTGCTTCCGCCGCCACGCCTTCCATCAAATCGCCGTCGGAAACAATCGCATAGACGTGATGGTCGATCAGCGGAAAATCTTTCTGATTAAATTTTGCAGCGAGGTGCGCCGCGCCCATTGCCATGCCGACCCCATTCGCAAATCCCTGGCCCAGCGGTCCGGTAGTGATCTCGACGCCGGGCGTCAATCCATATTCGGGGTGCCCCGGCGTCTTCGATCCCCATTGGCGAAAGTTTTTCAGCTCATCGAGCGGCAGATCGTATCCGGTCAGGTGGAGCAGAGAGTAAAGCAACATGCTGCCGTGGCCCGCGGAAAGCAAAAAGCGATCGCGGTTTTCCCACTTTGGATTTCGCGGGTTGTAGCGCATGAACTTTGTCCACACCGCGTAAGCCATCGGCGCCGCGCCCAGAGGCAAGCCGGGATGCCCCGACTTCGCTTTCTGTACCGCGTCGATAGTCAGCGTGCGAATCGTGTTGATGCAAAGTTGATCGAGTTCGGGCGTGGCGTCTGTGTCGTGCTGCATTCTGGCGCTCATTTGAAAACAATTCCCTGTTTAGACGACGGACTTGTCCGTCGAGTGTCTGTTGCTTCGCGAGCGGACAAGTCCGCCCTCTAAACGATCGGCGAATTAAATTACAAAAGAATGTCGGGACCTATCAGTTTCTGGTAAAGCTTCTCTTGCCTGGCGATCGCCTCGGTATACCGGGCATGGCGATTCAAATCCGGTTCATAAATTACGGGGGCAACTGAGATCTCAAAATCAACTGTCTCGATACTGTCTATCTTGCCCGCAGCTTCGAGCGCGAGCAAGGCGGCGCCGCGACTTGACGCTTCATTGAGTGGCGAAAGTTCAATCGGTCTTCCCAGCACGTCCGACAGCATTTGGGCCCAGACCGGTGAGGAACGAAGCGCATTACCGGCGGCCACGATCTTTGTTTCTGGTGCGACTCTATTTAGCGCTTGAGCCAGCAGAGCGAACCGATAGCAGACTGCTTCCATGGCGGCGCACAAAATATCGACGGGCCTGGTGCGCGTCGTAAGTCCGGTGATGGAACCCTGGGCCGCGCCTGACCAACCAGTGGCGCGTTCGCCCGACCAGAAAGGCAAGATCGTCAGGCCGTGCTCATCGGGCTGCATCGATCGGAACTCTGCTTCTAACTCCGCCTCGTCATAATTCAGCGCGAGGCTTTCTTTCATCCAACGATAAAGCCCGCCGCCGTCAGACAACGCGCCGCCGATTACGACGCGACTGCGGTCGGCTCGATAGCAGAACAACTCCGGCGGCAAAGTCGCCGGCGCGTTTCCGTCATACAGCACGCGCAACGCTCCCGACGTCCCAATCATCAGCGCTGCGCGGCCGGGATCGACGCACCCCGCTCCGATGTTATTCGCGGCGCCGTCGCCGATCGCGGGAAACCAGGCGGCGCCGTTAAGCAACGGCCAACGAACCGCGTAGTCGAGGAAAAGCCCCTGAAGTGTATCTCCGGGCTCGGCGATGGCGGGAAGTTGCTTGAGCGAAATACCGAGTCCTGCCAGAAGGTCCAGGTCCCAATCGCACGTGTGCTGATTGAACAGCCCTGTCGCCGAAGCCATCGAGACGCTGGTGGTTTCATATCCGAACAGTTGCAGGAAGAGATAATCAGAGAGCGACAACCATTGGGTGGTCTGGTCGAACTGGGCGCGGCGTTCATGCTTGAGCCACAAAAGTTTTGCCGGCCAATAACTGGGATGAAAGCGTGCGCCTGTGCGTGGATGAACTTGCCGCTCGTCATATTTCGATCGAAGTTCTGTAACGGCCTCCGTCGCCCGCGTGTCAGCCCAACCGAAAAGCGGTGTGGTGGCGCGTCCCTCGTTATCAATACCCAGCAGGCTGTGCCAGAAACACGAGACCGCGACGTAGTCGATTCGCGAGACCAGCGTTTCGGCGCGGGCCTGGGCTATATCCAGGGCGACCTTAACAAACTCGATCAGAGCGTTCGCATCGAGATCCACGCCGCGAGTCAAATCAGGAGATTCATGGGAAAGCGAAACCTGCGACCCTGGGATTTCATGACCGCAGTGATCGAAGAGGCTGGAGCGAACTCCTGAGGTGCCGATATCAATCGCGAGGACGACGGTTCCTTCCGGCTCTGTCCGCAGAGACGCGGCGAGCACCGAAAGATCGATCTCCGGCCGGTCCTCAAGAACTGCTTCGTCGAGCACAGTACTCATCAGATTAGTTGTACGACAATCTTCAGTTTGTCGTTAATGTTTGGACCAGCGAATTGCTGATTACACGTGGGATTTGAAAGCGTCAGCATTGCATAAAGGTCATCAAATAGTCCAGATTCATCCACCTGGATCGTGATGAGTTTGAGTTCAACCTGAGAGGCAGGAAGTCGGTGCCACCTGCGTGAGCAGGTGGATCAAGGACGCGAGCTGACGGGCAAGGTTTGGCCCACCCGCTCACGCAGGTGGTACTGACCGCATGTGTACGAGCAAGCTAAAGCTTGAACTCTAAGCTAACCGACAGCCCGATTTTTAAATTGGACGACCCCGCTTCGCAAATCGCTAAGACCGCATCGGCCAATGCTGCTACAATTCGCTTAATGCAGACCGAGACTCTCAACTGTCCAAACTGCGGCGCGGCGATCTCTTCTGACTCGCCCAGGTGTCAATACTGTGAATCAAAGCTGGCGACGATTGCCTGCCCGTCGTGCTTTGCCATGATGTTCATCGGCAGCAAGCACTGTCAGCATTGTGGCGCAGCGGCAGCGCTAGCGACCGCCGCTGACTTGTCGGTGTTGAAGTGCCCGCGGTGCCGGATCGATATGTCGCCGATCACCCTGGGCACGGTTGCGATGCGTGAGTGCGAAAAGTGTTTGGGGCTATGGGTCCAAGTAGCGGCGTTCGAAAAGATTTGCGGCGATCGTGAACAGCAATCCGCGGTGCTCGGCGCGGCCCTGCCATTAGCGGCGCGCCAAACGTCATCCGAAGAGCTGAAGAGCATTCGCTACGTGCCTTGTCCGCAGTGCGGTCAGTTGATGAACCGGATCAATTTTGCGCGTTGCTCCGGAGTGATCGTCGACGTTTGCAAAGGTCACGGCACCTGGTTCGATCGTGACGAGCTCAGCGGCATCGTGCAGTTCATTCGCGGCGGCGGCCTGGAAGTTTCACGGCAGAAGGAAAAGACGGAACTTGAGTTTGAAAGACAGCAACTCCGGGCGGAACAACTGGCGGCGGCAACGCGAGGCGCCTCCTTCGCGGCTTATTCATCAGACGACGAACGCATCGGCGGTCTTTCGGCGGCCGGCGGGTTGTTGAAGTTTCTGCTGGATTGAGCGTCGCAACCCCCTAATTGATTAGAAAGAATTTCAACGCAAAGGACGCAGAGGTTTTCGCAAAGGGACGCAAAGAAGCCGGCGACCTTTGCGAAGAACTTTGCGGGCTTGGCGTTTAATCTCTGACTTAGTTACCACTAAAGTAAATGTTCCTAATTCGTCGCCCGTCTCCGCGCGAGATCGCGGACTTCCTGGGTCAATCACGCCGACTTCCGCTCTCTTACGATCCGATCGGCATCGCGAAAGAACCGCCGCCAGGCTTTAACTCGGACTTGGCGAACACAGTAATTGGGCATGGCCTGCAAACATTCGAGCGCGCGAAGCTTGCTCTGGCCCGGTGGCGACATTACGAGATGGGTTGGGTCGAGCTATTCCCCGCAGGTGCTTCGATCGAACCGGGAACGGATGTCGCGGTGTTGGTCCATCACTTGGGATTCTGGTCGCTGAACGGTTGCCGGGTCGTCTATGGCATAGGCGAGAGGCAGAGCGAAACCAATTTCGGTTTTGCTTACGGCACGCTGACCAATCACGCGGAGATGGGCGAAGAGATCTTTGAGGTCTTGTTTGATCCCGAGTCAGCAAATGTCGCTTACCGAATTCGGGCCGTCTCGAGGGCGCGAGCGCCGTTGGCGCGCCTGGGTTATCCGATTACGCGATACTTTCAAGAGCGGTTTCGGCGCGACTCGAACGCCGCCTTGCGACGTGCGATCCATGATGACTGATTAGTTTGGTTTTGCCCGTTCGTTGGACAAGCGATCTGGCGCCGAACCTCGACGAGTCGGGATAGCAAGCGGGTAATCTCGTTGAAGGCACCCCAGTGCTATCGCGACTGGTTCCGTACCGGCAAGGCCGATTAGTTTGGATCGTCATCGTTCCCGTCCGTATCGTCCTTCTGATTAGGATCCTTGCGGCGGTAGATTTCGTAGTTTGTCAGACTCTCGACTTGCTCGAACTCCTGTTCCACGGCCGCCGTCAAACGGTCCCTTTCCTGCTCAACCTGCTCGTCCTCATTCTGCAAATCCTGTTTGATGATTACCCAACGAATGTTACGTTCACGGCAAATCTTCAGGATCTGTTCCGGGGAATAAGGATTGACCGTGTGATCGAAGAGCAGCACCGGAAACTGTGGGCGCCGCCAGGTTGTGTAATAGAAAGGATCTTCGCCTGGCAGGAGCAGTATGCCTTCGTCGCGCGGAATCGCGCGGTCAGCATAACCAACCAACTCCGCAAAATTGGTTAGCCAGTCGCCGCGCGTGGCGAGCCCCCTTAAAGGCGGCAGCGTTGATTGCTTGAGCTCGCCTTCATCGAGATTGGCATAGCTCAAACGTTCATTTGAACGGACGTAGCAGGCGCCTGAGACTAGCAGCGACAGCACGACACTGGCAGTCAAAGAGATCGTAAACCATGAACGGTGATCATGAGCCCGTTTAGAGGGCGGACTTGTCCGCCCGATCGGAGGCGAGACAAGTCCCGCGTCTAAACGGAGATGGTTGGGATCGGAAAGACGGAGAGAATTGAGATCGGAAAGTGTCGTCGCCACCAGGATCATCAACAGAGGCCAGATGGCATAGGTCGATCCCCAGAGTTGCTGTGACAGGAACGATCCGTGAATGGCGCCGATAATGATGAAAGGCAGCACCAGCGAAATTCCACGCCGTCGCTTGATCGTCAGCGCGGCCAGAATGAACGAGAAGACGAGCCACACCGGCCATACAGCCAGTAAACGATCGGCGCGCTCCGACGGGTCGTGTTCGCGCAGGAGATAAACGGCGGACCAGATGAACGGTGCAGCGATCAGTAGAGCGGAAAGAATTGTCCAAACATGTCTGCCACGACGGTTGAGCCAGAGGAAAGCGAGGCCCAGACAAATCAACGCGAGCCACAGCAGAATTGTCTTTTCACCATAGACCCCGAGCATGTCAGACCGCGCGGGCGTGCGACGCTCCGCGGCAAACTGTATGGTCCAACGCCAGTAGTTTCTCAGGCCCGCGCGGTATTGAATTAACAAGACTGCGACTGCAAGACCGAGGGCTGCTCCCGCCAGCGTCAGCAGGTGAACGCGCACCGGACGGCGCCGAACATATTCGATTATCACCGTGACGGTGAGAAAGAAGCCGGCGGAAACGAGAAAGGCCAGGCCGGTGTTCTGCTTAGTGAACAGCGGAACAACCATGGCCATCCCGGCGAGCAGAGGAAGCGCAAAGGAAGAGTGCCTGCGCTCGAGTTGTTGCAGCAAGAGGACAGCGATCAGGATAAAGAACGTGCAATCGGGATCATAAAACGGATGCGGAAAAACAGCGTAGACGCCCAACGGAATCAGCGGCAGGCTCAGCAGAAACGCAACCAACCGATGTTGATGAACTTTGACGCGGAGAACATTCAGCAGAATGCGCCAGGTGATTACGGTTGAAAGGCCGCCGATGACTGAGCAGTAGGCTACGTGGTGCCAGAAGACTCGGCCGGTGAGCTTAATAATCGCGGCCTGAATAAGAAAGGTCAGCGGAGCATGGACAAAAGGAAAGTCCCGATAGGGAACGTCGCCCAGCGAAATTCGGTAGGAGTTTTCAAGGACGTAGCTGAGATCCCAAAGGACGGCGAGTCGCGAGTTCTGCCATACCACGACTGCGGCCGTGACTGAGAAAAGAAAAAGAGCCGCGCCCAAGTTCCAAGCGCGAGCCACAAACGGAGCGCGGACATCCTGTCCGCCTGAGCGCGAAGCGCGAAAATGATCGTTATTCCGTGTCAAGGGACTGAGCGCCTGCGGCGCTGGCGGACGGGATGTCCGCGCTCCGTTTGCCGGCTCGACTATTGGCAGCACACAACTGAGTTTTCTTGAATCAACGTAAACGTGAGCGGGGGCCTTCCCTCACGGTCGGGCTTCTGACACCCACTTCAGGGCAGGGTGGTATCTGACGGCCGCTCAACCCCGGCCCAGGGGTGCAGGTGTCCATTCGCGGCGACAGTTTCCGGGACCGCATGTCCGTTCCGCATGACCCGCTGATAGGTAGCAACCATCAACGGAACCACGACCTTCGGCGAGAAGAGTTCCTGGTATCTCTCTTTTGCTGCTGCGCCCATCGTTCGTCGCAGTTCCGGGTCCTGGGCCAGGCGCAGGATTGCTTCCGCGAGCGCGCGCATGTCGCCGGCGGGCACCAGGATGCCTGAGTCGTCGCCGATCATATCCGGAATGCCGCCTACGTCTGAGGCAATGATCGGTTTGCCGCAGGCCATGGCTTCCACCACGCTGTTCGGCGTTCCTTCGGTAAAGGAAGGCATCACAAACACGTCCAGGCTTTCCATGAACGCGCGGCACTCTTCGGGGTGAGTGTAGACGCCGTGATAGCGGTAACGACTGGCGACGTCGAGGGCCTTGGCGCGCGCGGCAATTTTCTGACGCTGCGAGCCATCGCCGGCGATGTTCAGACAGATGTCTTCGCATTGCCGATGAGCCAGGGCGAAGGCCTCCATCAAAACCATCGGGCCTTTTAATTCTTCCATGCGCGCAGCAAAGCCGAAAGTGATTCGGTCCGGAGCAGGTTGATGCGGTTTGCGTCCGTTGAGGAATTCATCCGACATAATGGGGAGGATTGATAGACCCCTGGAGGCCGGCAATTTTTCGCGACAGTGCTCAATGAGTTTTGGCGAAAGCGCCGCGATCTCTGAACAGAGGGGGAGCACCGAAGTGAATTGTTCGTAATAGGACTCAAAGTCAGGCGGATGATATGGAATACCGAGCTCCTGATAAATCACGGGAATGCCGGCGTCGTGAGCTGCCTGGATCATGACCATGGCGCTCGGGTCCGGCGTCATCACATGAATCAGGTCGGCCTTTTGCTTTTCCATGAACTCGAGGCACTGGCTGTAATGACGGGTAGCCAGTCCCGTAACCAGGCGCAGCGTCCTTCTCCGAATAAACTGCTTCGAGCCGGGAAAGGTTCTGAACATCTTGTAGGCCAGCTTGCGTCCGGCGCCCATCGAAGTATGGGCCAGGTTCGAAGCGATCCAGGAAACCGGGACCCCGGCTTCGAGCAGGCGCTGGTAGTATTGATCTTCCTCGGCGTGGAGGTACATCAACAAGACCGAGACGTCATGTCCGGCTTTTTGTAGTTGCGAGGCATACGTCACCAACGTCTCGTCTGAGCCGCTGATGGGGCCATATATCTGGCCTTTGCAGAGGAGAATCCGCATGGGCGCTTATCTTAACATCATAGTTACAACTGTCCGAACTTACTCAAACCTGCGGTAGTGCCCTGGATTGGCTTAGTGGTTTTTCCCGCTCCGACTAGAACGATCCACGAAATCACACGAAACTGAACGAATAATCCATTTCGCTTCGTGTGTTTCGTGGATCCGTTCTACTCCGATGTCACAATCTCTCAAAAATAAGACACGACGCAAACTTGAGGCAGTGCTGGCTGTGGCTCTGCGCTAAGTGACTATGAATCTAACCTTCACCGCAGAGACCCGGAGGTCGACGAGATCCCGCAGAGAGAACCTGAGATGGATTCTCAAACCTAATTACTGAAAGTGCTCAGCGCGGCCGATGATCCGCCTGGGGGAATGCGCAAGACACGATGCCGAGCGATGCTCATCAGGGTCAAAGGGTGAAAGCGCGGCAGGAGCATGAGATTCCGCATTGCCTGCCGCCATTCACCGCATCGTAGCGCGCGACCTGATTCCCAAATCAGATGTTCAGTCATGTTCTCTGAAAACTCTCGCCAAACAGACCGGCGCTTCTTTCCGGCTACGCTCTTCGCGCGCGGTAGTGTCATCCAGTCATGGCGGAACTTCCTGATGCACTTCGAAACCAGTTCAGCGGCCTGTGAGGTCCCTTGTCCGGAGTTCGGGGTCGATTGTCGCCACACGATGACCGGCGCCTCGGTACTCAGGACGGGATAGATCTCGGAGATGCGGACCCACAAGTCCCAATCATCGAGTCCCGAACTGGCCGGATCAAGTAAGCCGACCCGAGTCAAACATGAGCGGCGAAAAACGACACTACCGCAGGGAATGAAATTGCGACTCAGGAGTTTCCAAAAAACGTCCCCGGCCGGGCACTCTGCCGGATACGACCGTTCGCTGGGCAAGCCCTCCTTAGTGCCGTAGATCGCACGGCCATAAATCAATCCCGCTTGAGGTTCGCGCCGGAGGGCCTCGATCTCGGCGTCGATTGAATCAGGCAGGCGGGTATCATCGTCATCGAGAAAACTTAGATATTCTCCCCGGCTGGCGACCAGGCCAATGTTGCGGGCGCCGGCGACACCCTGGTTCGCGTCTACCCGAACGTAGTTGATGCCCGAAAGTTTTTTACATACCGCCGCAGTCTCGTCCGAGGAGGCATCGTCCACCACGACGACCTCCAGATTCTTCCCCGAAGCTTGCGCACTCCGCACCGCCCGCGGCAACAACCCGGGTCGATTATGCGTGGTGATAATAATACTGGCCCTGGGCATGGAACGAGTGGTGGACATGAGGTGATCGGCGAATCAACGTATCTGAAAAATTTGGTTAAGGTTTCGATCCCCACGGTCCACGAGGTTTGTGTCAGAAGCCCGACCGTGAGGGAGGGCAACGCTCGCCACAGTCGTCTATCGATAACAACACAATAGTTTCGCACTCCGGTTTTCTTAAAGCATGCGAGCGTAGCCCTCCCTCACGGTCGGGCTTCTGACACAGACTCACGCGGCGGCCTACCGTTCCGCCGCTATCACTGTTCACCTTCCGCCTCTTATCGCCGGCTAAACGATTCACCTAGACGGATCTTTTTAGAAACAGTCGTCCCGCCAGATTCTTATACGCGCCTGGGCGGATTGCTCGCAAAGGCTTAATTCGAAGGGCACCCAAAATATTCGCATAGGCCGCGCCGAACTCGCCACATGGTAATTGCCGCGCCGCATTCCATAACAAAGTGTCAGCCAGGCGATTGTTCGCGCGCCGGTGAATTGCGCGACGCTTGCCGCGGGAAGCGGCTCGGGCACGGGGGAGTTTAAGAAGCTGGATCAACTGACGCGCAGCGCCGCGAAGTTGCGCCGCCCGGTCCGATGACCCTTGTGACGAACTCGGTGTCGGACATCTATATAATCCGACTGGAGTATCCATCACAAGGACTGGATAGTGTTCGGCTATCCGCACGAAAATGTCCCAATCATCGATGCCCCGCAAGTGTTGATTGAGCAAACCCACGCGCAGGAAACACTCTTTGCGAATCAAGGTTGAGAGCGGCATCACCGGGAAATCCAGTTCCAACAGTTCCCAAAAGACATCGCCACCAGGGTGACGTGGTAAGGAAACTTCGCCGGTGGGCTGATAATTCTGATCCGCCATGATCATCGCGCCACAGACAAATCCCGCCTCTGGATTTGCTTCCAGAGCTTTAACCTGAAGGTCAATGGATCCGGGCAAGCGCAGATCGTCGTCATCAAGAAAAGTCACATACTTGCCCGTACTCTCAAGCAGGCCGACATTGCGCGCGCCAGCCACGCCCTGATTTCGTTCCAGGCGAATGTGCCTGATACCGCTCAACTGACCACAAACAGTAGCCGTCCGATCGCTGGAAGCATCGTCAACTACGATCACCTCGACATCCGCTCCCGCCGCCTGCGCACTCTCGACAGCGCCCGGCAGAAGTTCAGGCCGGCAATGGGTTGGTATGATTACGGTGACTGTCGACATGTTCGCGGAGCGTGGGGATCCAGTAAAAACTTTCGGCTGTTTCAGACTCGCGCGTCAGTCTATCGGCCTGGCAAAGTGTGCGTCAAGACCGGTCTATCTACATCTGTTTAGAGGCGCGTCGACTGTTGGTGCCGCGCCTTCGCCGCTCATAATCGGAATTGGTTCCTCGATCCACGACCTGACGGTCGTGGCTATTCATCGCGGCCCTTCGGGCCTCAGGCCGACGGATATCTGTGCGAGACACTGTGGTAGAGACAAACCACGCGCGAGCGTTTATGCTTTGGGAGTTAGAGGCCGAGCCTGGTGGCGCAAGCGCTCGAGACAGTCCGGGCTAACGAAAGCGGGAAAATGAAAATAGCAGTCTGGCATAACTTTCCCAGCGGTGGCGGAAAGCGCGCTCTCTACTACCATGTTCGTGGCCTGGTAGAACGCGGACATGAACTGACCTGCTGGAGTTTAGACACCAGCGATCAGACTTATTTGCCGCTCTCTGAGTTCGCGACCGAACACGTCCTCCCTTATGAAATTAAACGAAGTACCGGCAACGGCTTTGCCGGCAGGTGGTTTGGAAGCTACCGCAGAGCCATCGAACAGATGCGTGCTTTTGACGAAGCGTGCAAGCGTTGCGCGCGCGAAATCGAAGCGGGAGGCTTTGATTTGCTTTTTGCAAACAGCTCGGTCCTCTATCAGATGCCTTACATCATGTGCCACGCGCGGATACCAAAGGTGCTATACCTGCAGGAGCCTTGCCGATATCTGTATGAAGCTTCACCAATTCTTCCCTGGGTGTCCGCGGTTGAGGGCCTCGACAAATCTGACTCGTTCCGGCTGCGTCAGCGTTTGGCGGACTATCAACATCTGCGGACGTTGCGCGTCCAGGCCAAACAGGAATGGCTTAACGCTCAAGCGTGCGACACCATTCTGGTCAACTCGTATTTTAGTCGCGAGAGTCTTTTGCGGGCCTATGGCGTTGAGGCCAAGGTTTGCTATCTGGGAGTTAACACCTCGCTCTTTCGTAATCTCAATCTGGAACGCGAAGGGTTCATCGTGGGTCTCGGTTCATTCGATTCCATCAAGAGAGTCGATCTAGCTGTCCAGGCAGTGGCTCTGCTGCCGGAGCCTCGTCCGCCTCTGGTTTGGATCGCGAACTCGGGCAACGACGCCTACCGGAACCAGGTACAGGAACTGGCTCGTTCACTTGGCGTAGACCTGCAAGTCAAGATGAGAATTTCCGATGAGGAGTTGGTCGACACTTTGAACCGGGCCGCAGTGTTGCTTTACACGTCACGACTCGAGCCTTTCGGTTTTGCTGCCCTGGAAGCGAATGCGTGCGGTTTGCCGGTAGTCGGAGTCGCGGAGGGCGGCATTCGTGAGACCGTCGAGGATGGGATAAATGGGTTTTTGGTTGATCCTGAACCTGCGGCCCTGGCTCGTGCCGCCGCAAGGCTGCTGCAGGATTCAAGCCTGGCGCGACAAATGGGCGAGAACGCAGCCGTTCACGTTCAGCGCAAGTGGAATGTCGGACTCAGCATCGATCGGTTGGAGACATGCTTACAGAACGCCGTGGCGGCTGGCCGGAGGAAGCAAGCAGCGCCCGACGGCGGTACTGTTTTGTCTTAAGAGATTAGTGTTGGTGCGATTTCGTGGAACTTTTCTGAACTTCAGGGGGCGCAGCTGGCAATCGAATAAGACGATCCACGAAACACACGAAGCTGAACTGAGTTGGTGTGATTTCGTGGATCGTTCTTTTTACAAGCCGAAAGAAAAAGCTGGATCTAAGATGACTCAGGCCCGGGCCATATGCACCATCATCGCCAAGAACTATCTGGCGTTTGCGAGAACGCTGGCGCAGTCTTTCCTGTCACTCCACCCGGATTACAAGTGTTATGTTCTGATAGTCGATGACTTTGAAGGGTATGTCGACACGGCTGCCGAATGCTTTGAAATAATTAGTCTGACTGAAATAGGAATTCCAGACTTAACCGGTTTTCGTTTCAAGTACGACGTCAAAGAATTGTGCACGGCAGCCAAGGCAGATCTGCTCGAGTACTTGATCGAGGAGAAATCAGTTGAGCGCCTGCTCTACCTGGATCCGGACATCCTTGTCACCGGCCGGCTCGATGACATTTTTGAAAAGCTGGGTAAGTATGACGTTGTGCTTACGCCTCACCTGGACACGGATTATCCCGACGACGATTTACTGCCGAACGTTGGGCACATCCTCAGAGCGGGCACCTATAATTTGGGGTTCATAGGAGTAAACTCAAGCGCTAACGCGAGGGCTTTTCTAAATTGGTGGAAACCCAAATTGTACAAGAACTGTGTGATCGACCTGTTGAATGGTTATTTCGTCGATCAAAAGTTTATCGATCTGGCGCCCATCTTCTTTAAGAACATTTTTATTGAAACGGATGTGGGTTACAACGTTGCTTACTGGAACCTGCACAGCCGCCGGATAAGCAGAGAGAAGGGTTCGTGGAGGTGCAACGGCGGGCCTTTATATTTTTTTCACTTCAGCGGCTATGCTCCGGAAGGCGCTTTGATTTCAACTCACATTTCTCACAGCCAGGCACGATACCGGTTGTCGAACCGGCGGGACGTTCGACCATTATTCGCCGAATACAAGAACTTGATTGTCAGCAATGGACATGAGCAGGCTAGTCAGTGGCCCTACACCTTTGGATATTTCAAGACCGGCGAGCCTATTCCGAATGGCCTCAGATGGTATTACCGGGAGTTCGCGGCGAAACGCCGAGGGTATGAGGATCCATTCGACCTGAAACAGCTAGAGCGTAGAATTCCAGCTCATGCGATGGTACGGCTAACACCCGCGGCACACCTCGACGCCATTCTCAAATCACGAGCCTGGCGCTGGGTCTCTCGTTATGGTCGTTTCAAGAACCGTTTCCTGGTGCCGCCGTTTGAGTTTGTTCGCCGCTTCCTAAAAAAATGAGGCACGTCGATACGGGAAACGAAAGATGAGAATTCTAATCACCGGCGGGGCGGGATTCATCGGATCAAGTCTCGCTCTTTTCTTCAAGCACGAAGACTCCTCGGCCGAGGTCGTGGCCGTGGACAATTTGAAGCGGCGAGGCGCCGAGCTTAACCTCGACCGTTTCCGCAAGGCCGGCGTTCAATTCGTGCACGGCGACATTCGCAATCAAAGCGACCTCGACGACCTCGCCGGCAATTTCGACGTTTTCATCGAGGCGTCTGCCGAACCGAGCGTGCTGGCCGGAGTGGCCGGCTCACCTCAATATCTGCTGCAGACGAATCTCGTGGGAACATTGAATTGCCTGGAGTTCGCCAGGCGGCGCGCAGCGAGTTTTGTTTTTCTCTCGACCTCCAGGGTTTATTCGATTCGGCCGCTGCGGGAAATCAAGCTGGTCGAAACGGACTCGCGTTTTGAAATCGGCAAAGATCAAACCTTTCCAGGCGTCAGCGAAAATGGCGTCGCGGAGGATTTTCCGGTCCATCTGCCGAGGTCGATGTACGGCGCGACCAAGCTTGCTTCCGAGTTGATCGTCCAGGAGTACGCCGAGTCCTACGGCCTGCGAGCGGTGATTAACCGCTGCGGAGTTATTGCCGGTCCCGGCCAATTTGGAAAAGTAGATCAGGGCGTCTTTACCCTCTGGGTCGCGAAACACTTTTACCGGCGGCCGCTCAGATACACGGGCTTTGGAGGGGAAGGCAAGCAGGTTCGTGATCTGCTTCATCCGGCGGATCTGTTCTCCTTACTCAAGGAGCAACTGGCAGGAATTGAGAAACACTCCGGCGCCATTTTCAATATCGGAGGTGGGAGGGCTGGCTCGACGTCCCTTTTGGAGTTAACGGCCCTATGCCGCGAAGTCTCAGGGAATGAAGTGCCAATCGCAGCCGACCCGGAAACTTCGTCCGTAGATATTCCGCTCTACATTTCAGATTGCCGGAAAGCCAACCAAAGTTTTTCGTGGCGGCCCGAACGGCCGGTTAAGGATATAGTGAAAGATATTTTCGACTGGTTAAAGCAGAACGAAGCGGAGCTCAAACCGCTTTTTACTTAAGCCCCAAGGATGCTCACATGTCGGTCGCGATCGTAACTGGATCTTCAGGTCTCATCGGAAGTGAGACTGCAAGGTTTCTTCATGAAAAAGGAATGCACGTCGTCGGCATTGACAACGACATGCGTGGATACTTTTTCGGTGCAGACGCTTCCACCGCCTGGAATACCCGGCAGCTTCAGGCTGACTTGAAGAACTTTGTCCATCACTCAATCGACATCAGAGACGAGGAAAAAGTCAGAAAGATTTTTGCCGAACTCGGCGCGGATATCTCGCTGGTGGTCCATGCGGCGGCCCAGCCCAGTCACGACTGGGCCGCGAAAGAACCCTTCACCGACTTTACGATCAATGCCAACGGTACTCTGGTCATGCTCGAAGCGACCCGCCGATTCTGTCCGCAGGCTGCGTTTATTTTTACTTCGACGAATAAGGTTTACGGCGATACTCCCAATAACCTTCCCCTGGTTGAGCAGGAAACACGCTGGGAGATCGCGGCAGCACATCCTTTCTTTCGTCACGGCATCGATGAAAGCATGAGCGTCGATCAATCCAAGCACAGTCTGTTCGGCGTCAGTAAACTGGCGGCCGACGTGGCCGTGCAGGAATATGGCCGGTACTTTGGTTTGCAAACCGGGACTTTCAGAGGTGGTTGTTTGACGGGACCGGCCCATTCCGGAACCGAGCTGCACGGGTTCCTGGCCTACCTCGCAAAGTGCGCGGTGTCCGGTAAGCCCTACACAGTTTACGGTTATAAGGGTAAACAAGTGAGGGACAACATCCATTCATACGACCTGGTCAGTGCCTTCTGGCACTTCTTTCAAAATCCACGGCCCGGCGAGGTTTACAATATGGGTGGATCGCGGCATAGCAATGTTTCGGTCCTGGAAGCGATCAGCTATATCGAACAGTTGACTGGCAGAGAATTGAGTTACCGCTTGTCCGATGATGCCCGCTCTGGCGATCATGTCTGGTGGATCAGCGACGTGCGCAAGTTTCAGAGCCAGTATCCTGGTTGGACTTATACCTACGATCTAAGAAAAATTATCGAGGAGATCGTCGAAGCAATACGCGAGAGAGCTAAAGACTCGGCATGAAGCTTTCCATTATCATCCCCGCCCATAACGAGCAGGATTGCATTGCGAAGACTGTCCAGGATCTCTATGCGGCCCTGGCGTCTGAGTCGATCGAACATGAAATTCTGGTCATCAATGATAATTCCGCAGACCGCACCGAAGCCGTTGTGCTTGCGCTCCAGGAGAAAGTTCCGACGCTCGGTTTGGTTGATAACCCGGCGCCCAACGGCTTCGGCGCGGCCGTCCGCAAGGGTCTGGAAAACTACACCGGCGAAGCCGTGGCGATCTATATGGCGGACGCCTCAGATCGACCGGAGGACTTGGTCGGATTCTTCAGGGTGATGCAGGAAAGAGATGTCGAGTGCGTGTTTGGCTCGCGCTTCATCCGCGGGGGCAAGACCATTGAATATCCCGCCTTCAAACTAGTCCTGAATCGCCTGGCTAATACTTTCATTCGGGTTTTGTTCGGTCTTCAATATAACGACATCACTAACGCTTTCAAGCTCTATCGCAAGGACGTCATAGACGGTCTGAAACCGTTTCTCAGCCAGCACTTCAATATCACGGTGGAGCTGCCGTTGAAGGCGATTGTGCGCGGATACAGTTACGCCGTAGTTCCCAACCATTGGATCAACCGCAAGACAGGTGTGTCAAAACTAAGAGTGCAGGAGATGGGGTCAAGATATCTATTTATTGTTTTGTATTGCTTCATTGAGCGGTGGCTGTCAAAAGGAGACTATCACCGTCGCAATCATGTCCCCATCTCTTACGAACCAGCTTCGTCAACCGCTGAAAATCTCGAAAGCACCAAGTTATGAAAACGGCCGCAGCCGAAACTTCCGATCAGCCCGGATTGAATGTCGAGCGACTTTACCGGCATCGCTTTCCCGAGCATATGCTGGCCCGGCGCAGTGCCGTTTGGAAAATTCTCTGCCGCCAATGGTTCGCCAGGTACATCTCGCCTTCAGACAGAGTGCTGGAGATCGGGGCCGGGTATTGCGAGTTCATCAATAACATCGAAGCTTCAGAGCGGGTCGCCGTCGACATCAATCCTGAGACGCCGAAGTATGCGGCCGCGGGCGTTACGGTCCACGAGACAGCAGCCGAACGGCTCGACGAAGTAGTGCCGCGCGCCTATTTCCACGCCGTCTTCATGAGCAACTTCTTAGAGCACTGCCAAACGCGCGAAGTGATGCTCGACGTGATGCGCGCGGCTGCGGTGGTGCTAAAGCCCGGCGGTCGTTTGCTGATCCTCGGCCCGAACTTTCGCTATTGCTATAGAGAGTATTTTGACTACTTCGATCATCATCTTGCCTTAACTGAAAAAGCAGTCGTGGAAGCACTTCAACTGGTGGGACTGAGCGTAGAACTGGTCGAGCCGCGCACCTTGCCGTTCACCTTTCACGGCCGTCTGCCGAGCTGGCCCTGGCTGGTAAATTTGTATCTTCGTCTACCAATCCTTTGGCGCGTTTTCGGCGCGCAGTTCTTCATTGTAAGTAAGCGACCGTCATAAGAAGCGTCGCCTGAGAGGTTGTCATGCTCACGGCGCCAAAGGGTGTGTCAGAAGCCCGACCGTTAGAGGGCCACACCGGCTGGTAAGAGAATCGCAGCGACGGTGCAGGGTACTGAACCGCGAGCTGTAGCGAGCGGGATCAAGAAGTACTGATTTATCTACTGCCTAGTCGATTTAATTGAATAGCCAAGGGTGATTCCTAATCCCGCTCGCGGTTTGGTAGCGTGCTACCGTTCGTAACCGCCCGGTATCGGAAGATCGTCCAAAGGCACGCCAGCAGTCCTATCCCCGACGCTAACAGCCCGAGGTAGAGACCGGGAGGACGATAGTGCAGTCGAACTGTGTGAGAGCCTGCCGGCACTTCAACGGCGCGGAAGGCATAGTTAGCTGCGAGGATGGGTGCGGGATGCTCATCGACGGTAGCGATCCAGCCACTCATGTTGCTGTCCGAACAGACCAGCAGCGCGGGCCCCGGCGAATCAACTGCGATCTCAACCTCATTCAACCCGAGATGCGTAACGCGCGCCTGCCCGGATGACTGGGGGCGTGACGTAAATCCGGGCTGTTCTTCCAGCAGTACCGCGCCGGCCGGTAAAGTCTCCAGCGCTTCCAATACAGCCTGCTTCGTCGGACCCACGCGGTAATCCGATGTTAGCCAATAGTGCGGTGTCGTGGGCCGGCGGATCAGATGCACAAAGTCATCCGCATACAGCGTCTCATAACCTCGCGCGGAAGCTTCCTGATGGTTAAGGGTGTCTGACCCGTAGATGGCCAGATACTCGATGTTAGCGACGTCGAGGATCCGCTCCGGAGGTATTTGACGAGTTCCCAGAAGGAAGTAAGTGACCTTCGGAGAAAAGTAGCGCTGATAGAACTCGAACATTCGCAGTGAGGTGAAGAGCGTTAATGAATCAAGCGTTGGATGGCCGAAAGGTTGTCCGGTATTAGCCGGATAGTTCGGCATCGGCAGCACGCGGCCGCCACTGTTACGCTCTGTCAGAATCTCGACGTACCGCGGCGGGTGCGACCAAATATTCGAACGCTGTTGCCGGGGATAGATGCTGTTCGTGAGACCTTCCGTCGCCAGGACCAAAACCATAAGTGCGATCGCAGTGCGGCCGGCCCGGGTTGAACGAATGGTAAGGAACGCGAACGTGACTGCGGCAATGGCGAACAGCACCAAGACCCAGTAGTCATGCATCCACCGCCATCCGCCGGGATTTAGCTGCACCGCGACGCGCCCCGCCTGGATTCTTATCACCAGGAGCGTGACGCCGAGGACGGCCCCGCTGGCAGCTACTTGCCAGACGCGCGCGCGCGTTTTTGCCAAAGCATCGACGCCGAGGGCCGCGAGTATGGCGATGGCGTATGCGACCGCGATTCCAAAATAGGCCGCGAAGTGAATGTTACGCAGCACGGGGAGGTGCGTGACCCATTGGACCGGCGGGAGGCCGATGATTTTGGCTGTAGCCAACCCAGCGACCACTATCGCGGTGATCTTCAGAACGCGTGCTCCCTTTTCGGCGCGGACAACAAAGCCAATGCCGCAGAGAAAAAGCGCAACGACGCCAGTGTAGAAAAAATATCCTCCCCACTCGCCGTACAACCCGGGGTTCAAGTAGATTGCCGACCCACCCAGGATTGTCGGCGAGAGCAATTGCAAAATCATTTTGGGGGCAATGGCGCCAACTGCCGCGGTTGAGTACGCGGCAGAGATGTGGGGAGCAGCACTAATCACCGGCAACGCCGGGATGTAGGCGATTCCGGCTATGGCCACACTGGCCAGGATGCCCACTGCGAACCAACCCGCGACCTGGCCGCGTCGGTTGGGACGAAGGACCAGACCCACGATCAGGTACACGACGCACGTCCCGAATACCTCCATCAAAATCGGAGGAAACGATGCCAGTGCAACGAAGGCGAACGCCAGCGCCAGTTCGGCCGCGCGGCGGGCCCCAGGCCGATCGAACAGTCGCGCCGAAACGAGCAGCGGCAGCGAGAACAGAACCACCGGCTGCCCCAGTCCGGACGGCGCCGTTTGTATGACCGCACCGGAAAACATAAACGCCAATGCGCCCGCCATCGATGCCGGCCAACTCAGACCGTGGTGTCGCAGAAGAAAATAAGTTAGGGCACCGGCACAAGTGATCAGCAAAAGGATGTAGACATTATTGGCCAGGCTGCCGTTCCCCAGCAGCACCACCGCCAGCGATGGCGGAAACAGATACGCCGGAATAAGTGTCGAGAACGACGGTGTGCCGCCGCCGGTATAAGGATCCCAGAAGGGGAACTCGCCTCGCGCCAGACTGCGTCGCAAGAACTCTCTTGAGGGCTCCATCTGTAGGGTTGAGGCAGCCGGGTCGCGGTAGTTGGGAGCGAGCACAAGGTTGCGGTCCGTCCACTCTTTGAGCGGAACAAATCCGCGGCCGTAATTTTGATCAGACAACCGCCAGTCAAGCGGATTTGCATTGTCGGACGGGATGAGGGACTTGCCTCCGAAGACAACATTCGCGAAGGCCGCGCCGACCATCAGCACTAACAAACCGATGGCGGCCAGATCCTTTCTCAAGCAGGGGCGACGCTTGAGGATATTCTTACTTGCTCTGATCAGAGTCTGCAATTTTTGCCTCGCGATAAACAGACGCATTGAGTCTTTTCGCTTGTTCCAGGTACGCCGCCAGTGGAAAGGGACTAATGGTGGGGCAGAGATCATCGCCAGTTCCGCGATAATAAGCATTCACACATTGGCGGCCTTCGAGTCTGCCCGCTGATACAGTTTTGTAAACTCCAAAATCCCACTTTCTTGCAAAGCTGACGGCGCAGCAAATCCATAAGACCCACAGCACAGCGGCGCAAACTCTTCGTTGATGCCTCAGGAGCAGAGCCCAGTTACAAACGGAAATTAGAAGCAGGGGCAACACCAGCTCGACATAACGATCGGATTTGGCCTGTCCAACACCGAAACCCGCGCGTCCCATTGAGGTCGACGCGGCATTGGCCAGCAACCCCAGCGTCAACACCTTGGCTTTCCAGGACAGGCGAGACAGGTTGTGTCTTTGCTTCCAGATTTCCGCGCAGATTGGAATGATCACGATTAAGAAACAAAGGACACCCAAGCCGAACGAAACGCTCATGAATCCGAAACCGATGGAGATCAAGTTTACTAAGTAGATCCAGAATTGAAGCGTGTAAGGATATACCAGCGCCGGGTGATGCCACGGCTTAACGTAGCCAATAATCCATGAGGCAAAGGCAGCTCCCGCGATTCCAAGGATCAGTAACCATTGAAAGAACTCCCGCGTTCGATCTTCTCGGGCGGCGCGGTGAATTCGAACTCCTTTGAATATCGAGAAGGCGCCAACCATAACGAGACTGGTGACCACGCCTCCGGCGGTAGAGTAAATACATAAGACCATTGCCACCCCGGCGATCAGCAGTTCACGGTAGCGCTGGCGATCGTCAAACAAGCAATCGCAGGCGATGAAAAAAAATAATAGATAGAGGTGAAAGGCCAACTGCATCGCCGTGAAATGACTGAACCAATTAATTGGCGAGAGCAAAAAGATGGTAAAGCTGAAGACGACCCAGAGGGGAAGGTCAGGAATAATTTTGTGGACGAGTCTTACCAGGTAACCGAGAAGGAGCCCGAAGATGGCTAAACTGAGAAACAGACTTCCAGTGTAGTTCCAGCCATTAATTTTAAACTGGAGCCAGACAAGGAATTTATAAGTCGCGATTCTGTGTTCATTGTGTTGAGCGTGAAGCCAGCTTAGATCAAGCGAAGCCGGATGATTGGCTCCGCCGCCAAACATCGCCCAGTCATCCCAGAAGGGTACGTTGACCGAGTGCTTATAAATCGCATAAGCATTAAAAAAATAGAGAGCAAGGCAAACAAGTAAGGGCACGTTTCGCAGCCAACCCTTAGTTCGCCAGGCGCGGTCTCCGGTGTGTTCAGTGTCTGCCAATCACTGTGTTGCGCCCAGGTATAGAGCGGCGCTTTGCGTTAGCTGTCCAGATGTTAAGTTGAGACGGTTGAGTGGTCTTTCGAATCACATGTTACCGGCGCTCCGTAATTTCCCTGAGTCGATTTCAGTTCGAGCAAGGCAACGGACGGATGATAGCCCCACGAATACGATTTTGCCAGCTACACAGTTGCTGAAAGTAATGTCCTACTTTCATTTGAGGTGTTCCGAGTACCGACTTCAGTCGGCGGCGCATTAGCCCCGGCGTAGCAATACACTATTGGGACACAACCTGCCTTACGACATGATTGCCTTGCATCGCTCGGCGTGCCGCAATTTCGATATGCGATCTTCATCCTTCTATCTGATTTGATTGCAGGTGAGTGCGTACGGACTCCCGATCAAGTCTTGAGAGCTGCCGGCGATCTTTAGAGTGATCGAATGAGGGCGACCGTCCTGAAAACTTGCCGGTGTTGGAAAATCGAAACCACAGAATAAAGGGCCGGCGCCGGCTTGGTACACATCCGGACGAAAAATGTCGGCGGTGACCGTCCCCATCACTCGGCCGCCATCATAAATATCGACGTTCAGTGAAGTCGGTGGTCGAGGCGTCCTGGTAGCCCACCCCGCAATCCTCCGGCAATTAACCAGATCGAGTCTTCCCGAATAGAATGGAATGCTACCCTGCGCCGCATTGATTGACTGCTGTCTGTCGGATTGGATTCTGGCACTGAGTTCGCGGTAGAAGGAAACGTTCATCTGCTTTGCTCGATCCAAAGGGCCTGCCAGCGAAGTGGGCCAGAGGTTGGGACATAGGCCGCCGCTCCCTTTCTCATAATAAGCCTGAACGCACAAGGCGCCGATTCTCTTGCTCGATTTGTCGGTAAGGGTCAAAACTCCAGTTATCAGAAAACGTTGCCATACAAAAGATCCAGAGACCGATCAGCACCGAGACTTCAAGTAATTTTTTCCGCTGCAGCATCCAACTCCAACTCAGTACCGAGAAAATAATCAGAGGCATCCCAATCTCGAAGTAGCGCGAAGTTTTGGACCATTCGATCCCCAGGGGCGCTCGTGCTGCGGCGACCGACCCCAGGGTCCCCAGGATCGCGATCACCGTGGCGTACACCGTCCATTGAGAAGTCGATAGTCTGCCCCGCTGTTTCCAGACTTGCCATCCAATCGGCGCTATCACAATCAGCAGGCAAATCGCACCGAGCCGGGTCGAGATGAGATCGACCCCGAATCCAAAAGACACGAGGTTGAGAAACTGTCTCCAAAATCTTAGTTCAGTAGGCAAAGCTAACGGGGGATGTCTCGGGTCCGTGTAGTAGTCGACAAAATAGAGCGTCATCGCTCCCGCCACACCGGCAGCACCGAGGATTAGTTGCCGAATCTCTCGGGCTCGATCCTGACGGCTCTTCGCTTCGTATGCGCGCGTAACTTTGAAGAGCACGAACAACGAAAGCACAATGGCTCCTGAGGTTAATCCAGTCGCCAGGGAATAGACAGAAATAATCGTCGCCACCACACCGATAGACAGTCGTTGCCAGGTCTGGATTGAACCAAAGAAGAAATAGGTGGAAACAAGAAAAGGCAGTAGCCAGAAGTGAAAGCATACCTGCAGGCCAATCAGGTGATTCATCCAGAGAATTGGCGACAGAAGAAAGACCGTGAAGCCCAAAATAACCCAGAGCGGGATCTTTGGAGCCAGTTGCCGGGCGGACCAGATTAACCAGCCAAGAATTAGACCATAGACGATGAAGTTAAGAATTATGTTGGTGCGCTGGTTCCATCCGTTCAGATGATATTGAGCCCAGATTAGAAGTTTGGTGGTTACGATCCGGTGCTCGTTGTGCTGCGTCAAAATCCACTTGAGCGAAATGGCGGTCGGGTCCCTAAACACGGCCCACTCATCATCCGAAGCTATGTTGACCGCACATTTCCAGACCATCACGAAGTGCAGGAGAAACAAAACGATGAATGCGCCCAACGCCAGACTAGGCAGCCATCGTCTGAACCATTGAAGGAACAATAGCCGAGTTCCTGCCAACGAATCTGAATCGTATTTCGGAATCTGCTGGCGCGAGGCGTCGGCAAACAAATCGGGCGGATGAGTTGTTCCCGATGGTGGAATGCGTTCCATATGTAATTTGGTAAGTCTGGATGCGGGCGCTCAACCCAGGCGAAAAGCGATCGCAGCTTTTCCAATCGGATCAGGATTATTGTCCTATAAACCCCAGTTCAATTAGCCTGTCGAGGATTGACCGAGCATTTTCATTCGCGCTCTTCGACAGAGTAGGAGTACGAACTCAGCTTGTTCAGATGGCTCATTTTGGATCGTCGATGCCGGCAAGATGTTCGATCTCGCCCGGCTCAGTTGCTCGCGCCCTTAGCCGGTCGCGTTCATCGGCAGAGACGATCGTTTCCGCTTCGCTCTGTGATCAGGATCGGGACTGTCTGTCAGGGCAAATGTACAGCTTTCATCGCGACTGTGACTTTGAATAGGTCTCTCTGAAAGTATTTAGTTTTTCTACGACGTACTCAGTTTCCGCCGTTGTCTGATGAGCACTCATCGGCAGACTCAAAACTTCGTCCGCCAATGTCTCGGAAATCGGAAACGCCCCGCGGGTGTAACCAAGCTCGGCATAGGCCTTTTGCAAATGCGGAGGCAAGGGATAATGAATGATCGTGGCTACGCCATTCGCGGTCAGGTGCTTTTGCAGCAGGTCGCGCTGCGGATGCCGGATCATGAACAAGTGCCAAACAGGATCGGCCCATTCGGGTACGTGAGGCAAAGTCAGATTGGGCACGCCATCGAGTGCCTGCAGATACTCACCGGCTATCTGTTTGCGGCGGTTGTTCCACTCGTCCAACCTGGCCAGCTTTACTCGCAGGAATGCAGCCTGGAATTCGTCCAGACGGGAATTGATTCCCTTGATCTCGTTATAGTACTTGGCTTCTGAACCGTAGTTACTAATTGTCCGAATGCGTCGCGCCAGTTCATCGTCGTTGGTAACCACGGCGCCGCCGTCGCCTGCAGCACCGAGGTTCTTGCCGGGATAGAAACTGAAACCCGCCGCCAACCCCAAAGTTCCTACGCGAGTACCTTTGTAGCGCGCGCCATGCGCCTGCGCACAATCTTCAAACACTTTCAGATCGTGCCGCGCCGCTACTTTGTTAATGGCGTCCATGTCGGCGGGTTGGCCACAGAGATGAACCGCCATAATCGCGCGCGTGCGTGAGGTGACTGCTGCTGCGATCTTGTCGGGGTCAAGGTTGTAGGTCCTTTCGTCGGGTTCCACTGGAACCGGAGTCGCGCCCGCGTAAGACACAGCCAACCACGTGGCGATGTATGTATTCGAGGGGACGATCACTTCATCCCCGGGACCGATGTTGGCGGCGCGGAAGATTACGTGCAGAGCATCCAGACCGTTTCCAACGCCGACGCAATGCCTGGCTCCGCAGTAGTCGGCGAATTCGCTTTCGAACTTTTCAACCTCCGGGCCGAGGACGAAGCGGCTGGACTCGGCGACCCGGTGATAGGCCGCATCAAGTTGCTCCTGTAGTTCGCGGTATTGAGCTTTTAAGTCGAGAAAAGGCACATTCATCATCTTTTATTGCCGGCGCTCTGGCTCACCGTAAGGCACCGAATTCAGTATTAAAAAGGATGTAAGACAACCACGAGATAGGAAACAGGATGATAGCAGAAAAAAGAGCGACTCGGCCCGTTGAATTGGCCGGATGGGCAACGGGCAATAGCCCGAGCGTTAGGTAGGGCGTGCGCCTGCGCGCTCTTTATCGCTCTCCGCCGGCACCTCCGAACGCACCTGACCCGCATATCACGCAGGGCCCTCTCCATCCGCCTGACAGTGAAAGGTCACGACCGGCGACAGCTATTCCGAAACAAGTCGCGTGTCAAATGGAAAATTGCGCGCTTAGAGGCCATCACGGCCGCAGATTTATGTTGTAGGTTTTGATTTTTGAATTGAGAGTGGTGGGGTTCATGCCGAGCAGCCGCGCGGCGCGCGATTGGTGCCCGCCTGTCTGATCCAACGCGCGGCGAATCAAGTCAATTTCAAAGCGCCGCACCTCGTCATAAAAGTTTACGCCTCGGCCCACGTCGATACCGGCGGAAGCCCCGGCCCCTTCGCGGACGACGGCCCGAGCCGCCTGCGGGTCGGCGATTTCAGGACGCAGGCATTCCCTGGAAATCTCGTCGCGGGGTGCTATCACCACGGCCCGTTCGATCGCGTTTTCCAACTCCCGGACATTGCCCGGCCAGGAATAATTTTCGAGCAGCGAGAGCACTTCCGGCGCAATGTGTTCGGATACCTTGCGTCCGTTCTCTTCGTTGTACTTGCGGATGAAGTGTTGCGCCAAAGGCAAAACGTCCTGGCGCCGGTCGCGCAGCGGCGGCAACTCGATCGGTACCACGGCCAGGCGATAGTAGAGATCCTCGCGGAACATTCCCTGCCGCACTGCTTCTTTAAGATCGATGTTAGTCGCCGCAATGATGCGAACGTCGACGCGGCGAGGGCTCGTGTCCCCCAGTGGAGTGAACTCGCGCTCCTGAATCACGCGCAGCAGTCGCACTTGAGTTTCAGGTGGGATATCGCCAATCTCATCAAGAAAAATCGAACCGCCATCGGCAACTTCGAAGTAGCCTTTCTTGGCGGCGACAGCGCCGGTAAAGGCTCCGCGCGTATGGCCGAAAAGTTCAGACTCGAGCAGTTCCGAAGGTATGTTCGAACTGTTGACAGTCACAAACGGCCGATTGTTCCGCAGGCTGGATTCGTGAATAGCTTTAGCGATCAGTTCTTTGCCGGTGCCGCTCTCGCCCGTGATTAAGATCGTCGAGCGCGCCGGCGCCACCTGTTCGACCAGGCGAAAAACTTCCTGCATGATGTCCGAGCGGCCGACCATAGCGCCGCGATCGACCTCGCGGCTCATTGCCTGACGCAGAGATCGCCGCTCTTCTTCTTTGCGGCGCCGCTTAACTCCAGCAGCGACGGTGGCGATGATGTGTTCGTTCTGAAACGGCTTGCGAATGCAGTTGAAAGCGCCCTTTTCCCAGGCCGTGATCGCCGTGTCGAAGGTCGCGTAAGCCGTAATCATTACCACCACGGCTTCCGCATCCAACTTCAAAAACTCTTCCAGCGCGCGCAATCCGCCAATCCCAGGCATCGATACGTCGAGCAAGACCGCGTCGTACGACCGCTTGGTGTAGGCGTCCAACCCTTCTTCACCGGTCTTCGCCAGATCGACACGATAGCCCTCTGCGGATAGCAGGGTCTCGAGGACATCGCGCATGATCTCCTCGTCGTCGACGACTAGTACTGAACCTTTTTTAGCCATTCTCCGGAGTTGCAGACTACAAGTACTTTCGACGCGTAGCGTCGGTATGAATTTAGCCCGGCCTTTCAGCTAGCGTTGTCAGAAGCCGCGCTTAAGCAAGGGCGACGCTCCATTCGGTTGCCTATCAGCATCAACACACTAAGCTCCTCGCCCGTTTTCTCTAATCAAAAATGCTTGCTGGTGTAGCCCTTCGTCACGGTCGGGCTTTTGATATAGTCTGTGTTAGCAGCACCCGTTTGCTCTCGCAAACGATTCCTTAGCAAAACCGAGATTATTACTGAAACTAACAGCAAAAGCTAATGGTGAGATTGCGCCTACAGGGCCGCTGCCTGCAGTCGCGTGCGTGGATCGCTGGTGGGTAGAGTGATGCGAAAGGTAGTGCCAAGACCGGGCATGCTGGCGACAGTAATATGTCCTGAATGCTCTTGAACGATGCCGTAAGTTACCGCCAGGCCGAGCCCAGTACCGCGGCCGACGCCTTTCGTAGTAAAGAATGGATCGTAAATTTTTGCCACGTCATCGGGCGCAATGCCCACGCCGCTGTCGGCCACTTCAATCAAGAGCGAACTGTCGTCGTCGCCTTTGCGAGTAGTCAGGACTATGCGGCCATTGCCGTTGGCGATCGAATCTCGCGCGTTGAGGATCAGGTTGGTAAACACCTGCTGCAGCTTGACGGAATTGCCATGGACCGCGGGCAGGTCCTCTGAATAGTCCCGAACGATCTCGATGTCGCTGCGGCGCAGTTGCGGCTCGAGCAGTTGCAGCGTGTCGTCCAGTACACGATGAATATCGACGCCGCCGAACTCAGCCGCGCTGCCGGTGCGCGAAAAGTTCAGCAGGTTGTTTACAATGTCGGTAGCCCGATCGGCCTGGCGCCTGACCTTGAGCAACAGCGCGTGCTTGGGATCGTTTTCCGGCAACATGTTAAGCAGCATCTGTGTGTAAGACGAAACGCCGGTCAGCGGCGTGTTCACTTCATGGGCCACGCCGGCAGCCAACAGACCAATCGACGAAAGCTTCTCGCGCTGCTGCAGTTGTTCTTCCAGATGTAGTCTCTGAGTGACGTCTTCGAACACGACCAGGGCGCCCGTCTGCTCATCTGAGTCGGCACACAGCGGCGCCAAAGCGATGTTCAGCACCAACGCGCGTCCACCGCGCGTGGCCGTATGCATCTTGTAAATCTGGCGCGTCTGTCGCAGGCGCCAGCCTTCCGGGCCCAGAACCTGTTGCAACGTCTCAGCAAAGTCTTCCGCAAAAAGGTCCTCGACGTTCTTGCCCACGGCTTCGTCCCGGGTGAGCGAGAAAATTTCTTCCAACGCGGAGTTCAGGCGAGTGATGGAGCCATTGAGATCGACGGCCATCAAGCCCACGTTAATCGATTCGACGATCGACTCGTTGAACTCTTTGAGAATCTCTAGTTCCGCGGCGCGGTGCTGCTGTTCCTGATAGAGCAGGCTGTTTTCAATCGCGACTGAAATATAGCCGGAAACGGTCCGCAGGATCTCGACGTCTTCAGACGAGAGCAAGGCGCCGTCGGCTGAACGACCCAGCCCAATGACGGCGACCATTCTGCCGCGCACCACGCAGGGCACGTAATAGTGCAGGACGCGCCGGACATAGCCCTCGCCTTCAGGCGTTGACTCGAGATCGTCGGCGCGCACCACCCCGGTCTCAGCCGAGCGCGTGCGAATCATCTCGCGAAAATCCGCGGGCACTGTGATCGGCGCTGACAAACCGGCTGTGCGGGCGACTCGATAACCCGAAGGCGCGTGTTGGTCTTCCAGGAAGATCGCCAAGCGCTCGACATTCATGACCTGCCGCAGCCGCGTGATCAATGAATCCAGCAAAGGATCCAGCGCTGTCGTCGCCGAGATCGTGCGACCAAAATCCAGCAGGCTGCGGCGCAAGTCGTAACGCTGCCCATAGAAAATCCGATCCACTCGCTCCTGCATGAAGTTCTTAACCGGGGCCGCAATCATGACGATGCAGGCCATCGCAGTCACGGAAAGAATCAGCCGCAAAGTAATCTCGCCGGTTGACGCGACGTCGCCGCTCAGGGCGTAAAGTCCGGCGAAATACACGATCGAGCCAATGGCCACCGCGATCGCCAGTGTAGTGAAGGCATAGACGGCCGCGCGGCGCACAACGAGTTCGACGTCCATCAAGCGATAGCGCACCACCGAATAGCCCAACGCGAGCGGTATCAGAATCAATGGGACAAAGGCCGCATCAGTCAAAGGATTCGTCGAGTCAGCAAAAATGAATCCAATCGCATAGAGCAGAATGAAAGGCACTATCGCCAGGGCAGATCCCCAAACCACCCACTTCAATTGCTGTCGAGCAACGGTGTTCTTACTGATGACGAACCGGCGCACCAGTAAGACGGTGCTTGCCAGGAGCGCAATGGCCAATTGAATAAAGGCAGCTTTGTAAAACCCGGCCCCAAAGTTCAGCGAATAATGCAGCAACCGCCGCGGGAATACCTTCACCAACTCGTCGCGGAAAAAGACCACGCCGGCGGCGGCGAGCAGGACCATCGCCGGTATATATAGGAGGACGGTGCGCCAACGACGTTCCTCAAACAGGTGATAACGAACCGGGTAAATCGCGCTGAAGTGTAGGAACAGAGGCGCAAACATGATCAGGCCCGCGCTGCGCAGAAAGGCGATCGCCAGATCGAGGTCTTTGTATGTTCCGATTGGTGTGTAAAAGTGAAAGACGAAAGCCGCCAGGCAAAGCGATGCGAAGTGCAGCACGAAGGGCGATCGCCCACCCTGCTTAAAGATCACGAACAGGCCCACCAGCAAATAGACGACGCCAATTAGGTTGAGGTAGAGCTCGCGGGCTGACCAATTCGGAATGGTTCCCAGGTGATCGAGATCCGCGTAATAGAAACGCGTCTCGACCGGATAGGAAGGACGCTCGATCAAATAGTGAATCTCGCCGCCGACGCGAGCATCTTCCAGATAGATGGGAACGTACCTGGCTGCTTCTATCGGTTCGCACTTAACCCCGTTGACGATTTCTTCGCATCTCTGGCCGGTCCGGCTAATCGCGATCAAATGATCGCCGGGATTCACCTGGGCTTTGGCCGCGGCAGAGCCCGCCTCGACTGTTTTGGCGATCACTCCCTGCGAAGTATCGACCCAGGTCACGCCATCCCAGGGTGGCGGCTGGTGACTTAGTCGCTGCGAAAAGTTCAGGGCCCCGGCAGCAATCAACAGCGCCGCTACGATTAGCAGCAACCATGTTTTGCCTGTCAGTACTGAACCCTTCATCTCAGTTTGTTTCGTTCTTGAAACCGTCCGGGCCGGTTCTTTTTCGACAACGCTCTTACCGTCAAATATCCAAACACACAACGACCCGTTGATTAAGGCAACCGATGTTCCAACTGCGGGTGATCATTACTAGTTGAGTTGAGCGCGAGCAAAGGCAATGTATTCACGCCTGGCCAACACTTCTCGGCGGTTGAGAAATTCGAGAGGCGATGATGAGTGCCCGGGCGCGTCCACGTTTTCGTACTCGTCCGAGATTTTGGAGAAAAGTTGGGAGCCTGTCTCTGAAGATGGCGGGAACGACTGGCAGAAGGGTCGTGCCGCCTTCCGGCTCAAAATCTAACCGAAATCCCTCCGCGAACTGAGCGGCCAATCGGACAAACTTCCAGTACCGAATCGCCGTTGCTGGTCCTTGATTGAAAGTCGAGCAGATTGCGCGCATCGATGACAGCCTGAGCCCGAACCGGCAATCCGAAGGTTGGCAGATCCTGGGTTACCTGGATACTGAGCGACGGATCATAAACCGCCAGCCGCCCCGCGAAAGGATCGATCGCGAACACGGTGGCCTGAGGTGAAAAGCGGAAGACCGTCTGAACATGCGTGCCGGTGGCCCAGTCGCCGGCAACCTGCAGGGCGCCACTTTGGAAAAAGTTATTACTGAACAACTCCGCCGGGTTCCTGATGCCCTCCGGCGAAAGTCTTTGCCCGCGTCCAAACGAGTAACCGGCCGAAGCGCTCCAGACGTGATTCAGACGGCGCGAATAGACCACGCGCATACCACGCGCCGATCCTTCCTGGTTGGTGACGCTGAGCATGGCGGCGGCGTTTTCGCCTGAGAAGGCAGACAGCGGCGTGGCCATCAAGCCGATGCCGCGACCACTGGTCAAGTCCATAAAAGCGGTAGCTTCAACACTGGAACGATTATCGAGGGCCCGCTCAACTCCGAATTCGAGTCGTCGACTTTGTCCCATCACTGCCCGTCCGCCGACGAACGCGATTGGTTGCGACGGCGCCTGCTTGAAGATCACGTCGCCTGATTCGAAACTCGCGGAGCTTTGCTGCATCGTCTCAGTCCCACCCGGAGCAAAACTCGCTTTCACTCGCGTCCGCGCGTTGGCGTCAAACTGAATTCCCAGCCGGGGACTAATCGCGGCCCCATCACCTCCACCCAGGTAACGTGAGTAATCAAATCCAAAAACAACCACCACGCCATCGCGGACAATCCATTCGTCGACTGCGCGCACAGACATCTGGCCCAGCGCGCGTCTGGTATTCGTCCCGCCCCCCGGGTTCCAAATCGGCAAGCTCGCGGCGCCGCCGGAAACGTTCACGCGATGATGACTGTTGACGCGCATCCGCGCAGTCGTCTCGAATCTTTGTGGAGCACCTGAGCCAAGACCGGTTTGGCCGGCAAAGATGAGATCGATCCGCTCAGAAGCTGGGAGGGCTACGGCAAAATTCACGCCCTCGTAAGCCGAGTTGAACGGATTGGAAGAGTTGGCAAAGTAAGTCTCGACGACACCCTGAGTGCGGGTCCGGCGACCGTCGTTCGGGCGCAGCACTTCAGTTACTTCGGGATTTCCATTTACCGCTGTTTCCGAGTTTTCGGCAGCCGCTATGGTTGAGTCGTCACCTTCGTTGGCCTGGAAGATCGAACGGCGGCCCTGGATAGCGCGCAGGCCCCATTTGACGTTGTCGCGGTCTCGACGTTGATCGACGAGCGTCCGTCCCGAGTGGGCCGGCTCGAGATTGAACCGATAAGCGATCTCCGCGGAAGCGCTGACTTGCACTGACGAGAAGAGAACGTCGCCGAAGCCCTCAGCCATTGCTTTGAGCGAGTACTTGCCGGCTGGAATTTTGGCGGTGAAGCTGCCGTCGGCTGCGGTATATGTCTGTTTGACGAGTTGGTTGGCGCCTTCGCGAATCAGCTGAATCACGGCGCCCGCGAGGGGCAGTCCATTGTTATCTCGAACTGTGCCGGTGATCGTAGCCAGACCGCGAACGCCTTTGCCCTGGGCTGAAACAGTCATCGACAGGACGACGGCCAGAACTACTAGCGGAGTGCTGAATCGGAAGACTGTCTTCATCTGGGCAGAGCCTCTGGACTAACCTCGCGCAGAGAGGCGAAGTTTGCGTTGGAACGAAAACCGGATGCCAATATCACTCTCGTTCGATTCTCAATTTGCTGCGTTCAGATGCCTGGGCGGTTCTTCGGAATTTCAGTTCCGATCCCCATTCCGCCCGGGCAAGGGAGACTATCACCCGTTTGAATGCTGTAATTCTTAGTCATCGACCGGACTTGTGTCAAGCTTTCACCTCCAGTCCAGCGTCCATTTTGCCGGGTCTTTTCCACGTGTTACGATGGCGTCCGAACCAGCAAGCTTTAGTAACTGAGCATTATGATAGATCAAGTTCAAACCACTCGCCTCGCCAACGGACTCACAATTTTGACCGAACACATGCCGGGCCTTCGCTCCGTCAGCCTGGGCATTTGGGTACGCCGCGGGTCGCGTCATGAATCGCGGGACCTCAATGGCATCTCTCATTTCATCGAGCATGCCTTATTCAAAGGCACGCCGCGCCGTTCGGCCCACCAGATCGCTACGGAATCCGATCGGCTGGGCGGGCAGCTCGATGCCTACACATCGCATGAAATCACCGGCTTTGCGTTGAAGGTTGTCGACACGGCATTGCCACAGGCCTTTGATTTAATCGCCGACATGCTGGCCAATCCGCGTTTCGATCCGGACGATCTGACGCGCGAGCAGGGCGTGATCATCGAAGAGATGAAGATGATCGGCGACACTCCGGACGAACTGCTGACCGAACTTTTTCACGCGGCATACTTTCCCGATCATTCTCTGGGGCGGCCGATTGAAGGGACCGAGCAGACTGTCTCATCGTTCGATCGGGCGATCACGGCCGACTTTCATGCCACAGCCTACTCTCCGCACAATCTGGTAGTCGCCGCCGCGGGCAACGTTACGCATGCCCAACTTACCGAACTGGCGGCGCAAACTTTCGGCGACGGCAGCAACCAAACAGAAGCAGGATCGGTGATCGAACCGTCACCGGAAATCGCCGCGCCTATTTTGATCGAGCGTAAAAACGAGCTGGAGCAGGCGCACTTGATCATCGCGTCGCCCTGGCCTTCGGCGAGAAGTGAAGATCGATATGCGGCCAGCATGCTGGGAACGGTGATCGGCGGCGGCACATCCAGCCGTTTGTGGCAGTCGATCCGTGAAGATCGCGGATTGGCATATTCGATCGGCGCCGGCGGCAACACCTACACAGACCTCGGCATGTTCACGATCTATGCGGGCACTTCACCGGCGCATCTCGATCAGGTGCTTGATTTGTCACTTAAGGAATTGCGCCGCGCTGTTCGCGAACCGGTTGGTGAAGACGAGTTACAGCTAGCCAAAGAACAAGCGATAGCTTCAGTTCTGTTAAGCCTGGAATCTTCCAGCTCGCGCGTTGGAGCTCTGGCCCGCCAGGAGATTATTCACGGCCGGCGCATCTCGCCCGACGAGATCATCAGGTATATTGAGGCAGTTACCGCGGAAGACGCGCAACGCGTGGCGCAGAGTTGCTTTAGTACGCCCCAGCTGGCGTTGGGAGCGCTGGGTAACTTGAATGGGTTCTCGGTAGATCGAGCGCGACTGGAAATTTGAGTGTACGACAAACTTCAGTTTGTCGACTCTCTGGCTCAACGAATAGACAAACTAAAGTTTGTCTTACAGTCTTACTCATGAAAATCTCGGTACTTGGCAGCGGCTCTACCGGTAACTCGGTTTTGCTGGTCGCAAACGGGACCCGCGTGCTGGTCGACGCGGGCCTCAGCGCGCGTGAAACTGTGCGGCGGATGGCCATGTTGGGCGAAGACGCGAACTCCCTCGACGGCATTCTGATCACGCATGAGCACGGCGACCATGCCGGCGGTCTGCGCGTGCTGATAAAAGATCTCGATTGTCCGGTCTTCATGTCAACCAAGACCCGCGATGCTTATATTTGTGAAAGAAAGAACGTCGCCAACGACGAGCCGCGCCGCCGCTCAGATGCTTTGCGCGATCGCATGGTTGAGATCGATTCGGGCCGTGACTTTCGCATAGGCGACATCGACTTTCATCCGTTCACGGTGCCGCATGATGCGGTGGACAACTTCGGGTTCACGGCCACGCACGCGGGCGTCAAGGTCGCGACCCTGCTGGATTTCGGTCATATCACTACCCTAGTCACTGAACGCTTGCGAGGCTGCGCCGCAATAGTCATTGAATCGAATCACAGCCGCGACATGCTCAAAACAGTCGAGCATTACCCCTGGGAATTGAAGCAACGCATTCTTTCGCGCCTCGGTCATCTGTCCAATGAAGACGTGGCTGAGTGGCTGCTCGACGGCTTTGACGGCCAGGCACGTCATATTGTTTTAGCGCATCTTTCACAGCGAGCTAACAATCCTTATCTGGCGAAGATTACGGCTGAGAGTGCTCTGCAGGAGCGCGCGCCGTTGTTCCCGAGCGAAACTGAGATAACGCTTTCATTTCCGAAAGAGGCGACTGCCTGGATTGAAGTTTAGTCGAGCTGTTCACGATTCGTTGGCGCCTTTTCTCAATGGCACCGTGGCTGTAGCCCGGTGACTAATGCCCCGTTCAGAAGGGAAACCGTTTGAAACGGTTTCCGGTTTTGGGTTTGACATTAAATTCACCGCTCTCAAACGACGGTGCTGATGAGACCAGCGAGCCGAATACAGAAACTACTAGTGCGGAATTTTCATCTATTAATCAGCCTCATTGTGTTACTCAGTGCTGCTTGCAGCCAAGGCGTCCGTCGCAGCGGCATGCCGACCGGCGCGCAAACCGTTCTGGAGACATCGTCCGCAGACATTGATGCCGGGCGTTACGAAAAGCTCTATCATGAAGCTGCCGACGAGTGGCGCAACGCCGCCACCCTGGACGAATCCAAGGCCACTTTTCAAAAGTTGCGCGACCGGCTCGGCAAGGTCCGCACCCGCGACCTGCAAAGCGTGCGCGAAGAGCAGACTTCAACCGCGCCGATCGCCGGACATTCAGTAGTCGTGATTTATCAATCTGCTTTCGAACAGGGTTCCGGCATGGAAACCTTTACCCTGCTCGAACGCGGCGGCCAATGGTACTTGGCGAGATATTACGTAACTTCAAATGCGCTGAAGTAGCTTGAAGATCCAGGTGCAACGCAACTGAATTCTTGGGGTTTAAGGTTTCAACTCTTCAGCGCCACGGCAGTGCCTTTATTTGACATGTTTGCTGGCCCAGTAAGACGATCCACGAAACACACGAAGTGGTTTCGTTCATTCTGTTTCGTGTGATTTCGTGGATCGTTTTTCTCGGAGCGAAAGCGCACTAAACCAACTAAGATACTACTGGGCCACCCAATGACGTCAGCACTGCGGTCCTGAAAAAAATCCTGAGACGTGAGATGTGAAACCGCAATATGATTGATCGCTACACATTACCCGAGATGGGCGAACTCTGGTCGGAACAGACCAGGTTCCAAAAGTGGCTGGACGTGGAAATCGCAGTCTGCGAAGTCCACGCCGAAATGGGCACGATTCCCACAGAGGCCCTGGAGCAAATCAAGAGCCGCGCGAAATTTTCCGTCGCCCGCATTAACGAAATCGAGAAGACTACCGATCACGATGTCATCGCCTTCACGACGAATCTGGCGGAATCAATCGGAGAGGCTGCCCGTTTCGTTCACTACGGGCTTACTTCTTCAGACGTGGTTGATACGGCCAACGCGCTTGTGCTGCGCGAAGCGTGCGGCATCCTCCTTAAAAAGATCGACGTACTCCTCGATGTGCTCAAGCGCCGCGCGCTTGAATTCAAAGACACGCCGCAGGTGGGCCGCACCCATGGTATTCATGCTGAACCCACGTCATTCGGGTTAACCTTCGCGCTTTGGTTCGACGAAATGCGTCGCAACCGCGAGCGGCTGGAAAGAGCGCGCGAGTCAGTAGCCGTGGGGAAAATCAGTGGCGCCGTCGGGGCTTTTGCCCTCCTCGATCCTCAGGTCGAAGAAAAGGTTTGCACCGTGCTGGGTCTGAAGGCCGCTCCGGTGTCGACGCAGATCATCCAGCGCGACAACTATGCGGAATACCTTTGCACGCTGGCGGTGATTGCATCGTCGCTAGACAAATTCGCTCTGCAAATTCGTCACTGGCAGCGGACGGAAGTGCGCGAGGCCCAGGAAAAATTCAAGCCGGGCCAGAAGGGATCGAGTGCTATGCCGCACAAGCGCAACCCGATCCTTTCCGAACGCATCTGCGGGATGGCGCGAGTCGTGCGCGCTAACAGCATCGTCGGACTTGAGAACGTGGCGCTGTGGCACGAACGTGACATCTCCCATTCATCGGCTGAACGCGTTGTACTGCCTGACTCGAGCATTGCGCTCGACTACATGCTGCACAAGATGGCTTCCCTGATCGAAGGTCTGGTCGTTTATCCCGAACGGATGCTGGAGAATTTGGGCGCGACGCGCGGATCGATCTTCAGCGGACAGCTGCTGCTGGTGTTGACGCAGGCCGGAGTCTCGCGTGAGCAAGCTTATGAGTGGGTGCAGCGCAATGCTTTGAAGGCTTGGGATGAAGGCGGCGACCTGCAGACACTCGCCGCCGCGGACAAAGATATTTCTGCTCACTTAACCAGGGAGCAAATCGACCGCGTGTTTTCGCTGGAGACTTACTTGCGGAACGTCGACAAGGTTTTTGCGCGAGTGTTTGGGTAAGGTGTGTCAGAAGCCCGACCGTCAGGGAGGGCAACATTCCCAGACACTCGTGCTTAAAGAAAATTGGCCGTTGTCCGGATCCGATAGAAGATAGTCGCCGGCGATGCCTTTGCTTACGCGCGGGCTTCTGACACAGCCTGGCTCCAACAAAAACGATCCGCGAATTCACACGAATTGGCTTCGTGTGCTTTCGTGGATCGAATTATTTTGAAAGCTATTTACTTGTTGGCGAACTTCTCAGCCATGTTTCCGATGACTGGAAGTTTGAAGTAATTCCCGCCGTAAGCTTTGACTGCCGCCAGGATCAATCCGCCTATATAGGCCACGATCACCACCAGCCAGATCAAGCCGAAAAGCATTCCCACCAGGCCACCGGCGGCGCCGCTGTTGGTAGCAGCCGAGGCGGCCATCCCCGCGATGAGCAGGACAATGCCGATGATCCACACCGCGATCGCGACTACGATAAAAGCAACGTGCAGGAGCAGAGACTGCAAGGCGTGAAACTTCACAAACCGATTCTCTTTTTCCATGATGAGGGAAATGATTGCGATGATGCCGATGGGATAACCGAGCGCGGCCGCCAAATTTCCATCCAGCCCGAGGGCAGACTTACCTGTATCCATTTTTAGTTTTCTCCTGTTCGGATTTGCTGACTTACAAGATTATTTGTTGACGGTGCTCCAGGCGAATTCGCCAATGACGGGCAACTTGTACCATTGACCGCCATAGGCTTTGGCCCCGGCTAAAATCCAGATGACGACGAAGATAAGAAACAGCAGGAAGCGCAGGCAAAGTACCAGGATCCAACCCACCAAGCTAAGGTGGACCATGTCGAGCACCATGCTGACTATCAAGCCCAGAATGCCAACAACTATGCCGACGGCGATTTGGGTGCCCACCAGAAATAGCGACTGCACCGCGTGAAACTTAACAAACCGATTTTCTTTTTCGGTAACCAGCAACACGATGGCCAGGACCAACCCAAGACAGCAAATGAAGTTGCCCCAATAGCACAGCGCCGCGCCTATATTTGCGTCGAGACCTATGCTGGTCTTGCCGCCTGGAGCGCCCGAAGGCGAACCGACTTCCGGATACGGAGATGACATTTTGAGTTCCTTTTGCAGACACCGAAACGAGCGACCGGCGCAAATACTATGATATTGACTACGCCAAACGCAATGTTTTGGCGTAATATTCCGCGTTCCGCATTCTGTTTCGCGAAGTGAAGACCGGCGGGGTTAGGGTTTTGGGTCTCGGAAACTAAAACGAATGAAAGCCAAAGTCTACGTCACACTAAAGCCGAGCGTGCTCGATCCACAGGGCAAGGCAATCAAACATTCAATTGAGTTACTCGGCTATCAGGGCATTAGCGATATCCGCCAGGGGAAGTATTTCGAGATTGCTATTGACGGTGGACAGACTACTGAACAAGCTCGAGAGGAAGCCATGCGGATGGCCCATGACGTGCTCTCGAATCCGATCATCGAAGACTTTCGCGTGGAGATTGAAGAGTGATTTGGAGTGCGGTGGCAAGCGGAGCGCGACACCGCTTTGGATTTAGCGAAAGCATGAGGTCAGTACCACCTGCGTGAGCAGGTGGGTCAAGCACTCAATAAGCGAGTTGGACGCTCGTCCCACCCGCTCACGCAGGTGGTACTGACTTCACAGGGAGATTGAAGAGTGAAATTTGGCGTCATAGTATTTCCCGGTTCGAACTGCGATCACGACGCGTACCATGTGATTTCAAAGCACGTGGGCCAGCCGGTGGATTTCATCTGGCATCGCGATACGGACCTGAGCAGTTACGACGCGGTCATTATTCCCGGCGGCTTTTCTTACGGCGACTACCTTCGGGCCGGGGCGCTGGCCCGGTTTTCGCCGGTGATGAACTCGCTGAAACAATTCGCCGCCAAAGGCAATCTGGTGCTCGGCATTTGCAACGGTTTTCAAATCCTGTGCGAAGCGGGTTTGTTGCCGGGCGCACTGATCCGCAATCGAGATTTGCATTTCATTTGTGAACACGTAAACGTGAGAGTGGAAAGTGTCAACACGCCGTTTACTCATGAATTCAAAGCCGGCAGCGTGCTGCGCATGCCGATAGCCCATGCCGACGGAAACTTTGTCTGTGACGACGACACCCTCGACGAATTACGCCGCGAGGACAGGGTCGTGCTGCGCTATTGTGATCCCGATGGGCAAACGACTGAGGCCGCGAACCCGAATGGCTCGCGCGACAACATTGCCGGCATCTGTAACCGCGAGCGGAACGTCATGGGATTGATGCCGCACCCTGAGCGCGCTTGTGAAGACTTATTAGGATCGAGCGACGGCCGAGATATTTTTCGATCTTTGGCGGGCACACTGGCAGCCGCCGCGTAAAGCGGCGCAGGCGCTCGCGTCCTTTTAGGTTCGGGCACTAGCCCGACCGTAAGGGAGGGCTCGATGACGCGCCAAGAGCGAGCCCTCCCTTACGGTCGGGCTAGTGCCCCGGTTTATAAACAACGATTACCTTTGAGCGCCCAAGATTGAAACGTCGCGCAACTATTTCGCAACCCCCAGAAAGGAAGACAAGATCATGAAACGTCATTCAGGATGGCTCGCCGCCGGGCTGCTGTTGTTCGCGGTGCTCGCGTGCAATCTCAGTAAGAATAACAACAACTCGAACAACTCAAACAATTCGAATTCGAACCGCAACACGAATTCAAATACTCAAACGAAAACCAGGCCGGCGAATGCCGAGATCTATCTTGAAAACCTCAGCATGGCGAAAGACAACAACGGCGATCCTGGAGACACTACAACTACTTTTGCGCCCAGCGATCACACGATTCACTGCGTAGCGGAGTTGAACAAGCCCAAGAAGGGCACGCAGATCAAGTTTGTCTGGAAAGCCGTCGACGTGCCGGGCCGAACCAGCGAAGAGATCAAATCGATCGATTACTCGACCAGGTCTTTCGAAAACAAAGTACATGCGCATCTGACCCTGCCCACTGACTGGCCCAAAGGCAAGTACGAGGTCGAGGTCTGGGTAAACGGCGCGCTCGACAAGACTGTTCAATACACGGTCGAATAGTTTGGGCAGAGAGAGAGACGCCGTTTGAGGGCGCTAGCCCGACCGTCAGGGAGGGCACAGAGAGCGTGTAAATTGAGCCCTCCCTAACGGTCGGGCTAGTGCCCCAGACCAGAGCGCGCGGACATTTGCTCCGGATGAATTCCTATGAAACGTCTTCTGCCAATCTTAATCATCGTGATCGTCTTAGCGGCGGCGCTGGGCGGAACCTGGATGTTTTTGCGATCGTCGCGACAGGCTTCGAATGCAAACGCTAACGCCAATGCAGCGGATGGAGCATTGGTTGCACAGGGCGCCGAACCGCCACACATCCGCGGCAATGCGGCCGCCCCGGTGACCCTCGAAGAGTTTGGCGACTTTCAATGCCCATCCTGCGGCGCGTATTACCCCGAACTCAAAAAAATTGAAAACGAATTTGGCGACAAACTGCGCGTTATTTTTCGCGAACAACCTCTGGTGCCAATGCACGCCCATGCTCTGATGGCGGCCCAGGCCGCCGAAGCCGCCGGACTCCAGGGCCGTTTCTGGGAGATGCATGACAAGCTCTACGAGAACCAGACCGCCTGGAGCGACGCTCGTGACTTGGTGCCGATCTTCGTCGACTATGCCAAACAGATTGGGCTGAACACAGATCAATTTCTGAAAGATCTAAACGGCGAAGCAGTGGCCGCGCGCATCTTTCAGGATGGTAAGCGCGCTCATGCACTGGGAGTGAATTCCACCCCGTCGTTTTACGTCAACGGCAAAGAAGTCAAAGACGACCAACTGAAACCTGAGGGTCTGCGCGACATGATTAGGCAGGCAATGCGTGCGGACGGGAAGTAACAGAGCGGCAGCCCTAAATAATGGCGTATAGAGTACCAACTTTAGTTGGCTCTTTTGGGACTCAAAAAAAATTTCCCGACTAAAGTCGGTACTCTCTACACCAGTAGCCAAACCATGCTGTCCGCGGAATCTCACCGACCCTTTTCCTGGAACCACCTGATTGTCGCGTTATTGGCGCTGGCCGGACTCGGGGATTCGCTTTACCTTACCGTCCAGGATCTCACAGGTCAGACTCTCCGCTGCACAATGTCCGGTTGTTCTGAAGTCCTGAGCAGCCCCTACTCGCACATCGGTTCGTTGCCGCTGGCAGCCCTCGGCGCGGTCGCTTACTTCGCAGTATTCAGTCTGGCGATTCTGGTCGCTTTCGGTTACAGATCCGCCAGGCCTTTGCTGGCAGGCCTCTCTGCCGTCATGTTTCTCATGACTTTGTGGCTGCTCTATCTGCAGGCTTTCGTAATTCATCACTTCTGCCAATATTGTCTGCTGTCGGCGGCGGTAACAACGACGGTCACAGCGATTGTTTGGGGTTCGCGGATTATGAGTCGGCGCAAGTGACGCTAGTCCGGGACCATGCCCGCGCCAAGCCATGAGTACTCCCTGGTTGCGGGTGGATTCGAAGCATGAATCGGGGCATTAGCCCGACCGTAAGGGAGGGCTCCTTTATATTCCTACTCTCAATGGGAGCCCTCCCTTACGGTCGGGCTAATGCCCCGCGCACCCAACACGACTTCAGGAGACTACCGAACCATTCCCAAGCTTGCCACGTCTAACTTTCGACTGTTAATCTTGCCCGTCAAACGCCACCCCATCCTTGAAAGGAGATACTAGAATGAAGAAACATTTCGCGCTACCTTTGTTCCTCGCTTCGATTGTCATCATTGCTTTCGCAGCCGTTGCCGGAAGTGGCAGCACCATAGACGTGCCGGCGCCACCGACCATTGGCACGACGATCGACGATTTCAAGTTGCCTGATGCCGACGGCGCCGAACATTCGCTGAAGTCACTCACTGGCAAGAAAGGTGCGGTCATCGTCTTCATGGCCACGCGATGCCCAGTCTCAAACGCCTACAACGCTCGCATGGAAAAACTGGCCCAGGATTACAAGGCCAAAGGCATCAACGTGATTGGGATCAATTCGAACAATACTGAGCCGGCCGACGAAGTGAAATCGCACGCGAGTGAAAAGCATCTGACCTTCACGATCCTGAAGGATGACGGCAACAAGATTGCCGATCGATTGGGAGCTACGCGCACGCCGGAAGCTTATGTCATCGACGCCGGTGGCAAACTTGTGTATCACGGGCGCATAGACAACTCGCAGAACACCGCGAATATCACGGCCAACGATCTGCGAGACGCACTCGATGAGATGCTCGCGGGCAAGCCAGTCACGAAGACGGGCGGCGCCGCCTTCGGATGCTCTATCAAGCGGTTGTAACGCAAGTTGGTAACTTGCGCTGTTTCAAAACTGAAGATAAGAACGCAAGTTAACAACTTGCGCTACAGACGATGCGCTTGCGCTTAATCATATCGCTTATCGCGGTGGCGGTTTTTGCCGGTTTGGCAGTGCCTGCCCAAACGCCGACGGCCAGCGCGGACCCAGAGGGCGTCGTTCGTGGCGAGGTGCGCGAGATAGATTTCGAGGGGCTGAAGAAGATCCTGCAACGAGATCCGCGGGACACTCGGCCCCTCCTGATTAACTTCTGGGCCACCTGGTGCGATCCATGCCGCGAAGAGTTTCCGGATCTCGTCAAGCTGGACGGCGACTACTCTGCCAGGCGTTTGAATTTCGTGGCCGTATCGCTCGATGAAGTGTCGGAACTGAAGACCACCGTGCCGCAGTTTCTAAAACAGATGAAGGCAACCATGCCGGCCGTTCTTTTGAACGTCAAAGATCCCGAGCCGGCTATTCATGCGGTAGATGAAAAATGGGATGGACAATTGCCGGCGACATTTCTCTATGACCGGGACGGCAAAGTTGTTTTCAAACACTTCGGCCGGATCCAACCCGCTGAATTGCGGGCCGCAATCGATCGACAACTAGGCAGTAAGCAATGAACCTCTCCGTGTAACCTCTGTGGTCCTCTGTGTCTATGTGGTTAATCTCGAATCTTCACCACCGAGACACAGAGAAACACAGAGTTCGCACAGAGAAAAAATAAGAGCTAGATGTCATTAATCACTTCTGAAGTCGTAACCGCCCATAATCTCTCTCCCGAAGAATTCGCGCACATCCAGGAGCTGCTCGGACGCGAACCCAACCTCGTCGAGCTCGGCGTTTTTTCGGTGATGTGGTCGGAACATTGTTCGTACAAGTCTTCTCGCGTTCACTTGAAGCGCCTGCCGACTACGGGCGAGCGCGTAATTGTACCGCCCGGCGAGAATGCCGGCGTCGTCGACCTGGGCGATGGCTGGTGCGCGTGCTTTAAGATCGAGTCGCACAATCATCCGTCATTCATCGAACCGTTTCAGGGAGCGGCCACCGGCGTTGGCGGGATTCTGCGGGACATCTTTACCATGGGCGCGCGCCCAATCGCCGCCTTGAACAGTTTGCGATTTGGTTCTTTGGATCATCCTGAGAATGGACGGCGCAACCGATCGCTCCTCGCCGGTGTCGTCGCCGGAATCGCGCATTACGGAAATGCCTTCGGTGTTCCCACCATCGGCGGCGAAGTGTCGTTTGACGATGCTTACGCGCTGAACCCCTTGATCAATGCTTTTGCGCTCGGGTTGGTGCGCAAAGATCAAATCTTTTTTGGCAAAGCCTCGGGCGTCGGCAACCCCGTCTTATACGTCGGCGCAAAGACTGGCCGGGACGGCATTCATGGCGCGACCATGGCTTCAGCTGAGTTTGATGAGGAAGCCCTCGAGAAGAGGCCGACCGTCCAGGTCGGCGATCCGTTCCTGGAAAAGCTTTTGTTGGAAGCTTGTCTGGAAGCAATGCGCAGCGGCGCGGTCGCCGGTATTCAGGACATGGGCGCCGCGGGGCTGACCTGCTCGACCTGCGAAATGGCCGCGCGCGCGGATACCGGGATAGAAATTGATTTGTCTTTAGTCCCGCAAAGGGAAACCGGCATGACTGCTTACGAGATGCTGCTGTCGGAATCTCAGGAGCGCATGCTGATCGTGGCGCACAAGGGTCGCGAGCGAGAGGTGGGCGACATCTTTCGCAAATGGGATCTTGACGCCGTCGTCATCGGCCAGGTGCGCGAAGACGGCCGCATGCGCGTGGCCCACAACGGCGAAATCGTCTGCGACGTGCCGGTCAAGGCTCTAACAGACGAAGCTCCCATTTACGAACGCCCGATGAAAGCTCGAGCCCCGAATGCTGGGAGCGCGGACGTCCCGTCCGCACATGCGATCGATGCTCGCGCCTCTCTGTCTGCGCAGGACAAATCTATCGAATCTAATGCGGACAGGATGTCCGCGCTCCCGGCCAATGAAGCTCTGCTAAAACTTCTCTCTTCACCCAACCTCGCTTCCAAAGAATGGGTTTATCGTCAATACGATCACATGGTGCGCACGAACACCGCCGTGTTGCCGGGCGCCGATGCCGCGGTGGTGCGAATCAAAGAGACGCGGCGGGCTCTGGCAATCTCGCTCGACGGCAACGGCCGCTATTGTGCCGCGAATCCGCGCGAAGGCGCGAAGCTCATGGTGGCTGAAGCGGCGCGCAACGTCGTCTGCGTAGGCGCGCTGCCGATTGCGATCACTAACTGTTTGAACTTTGCTTCACCCGAGCGGCCGGAAGTCATGTGGTCGTTCTCAGAAGTCATCGACGGCATCGCCGAAGCTTGTCGCGCTTTTGACACGCCGGTCGTTTCCGGCAACGTGTCCTTCTACAACGAGACGGAAGGCCGCGGCATTTTGCCGACACCGGTAATCGGCATGTTGGGTTTGATTGAAGACGTTAAGCGAGTAATACAACCGGGCTTCAAGCAGGCCGGCGATCTTGTCGCGCTGCTCGGCGCCACGCGCGATGATCTATCGATCAGTGAATACGCGGCAGTGATCGAAGGAAGAACTACGAATCAGCTTGCCGCTGAAGGGCGAGTCCCCGTGCTTGATTTGGACCGGGAGCGACAAGTGCAGACGGCTTGCCTGCGCGCGGCTGAAGCAGGCCTTTTACGCTCGGCGCATGATTGCGCTGACGGTGGCTTGGCAGTGGCGTTGGCTGAATGTTGTTTCTCTTCGCTGAACCGTGCAGCGCTCGGCGCCGAAATCGATCTCAGCGGCGAGTACGACTTAGCCACGCGACTGTTCAGCGAGACGCCTTCGCGAATCATAATCAGTTTTGACGAAGCGGCTTTGGGAAAAATTGAAGAGATCGCCGCGGCCGCTGGTTGTCCTTTAACCGTTCTGGGAAGTGTCGGCTCAGATCATTTGCGAATTGAAAGCGACGGCGAGGAAGTGATTCGGTTGGTTGTGGCTGAGATGGAAAAGGCTTGGCGCAGTTCACTCACCGCAAAACTTCAGGCCGAAGCGACGGCGGCGGGCGCAAGCATTTAATCCGAGTATGGAGGTAGTGTCATCTGATTGAACTGCTTTTTTCCGAAAGAGTCGCACAGCATCCGTTCGGCAACCACCAATGAGAACGATGCCGCTCAGCAAGGGCATGGCAATACCCCTTCCCTCGCGGCGACGCTTCCAAAGTCGCCGACTTCCTCGTATTCGCTTTCAAAACTTCCTCCAGCAATGCCTTTAATCCCGGGAGCGCCAGGATGGCTCGCCAGCCCCGGCGCATGAGGACGGATTCACACCACAGCGGGCGACGCACATATTTTACAACCTTATCTTTCTTGGCTTCACCTCCGCGAAAGACCGAAACGCTGCACGTGTGACGCGCACCGGTCTCGACTGCGTCTTTAACGGACGGCTAATACTCAATCAATTTTCAGGAGGTGCTACAGGAGCAATACCAACGACCTTCTCTTTCAAATCCACCTTACCGCAGTCGGTGCCATCCGGCACGTCGAAGGGAGAGCCCCGTACTGGTCCGTTGTGAATTCACCCGACGATGTTGTCCCATTGTTAGTGTAAGACCACGTGTAGGTGGTGTTTGGTTTACCGTTTGTAATTATGCAAAAGTCGTCGCAGGCGGTAAGCAGGCAAGCGACGAGGGCGCAAAGCATGGCAACCTTAGTCTTCTTCATGCGCCACCAGCTTTCTCGATTCGATCCAGCAGGCGGTTGACGTTCTGATCGTCAAAGAAGAGGTTGAGCGGCGATGAAAAGAGGTAGCCGTTGACGCCGTACGCGTGTGTACCGTCCGGGCTGGGGAACCGTCGGCCGAGTTCCTTCGCCCAGTATTTCTGCTTTTCTTCCATGCTTTTGCGTAAGTTGGCCTGACCGTAATCCAGGCGGTCGTCACTCACGAGTGAGTAGGCGAAGAGGAATGCTTGCAGCGGTGTGAAGCCCGCGGTGGCGCCGCTGCTCTCTCTGTCGTCGGCCGCGTCCCACAGGTTCCCGAAATGCTCGGGCACGGCCTGGGCTAAGCCCTGCGCCGTGCCACGGACGTGATACAGAACTTTCTCGCGGAACATGTCGGCCCACACGTCGCGGGCGGGCGTGTTGAGCTGATCCCTCATGACCTTCAATCTGCCTACGTTCTTTTCGGGCGGATTACCGAGGGACACAAAGCCCTGGGGCAGCTTGAAGGCACCGTCATAGTTTTCCGGCATGTCGGGGGCACTAAACCCGCGCAGTGTCTTGTCCATCTGAGCGAGCTCTTCCTCGGTAAGGGACGAGAACCGCTCCAAAAGGGTGGCGGAGAGAGCGGCGCTGAAGGTGTCCAGGGTTAGACGACGGCCGGCGCCACTCTGAACCTTCGCTTCGAGGACTGCCAGCCTCTCCTTCGTCGCCTCGCCGAGGCTGAGGCCCGAACGTGTCTCGACAAACTTCGTTACGGACTTAACCGCGGCGCGAATCTGCGCGGGCGAGCTGTCATGAGCCAACTCGACCTCGCGGCCGACCCCGTCGCGCACGCGCGCGTTATAGTTGCGACGCGCCTCGGCTTTTTGTTCTGGCGACAATGGTGCGGGGCCACGGACGTGTCTGGACTGCTGACGCCACGCGCTCGCACCTAAGACGGCGGCGCAGAGCAGGCCCAAAGCGACGAGCGTGTAGCCAGTTCGCCTGAGCAATGCGGGATGTTTTAACGTGAGCCTAAGCCACCGTCGATGCATGGGATACCGCCTTTCGAGATTGCACGTTGACGCCGAAGCTAACGGGCGAGTTGCAGGAGTCCGCAGGCTCGTGGGCTAGCCGCCTAAAGCAGTGCGCGCACCATAGCACCAGCGTTGAGTATCGTCAAAAGTTTTTCACTATTACTTGACGGCGGAACTACTTAGGGAGGACCGCGAAAACTCATCTGTTCATTTGAACACCGCCGGCGTTCATCGCTGGGTGGAAAACTTCAGGCCGAAGCAATGGCCGCGGGTGCCGAGTTATTCCCTGATTTGATCGGTCTAACGCCCATTTTTCGCGGCGTGCAACCTCGCTTAAGCGGTATGTTATACTTTTCGCCTGTTTGCTAAATCCGAGATTCTTAAGCCTGTCCGCGTAAAGACGCGGCCATATTTTGGAGGGAAATAATGGCGACGGAAATGAAACGCTCCCCTGCGATAATCGATCGGTTGGAAGAACTTCTGGGCGCCGACGCCAGGCAGCTGCTCGATCATCAGGCCCAGACAATTCCCAAAGAACAAATCCATCTGCCCGGGCCCGATTATATCGATCGAGTTTTGGCGCATTCGGACCGCTCGACATCAGTCCTTCGTTCCCTGCAGTCGCTGCTGGATCACGGGCGGCTGGCCGGCACCGGCTATGTTTCTATCCTGCCGGTCGACCAGGGTATCGAGCATTCAGCGGGCGCCTCGTTCGCTCCCAACCCGCAGTATTTTGATCCAGGGAACATCGTCAAGCTGGCCATCGAGGGTGGCTGCAACGGGGTTGCTTCGACCTTCGGCGTGTTGGGCAGTGTAGCGCGAAAGTACGCGCACAAGATTCCTTTCATCGTTAAGATCAATCATAACGAGTTGCTGACCCTGCCGAATAAATTCGACCAGGTGATGTTCGGCACGGTGAAGGAAGCGCACAACATGGGCGCGGTCGCGGTCGGCGCCACGATCTATTTCGGCTCGGATGAATCAACCCGACAAATTACCGAGGTGGCGCAAGCGTTTGCTCAGGCGCATGAACTCGGAATGGCGTGCATCCTCTGGTGCTATCTGCGTAACCCGAAATTCAAAACTCCGGAAGGTGACATGCACACGTCCGTTGACTTAACCAGTCAAGCGGACCATCTAGGCGTTACGATCCAGGCTGATATCATCAAGCAGAAATTGCCGGAACGAACCGGCGGTTACGCCGCGGTTGAAAAGGAACTGGGAAAATCCTACGGCAAGACCAGCAAGCTGGTTGACGAGAAGCTGACCACCGACAACCCAATCGATATGGTTCGGTATCAGGTCGCCAATGGCTACATGGGCCGCATCGGTTTGATCAACTCAGGCGGCGAATCCAAAGGCGCCAGCGACATGGCCGAGGCCGTGCGCACCGCCATAATTAATAAACGCGGCGGCGGCATGGGCCTGATCTCCGGACGCAAAGCATTTCAGCGACCGATGAACGAAGGCGTAGAACTGTTGAATGCCATCCAGGACATTTATCTCGCGGAAGAAATCACCGTTGCTTAGATCGGAGCGCAGGCATCTTGCCTGCGGTTCGCCGGCATCCTGCCGGCGTCTTAATTAAAGAAGCGAGCAGGATGCTCGCGAACCGCCGACAGGGATGTCGGCGCTCCATCAATGTCGGCGCTCCATGTTGCGCTCGCCGTGGACGGTGACTATAATGCGCGCGCTTTAGAAGGCTCCCCCCTGAACATTATGTCGACCCCAATTCGCTGGAGACATGACCGGCCCGCGGCTCGTCGCCCAAGACAAGAGCCGCGACCCTTTTCCTTAATCAAGACTGCGCTCGGTGAAATGGCGCGCGTGGCGCTTTCCGAGCCTTTCATGCTGGCCATAGAACGGCAGGAGATTTACCTGCGTCGTTTACCAAAGGCCCTGGATGGTCTGCGTATCGCGCACCTCTCCGACTTACACTACGGCCCAATTGTTAACCCTGAGCATCTTGAGCGCGCGATTGCGGCGGCAAATGATCTACGGCCTGACTTGATTGCGCTAACCGGAGACTACATCTCGCACGATCGCAGCTTCGCCGCGCCCTGTGCTGAGTTGGTGGGCCGTCTGCGCGCGCGTTACGGTGTTTTCGCCGTGCTGGGCAATCATGATCATTGGACTGATGCCGCGCTCATCGCCGACCTCTTTCGCGCCGAAGGCATAAAAGTTCTGCTCAATGAGGGCATGCGCCTCGATCTGGAAGGAGAGTCGTTCTGGCTGGCCGGCGTTAACGATACGATGGTGGGCCTTGAGGATCTCCCGCTTGCCATGGCAGGTTCGGGTGAAGACGAAATGAAATTGTTGCTGGCGCACAATCCGATCATCCTGCGCCGCGCAGCCCGCGCCGGGGTCGACCTGGTGCTTAGCGGACACACGCATGGGGGTCAGGTGACCCTGCGACCAGAGAAGACTCTTAGCGGACGTCCGCGTCGCCGTCTGCTGCGAGGACTCGGGCGCCGAGGGAACACGCAAATCTACGTGACGCGTGGACTCGGAACTGTCGTCCTGCCGATTCGCTACGGTTGCCCGCCGGAGGTTTCAGTACTCGAGCTGCGGTCCATGCAATAGCATTTCGAACTCGAAGCCAATCGGGATTGCCGATTCCCGGACTACCTTTGAGTTCCAAGCTAATCGGCAATCGAAAATCTAAAATCGACAATCCCAATGTCCTCGCGAATCATCACTCTGCCGAACCTGCTCACCGTCATTCGCATGGCGTTGATACCGGTATTTGTCTCCCTCCTTTTTTATCAGAAGTTTCTGCTGGCGCTGGCGGTTTTTGTTTTCGCCGGGATTACCGATGGACTCGATGGACTGTTGGCGCGTCGCTTCCACCAGCAATCTCCCCTGGGCCGAATTCTGGATCCCATTGCCGACAAGATGATGTTGGTGACATCGTTTGTAGTGCTTTCAATGCGTAGCGTCTATCCCACGCCATTGCCCAAGCACCTGCCCATTCCCTTCTGGGTGAGCATCACCGTGATCAGCCGCGACGTTTTTATTCTGGTGGGCGCCGCAGCCATTAACATGGTCAGCGGCTTTCGCGCGTTTCAACCATCGTTCCTGGGAAAGCTCTCCACGGTAGTTCAAATCGCCGCCATCGCGATCGTGATTCTCGCGGCCCAGACCCGAGTCGGCACCGGCTATTACCTCCCGACGGTCTACACCTCTGTCTTTGCCTGCACGCTCTTATCCGGTATCCACTACGTGTTCTTCGTCTCGCGCCTGCTAAACGAAGACCGCAAATAGTGTCAGAACCGCCTGCGGTAGCGGGCGGGCTACGGCCCGTAACGCGGGCTCCGACCTCAAAGAAACTTAGGCTAACCGCCCGCTACCGCAAGCGGTTCTGACCCTCTCACAAAGTTGACAACGCAACACTCAGGTATTATTCTAAGCAGGCATTCAACCCGTCTCTCGGTTAGCTGGTGACGGAAATAAACAGCGGAGTATTGAACAAATGAGCAAAATTATTGGTATTGACTTGGGAACGACAAACTCGGTCGTGGCAGTTATGGAGGGCGGCGAGCCCATTGTGATTACGAATTCCGAGGGGGGTCGGACCACGCCTTCAGTAGTGGCCTTCGCCAAAGACGGCAGCCGGCTGGTCGGCCAGGTTGCGAAACGTCAGGCCGTAACCAACCCTGAGAACACAATCTATTCAATCAAACGATTCATGGGCCGGCGCTTCAACGAAGTGGCCGAAGAAATGAAGCAAGTGCCTTACAAGGTGCAGGGCAGCGGCGCAGGCGGCGACGTTCGCATAGTTGCCGGCGGCAAGGACTGGAGTCCACCGGAAATCTCGGCCATGATTCTGCAGAAGATGAAACAGTCGGCTGAGGACTACCTCGGTCAAAAAGTCGAGAAGGCCGTGATCACCGTCCCGGCATACTTCAACGATTCACAGCGCCAGGCGACCAAGGACGCGGGCAAGATTGCCGGCCTGGAAGTAATGCGCATCGTGAACGAGCCCACTGCGGCCGCACTGGCGTACGGCCTCGACAAAAAGAAAGACGAGACGATTGCGGTGTTCGACTTTGGTGGCGGCACGTTCGACATCTCGATTCTGGAAGTTGGCGAAGGCGTCGTCGAAGTTAAATCGACCAACGGCGACACGCACCTGGGCGGCGACGACATCGACGAAGCCCTGGTCGAATGGATCATCGACGAGTTCAAGAAGGACCAGGGCATTGATTTGTCCAAGGACAAGATGGCCCTGCAACGTCTGAAGGAAACCGGCGAGAAAGCCAAGATTGAGCTTTCGTCCACCATGGAAACAGAAATCAATCTTCCGTTCATCACCGCCGACGCCTCGGGACCAAAGCATTTGGTGATGAAACTCACGCGCGCAAAGTTCGAGCAGTTATGCGACCCGATCTTCAAGCGCCTGACGCCGCCTCTGGAACAAGCTCTGAAGGACGCGGCTCTGGATGCTTCAAAGATCGATGAAGTGGTCCTCGTCGGCGGATCGACGCGTATTCCCAAGGTTCAGGAGATCGTCAAAGGGTTCTTTGGCAAAGAGCCGAACAAGAGCGTCAACCCTGACGAAGTCGTAGCCATCGGCGCGGCTGTGCAAGCGGGCGTGTTGTCTGGAGAGAAGACCGACATCCTGCTGCTCGACGTTACGCCGTTGAGTCTCGGCATCGAAACGCTGGGCGGCGTGTTCACCAAACTGATCGATCGCAACACGACGATTCCGACGCGCAAGTCTGAAATCTTTTCCACGGCTTCGGACAATCAGACGTCGGTAGAGGTGCATGTACTACAGGGTGAACGCCCGATGGCCGGCGACAATCGCACGCTCGGCAAGTTTCACCTGATTGGAATTCCGCCGGCCCCGCGCGGGATGCCGCAGGTCGAGGTCGCTTTTGATATCGACGCCAACGGCATCGTGAACGTCTCTGCCAAAGACATGGGCACGGGTCGCGAACAGAAGATCACGATCACCTCGTCATCCGGTCTGAGCAAAGATGAAATCGACAAGATGATGCGCGAAGCCGATTCTCATTCGACAGAGGATCAGCGCAAACGCGAAGAGATCGAATCGCGGAACAAGCTCGACAGCCTCGTCTATCAAATGGAGAAGACGCTGAACGAGAACCGCGAGAAGGTCAGCGCCGTAGCGACCGAAGTCGACGCCGGAATTGCCGATGCGAAGAAGGCCCTCGAGGAAGGCGGAGTCGAACGTATGAACGAAGCGTTCAATGCCCTGCAGACCGTCTCTCATAAGATGGCCGAAGCCTTGTATCAGCAAACAGCTTCGGCTCCTGAGAGCGAGCCGACTGAGCAATCATCCGCTGCCGGTGCTTCATCGTCCGGCCAGCCTGGCGGCGAGGACAACGTGATCGACGCTGAATATGTAGACGTCGACGAAGAAAAGAAGTAGGAACATTTCCGATTGCCGATTTTTGATTGCCGATTGGTCGCCGGCTTGGGTCGCTTTGTTAATATCCAACGACCTCTGCTCAGAGATCAATCGGCAATTGGCAATTGGAAATCGCCAATGTAGCAATGGCTAAAGAAGACTTCTACAAAGTTCTCGGCATTAAGCGAGACGCCAAGCCGGAAGAGATCAAGAAAGCCTACCGGCGGCTGGCGCGCAAGTATCACCCTGACGTAAATCCGGGCGACAAAGGCGCGGAAGATCGCTTCAAGCAAATGAGCGAAGCGTTCGACATTCTTTCTGATCCGAAGAAGCGCAAGGTCTACGATCGCTTCGGTGAATACTCAGACAATCTGGCGAACGCCGCAGCCGCAGGCGGTGGGCCGGGGCAGACATACACCCGCGGCGCCCCATTCGATTTTTCCGGCTTTGATTGGGGAGCCGCCTCCTCTTCAACGGGCGGCGCCGGCGCCGCCGGCAGCAGCAGCTTCCGCGATATCTTTGCCGATCTATTTAGCGGCGGCAAAGCTGAACGCGAACCGCCTCGGCCGCAGCCGCAGCGAGGCGCGGACATTGAAATGCCGCTCTCGCTCACCTTTGAAGAAGCGATCACCGGGCTCACCACCAGCATCACGGTAAACAGATCCGATCAATGCTCGCGCTGTCATGGGGCCGGCGATACGGGCGGTTCAGTAATGACTTGTCCGACCTGTAAAGGCGCGGGTCAGGTACAGAAGGCGGGTGGCCGCCTGCGCTTCACACAGGAATGCCCGGACTGTGGCGGTACTGGTAACCGACGTCCGCCGTGCGCTCTGTGCAAAGGCAAGGGCACTTTGCCCAAGGCCGAAAACGTCAAAGTGCGAATTCCTGCCGGGGTGGATACTGGTTCGCGCGTGCGCATTTCCGGCAAGGGCCAGGGCGGACGCTTGGGCGCGCCGCCGGGAGATCTTTTCATCATCACCAACGTTGGCCATCATCAATACTTCTCGCGCAAGGGCGACAACATCTATGTCACGGTGCCGATCACTGTGCCTGAGGCAGCCCTCGGCGCGAAGATCGAAGTCCCAACCGTCACCGGTAAAGCGCAGTTGCGCATCGCTCCGGGAACCCAGTCGGGACAAAAGTTTCGCCTGCGCCAGCGCGGCGCGCCGTCTCTGCGCGATCCCAACACGCATGGCGATCAGTTTGTAGAAGTTCAGGTGGTCCTGCCGAAAGTAATTTCGGAAGAGACCAAAGAGTTGTTGAGGAAGTACGGGCAGATGAATACAGAGAACCCAAGAGTAGCGATGGGACTGGAGTAGGGCAAACTCAAGTTTGCCCAACAGTCGGCAATGAAGAAGCGAGCCAAAACATTCACCATCAGCGCCGTGGCCGAGCAGTTTGAGCTGCACCCACAGACGCTCCGTCTTTACGAGCGTGAAGGGCTGCTCAAGCCTTCCCGGTCCGAAGGCAACACACGTCTCTACACGGACACCGATCTCGAACGGCTTGAAATTATTTTGTCTTTGACGCGCGATCTTGGTGTCAACCTCGCCGGCGTGGAAATCATTCTCAACATGCGCGAAAAGATGGACGCGATGCAGCGAGAGTTCGAACGCTTCTTTGATTACCTGCAATCACACGCCGAAGAATTTTCCCACTTCACCGAACCGCCACCCGAAGCCGGCGCCCTGGTTCCCATCAGCCGCATCAACCGCCCAGTCTCAGTAAAGCGCCGCGCCACCCCAGCCAGACAGCGTTAAAGAAAAGCGACATCCTAGTCTGTGTCAGAAGCCCGACCGTCAGGGAGGGCCACACGCGCAAGTACTCTTAAGAAAGAAATCGGCGGCGTAATTTTCGCTCTGGGTTCGGACAGTGCTTCCGCATTCCCGGCAGGCGCTACTGCCTACGGGTTCTGTACCGGCATTCGAATATGCGAGTGGGCCCTCCCTCACGGTCGGGCTTCTGACACGCTCGCCACCGCTAGCGGTTACGTGCTTTAAGGTGGGGAGCTGAACTGCCGGATATCAACGATGAGTAAATATTATTTGCTATGCGCTCTTACGCTACCGCGACAAAGAATTGCGTCTTCTAGCAATCTTCAATGGAAGTAAACCCGCTTGAGCAAAGCCATTGACGATGTTAAAGTGTGCCGCCTGAAGATTAGTGATTCCGTTGACAGCGGTTCGAAAGTGGCACGCGCGTCCCGCCCGTGAATCAAGCGTAAGATGCGCGTGCCACAGTTGTGTTCGCCCCCAATGCGCCATTCGGAAAAGCTCGTTTTGATCTGCGCCCTGCTTGCGGCCCTGCTGTGCCTGGCGCCTCGGCCTTCCGCCGCACAGGATCTCGACAACGTCAGCATCAGCGGCCGCGTGACCGATCAGAACGGCGCTGTGATTCCCGGCGCCAGCGTTACTGCGACGCTAGTTGCCACCAAAGTCGAGCGCACGGTCGTCGCCGACGACAACGGTCTCTACCGGCTGATTCAACTTCCGCCCGGCGGCTACAGCGTCAAAGCTACTTTCACAAACTTTGCGACCGAAGAAAAGATCGATCTCACGACGATCGCCGGACAAAACGTCAAGCTGGATTTTGTGCTGAAGCCGGTTTCGGTTTCTGCCGAAGCTCTAATTGTCAGCGCTGCCGAAACGCCGCTGGTCGATACCACCCGCACCGTTGTCGGGGGCACGGTGACTACGCGCGAAGTTGAATCGCTGCCCGTCAACTCACGTTCGCCACTCGATCTGATTTTTACTCTCGGCGGCGTAGCGGAAGAGCCACTTTCTACTCGCGACCTGGCTGAGGATCGCACCAGCTCGCGCTCAACTCCGGAAGAAGCGGGAAACTTTTCTCTTTCCGGCGGCACAGCTTATTCAAACAACATTACGATCGATGGGCTGGACAACAACGACGACCGCGGCGCACGCGAGCGCTTCACGCCTTCGATCGAAGCAGTTGAAGAAGTGCAGGTCATCCGCAATCAGTTCGCGGCTGAGTACGGACGAGCCTCGGGTGGCCGAGTTAACATCCGAACGCGCGGTGGTTCGAACAAGTACCATGGTCGAGTTTTTTATTTTTTCCGGGATGAAGCGCTGAACGCCAACACTTGGAAAAACAACTCGGTCGGCCTCAAGCGTCTGCCGCTGCAGGAGCACGATCCCGGATTTACTCTCAGTGGACCGATCGTGGTCCCGAAGATTTACAACGGTCGCAGCCGCACATTCTTTTTCAGCGCGTACGAATACATCACCTTCCTGGATTCAACTCTGATTGACGCCCTGGTACCCGTCGATCAGAACCCGCTGTTTCCGCTTCCGGCGCCGACTAACCTCGCCCAAAAGAGGCCGGAAGCGCCTTCAACTCCGGCCCTGTTGGCTGTAAATGGCGTGGCTCCGTTTGTCGCCTCGATCAGCACGCCGCAGCGCAATCACATCTTCACCACTCGCGTCGATCACAAGTTCAGCGATCTGCATAACGGTTCGTTTCTTTACCAACTCGGCCGCTTGGATAACCTGCGCCAGTTTGGCGGCGGTGGCCGGCTGGCCGATAGTTTAATTGGCAGGTCGCGCAACACGGATGCGCTCTCCTACTCAGACAATTACGTCGTGTCGTCCAGGGCCGTGGCCCAGACGCGCTTTCAATACTCACGCCTGACGCCGGCGGTTGTAGCCACGGGCGGCACGCAAAAACCGGTACTGATCATCAACATCAAGGATTCATCGCAAATAAATTCCGGCACCCTGGTCGCCGGCACCTCGACTACGGGCGCGACCGATCGCAACGAAACTCGCTATCAGCTGCAGGAGGTTTTTGCTTACCTCAGCGGCAATCATTCGTTTAAGCTGGGAGGCGATCTGCAAAGGATCAAATCAACCTTCGTCGATCTCAGCAATGCAAGCGGCACCTGGGACTTTGACAGCGCCGGCGATTTTCTGGCGAACGTGCCCAACCGCTTCCGGCAAAACTTCCTGACGACATCTTCCCAGCACAACACGTACATGGGCGTCTTTGTGCAGGACGAATGGCGGCTAAAGCCGAACTTCGTTCTCAGCTACGGTCTGCGCTACGAAAACGAAACCATCGTCCATGACAAAAACAATTTCGGTCCGCGCGTTGCCTTCTCGTACGATCCTTTCAAGTCGGGCAAGACCGTGATTCGCGGCGGCGCGGGAATCTTTTACAACCGCGCCCTGCTGCGCACGATCGACGATTTCACTCTGGGCGCGAAGCAACTTTTCTTCGATACGGACGCGCGAGTCGATCCGGTAACCGGCAAACAGATAACTGAACCCCTGCTGCGTCGCCAGTTCATCGCCGCGAACCTGCACTTTCCCCAGGTACTCACCGTCGACTCGCCTTTAGTCAAACAGTTCGGCGTGCTCAACTCGGGGTTCTCGCGGCGTTTGGATCCGTCCCTGCGCATTCCGGAAAGTTATCAGGCCAACGTTGGTTTCGAGCGCGGGATCGGAGGCGGCTTTGTCTTTGAAGCGAACTACACCTGGAACCGTGGCCTGCATCTCTGGCGAGAATTCAACGTCAATGCGCCGGTGCTGCCGAAGGGGTTCAAGAACTTCACAACGTATCTGGCGTCGCGCGACTTTTCCAATTTTCTCAACCGGCCGGGAGGCGTCCGGCCGGTCCTGAATACCTCGGCCGCCGGTGAGCTGGTGCGATTTGTCTTGGCGCCGAACGATCCGGCCAATCCCAATTCAGTGGCGCGCGTAACAGAATTCGGCGTGCCCATCTCGCTCGTTAATCTCAACGCCTTCACGTCCACGACTTCGGTGAGTGCCGCGCTGGCGGCCTTAAATAGTTTGCGTCCCGATCCTTCCAAGGGCGAAATCGAGCAACTGATTCCGGTCGGCAACAGCTTCTATCATGGCTTGACGCTGGAGTTGCGTAATCGTTTCAAGCGAGCAAAGAACGGCGCGGGCCTTTCGGTTCGCGCAGCCTATACACTCTCGTTCCTCACCGACGACGGCATCGTCAATACTTCCGACGCATTGATTCCCGGCGACTTTCGCGGCGAACGAGCGCGCAGCCTGCAGGATCGCCGGCACCGTTTCACTCTGTCCGGTACGATCGATACGCCGAAGCTTTTCGGCAAACTGCGCGTCTCGCCGGTTCTAAGATTAGCCTCGGGCGCACCTTTTAATCTGGGCCTGGGCGGTGCGGATCGGAATCTGGATGATATTGGCAACGACCGGCCAATCTTTACCGGCGACATCAGCAAGCTGAAATGGCGCAGCCCCGGTGAGCCCTTCGATGCGTCGATTCTGAATCAATTCATTCTGCCGACGATCGGCCAGTCGGGAAATCTGCCGCGCAACGCCGGCACTGGTCCGGGAATTTTCATTTTCGATCTGAGCGTGACCCGCGAGTTCAAAATTACCGACAAGATCAAATTGCGTCCGGTAGTTGAGTTCGGCAACGTGCTGAACAAAACTGTGTTCAGTTTCGGCAGCGAGTTCATAGACTTCAGCGCTATCGGACCAACATCTTCAGCCCTAACGAAACAAGCCTTCCTTGATTCCTTTATGGTGGCGAGCCGCACCCTGCGCCCGCGCCAAATTCGCCTCGGCGTGCGTCTGGATTTCTGACGGAGCGCGGACATCCTTGTCCGCCAGCGGGCGAAGCCCGCTCCGATCTTGACGAAGTAATGATCAGCACGGGGTGCTCGCGCTACGCGCTCAGGCGGCTCCGGCCACAAAAAAGCCCCTGCCAAAGGGCAGAGGCTTTTCTAATTCAGCTTGATAAGTCTTTACTACTTAGTGAACTCGATCACGAGTCCCTTTTCGCAGAAATCAAACTTCGCTGCGTCCGATTCCTCGCCATCACTCCAGACGGCTTTGAAATACCATTCGCAGTTTCCCTGGTCGGTGGACTTGTCCCACACCAGTTCGTCGATGGCGCCGGCGGCGATGCCGTCACCGATATCAAAGAAGCCCCACTTCTTGCCATCCTCTGAAACCTGGATCTTTTTGATGGTCAGCTTGGCGTTGTTGTGGACTTTGAATTTGTAGTCGACGTTGGTCTTTGCAGAGCTCACCGTAAAACTCATCATCAGCAGGGCCGTGGCAAGCATGACTACTTTTGCAAAATTACTGTTAATGCGCATTGATCTTCTTTCTCCGTGTTTTTGAATTTTGAGACTGATTTGGTGTCGATAAGGAAGGCCGGGGAGACCTACTCGACTGATAGATAATAAGGGTTGAGTGCGATTTGTGCAATCTAATGTCGCCGCCCTGAAACGTTTTGGCCCAACTTTCACATTGAACTTAGAGGGGCCATTTATCAAAGCTGCCAGCGGTAATACGCAGTTCCCGCCCTTTTCTCTTAGCAAATCTTGCATCAGGTTGGAGGAATGAAATGCCCTCAAGACACTCAAAGATTCTGGCGCTGTTCTTGATTATTGGTTTTTCCCTCAATATATCTGTCGCCAGGCCGCCCGCACCAAGAAGACAGCCCACCCGAATCAGCTTCGATACGCCGGAGCCTGCCGTCGAGTCCGGTAAAACCGTGCGGGTCAAGGCGAATGTGTTCGATCAGCGTGGCGCAGAGATGCCGGCGGCCGAAGTGAAATGGGCGGCGCCAAAAAGCGCGGCGGAACTCATTTCCCTTAGCCGGCCGCTGGATGGCGGAACGAATGAAATCCTGATTACCGGCTTAACGCCCGCGTCGCCGACTGCGATGATTGCTGACGTAAAAATTCACGTAAGCTCGGGCAAGGCTGCCAACGATCTGTTGGTGCATTTTCAGTCCACCCCCACGAGGCCGGTCAAAGAAATATCTTTTGAACCAGTTGTGAAGAAAGAATTATTGGCCGGGAGCATTATCAGAATCACGGCCAAGGCCCTGGACAAGCTCGGTAATCCCATTAAGGGGTCCGACATCACCTGGACGCTCGACTCTCAGTTTGACGCCTTCGCTACTCTGGGAGCCGTAGAACAAACTGCAACCTCCAGCACCGTTAGTGTCTTTGGCCGATCAGGAAACGGTAAACCTGAGGACGTGCCCTTGCTGGTTGTGGCCTCCAGCGGAGGTGTTCCCGGAATCGTTAGTCTCACCTATAAACCAAATGCGAATGCGCCGGCAAGCAACACGATTCTCTTTAAGGAGGCCAATCTCCAGATTAGGAAGGACGAAACAAAATCCTTCAACGTGGTCGTTAAGGACGACCAGGGACTGGCCGTCGATGGAGCAAAGATTACCGCCGAGATCGCCGACGAAGGCCAACGTCAATTCCTACAGTTGAGCAAACCGGAGAATGGCGAAATAAAGGTAATCGGTCTTGGCGGCGATTCCAGAGTTCCGGCGCCTTCCGTGATTCTGGTTACAGTGAAATCGGGAAAAGCCATTGCTATCTTTCCGGTGCTATATTCCAGGGGCGGAGACATCGAAACTTCCTGGATGGTGCTCCCGCCTAACATCGTTGGAGACAATTTCGGCCGCACCATTAAGAATGACTACTACTGTATTGAAGTGACAGTCGTAAACAGGACCGGCAGCGATGTGAGTTTGACCGGTATGGGCTTTGACCTTAACGGATCAGTTCCGCAGAGCACCAGCTACGCAACCGTGCATGGCAGCCTCGCGCGACGCAAGCTTACCCACCCGAGGACTCTCACTCTGGCAGCAATCGACGTGGCCGGCTCGTTAATGACCGGGTTCAATCCCTTCTTTCATAACCTGAATCATGCAAAGAATTTTTCCCAATGGATTGATATTGTGAGCAACCCGCTCGCCAAAGGCATCGATAAGCTTTGGAAGGATTCTTACGTGGACGAGATGGCCCGGTTGGAGTCTGACGTCCTCCGGGACGGCAAAGTCATGCCCAAAGATGGTGAACCTTTTAAGACGAAGATGTTCTTTCCGAAGCGCATTCTGTTTATCAACAAGGACCCGAAGCGAGAAGACCTCGATGCGGTTCGAAAGGCGCTGGGTCATCTGAAGGTTATGGGTTACAAGTTTGAGCGCGGCGCAGCTTTGCCCTAAAAGTCGACTAAACGACCGCGGTACGGAAGCGGTCGCAGTAGCGACCGGGTAATTCAATCGAAGATTTACCCGCTTGCTGCCCCAAGGTTCCGTACTAACTGCTCATCACGCATAATCTGCACTTATGAGGCAAGGCACTGCGGCGCCAGCTTTTAACCGGGCTTGGATCAATTCCGTTTCTCCACGGTGGGTCACTTATTAATGACCCACCGTAATCATCCTCTCAGCAACCGCTCATCTCCACATCTGGATTCCCTTCCTCCCACCCTTTGCCGATGACTTTCGTCCCGGCTTACGATTTCCGGCTTCACGGTTTACGATAAGCCAAAGGAGCAAAAATGAAATATAAGCTGTTGGGACGCACCGGCGTCAGAGTTTCCGAGCTCTGCCTGGGCACGATGACCTTCGGAGAAAAGTTTTTCAACATCGGTGTTGTCGATCAGACGGGCGCAAACCAGATGGTGGCGCGCTGCCTGGAAGTTGGAATCAACTTTATCGATACCGCGGATGTCTATTCCTATGGCGAGTCGGAAACTATCACGGGCCGTGCCCTGAAAGACGCCGGCGCCGCTCGCGACAAAATGATCATCGCGACCAAGGTGCGCTCCGCCATGAGCGAGGCTGCGACTGAGGGTACCGGCGATCCCAACAACGTCGGCCTCTCGCGCCAGCACATCTTTGCTTCCGTCGAGAAAAGTTTGCGCCGGCTCGAAACTGACTACATCGATCTCTATCAGGTCCATGGTTGGGATCTGCTGACGCCGGTGGAAGAGACACTGCGCGCGCTCGACGATCTGGTGCGGCAGGGGAAGGTGCGTTACGTCGGTTGCTCGAACTGGTCGGCGCGACACCTGTCGAAGGCGCTGGTACTGGCACAACAGAAAGACTGGGCCGGCTTTGTCTCGCTGCAAGCCTATTACTCTCTGGTGGGACGCGATCTCGAACACGAACTGCTGCCGCTGTGTCGCGAAGAAGCAGTCGGTGTGCTGCCCTGGTCGCCTTTGTCCGGCGGATTTCTCTCGGGCAAGTACCGGCGCGACAATCCCAATCCTGAGGGCGCGAGGCGCACCAACTTTCAGTTTCCGGCGATCGACGAGGCGCGCGGCTTTGACGCGGTAGAGGCCCTCGATGAAATGGCAAAACGGAAAGGCGCTTCAGTAGCGCAGGTCGCGCTGGCCTGGTTGCTGGCCCAGCCCGGCGTCACTTCGATAATCATCGGCGCGAACAAAATGTCGCAGTTGGAGGACAATCTGAAAGCAGCTGATCTGGAATTGAGCGCAGAGGACGTCGAGCAACTCTCTGCCACCACCGCGCCACGACAGATGTACCCGGAATGGATGATTGAGCGCCAAAACGCCGGCCGCATGTAGCGCAATTTGTTAAATTGCGTCCAGACGTGAACAGTGAAGGACGTTCAATCGCGTAGCGGTTGCAGTAGCGAAGCACGCCACGCCGGATCACGATTCAAATTTTAATGATGAGCCCGCTTTAGCGGGCGACAGAAACCGGCGAAGGGAGGGCGCAAGTTAACAACTTGCGCTACTTCAGCGCGCGACCGAATCTCCCCAACTGCAGCCGGAGAGGTTGCTGGCTTTACACACGTCCTCGCATCGCCCTTTAGTTAGCGTCTTACCGAGATAAACTTTCGTCTGTTTATCATTCAAACCAGAACAATCACGTTCAGGGTGGCTGGGAGAAGCTTTGCAGACGACACCGTTTTCGTTGAATGTCGTCTTGTTCAACCTCCATCTTTGGTTCGTCCCGTTTTTGCAGGGATGCAGATTGACGACACTATAATTCGCGGTAGCCCGGCTCATAATATCCATGCACTGGTTGTTAACCACTCCCCTGATCTCCAGGTTAACGCCATACTGGGACATCGCCCATTTCTGAGTGACCTTCCCCGGGCTGCATACGTTTTGTTGCACCAGGATGCGGTTTCCATCCTGCGGGTCATAAACTTCCAGACACAGATCGCTGTTGGCAGCACTGATGGTGTAAGCACCCGATCCGTCAGCCACGACATTAAACTTCTGGTTGTTAGCAGCACCCGCGGGGTCGCAGTCGAATATCTGCAACCCGACTTGATCTCTGCAGGAGCTGTTGGGAACTTCGACACAGCGATGGCTGCTCTCGCCAAAGATCGTATACGTCCCATCGGGAATGTTCCCTGCGAAAGCTTTGGTGGTGGCGCCGGAGTGAGTCGCGCCATTCGTCCAAATCAGCAGCAGGCAAAGAAGCCCAAACAGAATCGCAGTTCCCTTTTTCATCGCGTGAATAGAAGATGACATGGAAGGCTTATATCACCAATGTAGCGCAAGTTGGTAACTTGCGCAGATTGAAACCCGATTGTAAGAACCGGGGAGCGCGCCGCCGAGCTCGCCTATTGCCGCGTTCCCAGCCCGCGACTAGTCGCGGCCCCTTTTGAGTTCAAAGCGGCGACAAGTCGTCGCTTACTAAGCCGCATAAACACGGATTCACACTGATTTCAAAACCCCCTCTGCTGGGAGCGCGGACGTCCCGTCCGCATTCGTAGCGAGACACACCTCTCTCCGGTTGCGTCCGAAACAGAGTGCTACTAGTCGAACCTCGGTCCATTAGCCCGACCGTCAGAGAGGACTCTTTTAAGGGATGTTTCTGAGCCTCGCTAACGTTGTAGCAACTTATCAGAGGGCCGGTACCCTTACCCACCTTTACCATTCACCAATTACCATTTACGATTCACCCACTATGGCAAAATGGACTTTCGAACCCGGCCACACTGCCGCCGAGTTCTGCGCGCGGCATATGATGGTCACCTATGTTCGCGGACACTTCAAAGACGTACACGGATCGCTCAACTTTGATCCAAAAGATCCGGCTGCCTCTTCCGTCGAAGTCACCATCGACGCACGGAAGATTTGGACCGGCGAGCCCGCGCGCGACGGACACTTGCGCAGCGCGGACTTTCTCGACGCGGAGAATTTTCCCGAGATCACTTTTCGCGGCCATCAGGTCGAAGTGATCGGCGAGGTTGATTACCGCGTAACCGGCGACCTGACGATTCGCGGCACGACGCGGCCCGCCGTCCTCAACGTTCACTATCTCGGCCAATGGCAGACGCCATGGTGGGAAGACGGCGTCGACAAAGGCCCCAGGACCCGCGCCGGCTTCGTCGCCAAAACTTCAATCAACCGCCAGGACTTTGGCGTCAGCTGGAACGACACCATGGACCGAGGCGGCATCGTCGTCAGCAACATCGTCGAGATCACAATCGACGCTGAAGCGATTCTGGAAGACGAGTGACCGCCGGGAGCGCAGACATCCTGTCTGCATTGAGCGCGTAGCGCGAGTCCGCGAAAGCGGACGCCCGAAAATAGCCCACCGATTTATCGGTGGGATCATGTGTCCCTAAAACAAATCCTAAGTCCGTGAAGCGGACGACTGATTCTGAAAGTCAGCCGTCCGCTGCACGGACTTCCTGTTTGATAGGCCCTTAAACCCAGCAGTGAACTGCTGGGCTATTTTCATTCGTCCGCTGCGCGGACTTGCCTCCCTTATTGACTAACTCACCGCGTCCGCTTACATTCCGCGTGACGGCAACTTTCTTTAGGCCCATGAAAAGAGACTACTACTCCGATTCGATCGCAAACTTTCTCAATACGTCGACGAACGAGATCCTCGGCACTCTTGCCAGAAACAGTGGCTTCACGATCGAACAGACTCAACGGGATGCTTGGCTGGAAGAAATTGCGATTCTTAAGATCGCTCTTCGTAATACCGACGGATCGATCTATTTCGAGTACTCAATTCCTCGCATGGGCAAGCGCATCGACACTGTTCTTCTAATAGGGTCGGCACTATTCGTTTTGGAGTTTAAGATCGGAGATCGTGAGTTCACCTCATATGCCATGAATCAGGCTTACGATTACGCTCTTGATTTGAAGAACTTTCACGAAACGAGTCGCGAATTACTGATTGCACCGATAGTCATTGCGACTAATGCATTAGCACCCTCGCCTGCGATTACCACTACAGTCCACGACGACAAGGTTCTTGTGCCGATGCGCTGCACAATTGAATTACTGCCCGACATATTGAGACGAGTGCTGGAATTTGCCGGCAACGAATCAATCGATTCTGGTCAATGGGAGAGGGGGCGATATTCCCCGACTCCGACAATCATTGAAGCAGCAATGGCCCTTTACAACAGTCACTCAGTTAAGGAGATTTCCAGGAATGACGCCGCGGCAATTAACCTGAGCACAACTTCGGCGGCAATCTCAGACATCATCCAGTCTGCGCGGGCTAATCCCTTCAAAGCGGTCTGTTTCGTAACGGGCGTTCCGGGCGCAGGCAAGACCCTAGTTGGATTGAATATTGCTACTCAACGCCGCGACGAATCCGACGATCTATACAGTGTCTTTCTTTCGGGTAACGGGCCGCTTGTAGACATCTTGCGGGAAGCTTTGGCGCGAGACCGAGTACGCCGAGCAAAGGAAGCGGGCAAGAGAGCGAGAAAGGGCGAAGCGATGAGCGAGGTCAAAGCCTTCATTCAAAACGTTCATCATTTTCGCGACGAATACGTCATGGATGAAGCTGCGCCCGTCGAACATGTTGTTCTCTTTGATGAGGCCCAGCGAGCATGGGATTTGGAGCAGACAGCCGGTTACATGCGCCGAAAGAAGGGCAAGCCCAACTTTAATCAATCGGAACCTGAGTTCCTTATCTCGTGTCTAGATCGTCATTCCGATTGGGCGGTTGTAGTTTGTTTGGTTGGCGGGGGCCAGGAAATCAATCGAGGCGAAGGAGGAATTAGTGGATGGATTGATGCCTTGAATCATTCTTTTCGGGACTGGCATGTATATATCTCATCTCGGCTGTCGGACAGTGAATACGCGGCAGGCCATGCGTTGGAACAGTTGCGCACGCACTCTGAGGTAACAATTAAGGATGAGCTGCATCTTGCGGTTTCCCTGCGGTCATTCCGCGCAGAAAACGTCTCACTGCTAGTCAAGCAGCTGCTTGATCTTGAACAAGATGAAGCGCGCAAGACTCTAGCTAGCGTATCGGCGAAATACCCGATCGTACTCACCCGTGATCTTGCAAAGGCGAAGCGTTGGTTAAGGGAGCAAGCTCGGGGCACGGAACGCTACGGGATTGTCGCCTCGTCTCAGGCTGAACGATTGAAGCCACATGCAATCAATGTGAAGTTTACAATTGAACCAGTTCACTGGTTTCTCGATGGTCCTCAGGATGTTCGCTCATCTTTTTATCTCGAGGACGTGGCCACGGAATTCGACGTTCAAGGGCTTGAACTTGATTGGAGCTGCGTGACATGGGATGCCGATTTTAGATACACCCCGGACGGTTGGCTGCATAAGTCGTTCTGTGGCGATAGTTGGAATCGGATCAATAAACGAGAGCGCCAAGTCTACCAAAAGAACGCTTATCGAGTTTTGCTAACTCGCGCGCGGCAGGGAATGGTGATAGTTGTACCCAACGGAGATTCGGCCGACCCTACACGCAATCCTGAGTTTTACGATCCAACCTTTGAGTACCTGCGAGAGATCGGCTTCAGGACAATTTGAACGAAACTTCATTGTGCCACGGCTTAGGCTGACGTTCGTTGGCATTGTAGCGAGAGCGTGTCAATTGATAATCTCCCGCACGCTTTCGAATCTTCAATTGTGAGCACATGAGGTTATTACGTTGAATAGAATCTCGCAATCGCAGAAGCCACCAAGGTGTTCAAAGTAAGCGAGCGAAGCCGGAATGTCCACGTCGTCCATTGATTGCATAATTGCCGTGGCAAGAGTCTTGTCCTTTCCGCCCTTGCAGCGCCAAGTTATTTTCCCATTTTCATCTTCCTTGAAATCGCAGCCGTCAGGACCTTCAAGCTTTTCTAGAAAATCTGTCCATCCGGCGTGTCCTGGCCACATCAATCGCTTGCGATAAGTCGGTTCCGCCTGTTTCTTATGACCGTCCATTAGTCTTCCAATCTTGGCCGCTCTCTCAGCCCAGCTATTGGAACTCAGTAGTTAGATCACCGCATCTGACGTTAACTTTTTATCGCTTGTCGGTACTCACGCCTGAACAGAAAAGCGGGAATTCATTGGGACAAACGATACTTCTTTTCCTCATTTCTGTCAGTATGATCAGCCCTCAAGATTCTTGCAGTCGATAAATCAAGTCGGCAGAACTTTTCACGTCGTTTGCAACTCCAGCAAACCACGCTCATGCAAAATATCGTACTTGCCGAAATCGCGATGCCTGGGTAGTATCGACGGCCTTTGGAAAGCCAAGAAATTGATCTAATGATCCCGATTCTCACCAATACCTACTTCTCCGGCGCTGGGCTGATGGATATTGGGCTCCAATCCGGATGATTGGGAATGGTGTGTCCGTACCGGTGGGGAAATGGATTGGGGCGGAGATTGGGCGGTACTTCGGGTGAGGTTGTGGAGTGCGGCGACTTGTCGCGGCTTTCGTGGGTCGCGACTTGTCGCGGCCACCTTTCGAGTTCACAGAGAGAGCGGCGACAAGTCGCCGCTTACTAGAGCGCTGACAAGTCAGCGCACTCCAAATAAAGACGCAAATGTGGAGTGCGGCGACTAGTCGCCGCTGTCTTAGGTCGCGACTTGTCGCGGCCACCTTTGAATCAGATTGCGGCGACAAGTCGCCGCTTACCAGAGCGCTGACGAGTCAGCGCACTCCACATGGTCACTCCACCTTTAGAAGTCGTCATAGATTTTCAGCTTGTCCGTTTTAAAACCATAGATCGTTTTGACCATAGCTGGGGAGGCTACTCGCTCGAACCACGCTGCAGAGCACCAACGATACTGATTGGCCAGGCTCACCAATCCATGCTTCACAGGATTCTGATGGACATAGTTGAGTCGGGCCAGGTAAGAGCGCTCGCTGGTAAGCTTGGTGTCCCAGAAGTTAAACCAAACCTTCCTGCCCATCTGTTGCTCCAATCGATTTAGGTCTCGAGCCGAATTAGCATGAAGGTGTGTCAGCAGTTTCCCCAGACTCGCTGATTCACGCTTGCGTCGCGCTACAAAGTGGTAGTGATTTGCAAACACCGCCCAGGCTTCGAGGTGCCATTGATACTGTTTCGCGAGCGAGAGTAGAGCGTTTTCGAGCAATGTCAGTTTGCGCGCACCGACAAAGAGATGTTCTTTGTGAAGGGTTGCCGAAGTGACGATGTAAATGCCGTCGGAATCGAAGCGGTGGACAGGAGCGTGGGGCCAATCTTTGAACATCATTACCGACGAGGATACTCGGGGCGTCAAGTAAGGATATTTGCTATTTTTTGATGGCGGCGACGAGTCGCCGCTTACTAAAGCGCTGACAAGTCAGCCCGTTCCAAAATAAGACGCGGATGTGGAGTGCGGCGACTTGTCGCCGCTTTCGTGGGTCGCGACTTGTCGCAGCCGCCAAGGGAAGAAGTTATTTTCGCCCTTTTCAGGGCTCCGGAGTTCCGGCGGTGCACGTTACCAGGGGCGTTGTTGCCCCTGGCTATTACATTTCACGCCTTCAGCGTGAAGAGCGGCGACGAGTCGCCGCTTTACCAGAGCGCTGACAAGTCAGCGCACTCCACATTTTGGTCTAAGGCTTTTTCCCTTTGCCTTTTCCGCCGCCGCCACCGTTGCCCTGGCCACCGGACTGGGCTTCGGGTGGTCTCTGTTTGCGCTCCTGTTTAGGTGCTGCTTGTGGAGCGGGCCTCGCTTCTGACTGGGCCGGCCTTGCGGGTTGGGCTACTCGTTGGGCCTGAGGGCGTTGAGGCTGAGGTCTCTGCTCCATCCTGGGTTGAGACTGGCGCTGTGACTGCACCTGAGCTCGCTGGTCCTGCACTCGTGCCCGCTCAGCCGGAGCAGCTTGTCGCTTCTGTTCCTGTTGCGCATGACGCTGCGTTTGCGCCTGAGCCCGCTCTGATACGCGGGCCTGTCGGGCTTGTTGCTGCTCAACCTGACGCGTCTGTCGTTGCGTTTGCGCCTGGGCGCGCTCAGCTACTCGAGCATCCTTCTGTTGTTGCTGCTCGAGCTGCCGCGTCTGACGCTGCACGTCCTTATTTTCTTTGCCGGCCTTATTATCTTTGACGGCTTCGGCGCTCACCCGGCCTAAATCCTGCCGGAGGTCCTGCCGGCGTCCGTTGTCGGCCTGCGCCTCTCCACGCTGGTCTTTAACGTTGAACTTTTGATTACGGGCCTGGTCGGAAACGCGTTCGACGCGCATCGACCTGGCGAAGTCCTTGCGAAAGCGCGAGTCCGTGATGTCGTTACCCGCATAAACGCGGGTGTCGTTAAGCTTCTTTGCAATGCCCGGTGGCAGATTGATTTTGCCGCGTCCCCAGGCTGAGTTCACAACGGCGTTCCGTAGCGGTGTGTAGGTCAAAGGATCGAGCGTGGCTGAAGTTGAAGCCAACCTCGCCTGATCAATTCGACGCACATTGCGCGGATCGATTGCGCGACCGAAAGCGTCCACGGGCACAACCGTAACTGCTCCGGGGATGCCGAGGTTAACGAGTCGTGCCGGCGCTACGTTTCCCTGGAGGTAACGCGGCTGCCAGTTCTCGTCGTAATAGCGCGGCGCGTAATTGTCGCCCGGGCCGAGCGGCACCCAGCCGATTTGGTTCGTGTCATTGAGCGGCACAAAAGCTACCAGGGCCGGCGCATACTGCGGGGTCGTGTTGGCGGCATCGGGAATCCAGTACCACTGGTTACCGACGTTGGCCCAACGTCCATAATGATAGGGCGCATAGCCCCAGCTCTCATTCGAAACCCAGGTTGGTCCGTACGGATAATTGTTGACCCACTGACCGTCCTGATAGGGAACCCAGCCATTGGACACCCGCGGTCTCCAGACATTGCCGTAACCGGAAACGTTCTGCCAGTCGCCATAGGAATCAAGATCATTAAGCCCGGGAATGTATGAACTCGCGTACTGGTAACTCACATTGCGTCGCGAAGGATCGTAGTAGTTGGGCTCATTAAGATAAGCGTCGTAGTTGTTGTAACGACCGTCGTAGGAATTCGGATATTGATAGCGATAATAATCGTCGACTTGCCGTCCGGCGTCCTGGCCGTTCAAGCGCGACAGAGCTATCTGGGACGCAGCCTGACCGAGAAGGGTCAGCATCTCGCCTTTGTTAACCTGGCCAGAGCCACCCAAACCCGCAACCTGCGCGAGACCGCTTAAGACAGATACGAGCACTCCGCCATTCTGATCGAAACCGACGTTGTAAAGTCCGGGCTGAACGAAATCGACGGACCCGTTGGGCGTGGCTACTTCGAATATCTCATCAGGTTGCAGATAACCCACGTCGAACATTGCCGAGCCGTCGCGAAGCGCCAGCTGTGTACGGCGATTTCTGAGCGACAGGCAGTCAAGCGAAGTGTTCGGATTGAGCCGCGCGAAATTGCGGCCGTTGAACGCGAGCGAAGTGCGCGCGTTATCGCGCGTATAGATGCGGTCGCCTTCTGAGAATGGTTGGTTCGCAGTCGCGGCGATCCAATCCTGGTTCGCTTGCGCGCCGGCGCGGTTATCGCTGAAGGCGACTTCGCCATCCACGCGCTGGATGCGGGCGGCAAAAGGCAACTCCTGGGCGGTCGCGGTCTGTTCGTGCTTCATCCAAAAATAAACGCCTAAGGCAGTGACGAGCGCACCGGCCGCGACCACGAGCGCGCCGTGCGGCCATAGTTTGAATCTGTTCATAAAACTCTCCTTCTCAAAAACCCAACTGAACTTTTCGGGGGAATCCTTTCGCTTGCTTAAAGCTCTTTCAGGGTCGAAACCCCGACAGGCCGGCAAAAGGCAAAGCCCCGCAATACTGGTATTTCGAAGTTAATGCCGCAAGCGTCATGCCCGCCTGCCCCACAAATTGCGACAGTGTTCCGGGACAGAACCACGATGTGGCAAAGCTCATACGGATCATCAACCGCCATCGTTTAGGGACACACTTACAAGGTGATTGCTAACCTGGGGATTGTTGGGGAAATGGGTAATTGCTTGCTCGTACTTCCCATTCAGGATAGCGGGGTTGCGATATCGTAGCTTATGGGTCAGAGGATGTGGAGTGCGGCGACTCGTCGCCGCTGCCTTAGGTCGCGACTTGTCGCGGCCACCTTTAATCAGATCGCGGCAACAAGTCGCCGCTTACCAGAGCGCTGACAAGTCAGCGCACTCCACACGTTTTGTGTGAGAAATCTAATCCGGCTTTTGCCAGACGATCGAGTAGCGCCAGAGCAGATGTTTTCTGACTGCGGCGCCGGGAAAGATTTCGGCGCTGAGGGCGTGGACTTCTTTCATCGTGGGGTAGATGTCGTGGCGGGCGTGCTCATTCCACGCGGCGCGGACTTCACGGCGCGGCAGCAGCCGGCCCTGGTGAATCAGCCTTAAGCTCACACTCAAATTCATCGCGACGAGATTGAGGAACGTATCGCACAAGCCTTCGCGGATTGATCTTGTTTGAGCGGGGAGCGCGTTCTTAGTGGGTCCAGAATCACGGGCAGGATGCCCGTGCCACTTTATAGGCTCGAACAGATCGAGCACCAGCAACGTCCCTCCCGGTGTCAGCGCAGCCTTCATTTTCAAAAGCATCTCACGCAGAGGCAGATGATGCAGCGTCGCGATAGTCGCGATGCAGTCAAAGCTCTCGGGTGGCAAGTCGCAGGTCAACACGTCCGCCAGTTGGAAATCGATATTTGCGAAATCGGCGGATTGCTCGCGGGCAAGGCGAATCATCTCTGGCGAGAGATCGATGGCCAGCACGCGCGCGAACGTTTCGGCGAGGCGGCGTGAAAATTCACCCTTGCCACAACCAATTTCCAGGGCCGCCTGACGATCGGCCGGAAGCTCTCGCAAAAGGAAGTTGTGGTAATAGGCGTTCTGCAGCGAACCCTCAGGTGAGACCAGGGCGATGCGATCAAAGTCTTGTTGAATGGTCGACATGATCAGTGGGCAGTTGGCTGCGATCGGTGGTCAGTATAGCAACAGAAAAGGTGTGGCACGCGCATCTTGCGCGTGATTTCACGGGCGGGACGCCCGTGCCACTTTCCCAAAGCGCACCATTACCCGGCGTTGCCCCTGGCTATTACATTTCACGCTTTCAGCGTGAGGCGGCGATGAGTCGCCGCTTACCAAAGCGCTGACAAGTCAGCGCACTCCAAAAAAGTCCCTGTGATAAAATCTCCCCGCTACCTTTCACTCATGACTAAAGATCCAAAAGAACCCGTTGGCGAAGTTGAGACGGCTTTGCTTGATGCGGAACTGTTCATCAAGTACGGCTCGACTGAACGAGCTATGAAGCGGCTGAAGACCGCGCTCGAACACAACCCGCGCTCGATTCCTCTGCGTGAGCGCCTGCGCGAAGTCGCGGCGGCGCACAAACATCCGGAGGAAGCCGCGCGCCACTGCCTGGCTCTGGCCAGCCTTTACATCGAGCGCGATGATTTCGATGCCGCGCACGACCGGCTGTTGGAAGCAAAGCAGCTCGACCCTCGCATCTCGATTGGGACCGGCCTGGAAGCGATCCGGCGCGCCCGCCATCCGGAGCGTCATGAGAAGCCGACAAAGAAAACCGAGCCGCAACGAATGAAGCCGGGGATAAGTTTCGCCGGAGACCTTTCAGTCGTCAGCGTATTCGATGCGATCCAGGCGATTGAGAATTCAAGGCTGACCGGTGTCTTGACGCTCACAAATAATGCGCAGGCGGGGCGCGTGCTCTTCAACGATGGACAGATTGTAGGCGCTGAGAGCGGCAAGCTTACTGCCAAGGAAGCGTTTCGCCAGATCGTTGAGATTACCGGCGGCGCGTTTGATTTTCAGAAGTCGGCGCAGACCTACCCGATAACGATTGAGGCGGCGAGTAACACGAATTTGATTTTGGATAGCTTGAGGCAGGTTGATGAGGATGCAGTGGGAAGCGAGCCGTGAAGTGAAGCTGTTTCAGCGTTAAGGTTGCCGGGTTGACGCTGAAGGCGTCAAAGAAGGTAGCCGGGGGCAAAGCGCGACGCCGGATCACTCCCAGAATAAACTGCGAGCCTGTTAGGGATGGCACAATCTCTTAGCAGGCTGCTGAAAAACTGTTGGGGCCTCGGTAAGCTGGGTAGAACGATCCACGAAATCACACGAAATGGGGAAATTGAATATCTTCTTCTTGCTTTGTTTCGTGTGAATTCGTGGATATCTTTGTTTTTTCAGGTGTTCTAAACCGGGGGCGTTGCCCCCGGCTATTATATTTCACGCCTTCAGCGTGAAGACATCCCTAATCAATCAGCACGCGAGCATTTAAGGCTTCGGCGCGTTCGATCGCTGAGAGCAGGCGCAGGTACTGTGCGTAGTTGCGACTGCGGGCGTGCAGACGCGAAGCTTCGGACTCACTCAGATCATTACGCAGGATCAGATCGAGAAAATCGTAATAGTCCGCGGTAGCCGCCAGCGGGAACTCGCGCGTGTAGCTGGTAGCCGGCGCGTCTTCTGAGCTAAACCCGGCCAGCAAATCAAACACGTTATCGGTCGTGAGATGCGATCCTTCACGCGTCAACTTGATCGGCAGTCTCGATTCAAAAAACCTGAGGCCGTCGGCAGTCGTCACCCGGCGCAGTTCCTTTGTCGCTTCACCATCAAAAGGCGATTCACTGTCGACCAGAATACGCAGCAGGCGCGGTTGGTCTTCCGCATCGAGAGTGTCGAGCATCAACTGGACTCGATCGGCGAGGAACTTTTCAAACTGACCATCGATGGGATAGTTAATGCGGCCCAGACAACCGACGGCTTCTCCTTCACCGGCAGCGTCCAACGGGAGAGCCGCCGGACAGTTAGCGCAGATGACAGTCTCGGTCTGTAAGCGTTCGATCTCGGCGCCGGAATTTTCGATCCACTCGATCTTGTCAGGAGTGGGCGCGCTTTGATCGACGGTGGTCAGGATTGTGTGCAGACTGCTGAGGCGGCCCCACTCACGCAGATGCTTTTCGGGATAGCGGGCGCGCAGAGGGCAGGGATATTCGACAGTGAATTCGAGCGACATGTTGGGTTAGTCAGCAATGCAGTAAGCAGTATGAGGGCAGAACAAGTCAAGAAAAAGCGCCGGCATGGATGCCGGCTAACTGCAGGCAGGATGCCTGCGCTCCCGGCTTATGCCGGTGGATTGTGATTGATTACTTCTATGATGGATGAAAAGGGGATCTTAACGATCTCGCCGTCGGCACGCTCGATTTTGACGCTGGGGGTGGTCAGGGCCTGGGTAGTTTTCATGCTGCGCACGATGCCCCGCACACGATGCCCGTCCTCGGTCACGACTTCGATATTTCCTTTGCCATAGAGCGGTTGTAATGCAGCCAGAGCTTTAGTTACTTCCATTTGTATATTTTCACGAAACAGTTTGAAAGGGGGTTGTCTGACTATACGTGGTCGGGTCGGGTTCGTAAACTAGCGAGGCTCTCATCGCCGTTGCGAGCGCGAACGTCTCGTCCGCATGCGCTGTAGGCGCAGCTACTCGTTGGAGAACCAGGATTTCATGTTGGGCGTGGAATGCGGACGTCCGCGCTCCCAGCTGAAAGGGACTCCTGATTCGCGGCCCTCTCTGACGGTCGGGCTTCTGACAGGGCAAATACACGCAACCAATCCTGATTGATACGCGTATAATCGGCATCAGTCATTCGACTGGCAGACTTTAACTCGAGCAGATTTCGAACATGCAGCCTCAACCAAAGTTTAGCGGGAGCGGTCCGGGTTCGGGAGATCAAAGCGGCGCAATTTTTTGCTCGCAATGCGGCTCACCGATGCCAGCGGAGATGCGCTTCTGCCGCTCCTGTGGAAATCGATTGGGCGAAGGCCCGGCCGAGTATACCGAGACAGTGCGTTTGCCTGATGGCGCAGCGGGTCCGAATGCGCAATTCAGATCTCAATATGTTCCGGGCGGGGCCATGGCGTCGGCGTCCAACACTGGCTACATCCGTAAACGGCGCCGGTTAGGTTTCAGCGGGATGACCTGGATGTGGATTCTGCTGGGACTGTTTTTCGCGAGTGGCGGCTTTATGAGCATGGTCTTCCACGGCAACAGGGGCAGCGGCCGGCCGGCCGTGTTTATGACGGCCACTCGTTCCTATGTCGGTGTGAACGGACTCAGGACCGCGGATGGCGGCGTGACCTTCGACGTCGTTTCGCCGCCGGATGGACCAGCGGATAAAGCAGGACTGGTCGGCGGGGACATCATTACCAGCTTTGACGGTCGTCCGATAAAAAGCGAAGGCGAGTTAATGGACCTCTTGCGTCAGATTCCCGTCGGAAAGAGAGTCGAGGTTGTCTACACTCGCGACGGCAACTTTCACAATACGCAGTTGACCACAGTTTCCAGCGACGAAAACGATCAACTAAAAGGAGCGTACGACGATCGTCCGCAGGGCAAAGCAGTTTTCGGATTCGAGACCAATCGCACTACACGCATTAGTATTCCTGAAACCAAAACCTATGGCGTGCGCCTCGACTGGGTCGACCCTAATGGGCCGGCTGATCTATTTGGGCTTAAGGAGGGCGACATCATCACTGATTTTGACAAGGTGCCGATTCGCACCACTGATGAGTTGCTGTCGCGGGTGAGGCGCGCTACGCCTAAGAGCGTGGTTGCGGTCGGGGTGTTGCGCGACGGAAAAGCTATTACAATTCCTGTGACTATGGGTCGCCAGAGGTAGCTTCTTATCAAAGATCAACCGCCCGCTACCGCAGGCGGTTCTAACGGACCCACTTGTTCCCGCATTTGATGTTCCATTTCCAGGCGAGCTTCTTCACGATCCTCTTCATTCTCGTCCGGTTCGAATGCCGCAAATAATGCGTACGGTTGTTGGGCCACCAGACGCAGTTCCCAGGCTTCGCGTCCCGCGTTTGAAGGACGCGCAAACCAGAGCGCATCGAACTCTGACTCGATCAAAGCAGCTTCGCTAAATAAATCCGCGGCTTCTTCTTTGAGATCACTTCGCGTCGTTGGTTTGATCAGGACGCGTTTTAGCTTCCAGCCATGACGCTGATAGGTCGCGACGATTTCATAGAAGAGTTCGACCGACATTTAGGAGCAGTATAACGGAGAGGAGGCGGGCGCGGGGAAATATTGGACAGGATTCCCATGATTGACAAGATGCCGGATCAGCCTGTGTACCATTTGTCTGATTAATCCTGTTCATCCCGTCGATCGTGTCTCTTCCATTACCGTTTGGTGCTGGGCTCGCCGCCGATTATTATTCGAGTCTCGAAATCACATGAGCCCTTTCTATAAAACTGTCGAGCACGCATTGCGGCTGCGCGGCGCCAGCATCGAAGACATCTGTCCAACGGACGATCAAGTTGCGCGGCGAGTGCTGCACGACTATGGCGCTATGTTCGTTGGCAATGACAATATCCTGCCGCCGCCTATCTGTGTGTTCACCAGCGAAGATGAAGTTGAGCGATTTCAGAAGGAGGCGGGTTGGACCGCCGGCGCAATCGGCGATGCCGTGATCGAATTACAGCCCGCGGCCATGACTGCGCTGTTGCGCGCCCGCGAGGTAGCTCGCGCCGAAGGCCTGGAGATTTCGCCGCGCGACGGAGCCGAAGGTGCGAGACGCAGTTATACGGACACGGTGCGTTTGTGGAACTCTCGATTTTTGCCGGCGCTGGATCACTGGACCCGCGCCGACAGGTTGAGTGGGCCGCAAGCGGAGCGGCTGCGTAACCTGCCAATCCAGGATCAAGTGCCGGAAGTCCTTGAACTCGAGCAAGAGGGAATTTTTTTTAGTAAGGACTTTTCAAAGTCCGTGCTTTATTCGATCGCCGCGCCCGGAACTTCGCAGCACATTGCCATGCTGGCCTTTGATGCAAACGAGTTTCTCGACCAGAGGGTGCGCCAGATTCTCGCGCAGCATGGATGGTTCCAGACAGTCCTGAGCGATTTGCCTCACTTCACTTTTCTGGGACTGACGGAAGAGGAACTACCTGGCCGCGGATTGAAAAGGGTCGAGGTGAACAACCAAACATTCTGGATTCCCGATGTGGACGTAGACACATGATGGAGCGAAGGTGGTTAGGCAATCTCCTTAGCACCCGGCTTCAGCCAGGTGATCACGGGAACGAAACCATCTCTAAACCGTTTCAAACGGTTTAGAGTGGAAAGCGCTGAAACGGTTAGTCCCGGATGAGTGTGATCACCGCACTATGTGCCGTGCTAATAAAATTTCCGACCTACTCAGCGCAAGTTCTCCAGCCATTTGTCCGGCTGGCGGCTCATCCGTTAACATTAAGGACCGATCGTATCCGCCTTATTATCCGGGAATCAGCAATCCAATGATCAAAAAAGCCATCTTTGTAATTCTCGTTTCTGTCATTGCCGGAACGGCCCAGGCGCAACCCGGGCCTTCACCGCGCGCCCAGTCGCCTGTGGCGCAAACTCAAACGGCAACTGCTTTTGACTTGTCTGAGTATGGCGTCAGTCTGCGCCCTGACGCGCGTTTGATAATTGTGATGGCCGCGCTGGATGCCGCGGGGTTTGATCCAACGCCCGCCGGCAAAGAACCCGGCGCTTTCCGTTTACTGCTACGGAAGCATCAGGCGAACCTGGATCCAGGCCTGCGCGAGCGGCTGAAAGCATTCTTCGATCGCAACAAATTGCCGGCGCCGGCCACTCCTGCCGAGCAGGCTGCTCGTTACGTCTCGCTGGCTTATGCGCTGGGCGCGCCGCCGCTGCTCGATGCGCCTGAGCGTTCGGACGACTTGCCCAGCGGCATTCTCGCCGTGCTCGACTTTGCACCGCTGGTGCGCGAGTTTTATAAGAAGTCCGGAATCGACGAACGCTTGCCGTCGTACATGCGCGCTTACCAGGTCGAAGGCGATCGGCTGCGACAACCGGCAGCCGAGATGGTGCGATCGGTCTTGTCTTACCTGCACACGCGACCAATTCTGGTCACCACTGAGCGGGTGAAGGTCAAGAGTCCTGAAAAGAAAAGAAGTTCGACTAATACCTATTCGACGCGGATGCACGAACGCCGCTTTTATGTCGTCCCGGATTTAATGGCCGCACCCGGCACCATCAACCTCCGAGTAATCGCCGACGACTACTATGCCATCGTTCCGGAAAGCACCGACCCAACCTCATCCGAACTGCGCCGCGCCTTTATGCAATTCGTGATTGACCCGCTGGTGTTGAAGTTCAATAAGGAGATCGCGGCCCAGCGGGACCAGGTGAAGCTCTTGATCGAGGCCCGCGCCAAAGAAGACGGCGTCGTTTCGCCCGACGTCTTTGTAGTCATCTCGCGATCTCTGGTGGCGGCCGCCGACGCCCGCTATGAAGAATCAAACAGGCTGGCGGCGGTCACTTATATTCAGCGCCGGCGTCTTGAGCAAGCCAAAGATCAGGCCGCGCGTCAGGCGATCGCCAAGGAGGCCGAAGCAAGACGCGCCGCCATCGCCGATGAAACCACGGCCCGACTGGCGGAAGAATACGAGCGCGGAGCCGTGCTTGATTTCTTTTTCGCTGAACGACTGCGTGACTGGCAAGCTTCAGGATTTGATATCGCGAATTTCTTCGGAGACATGATTACGGGCTTTGACCCTACGCGTGAAAGCAAACGGCTCACTGAAACCAGTGTCGCGCGCGAACATGCCCTGGCCGCGCGCAAAGCTCATCCACGTTATTCGGTCTGGTTAATCGACCCGGCTTCTGAAGGGCGGGAAACCTTGGATACTTCGCGCAATGCGGCGCTGGTTAAGAGCCTGACCGAGGTCGAAAAGCTTTTGCAAACCCGCAACTACGAAGAAGCCGAAACCCGTCTGAAAGTTTTGGTGCAGGAGAATCCGGGCGAGCCGCGATTGTTCTTTACCTTGGCCCAGACTGCGAGCCTGTGGGCGCGCGATACAACCGACGATCAACTGCAGTCGCAGCGCCTGAATCGGGCCCTGGCTAACTATCGCCTGGCGGTGGCCGCGGCCATGCCAGAGAGCGACAAGGTCCTGCTGTCACGGGCACACGAAGCGATGGGCCGCATTCTCGCGTTCCTGGATAATAACGCCGAAGCGATGAAAGAATTCGAAGCGGCAATCAGGATCGGAGAGGTGACGGGCGGGGCTTATCGCGATGCGATTGAGGGCAAGCGAAAGTTGGCTCAACCTTAGCCAGCATTATTCATGAATGAAGTTTTCATCATGAGTCCGCGAAGCGGACGGACGAAAATAGCCCAGCGATTCATCGCTGGGATCAGGTCGTTATGTCAGTTGCAGCCCGCAAAGCGGGCGAC
>JAWVDF010000050.1:0-32648 GCA_033857635.1 Blastocatellia bacterium
GACATTTTGGGAGAGCGCTCTGGTTCAGGGGATAACTCCAGCGGTTTGGTCGTGTCATAAGCCCGACCGTGAGGGAGGGCGACGCTCAAGAGAGTCGCCTACGGCATCAACACAATCGTGCGGGCGAACGTGGCCCTCCCTAACGGTCGGGCTTCTGACACCGACTAATCTGGTACGGAACCGCTTGCGGTAGCAAGCGGGTAACTCTCGTGAAAACTAAGTTAATGAGTAGCGAATCCAAGCGAACGACAAGCGATCCGGGCGTCGAAGAGACAGCTCGGCGGGCCAGGGCGGCGGCGCGTCTCCTTGCGTTGCTGCCTGGAGATCGTCGCAACGCTGCTTTGAAGGCCGCTGCCTATGCGATTGAGCAACGCAGGTTGGAAATCCTGGTTGCCAATCAGCGCGATTGCCATGACGCCGCGCCCATGGTCGAATCAGGAGAATTGTCGCCCGCCCTGTTCAAGCGGTTGCAGGTCGACGAGCAATCGATCTCGGCAATGTCACGGTGCGTGCTTGACGTGGCTCGGCTGCCGGATCCTCTCGGTCGACAGCTGGCCGCGACTGAGTTGGACGAAGGGTTGACCTTATATAAGGAGTCTTGTCCGATCGGTGTGATCGGCATCATCTTTGAGGCCCGCCCCGAAATTGTGCCGCAAGTTGCCGCGCTCGCGCTGAAGTCGGGCAACTCCTTAATCCTTAAAGGCGGCGCGGAAGCGGCGCATACCAATCAGGCTCTGGTAACTATTTGGCGCGACGCGATTAGCCACTTTCTGGATATTCCGCCGGCGGCGCTCAACCTGCTGCACACTCGCGAAGATGTCGCCAGGCTACTGACACTCGATCAGGATGTTGATTTGATTATTCCTCGGGGGTCGCAGAAGTTCGTGCGCTACATCGCCGGGCATAGTCGCATTCCGGTGCTGGGTCATGGCGAGGGAATCTGTCATGTCTACGTCGACCGCGCGGCGGATTTGCGTAAGGCGCTCGCTATCGCCATTGATTCGAAAGTGCAATACCCGGCCGCATGCAATGCGATGGAAACCTTGCTGGTTCACGAGGAGATTGCCGAGCGGTTCTTACCCGAGACGATCGCAGCCTTTAGAAACGAGGGCGTCGAGGTGCGCGGTTGCTCGCGGACCATGGCGTTAGCCGAAGGATACGAAGTTATTAGCGTCAGCGAAGAAGATTGGGCGACTGAATATTCGGATCTCATCGTTTCCATAAAAATCGTTTCGAGTACAGAGGAAGCGCTGGCGCATATCGATCGTTACGGTTCCGGCCATACGGAGGCAATCGTCACTGAAGACAGCGAGACAGCGTCGCATTTCATGACCCGAGTCGATGCCGCAGGTGTCTATCACAATGCCTCGACGCGTTTTGCAGACGGCTTTCGTTATGGCCTGGGAGCGGAGTTGGGAATCAGCACAGGCAAGTTGCACGCGCGTGGGCCGGTCGGTCTCGAAGGTCTGACAACTTATAAGTACAAACTCTTTGGTGGCGGCCATGTCGTGGCCGGCTATAGCAATGGCGAACAATCTTTCAGGCATAGAAACCTAACGGATGCCGGAGCGAAAAATGAACCGGGGACTTTCGCGTCGGTTCCTTCGTCTGTCGAGGCAGAGCTGACAATCCATGACTAATCGAATCGAAATTTACGACACGACTTTGCGTGACGGGACCCAGGGTGAGGGTATTAGTTTTTCGGTGTCGGACAAATGCCGCGTTGCCGAGGAACTGGACGCGCTGGGCGTTGACATCATCGAGGGCGGTTGGCCCGGCTCGAATCCTCGCGATGTCGCGTTCTTCGAGAGGGTGCGCACTCTTAAACTGAAGCACTCGGCGATCGCTGCCTTTGGCGCGACGCGCCGGCAAAATCTTTCGTGTCAGCAGGACCAGAGTATTCAGTCGCTGCTTCAGGCGGACACTCCCGTAGTCACTGTCTTCGGTAAATCATGGATCCTTCATGTGACTGACGCCTTGCGAATCAGCCGCGAAGAGAATCTGGAGATCATCGAGGATACCGTTGGTTATCTTTCCGCGCGGGCGCCCTTTGTGATTTATGACGCCGAGCATTTCTTTGATGGGTATGCTGCCAATCCCGAGTATGCGCTGGCGACCCTCCGCGCGGCGGCTACCGGCGGCCCTCACCGGATCGTGCTTTGCGACACGAATGGGGGCAGCCTTCCTGAAGATGTCGCGCGGATCACGCGCACTGTTATCGATGAGATCAAATTGCCGGTCGGCATCCACTGCCACAACGATGGAGAGTTGGCCGTGGCCAACACGCTCGCGGCAGTTTCCGCCGGCGCGACACAAGTGCAGGGAACGATCAATGGTTACGGCGAGCGCTGCGGAAACGCCAACCTTTGTTCCATCATCCCGAACCTGGAATTGAAGCTGGGGCTTAACACAATTGGAGTCGAGCGTTTGCAGAAGTTGCGCGCCACTGCCAACTTCGTCAGCGAGATGGCCAATCTATCGCTTGATTCGCGAGCAGCTTTCATCGGCGATAGTGCCTTTGCGCATAAGGGCGGCGTCCACGTCTCAGCAGTTGAACGCAATCCAAAGACTTACGAACACATCGAGCCCGAGAGCGTCGGCAATCGGCGGCGAGTGCTGGTTTCCGATCTTTCGGGCCGGGCGAACCTGCTGGCCAAAGCTCGTGAGTTGGGGATTGAGTTGGACGAAGAGCAACGCGTGCTGGCTGAACTCAAACAGCTCGAGCACGACGGGTTTGAATTCGAAGCTGCCGAAGCAAGTTTCGAACTACTCGTGCACAAGCTGCGCAATGCGCCCGCGCCGTATTTTGAATTGCTGGGATTTCGGGTCATCGACGAACACCGAGGGACCCTGATGCCGATGAGTGAGGCAACCGTCAAGATCAAGGTCGGAGATCGGGTGGAGCATACGGCATCGAGCGGCAATGGTCCCGTTCATGCGCTGGATCAGGCGCTGCGACGCGCGCTGGAACAATTCTATCCGTCGCTGGGCGAGGTGAGTCTGGTTGATTACAAGGTTCGCGTGATCACTGGGGCCTTGTCGGGCACGGCGAGTTTGGTGCGCGTGCTGATTACCTCGAGCGACGGCAGAACGCAGTGGGGCACGGTTGGCGTTTCGGCGAATATCGTCGACGCAAGTTGGCGAGCGCTGGTCGATTCGGTTGAGTACAAGCTGATGAAGGAAGGAACGCAACCGAAAGCAGAGGTCAGAGGTCGGGAGTCAGAGGTCGGCTCCCAGGAATCTGCAGTTTGCGTTTAGCCGTTCATGAGCCCTAACAGCGCGAGAAGATAGTGGGTAAGTTTGAAGGCTACTTGTTGCTGGGAACGCGGGCGCCCTCGCCCGCTCTGAGCGCGAAGCGCGAAACAGTTGCAGCGTTAAAGACTCCGGGATTGAGCGTGCTGGGCACGCGATGCGGGCGAGGCCGCCCGCGTTCCCGGTAAGAGCTGTCGTTTGAGATCGGAGCGTCCTGGACGATCGCGGTGCGGAACCGGTCGCGGTAGCGGCCGGGTGTTTCAACGAAATTACCCGCTTGCTACCGCAAGCGGTTCCGTACCAGATTGATCTTTCGGCGCACAATCTGGAGTTTTGGGCCAGGCCACCAATTTCCATGAGAGATAAGCTTCAAGTAATGAAATTCGGCGGCACGTCCGTCGGCGATGCCGACTGCGTCAGACGCGCAGCGGAGATTGTCGCGCGGGCCTCCGGCGAAGGCGCCGTGCTGGTAGTTGTGTCGGCCATGAGTGGCGTGACGAATCAACTCATTTTGGCTGCGCAACAATCGGTGAACGGAGACGAGACCGAATCCCGTGAGATAGCCGCAGCCTTGCTCAACCAACACAGCGTCGCGGTTTACGCTTTGATTAAAGACGAGGCAAGGCGTTCCCAACTTACCAGCGAGGTCGAGCAAATCATCGGCGAGGTGAAGAGCCTTTGCCGCGGGATAACGCTATTGCGCGAATTGACTCCGCGCACGCTGGCGGTCGTCTCAAGCATCGGTGAACGGCTCTCGGCCCGCTTGATGGCCGGCGCACTGAATGAGCGCGGTGTGCCAAGCCAGGCGATCGAAGCAACTGACCTGATCATTACTGATGACGACTATGGTCAGGCAGAGCCGTTAATGGAACAAACGCGCGAGCGCGCCACGGAGCGACTCCGGCCCTTACTTAACGAAGGAATCACGCCGGTCGTTACCGGCTTCATCGGCGCTACTGCCGAGGGCGCGTTGACTACTCTGGGGCGCGGCGGCTCAGACTATTCCGCTACAGTTCTTGGGGCTGCGCTCGATGCCGATGAAATTATCATTTGGACTGACGTGGATGGTGTCTTGACGACTGATCCACGGCTAGTGCCCGAAGCTCGTTTGCTGCGGGAAATCTCTTACAATGAAGCGGCAGAGCTGGCTTTCTTTGGGGCGAAGGTGCTCCATCCCAAAACGCTGCGGCCGGTCGCGGAAGCAGGAATTCCGGTTTGGATTCGCAACAGCTTTGCGCCTGAGAATCCGGGAACCAGAATTACGCAAAGAGGGCGACCGACCAACAATGGGGTCAGAGGAATCACCGCGATTTCCAACGTCAGTCTCATCACAGTCGGTGGCCGTGGCATCGTCGGAGTAATTGGCGTCGCGGCCAAGACTTTTCACGCTGTGGCAAGCGTGCGCGCCAATGTGCTTCTGATTTCGCAGTCTTCGTCCGAGAACGATATCTGCTTGATCGTTGATTCAGTGGACGCGGCGCGCACCTTGAAAGCTTTACGAGAGGCATTTGCTTCCGATCTTATTCATCATGATGTCGAGCACATCACAGTAAACTCTGAGATTGCCATTGTCGCGGTGGTGGGTGATAGGATGCGCGGTACGCCGGGTATAGCCGGTCGCACCTTCAGCGCCCTGGGAAGAAGAGGCATCAACATCATTGCGATCGCGCAAGGGTCGTCAGAGTACAACGTCTCGTTTGTGGTGGAGGCGAATGCTACGCGGGAAGCAGTTGGCGCTGTTCACGACGAATTCAATCTGCATTTGCGCTCTTCACGTTTTGAATCGGAAGAAAGTGTCCGCGGACCTGTTTGGGTTCCTCAAATTGTATGACCTCAGTTTCAATTGACCTTGCCTTGCAGCGTTGCATCGAGCCGAATTGTGCGGCGCGGTTCGGGCTCAACGAGCAGCTTTACGTGTGTCCGCGTTGCGGCGGGTTGCTTGAGATTGAGAACGAGACGAACGTGATCCCGGATGCAGAAGCGCTACGCCAAGTGTGGCAGTCACGGCTTGCTTCCACTGACGCGAGAGATCGTAGCGGCGTCTGGCGATATCGTGAGTTACTGCCGTTCGCAGACGACGCGCCGATAGTTTCTCTCTTCGAGGGCAACACTCCTCTCTACGACGCTCCGCGCTCGACCCGCTATTGCGGACTAAGCGAAGTGAAACTCAAACATCAGGGCTGCAACCCAACCGGCTCTTTCAAAGACACGGGAATGACAACGGCTGTCACCCAGGCGCGCATCCTCGGCGCCCGCACAGTCGTGTGCGCCAGCACCGGAAACACTGCGGCGAGTCTGGCCGCCTACGCTGCGCGCGCTGGGCTCAAGTGTGCGATCCTCGTGCCTCGCGGACAGGTTAGTCATGCAAAGTTGGCCCAGAGCCTGGACTATGGAGGAATGGTCCTGGAGATCGATGGTAACTTCGACGATGCGATGCGCATTATCCAAGAACTCGCTGAAGACGAATCGATCTATCTGGTAAATTCGATCAATCCTTTTCGCATCGAAGGCCAAAAGACCGTCGCCGCCGAACTCCTGCAGCAGTGCGGCTGGCAGGTTCCCGATCATGTCGTAGTACCGGGCGGCAATCTCGGCAACAGCTCGGCTTTCGGCAAAGGTTTCAAGGAGTTGTTTGAGCTTGGCGTCGTTGATCGCGTGCCGCGTTTGCATGTGATTCAAGCCGAGGGCGCGGCGCCTTTCGCGGAACTATTCGCGCGTCGTGAATTGGATTCAATGGAGCAAGACGAATCCCAAGCTTTGATTCCCATCAAGCATCCACAAACCCTGGCGACGGCAATCAAGATCGGCGCGCCGGTGTCCTGGAAGAAGGCTCTGCGCGCGGTGACGGAGACGGGCGGGCGAGTCCTGAGTGTTAGCGAGCAGGAGATCGCGGATGCGAAAGCGATCATCGGGCGCGACGGCATCGGATGCGAACCCGCCTCGGCCACGACAGTCGCCGGTATTAAGCGGCTCGTTAAGGATGGTGCGATCGGTCCGGGTGAAAGCGTTGTCGCTGTTTTGACCGGACATCTTTTGAAGGACGCCGACTACATCATCAAATATCATGAGGACAACCTCTACACTCACGACCGCGCCGCAAACAAATCGAAAGAGGAGCGCCGCATCGCCGGCACGTTCAGTAACGCGCCCGCGCGCGTGAAAGCGACCCGAGCGGCCATCCTCCAGCATCTGGAATCTCACGACCAAAGCCAACACCTTGAAGACGGGAGCTTCGACTGAGCGAGCGAATGACAGACGAAGGAGCCATTGCCGTCGAGGACAGACCACGCTCAACGAATCTCCGCGGTTCTGCTGTCGAGGTGCGCGTGCCTGCTTCCGCCGCGAACCTCGGCGCGGGTTTTGATTGCTTTGGGCTGGCGCTGCAGCTTTATTTAACCGTCCGCGTTACCGTCGCACCAGAATCTTTCCAACCGTGTCGCATGCGCGGTCTGGGCGAGGGTTATGGCACAACCCCACCTCTTACTGCTGATAATTTAATCTTCCGCGCCATGAACTTTGCCGCAGAGAAACAAGGCCTCACTTTGCCTCCAATATCTATCGAGGCCGAGAACGAGATTCCGCTCGGCAGCGGCCTGGGAAGCAGTGCCGCGGCCATCATCGCCGGCCTTACGGCAGGCGTGGCGCTCTGCGAGCGAGAGATTTCAAATGAGCTGATTCTTCGTTACGCGACAGAGCTGGAAGGACATTCAGACAATGTCGCGGCCAGTCTGCTGGGAGGCTTGGTAGTCACCTGCACAGTGGATGATGGAAGTGTGATCGCGGTCAAGAAATACTGGCCCCGGGACATCAAGGTTATTGTTGTTTCTCCTCACACCACACTGGAAACTGCGCGCGCGAGAGGGGCGCTGTCCCCGCTCGTCAGTCATGCCGACGCGGTGCACAATCTTCAGCGGGCGGCGTTGTTCACGGCAGCTCTCGAAGAACGTCGGTACGATCTCTTGTGGGAAGCAACGCGGGATCGCCTGCACCAGGAACGGCGGCAGACATTAGTCCCCGGACTTGAGGAGGCGTTGGCGACCTCGCGACGTCCGGGACTGCTAGGGCTTGCATTGAGTGGCGCCGGTCCCAGCGTCCTCGCGCTGGCGCAGGATCATTTTGACGAAGTTGGCATGGTGATAGCGGAATGCTTTCACAGGCAGGGGATTGAGACAACTGTGCGGCTGCTTGAGGTCGATGATTTGGGACGGCAGATTAAGAGACTTTGACTGGCAGAAAGGCACGGCCGCGCAACCGCTTTGCGGTTGGGCGCCGAGGGTGTGTCAGAAGCCCGACCGTGAGGGAGGGCCTCACTCGCTAGCGCTTGATTCCAGAAAACGGGCGGGTACCGTTGTGTTGATATCGATAGGCAACTCTCTCGAGAGGTGCCCTCCCTGACGGTCGGGCTTCTGACATACACGCTGACTGATTGGTTTAGAACGGATCTCATGAACTCGCTGCAAGACGCGTCATTGTCCTTCATTGGTTGCGGTGTAATGGCCGAGGCGATTATCGGCGGCCTGCTTCGGCGTGAGCTGGTAACGCCTGCTCAAATAGTCGGCAGCCACCCGCGCCCGGAGCGACGCGAAGAACTGCAAACTAAATACGGCATCACTGTTGTTGAGAGCAATGCAAAGGCTGCCAGGCCAGGCCCCGCGAGCGATGGATCTTCTCGAAAAAGTTCGATCGTGATACTCGCCGTGAAACCACAAAGGGTGAACACAGTCTTCAATGAGCTGAGGGGACAGTTACAGGAGGAGCAGCTTGTGCTCTCGATAGTGGCGGGGGCGAAGATCGAGACGATTGCTGGCGAACTCGGACAGCCTTCAATAGTTCGAGCCATGCCAAATACTCCGGCGCAGATCGGTCAGGGGATGACCGCCTGGACCGCGACTCCCGAGGTCAGTGATGCGCAACTGGCGCAAGTGCGCGCGCTGCTGGGCGCGCTGGGTAAAGAAATATACGTCGAGACTGAAAGGATGATCGACATGGCCACGGCCCTCAGCGCCACCGGTCCAACTTACATCTTTCTCGTGATGGAAGCTTTGGTGGATGCGGGGGTGCACATGGGATTCTCGAGACATGTTGCGCAGGAGTTGGTGCTGCAGACCATGTTGGGTTCTGTTCTCTTCGCGAAAGAATCACACAAGCACCCAGCCGAATTGCGCAACATGGTCACGTCGCCGGGGGGCACCTCAGCCGAAGCAATTTATCAGATGGAAAAAGGCGGCTTGCGCACGGTGCTTTCGAAAGCCGTCTGGGCAGCATTTCAGCGCGCGGTTGCGCTGGGTCGCAGAGAGAAAGTTGGCTAATGAGTTGCAGTGCGAGAATCTTTCGCTTATGCCCCAAAGGGGCTATGTCCTCCAGCCCAGGGTTGCCGTTAAGGCTACCCTGGGGAACTGATTAAAAAAGGATTTTCAACCGCAACGCGGTTGCGCAAGAAGACACGCGCAACCGCGTTGCGGTTGAAACACAAATTGATCGCTTACCCAGGGTAGCCTTAACGGCAACCCTGGGCTGGAGGACGTAGCCCCTTCGGGGCATCATTGAGAAGACCCGATAGTCACGCCATGCAGTTCCGACTTTGGGGTAAGCCCCTCTGAAGTGCGATCAAAAGGCTTCTATAGGGACAGTCTGGCTTTCAACTATGGATGACACGGCACAAATGGCCTTGCTGCGATTGCTACAGCTATCGGACACCGCCCTACCGATTGGTGCGCTGAACCATTCGTTTGGCGTTGAGTCTCTGACGCTTGAGGAAGCGCTTGACGCGGTTGGGCTGGAAGCTTTTCTTCCCGAGTACCTCGCGGAAATCGGTTCGTTTGATGTCCATTTCTGTGGCGCGGCTTATCGACTCGGAATTGCTGGTCGGTTACCAGTGGAACAGTGGCTCGATCTGAATGTGCGTTACGGCGCTTTCAAGCTGGCTCGAGAAAGCCGCACCGCGAGCGCGACGCTCGGCCGGCGGTTCCTCCGATTGGTTGAGGGATTGATTGAGTCGCCAAATCTAGCTGCGGCGATCGTCGCTGCTCAACGAACAGACACCGACATTCACCATTGCGCCGCGTTCGGTTTGGCGGGCGCTGCGTTGGGAATTGATGAAGAGTCGACGCTGCTGGCTTACATTCATCAATCGCTGGCTAACCTGATTTCGTCGTGCCAACGTCTGCTGCCGCTGGGCCAGACGCAAGCGACGCGAATGTTGTGGAAACTTAAGCCGTTGCTCGCCGACCTTGTGCGGCGCGCCCAGGAAAACGATTTTGAAGTCGATGACGCGACCTGCTTTGCGCCGCTGGTTGAGGTGGGCTCAATGCGTCATCCGGCTCTGCCAACGCGTCTCTTTATCAGTTGAATCATGGACATCCAGTTGAGCACAGCGACGGCGACGCACCAGACATCGACGGTCAAACGCGCGGAATTACCTCCGCGTGTCCACGGTCGATTGTGCTTGCGCTTTGAAGCCCGTGGAGACCGCAACCAAACGATCCTGGCTGAAGGCGAGCAACGTTTGCCGCTGCGAATCGTCCGTGCATTTCAACTGGATGACGGTGGGGCTCTGGTTCACTTGCACAATCTGTCCGGCGGTGTTTTAGGCGGCGATCAGCTGGACGTAACCGTCGAAGCCGGCCCGCAGGCGGTAGCGCAAGTCACCTCAACGGGCGCCACTCGAATCTATCGTAGTCGAGAAAATTCAGAGCCGGCGGAGCAGAGAACTCGAATCAATATAGAGGAAGATGGTCTGGTCGAATATCTGCCCGATCAATTAATCCCATTTGCCGGCTCATCTTATCGGCAAGAGACCAAGGTTGAGCTGGGCGCGAACGCGGGTCTGTTCTGGTGGGAGACGGTCGCGCCCGGGCGCGAAGCCCACAATGAAACGTTCGCGTATGACCTGCTCCAACTCAAGACATGGATTGGTGCGCTGGGCCAGCCAATCGCCATCGAGCACATGCGAATCGAACCCGCCAGGCGATCAGTGTTTTCGCTTGCCAGGTTAGGCGCGTACACATTCTTCTCAACTTTCTATATTTGCCGCGTTGGCCTCGAGACTGCGCGTTGGTCGGAATTAGAAAGGCTGCTGGGAGAGTTGGTGGAACGGTTGTCACGGCTCTCGGAAATAGTTTGGGGTGTCAGCCCACTCCGAGCGCATGGGTTAGTGGTTCGGGCCCTCAGCGTTAATAGCAGGGAGATCACTACGGGTTTGCCGGAGTTCTGGCGCGTCGCCAAACTGTTTCTTTACGACCGCCCGGCCGTGTTGCCGCGAAAGGTTTACTGAGGAGTTTTGGAGTGCGCCGGCAGAGCGCAGCGGCGACGGCGCTTTGGATTTGTTTTAGGTCAGCTTTGCGTGGCCGAGAGTTTCACCCAAAGCGGTGTCGCCGCTTCGCTCTGCCACCGCACTCCAAAGTCTTGAGATCATGCATCTGACACCGCGCGAACAAGAGAAGCTGCTCATCTTCGTGGCCGCTGAGGTCGCACGCAAAAGGCAAGCGCGCGGACTGAAGCTCAATCACCCTGAGGCGATTGCGATCATCTCAGCCGAGATTTTGGAAGCCGCGCGAGACGGTAGAAGCGTAACCGAGATTATGACGTTTGGCGCGACGATCTTAAAACGCGAAGACGTCATGGACGGCGTCGCCGAGATGATACACGACGTCCAAGTCGAAGCTACTTTTCCGGACGGTACGAAGCTGGTCACCGTTCACGATCCAATCAGATAGGAGGCCGAAGACAATCCGCAGATTACGCAGGTTTCACAGATTGAACTGAAGACAAGTTGGCGCCAGGCGTTTCAGCTGCTCAGCGTTTCTTATCTGCGTAGCAATCTCGCAATTTGTTTGAGCAAGGTGTATCGGAATGTAAGTCCCGTAGGGACGAAATATTTATAGCTCCATGCGCTGTCGAGTTATTTAGAAGTTCCGTAGGAGCGCCATGTATTGCGGTGAAGTAATTCGTGCCTGAAATATGTCGCTCCTACGGAGTTGGCACTCGAAAGGGTTCGCGGGCTATAAATATCACGCTCCTAACGGAGTTGAAGACCAAAGCCGCCATACGCCTCTGTTACCGGCTTTGCTTGCGGCCCAAGTTGTGCTGCGTAATCTGCGGATGTAAGGCGAGACCATGCACCCAGGCGAATACTTCATCGAACCGGGAGAGATTGAAGCGAACGTCGCTCGTCGCGTCGCCACTGTGTTGGTTAAGAACTCTGGCGACCGGCCAATTCAGGTCGGCAGCCACTATCACTTCTTTGAAGTCAATCGTGCTCTAGTTTTCGATCGCGCGGCAGCTTACGGCATGCGTTTGAACATTCCCGCCGGTACAGCAGTACGCTTTGAGCCAGGTGAAGAGAAGGAAGTAAGGATGGTGGCCTTTGGCGGCGCTCGTCGAATATTCGGACACAATGGGCTCGTCAATGGCAGGCTGGATAATGCGAGTTAGACTCTTCGGCGCGTAGCGTCGGTATGATTTAGCCCGGTCTTTTAAGGCCGGGATAATGGGCAATTGGATACTGTCGTCGCGTAGCGACCATTGAATCAGGCCGCCAATCTCAGGCGTCGCTACGCGACGCAAACACTTGGTTGACTCTCCCCGGGCCTTGAAAAGGCCGGGCTAAATTCATACGACGCTACGCGTCGAAGACACCTGATAGCCGTCGCCGCTTCGCTCTGCCGGCGCACTCCAAATAGGTAGGTTCATGACTCTAAAAATTCCACGTCGCACTTACGCAGATCTTTACGGACCAACCACGGGCGACCGGGTGCGGCTGGCTGATACCGAACTAATCGTCGAGGTCGAAAAGGACTTTACCGTCTACGGCGACGAGCTCACTTTCGGGGGCGGCAAAGTCATCCGCGACGGCATGGGCCAGAGCAGTGAAGCGAAGCGCGAAGACTCGCCAGGCGCGCTCGATCTCGTCATCACCAACGCGCTGATCATAGATCATTGGGGAATTGTAAAGGGCGACATTGGAATCAAAGACGGCCGCATCGTGAAAGTCGGCAAGGCCGGGAATCCGGATACGATGGACGGAGTCGATCCTGAGCTAATCGTAGGAGCCGCAACTGAAGTCATGGCCGGCGAGAACCTGATCGTTACGGCTGGGGCGATTGATAGTCACATCCACTTCATCTCACCGCAACAGATCGAGGCAGCGCTTTCGAACGGCATCACGACGATGATCGGTGGGGGCACGGGCCCGGCGACCGGGACTAATGCAACAACCTGCAGCCCGGGCGCCTGGAACATCGCACGCATGCTCGAAGCCGCCGAACATTGGCCCATGAATTTTGGTTTCCTCGGTAAAGGAAACGCGGGGACGCTGCCGCCGCTCGCGGAACAGATTGAAGCCGGCGCTTGCGGACTGAAGCTGCATGAGGACTGGGGCACCACGCCTGCCGCAATCGATGCTTGTTTGCGAGTTGCGGACCAGTACGATGTCCAGGTAGCGATTCACACCGATACGATCAACGAAGCCGGGTTTGTCGAAGACACGATTGCGGCGATCAAAGGACGCGCGATTCACACTTATCATACCGAAGGCGCCGGTGGCGGTCACGCGCCGGACATCATTCGCATAGCGTCGCTGCCGAACATCCTTCCTTCTTCAACCAACCCGACGCGACCTTTCACCGTCAACACGATCGCCGAGCACCTGGACATGTTGATGGTCTGTCATCACCTCAATCCGCTGGTGCCCGAAGACGTCGCGTTCGCAGAGAGCCGCATCAGGCCCGAGACCATTGCGGCCGAAGACATCCTCCACGATCTGGGTGTGTTCAGCATGATTTCGAGCGACTCGCAGGCGATGGGTCGAATCGGCGAAGTGGTCACGCGCACGTGGCAGACCGCACACAAGATGAAAGCGCAGCGCGGCGCCCTGGCGCAGGACTCGGATCGCAACGACAACTTTCGCGTGAAACGCTATGTCGCCAAGTACACGATTAACCCAGCCATCACACATGGCATCTCTGAACATGTGGGATCGATCGAAGCAGGCAAGCTCGCTGATCTCGTTCTGTGGAAGCCGGCATTCTTTGGGGTGAAGCCAGAAATAATTATCAAAGGCGGCTTCATAGCCTGGAGTGTGATGGGCGACGCTAACGCTTCGATACCAACTCCGCAGCCGGTGCTCTATCGCCCGATGTTCGGCGCGTTTGGTAGAGCTACGCAGTCTACGAGCCTGACATTTGTATCGGCGGCCGCGCTTGAACGGGAGATACCGAAACAGCTGGGACTCGAGAAGACCGCGGTCGCAGTCGCGAACTGTCGCGACATTGGCAAGGCGGATATGATTCATAACGATGCCACGCCAGAGCTGGAAGTCGATCCGGAAACTTATGAAGTGCGAGCCGACGGGGAATTGTTGACGTGCGAGCCGGCGACGGTTTTGCCGATGGCGCAAAGATATTTTTTGTTCTAAGTCGCCCGAGTAACTGTGCACAGATTACGCCCATTACACAGATTTGCGGACACGGTTGGCGATGGAGTCAGTACCGGGAGCGGCAGCGACCGGGTGCTCTCGATCCAAGTACAAACGGTTACGCTCCGACATTGGTGACACCATGTTCGGCTGCGACCCGGTCGCTACCGCTCCCGGTACTGACTTCGTTGCCTCATGCTTCTATTAACCTGTGAAATCTGCGGAATCTGTCGATATTCATCATGACAAGGATTAACCATGGACCATCATCATCACGAAAGACCTTTTCGCGTGGGCATTGCCGGGCCGGTCGGCAGTGGTAAGACGGCGTTAGTCGATGCCCTTAGCAGAGAGCTGAAATCGCGCTACAGCCTCGCCGTTGTCACCAACGACATCTACACCAAAGAGGACGCGGAGTTTTTAATTCGGCAGGGGACTCTGCCGGCTGAACGAATTCGCGGAGTCGAGACGGGTGGTTGTCCGCACGCGGCTATTCGCGAAGATGCTTCGATGAATCTCGAGGCGATTGCCGATCTCGAACACAGCTTGCCGGGACTGCAACTGATCTTTGTCGAGAGCGGTGGCGACAATCTCGCTGCGGCTTTTAGTCCGGATCTGGTGGATGTCTTTATCTATGTGATCGATGTTTCAGGCGGAGACAAGATTCCGCGCAAGGGTGGGCCAGGTGTAACGCGGTCGGACCTGCTGGTGATCAATAAGATTGACTTGGCGCCGCACGTTGGCGCGTCGCTCGACGTAATGAAACGCGATTCGCTGCGCATGCGCGGCTCGGGTCCGTTTCTCTTTACTAATTTGAAGGATGGCACGGGCGTCGCCGACGTGATTGAATGGTTGGAAGAAAGAGTTTCCGCTCCGGCGAACGCAAGGCGCGTAATTATCGACGCGCACGCAGCCTATGTCGGCACGCCTCACAGCCACGATTCTGGGCATTGAATTGTGGCTTGCTGGTAATACGTACAGCATTGGTGTCCGGCCTCAACTCAACTGAGGGAACTGGTTCAGTTTGTTCTTGCGCTCTCATTAGCATCTCGCTTTAGCACGGTGGATTTAGTAGCTTTGCAAGCGGAAACCGTTTAAACGGTTTCCATTCCAAAGTCACACCATTCACCGGGCTAAAGCCGTGGTGCTAATGAAAAGGCCGACACTAATTTAAACTGCACCGGGTCAAGGCGTGCTTCGTGTCGACTGACTATCGCGGGCAATCCGGCCCGAGCTGATCTCCTGGGTCAAACACTCAACTCTCGTTTACGGCGCGTGCAATTACGCGCACCAATGCTCGGAAGATCGCAACGCGAGAACTTATTCAACCAATGCCGTAAGTGCCAGGACCCCGTCGCTACCGCTCCGGGTTTTGTATCGAACGCCATGTCTCCCGCAGGATGCGGACGAGACGTCCGCGCTCCCAGGATTAGCGGCGTCACATCCTTCACGTCCAACTTTGCCGGTCGCTCGAAGTTGTGATAGAGATACGCTCGCTGTTCGGCGAGGTGACTTCTGTAATCGCCACCTCATAAGCAAGTAGAGCAATCTTAAAGATCGATTGGGCTTTGCCTAAAAAGCCGACTCAACGGCATGGTGCGGAACCAGTCGCGGAAGCGACCGGGTGCGGTCGGGCTTCTGAGACACGCTGGACTACTCAGCCGCCGCTGCAGCGCCGTTGAGCAAGACACCCTTCTCGAGGTGGCGCTCGTGAGTGGCATAGCTGGCTGCATGCGGATCGTGAGTTACCATCACGATAGTCTTCTTCAACTCGCGATTGAGCGTGGATAGAATATTGAGTATCTCTTCACCCGAACGCGCATCCAAATTGCCGGTCGGCTCATCCGCCAGCAGCAGATCCGGATCCGTCACGATGGCGCGGGCGATTGCCACGCGTTGTTCCTGGCCACCGGATAACTGGCGCGGTTGATGGTGCATACGATCGGTCAGGCCGACTAACTCCAGAGCAGTCTCGACATTCTTGCGCCGCTCCGCTTTCGAAAGCTTGGTCAATAGCAGCGGCAACTCGACGTTTTCGAAGGCAGTCAGCACTGGAACGAGATTGAATGTTTGAAAGATGTAGCCGATGTGGCTGTTGCGCCAACCCGCCAACTGGCTCTCGCTCAATTTGGCCAGGTCGGTTCCCAGAACATCTACTTCACCTTCAGTGCAGCGGTCGATTCCCGCGAGCAGATTCAGCAGAGTCGATTTGCCCGAACCGCTGGGCCCCATGAGAGCCAAAAAATCACCCTGCTGAATATCAAGGTCGACTTTGTCGAGCGCCACAACTTCAAACCCATCGCGCGCGAAACGTTTGCTGACATTGCGAACTTGTACCATTGCTGACATGTGTTCTCCAGAAATGTTAGTCGTTTAGACGGCGGATAGACGGCGGACTGGTCCGCCTCCGGGGGAGGGCACAAGTGCCCTCTCTAAACGATGGCCTGATAGAAGATCGACTATGGGCTAATTTTGACTCTATCGCCATCGCGCAGCTTATCAACTCCAACTGTTGCCGCCGTTTCACCACCGCTCAATCCTTCCAGGACATAATAAAATTCTCCCACCTCTTCACCCAGCCGAACTGATCGCTGTTCGACCCGGTTGCTCTTAACCACGAAGACAAAAGCATTGCCGTCCTTGCGCACCACCGCAGCTTTGGGAACCAGGACTCGTGGAGCTGACTTGGTCTGGCCGGTCTTCTCTTCGCCAAGAAAGTTGACGCGGGCATTCATCTCTGGCCGCAACTGTTCGTCGGGATTCTCAACTTTGACCTTGACCTGTACAGTAGCCTTCGCCCGATTTGCTTCCGGAGCGATCTCGGCGATGAAGCCGCTGTACTTTAAGTTGGGAAAAGCTTCGGGGATGATCTCCGCTCGCTGATTCATCTTCAAGCGCGCAAAATCTGCCTGACTGATATCAAGTTCGATCTGCAAATCGTCCAGGTCCGCCAGAGCGACTACAGACGTGCGCGCGCCTGATTCGCCAAAGGCCGAAGGGCTCACCATCTCACCGCGTTCGACGATTCTCTGCAGGACGGTTCCCGAAACCGGCGCCTTGATCTCTGTATTGGCAAGCTGTGTATCCGCGTAATCGAGCGCGGCTTTCATCTGTCGGACTTGCGCCTCGCCGCCGCGAATTTCTTCACGACGCGGCCCAATGTCGGTCATCGCGCTTGATTGACGTGCAGCTTCGACCAACGCTCGCGCGCTGTCGCGTTGAGCAGTGGCGCGCTCCAGCTCGGCTTTCGACGCGACTCCTGCACTGTAAAGCTTCGCAGCTCGATCGTATTCACTTTCGGCGTTCGTCAGTGTCGCTTGCGCCTGCAGGACTCCGGCCCGGTCTTTCATTTTTTCCTGCGGCCGGGAACCGGCGCGCAATTGGTCCAGCCGCGCCTGGGCTGCCGCCAGATTGGCTCGCGCCTGATTTGACTGAGCGCGAAAATCATTGTCTTCGAGCCGCACCAGCACTTGGCCCTGCTGTACCTTGTCGCCCTTTTCCACGCCGATCCAGGCGACGCGTCCCATCACCTTCGCGCCCACAGCAATCTTGTGGTGGGCCACGACGTATCCTGAGACTGATAGCACGGTGTTGCCTTGCGACCCTCCGCCGTTTTCGACTTTGACCTCGGCCACGGAAATATTTTTCGGCGAAGAAAAGAAAAAGAAATAACCGATTGCCACCAGCGCAAGGAGCACGGCGATGGCGAGCAACAAAAATTTCGGCGGACGGTTCCGCGTCCTGGGCGGCGCCACGGTAGCCCGATCAATCTTTAGACTCCTCAGACGCTGGTTCAGATCTTCCTGGTCGGCCGGGTTTTTGGGGTTTGTGGACATGCAACTCTTTAACTGACTGCTCTAAGACGCGCGCAGGGCGTCGACTATCTTGAATCGCGCCGCCCGGATCGAAGGCAGCAGCGACCCGACGAACCCTATGGCCACTCCGAAAATCAAGGCCGATAGCATTAGATCCGGGGTCACACGGAAATTAAAAGCAATCTCACTGAAATTCTGAAAATTAGCGGTGCCGGTTGAGACAAAATTCAAGGGCAGTGCAAGCAAGATTCCGATAATGACACCGATGACGGCGATCGCCACCGACTCAAGCACGAAAGCCGCCAGGATGCTGCGGCGCTTGAAACCCAGCACTCGCAGCGTGCCAATCTCCTTAGTCCGCCGGGCGACGGCGGCGTACATCGTGTTCATTCCCGCAAAGCCGGCGCCGACTGCCATGATGAATGAGATGAAGACCGCCACGCCTTTGAGAAAGCCGGACGCGGCGCCCTGTTGATCCTCATAGAAGGTTCGCTCCGGCATGGCTTTCAGGTGCAAGCGCTGATCGTCCGTGATCCGTTTCGACAAGGACGCCAGGGCTGTTTGATCTTTCGCGCGCAGGAGCACGGTCGAGAAAGAGTCGCGCTTGGTCGTGCTCGCCAGCGAGTTCACGTCCACCCAAATCTCCGACTCAAAAGCCTTACCTCCGGCATCAAACAAACCCACGACTGTGTAGTCAGTAGTCTGGATGCGGAATTTATCGCCAATGTCCAACCCCTGAAAGCGTTCAGCGATTCGTCGCGAAACAATCGCTTCCGTCATCCCCGGTGTAAACATTCGGCCGGCGACTGTCTTGTATCCTGAACGCAGTTTGTTCGACATGGGACCGATGCCGCGAATAGTGACATTCGATCCCTGGCTCATACCCTTGCGCGGTTTATAGATCAGAGTCATGGTTTCCGCCGCGGCCAGAGGCTTATCACCTTCGCGCTCGACGCCATCGAGATATATCAGGTCGTTTAGCTGCTCGCGGGTGACGCTGCTGTTTAGTTCGGCGTTGCTTCCTTCGCGCAAGACAATCACATTCAGGGGCTCGCCGCTGTTGGCCAAAGTGAGATCGATCCCGCGGGCCAGCGCCATCACCATCAGGAACACACCGACGGTCAGCCCGATCGTGAAGGCCGTAGCCAGGGTGCTGGATTTGCGCACAGTGATGTTGCGGAAGTTGTATTTAAGGGGTAGTGCCATGATTCGGTCGTCACTTTCCGATCTGAACCTGATATTCTTTTCCCTCTCCCTCTGGGAGAGGGTTTGGGTGAGGGCTTACGGCCACGTCGACCCCAATTGATATTTTTGTCGTTGAATCCCACGCGCCCACCACGGAGACAAATCAAAAAAATATCCGCTTGTAGGCCCTCATCCCCGGCCCTTCTCCCAAAGGGAGAAGGGAGAACTTCAAAAGGCCATTATTCCGTGCTGCGCAGCGCTTCGGCAATGGTCATCCCCGAAACCCTATAAGCAGAATAGACGACACTTAGCAGGCCTACGCCGATCGATATTACAAACGAGAGCAGCAGGGTTTGGGCGCTGGGCACAAACGATTGAAAGTTTGGAATATAGAGGCTCAAGTCAATCGATTTGAAAATCAGCATCGCGCCGCCAATACCAATCAAGGCGCCGATAGTAGTTACCAACAGCGACTCGCCGACGAACAAACCGGCAATCGTGCCGCGCTGGAATCCGAGGGCCTTGAGCAGTCCCACCTCTTTGGTGCGCTCGCGCACGGTCATCGCCATAGTGTTGGCCATAACCAGCAAGAGCGAAAAGGTTATCGCCGCGATAATGCCGTACATGAATTGCTTCACGCCGCCCATCATCGTTTCAAAGCTGATGGCAAAGTCGCGTTCGCTTTCGGTTTTTGTCGGCGCATCGGTATTGATGAATATCGAGTCGACCGCCTGGGCGATGCGCGGCACATCGGCTGCTGAGTTCGCCAGAATACTGAAGGTGCTCACCTGGTCCTTGGCCCACGCCGGCACCAGTTCATTAATGTATTCATGATGAAAGAAGAGCGTCTTCTCGTCACCGCCGGTGCAGACGCCGCGAATGATGAATTCCACGCTGCGATCGTAGATTGGACTTCTCAGCGTTACCCTCTGGCCGGGTTGGAAGCCATATAGCTTTACCAACTTCTGTCCGACGATGGCGCCTTGCCTGTCATCGATGAAAGCCTGCCATTCCGGTTCAGACATCTTTAGTTCGGGCATGACTTCGCGGAACTTGCTCGCATCAACCGCGAAGTTGGCGAAGAAGTTTTTCTCGTCCTTGTAAATCCCGCCGAACCAACTGAAAGGGATGACGGCCTTAACACCCGGCACCGTCGCGATTCGTTGCTGTTGCGCAACCGGCAAAGTGAAACCCAGCGAGACAGCGTGCCGCGTTATCAGCCGCAGAGGGTTCGAGCTATCGCTGCCGCGCGAAAACTCAGTCAGTATCGTCGCCAGGGTGATGATCAGAAATAGCGAGACGACCAGACTGGAGATAGTAAGCAACGTGCGCCGTTTGTTGCGCAGGATGTTCTTCAGGATAAGTTTGCTGTATTTCATTCGATGCTACTTGAACCTCCCTTACGTCTGCGCAATCGTTTCGGTTCCTTCGATCCCTGGCGAAGTCTGTTTCCAGTCCTGCATTGTAACGTAAAATGCCGGCCCGTCCGGAAAGCTGAAGAAGTTCACTCGATTTCCGGGCGAGTTTCAGGCGGTCAAGTTCTTTTAACCCACCAATCACTTTTGAGCCGAGTTGTCTAAGTGCCGATAGGCACGAAATATTTATAGACCACGACGCCCTGAGAAACTCCTAAGCCCAATTTATGGGCGGCAGAAAAACATTTCGCTCCTAACGGAGCTGATCAGCTATTTTGGTCATGACGATCTATAAACATTGTGCCGCTACGCGGCTTATAGGCGCTCCCCTTGTATATCGAATCTGGCACAGCTAGATCGACAGGCTCGGTAATCCTTTTAGAAAGTTTTTTAGGATACGCCAACGGCGTTATCTAATCCGAGCCCACGGTTGGAGCTTGCGACAGCCCTGGGTTGGAAGCGGCGAAAAAGGACCCTACTCCTGATCAATCAATTGAATCCTGCGCAGGTGACGGCCGCCTTCGAACGGCGTCACGAGCCAAGTGCGCACAATCTCCAAAGCGACTTCCTCCTTTATCATCCGCTGGCCGAGTGAGATCACATTGGCATCGTTGTGCTGTCGCGCCAACCGCGCGGATTCGACATTCCAGCAAAGAGCGCAACGAACGCCTTTGACGCGATTCGCAACCATGGCTTCACCGTTGCCAGAGCCGCCGAGCACTACACCCCGCTCGGCCTCGCCTCGAGCGACGGCAAGAGCCACGGGACGGATGAAGAGTGGGTAATCAACCGGCTCTTCTGAATCGGTGCCAAGATCATCGACCGTGTGCCCTAGTTCAGTGAGCAGCAGCTTGATCGCCTCCTTGTATTTAAAGCCAGCGTGGTCCGAGCCAATCGCAATGTTCATTTTAAAGCTCCTGTCAGCTTTTTTTAGGAGCGAAACACTTCAGGAAAATCCAAAGGGCTAAGCCCTCTGATGTGCGGAAAGGCTCCGCCTTTCCGTTTCGCGGTCTTTAGTCTTAGGAGGCTGCGCCTCCGAAATGAAGAGGGGGGCACAGCCCCTTCGAATTGATAAACATTTGTCGGAAACGCGGAGCCTTTCCGCACATCAGACGGCATAGCCGCTTCGCTTAATAGATGTTCATGCCTGAAATCAACGCCGCCTCTTTGAGATGTTTGGAGCGCGAGCGTCGCGTTGTGACCAGAAGAATTATGAAGCTCTACCGCTTCAAGCAACCGCGTTCCGGGCGATGACCTCGCGATAGAATGCGGCGCTCAGTTTTGGCGTTCGCTTCTGCGATTCGTAATCGACGTAGTGCAGACCGAAGCGATTGGTATAGCCATCGGCCCACTCAAAGTTGTCCATTAGACTCCACAAAAAATAGCCTCGCACTGGAACGCCATCAGCCGTCGCTCGTTGGAGATGCGTTAAGTAGTTGCGAAGATACATCACCCGATCGGTATCGTACACGGTACCGTCCGGTGACGGCACATCCGAGGATGAGCAACCGTTTTCAGTAATGTAGATTTCTTTCACATTCCAAATCTTAGCTACGTTGCGTGGTCCCCAATAGAGCGCCTCTGGCCCGATAGTCAACCAGGACGACGCCATGTGCGGATACGATTTTGGGTGCGGTACGACGACGAATCCACGCGGCGAGCCATCGGCGCGAATGTATGTGGGCGTGTAGATGTTGATGCCGACAAAGTCGAGCGGACTGGAAATAATCTTCAGGTCCTCGGCCGAGAACGTCGGTGCGTTGGCCCCGGCAGTCGCGAGGTAATCGTCGGTATATTTGCCTTCCTGAATAACAGTCATGTATGGCGCGTTCAGTTCTCGCGTGGCGCGCGTTGCCGCCTCAATGTGCGCCGCGCTCTCGATCACGGGGACGCAGATGGTCATGTTCTCGGCCAATCCGACCTTTGTGCCCGGCTTCGCACTGGCGCGGATCGCCTGAACAGCCAGCCCGTGGCCCAGCACCGCGTGATGACGGGTCTGGTTGAAGCGGCCCGGCGGCAACTTCAGCCCGGGCGCGTGTATCCCAATCCGGTATCCAAGCTCGACGAAAGCACCGAACTCGTTGATCGTAAAAAAATGCTTCACCCGATCGGACAGATGTTCGGCAACATAGCCTGAGTAATCGGCGAAGGCTTTAGAAGTATCGCGCGACTCCCAACCACCGCCTTTGTCCTGTAGCGCCTGCGGCAGATCCCAGTGATACAGAGTCGCAAACGGCTTGATGTCGTTAGCCAGCAGTTCGTCGACGAGGCGGTTGTAAAAGTCCAGGCCCTTAGGGTTCGGCGCGCCCGAGCCCCTTGGAAACACGCGCGGCCACGCGATCGAAAAGCGATACGACTTGACCCCCAGCGCCTTCATGAGCTGAACATCCCCTTTGTACCGATGGTAGTGGTCATCCGCGATGTCGCCCGTGGCGTTGTTGACCACCTTGCCAGGGATGTGTGAGAAGGTGTCCCAGATCGATGGTTCACGTCCGTCCTCTTTGACGGCGCCCTCAACTTGATATGAAGCTGTCGCCGAACCCCAGAGGAACCCCTTCGGAAATTCGCGACCGGTAGCCGGTGCAACGGCGCTGAAAACCGCGGAAGAACTTTCCGGGGTAGACGCAACAGAGCCCAGGGCCGTGGTAGCCGAGGATGCCAGCGCCGCAGTGCCGGCAACTTTTGCAAACGAACGTCGCGATATCTTTCTGCCCATTTATTGATCTCCTCGCTCTCAGCTTTAATGTTTGGTGGCGGTGTGCACCGCCATTCCATCTCAGATCAAAACACCAGCGTCTGAATCGAATGCGGCAAGCTGCTGACTGCAGCGGCCTGCCCGTCGACCCAAAGATAGTAGGGAATTTTCTTGTCGCTCTGGTTCATTACCACCACGGATGTTTTTCCATCAGGATTGATGAATGCAGTCGAAAGCAGCTGGCTTCTGCTGGGCGAGCTGCCGATCCGCTGCGCGCCGGGGCGGATGAACTTTGAAAAGTGGCCAATGTAGTAATACGAGTTCGTGTAGATCAGCTCGCCCGTTCTCGTATCGGCGTGCACGGGCGCGAAGCAGAAATTCTTCACGTGATTGGGCCCGCCGGTTTCATCAAGCAGAATGTTCCAATCCGTCCAGCCGACGGCTCCGCTGTTGAAATCGTTAATCATCGAACGGCCATACAGCTCGCCCAACTTCCAATCTTTAAGCCTTTCAGGCTTGAACGAGTCAGAGCAGCCTTCAGTGAAGATCAGATTCTTATCCGGGAAAGACTCGTGCACGAGCTTAACGTTATCGAACATCGCTTCGCCGCCGCTCCAGGGCTCGTACCAGTGAAAACCAATCCCCCAGACATAGCGAGCGGCTTTGGGGTCATTTAAGAGTGTGTTGGCCCTCTGATAGATGAGGTCGCGGTTGTGATCCCAGGCAATTATCTTTTTGTCCCCCAGCCCGGCCCTCTTCATCGTCGGACCGAGAAAGTTCTTCAGAAAATCTCTCTCTTCCTCGGCTGAGTAAACGCAAGACTCCCAGGTCTGCGTGGCCATCGGTTCGTTTTGGATCGTCAGGCCCCAGATGGGTATGCCTTCCTGCTGATATGCCTTGATGAACCTGGTGTAATAGTTGGCCCAGGATTGGTAGAACTCCGGCTTCAGCTTTCCGCCATGAAGCATATCGTTGTTGCTCTTCATGAAAGCCGGCGGACTCCAGGGGCTGGCAAACAGGGTTAGCTTCCCGCCCGTCGCTTCCTGCACTCGCTTGATAAAGGGAATCCGAAACTGCTTGTCGTGCGCGACGCTGAAGGACTGCAATTCCTTGTCGCCTTCCTTTACATAGGTGTAACTGCCACTCGAGAAATCGCAGCTATGAATATTGGTTCTGCCGACGGTGTACCCGATGCCGTTCTTAATATCATAGTAGGCTCGTAGAATTTCCTGTTGTCTAGCCGCGGGGAGTTTTGCGAAAGTCTCGGCGGAAGCATCGGTAAGGGCGCCGCCAATGCCCAGCATCGTTTGAAATCTCCTGGCGGGCTCGACGAAAACGCATATCTGGGTTTCCAGCGGCTGGCCCATATGTTTGAAGGTCACTGTGTCGGTGGGAGCCAGGCGGTGATTGCTGTTGTCTGCGGTGGTGTAGACCGCGACCTGTCTACCTTCGATACTTTCCGCGATCGAAAGCGGCTCTGAAGTTTCAGCGGCGGTAAGAGATTCCGCCGACCCCAATTGCGTTTTCGCTAACACCAACGCCGAAGACGATGCGACAAGGAAACCACGACGATCTATTTTCATGCCGGTCACTTTAGCATTGCAGGGCCTCAGCGGTTAAGCGAAACACGCGCGGGACACAAGCCCGACCGTGAGGGACGGGGTTAACCGCGCGGTCGATGCCTGCTGCTACGGCTATCCTGGGTGACGGGATAAGACGGACGACGCCATCGCAAATATGGTTGCGTCCGCCGGGCTCAACTCTTTCAGGGCTGAGGATAATCCGGGCCTCTTACCCAGGGTTGAATCAACCCTGGGCTGTAGGATGCAACCGCTTCGCGGTACCAGTCCACCGCGCTATTGCCTCACGGCCCTTCCGGCCTTAGTCCCCTGGCTCAACTTGACATCTACCTTAATCTAAAGTATCTTGACATCAAGGTAACTAGAAATGAGCAAAAACAAATCGGAATCGTTGACGGGCGGCAGTGGGGTTCACGTGTTCCTGGTGTTGTGGAAGGCGGCGAGTGCTGTCGAGGCTTATGCCGAAAAGAGCATCCGTGAACTCGAGATGTGCGGCAGCGACTTTGCCGTGCTCGAAGCCCTGCTTCACAAAGGGCCGCTTCCGGTTAACGAGATTGGAAAAAAGGTCCTGTTGACGAGCGGCTCGATCACGGTCGCAGTAGACCGCTTGGAAAAGAAGGGGCTGGTGGAGCGGCGCGCGCACGGCACCGACCGGCGGGCCAGGATGGTCCATTTGACGAAGGAAGGCGGAAAGCTAATCAAACGCGTCTACGTCGATCATGCTGCCGACATGGAAAAGCTGGCGTCCGCCTCGCTGACCCGGTCGGAGCGCAAGGCCCTAATCAGCCTCTTGAAGAAGATTGGCTATCAGGCGGCAGGCGCGTCGGAACCAACTAAAGAGGAGAGCGCCGCGTGAAACGGTGCGACAAACTTCAGTTTGTCGATTGGCATTACCGACAAACTAAAGTTTGTCGCACTAAATCGAGAAGGAGAGGAATTGTTATGGCAATGGTGAGTGAAGCATTGAGAACTGAGCAGACTCGCGTTGGCGAGCGGCGCACGGTCGCCGGAATTGTGAACAGCATCGAGACTTTGGAAGGGGAGGGCTTTCTGGTTCGCCGCCCGTTCCCGCAGGCGTCGTTTTCAGACTTTGACCCGTTCATGTTGCTTGATGAGATGGGACCAATGGTGGTTGCGCCTGGTGAGGCGAAGGGCGCGCCCGACCATCCGCATCGCGGATTCGAGACGGTGACCTATCTGTTGTCGGGCGACATGGAGCATAAGGATTCTCGGGGGCACGCCGGACGGCTGCGGCAGGGTGATGTGCAGTGGATGACTGCCGGATCAGGCGTGATCCATTCAGAGACGCCGGCCAAAGAGTTTGCGCGCACGGGCGGGTTGATGCACGGATTTCAACTGTGGGTGAACCTGCCAAGCCGCGACAAGATGATGAACCCGCGCTATCAGGAGATTCCGAACTCGCGAATTCCCAAGGCGACTTCGGCCGACGGCTTGGTGACGGTAAGTGTGATCGCGGGCGAAGCCATGGGCGAGAAAGCCGTCATTGAGACGCGTACGCCCATCATCTATCTGCATTACAGGATCGAGCCCGGAGGCGCGGCCACCCAACAAGTGCCGAGCGATTACAACGCGTTCGCTTATGTCGTGGAGGGCGCCGGGTTCTTCGGAGCAGAAGGCGAGCGCGCTGGTCGAGGGCAGATGGTTCGGTTCGCACAGGACGGCGACGAAGTGAGAATCGAGAATTCGGAGGACGCGAAGGCTACGCTGGAAGTATTGCTCATCGCCGGCGTGCCCTTGAACGAACCGGTCGCGCGCTATGGACCGTTTGTGATGAACACGCAAGCGGAGATCCGGCAGGCGATTGAAGATTACCGGCTGGGTCGAATGGGCGCGATTGAATAATCGACTAATCGACTAATCGAATTATTGAAAATGAAGGAGCGGTAAAGATATGTCACAAGCAATAGCTGAGAGTACATCGGGTTCAGGTTCGACTGCGAAGATCGCTAACGTCGGACTTTGGGTTTTGCAGATCGCCGCGGCGGGGATGTTTCTGATGGTGGGAGTTTTTAAACTGTCGGGCAATCCGCAAATGGTCGGGCTGTTTGAGGCCATCGGCCTCGGGCAGTGGTTTCGCTATCTGACCGGGGCGCTGGAAGTGTCGGGCGCGTTTCTGCTTTTGATCCCGCGCACGAGCGGCCTGGGCGCGCTCATGCTCGCCGGTGTGATGGTGGGGGCGGTTCTAACACACGTCTTCATCGTCGGCGGAAGCCCCTTGATGGCGATTGTTCTCTTAGTCGTCACAGGCCTGGTTGCGTGGAGACGACGGCGGCGAACGCTCAATCTCTTTACCGGGGCATAAAGAAGAGAAGTGTGAAGCCTGGTTTTTCTTAGCGCCTTGAGTTTCACTTTGCGCCTTTGCGGCGAAAATGTTTCTCGCAAAGGCGCAAAGAGGATCCAAAGGCGCGGAGCAGACCAGGACAATCCCAAAGATGAGTGTAGTAAACGAAACAGCACGGGAGGAATTCATGATTCGGATTGCCATCATTATCGGAAGCACGCGGCCAGGTCGCAACGGCGAGGCCGTGGCCCAATGGGTTTACGAGATAGCGCAAAGACGCAACGACGCCGAGTTTGAACTCGTGGACATCAAAGACTTCAACCTGCCGCTGCTTGACGAACCGGTGCCGCCTTCGCTTGGGCAATACACGAAGGAGCACACCAAAGCGTGGTCAGCGAAGATTGATTCATTCGACGCCTATGTTTTCGTCACGCCCGAGTACAACCACGGCACTTCGGCCGCGCTCAAGAATGCGATCGATTTCATCTACAAGGAGTGGAACAATAAAGCCGCAGGGTTCGTCGGCTACGGTGGCGCATCAGGGACACGCGCGGTGGAAAATCTGCGATTGATCATGGGGGAAATGCAGGTTGCCGACGTGCGCGCTCAAGTTGGGCTTTCACTCTACACAGACTTCGAGAACTTTAGCGTCTTCAAGCCGGCTCCCCAGCAAGAGCAGTCGGTCAACACCATGCTTGACCAGGTCATCGCCTGGGGCGGCGCGTTGAAAGCGCTGCGGCAGAAACAAACATAAGGCTCAGCATCTAATCCTCCGTCTAGTTGCGGAGCGCGGACATCCTGTCCGCCAGCGGGCGCAGGCCGCTCAACGTCCCGTTAGAATCGCCTTGGATAAGCTGCGCGCTGCGCGCGGGCGGACAGGATATCCGCGCTCCCTCAGGCTTTGGCCATGAGAGCATACGGCACCCGAAAGCCTACAGATCATTTACCACGTTGACTTGTTCGTGCCGCGCCTGCGGCGCTCAATAGATCTCAATTCGTTCCTGGATCCACGACTCACGGTGGTGGCTATTACCTCGCCGCCTTCGGGCCCTTGTCAAAGGAACATGCAACGCGCTCCCAATCCCCGGCAACCTTTAGGACGTGCTTCACGTAAGTAATTGAAAGGTTACTCGAGAGGCGTGGGTCAATGGTTCCCGGACGAAAAAAATTTCGATAATGGTGAAACGAAATCGCCTTTCAGCCGTCTTTACTTTGAAAGATATAAAAGAGCGAAACCCACCCGAGGGTTTCTGCACTAACTAGATAAGCGCAGACGCGGGCAATGGCATTCAGGAACCGACGCAAAATATTGACACGAAACGCGGGGCGGCGGTGTTGGATTGATAGAGCTTTACGAATTGGTCAGGTCAGATGGGTTAGCGAGTTTAGAGTTCAAGCTTCAGCTTGTTGTATCAGCAGCCTGGAGGTTGAATTCTAAAAGCAAACCAGGGGAGACGGTTATGTTGAAAGTACAGGCCAGGAATTTGGGGAACGTTGCTTTTCTTTGTGTACAAGGCCAAATAGTGAACGGCGAGACGGACGTCCTGCGCAATGCCGTGCGTGTACAGTCGGATGTTCAGCCAGATGTTCGCACCGTCATTCTCGACTTGGCGCAGGTAAGCACGGTCGATGCGGGCGGCTTGGGCGCCATGTTGGAGTTGCGCGAGCAGGTCCAGGCAAAAGGAATCGTGTTCAAGTTAATGAATGTGAGCGAACTGGTTGGCAAGGTGCTGGAAATCACGCGCCTGAACTCTGTCTTCGAAGTTACTTCCGGAGTTGAATTTTTCCCCGCGGTTTCGCGGCGCACGCCTGCGTCAATAATGCGGTTTGCGTCCTGCGCGTAGGTTGTAACAACCACGCCGTTGAATCTTGTCATGAGCCCTCAACCCGCGTAGCGGGTGTCCATAGTATCCACGAATTCACACGAAACAAAGCACGAAGAAGATCTTCAATTTGCTCATTTCGTGTGATTTCGTGGATCGTCCTACCCCGCTTACCGAGGCCCCAACAGTTCTTCATCGCCCTGCTAGAGGTATGATAGTGCGACCTCGAGAGCCTTTTTCATGTCTACGACACTGGACGATCTGCGGCGCTTTACCGTCGCTCGAAACTTCCGTAAGCCCACCACGCTGAAACGCGCCATTCACAGAATGGGTTTTGTGCAAGCGGATCCGATTCGCGCGCCGGCGCGAGCGCAGGATCTAATCCTGCGTCATCGAGTCGTGAATTATCAGGCGGGCGATCTCGAACGACGCTATGCGCAGCTCAATATCGAAGAGGACTTCTTCATCATCTACGGCTTTGTGACCAGGTCCTTGTACAGGCTGATGCATCCGCGTGAGTTCGATCTGGCATGGCCGGCCGCCAAGCGGAAGCGGGCGCGACTCTTGCTCGAGTTTGTGCGCGAGCGCGAGGCAGTGCACCCGCGCGAAGTCGATGAACATTTCGCGCACGGCACGGTGATGAATTATTGGGGCGGGTCTTCGAACGCCACGACTCACCTGTTGGACGAGATGCATTATCTGGGTTTGCTGCGGGTGATGCGGCGTGAGAAGGGAATTCGGATCTATGGCGCGCGTGTAAGTGACTTCGCAGCCAATGCAGGCAGGGATAGCTGCGCTCCCGGCTCGATCGATGTGCTGGTCGATGTGATTGTTCGCCTCTACGCGCCGTTGCCGGGTCCAAGCCTGGCGTCACTGGTTAGCCGTCTGCGCTACGCTGTGCCGCAATGGCAGACGGAATTGAAGAGTGCGACGCAGCGAGCTAAAGAGCGGCTTGGGCATGCGCGAGTCGACGGCGTTGATTGGTTCTGGGCGAAAGAGGAGGCGATGACTGGCGAGCCGCAGGACCGGGTGCGGTTGTTGGCGCCTTTCGATCCGTTGGTGCGGGATCGTGCGCGCTTCGAAAGGTTGTGGGGTTGGGAATATCGTTTCGAAGCGTACACGCCCGTCGCTAAACGCGTCTTCGGTTACTACGCCATGCCTCTGCTTTGGCGTGACCGAGTGATTGGCTGGGGCAATCTCTCGGTGAAGAACGGTGAGCTTAAAACGGAGTTCGGCTATATCAAAGCCCAACCGCGAGATCGAGCCTTCAAGCGCGAACTCGAGGCGGAGGTGGATCGCATGCGGATGTTTCTGGGCCTCGACTCCTGAGGCCACGCGGTGCTGGGAGCGCGGACACCTTGTCCGCATTCCTTCGCGAGATACTCTTTCGTTTGATGCGGGAGAGACGTCCGCGCTCCCAGCATCACGGGACCGCTCCCTGTACTGACCTCAACACGGTTGTCCGCGCGTCGAGTGGGGTGATAGAGTTCGGCAAGATTTCGCGCGGGTCGAAAAAGGGCCGCAAGGCCGCCTCAGGTTACCGGACGTCCGGTCGGCATCAGGCGGAAGAGGCGCCTAGCGAAAAAATGCGGACGAGACGTCCGCGCTCCCAGCATCAGAGGACCGGGTAGCACTCAATAAAAATGGAGCTTCAAGATCGCTTTGTTTTCGATAGCGGAGAGAACATTCTCTTCATCAATCTGGCGGAGCTGCGAATTGAAAGCCGCGCGCAGGTTGATGAGATATGTCGGATCACGACCAGGATTATTGAAGAGCACGGCCGCCGCTCGTACAGCATTGTCAATTATGAGAACACTGAAATCGCGCCGGCGATCATGGATTACTACGGCGAGCGCATCAAAGAGCTTTACGACCGTTACAGCCTGACCACAGTCCGCTATTCCTCCAGCGGCTTTACCCGATCGGTCCTCCGTTACCTCGGCGCCGCCAAAGACCTCGAGTCAAATACTTTCACTACGCGCGAAGAAGCCATACGCGCAATCCAGGAGTTAAAGGATCGCAGCCGGGCCGGGAAAAATATTCCGGTCCACGCGCTATTCGATCCGCGGCATGGCCTGCTGGGAAAGTTTCTGATTGGCTGGGGCATTCTGTTCTGCTGTTTAGTCGCGGCCTACTTGGGCGGGCGACTTTGGCTGGCGGCTGAATATCAACAGTCATTCAAGTTTGCCGTAGTCAGCGCCCTTCTGGCGCTCATCGCCACGGCGATCGTCAGCGGCGCGATTCTTTTTATCAACGTGATAAGGCCGTTGCGGCAGATGGAAGAAGTTGCTGCCCGGTTGAGCATCGGCGGAATTGTCGAGCCGATGAAGGTCACCCGCAACGACGAGGTCGGCCAGCTGGCCGGCACGATCAACGAAGCCGCGCTGCAACTGCAACAGGACATCGAACGTCTGAGCGGCCTCTATCATATTTCGCTGATGATGGGCACCGGCACCGAAGTCAGTCAAATCTGCGAATTGCTCACGCGCAAGATTGCGCGTTTGCTGGACGCCGAGGTCTGCGTGATCCTGCTGTACAACGAACGAGACGGGTGTATTCACGCGCAGGCGCCGGCGTATGGGATGGAAGACGATCTGCTTTCAAGTCTGCGTTTTGATCCGGACGAGAAGAGTATCGTGACCTGGGTCTACCAAAGCGGCGAGCCTTACCTGACTAACGATGCTCGTCGCGATCCACTTCTGAGCGCAAAGGCCATTGGGAACATTCGCGAAATTCTGGCAGTCCCGCTGAAGGCCGGCCAGAGAATGCTGGGCACGCTTGAGGTTATCAATAAAACCGGCGGTTTTCTCGAAGAAGAAAAGAGGCTGGTTACAATCTTCGCATCTCAGGCTGCGCACCTGCTCCAGAACGCTCAACTGTTCGAGCAGGTTCGCGAATCTGAAGAACGTTATCGTCAGATTTTTGAGAGTGCTGTCGACGGTCTTTACCGCAGCACGCCCGACGGTAACCTGGTCAACGTCAACCCAGCGCTGGCGGCGATGTTAGGTTACGCCGAACCCGAGGAACTCCAAGGCATCAACCTGATGAAAGATCTGTTTGTCGATCAGAACGAAGGTGCACGTCAGCTTGGCCGTCTCAAGGAAACGGGGCAGATTCGCGACCTGGAATGCGATCTACGGCGTAGATCGAACGATGCTATGCCGGCGCGTATCAGCATCCGGGCGGTAACGGATGGAACGGATAATCAGATGTACCACCTCGGCATTATTAAGGACGTTACGGAACAGAAGCGACTCGCGCAGCAGTTGATCGTTTCCGAACGTCTGGCCGTCGTGGGCGAACTGGTAGCGGGAGTGGCGCACGAAGTCCGGAATCCGCTCTGCGGAATCACCACGACCTTGAGCGCACTCAACCGGCGGCTTGAAGACAGGCAAGCGCTCAAGCCTTATCTCGATGTCGTCATGACGGAGGTTGGCCGGCTCAACTATTTGATGGAGCAGTTGCTCGAGCATAGCCGACCGGTCCGTTTGGACGGAGACGAGTCCGCATTGCGTAATGCGATCGCCGCCGTATTGGAAGAGTTTCGCAGTCAGGCAGACGAGAAGGGCGTGACCCTGTCTATGGAAAGTTTCGACTTCGTTCCCAGCCTGCGCGTCGACCGGCGAAAGATGCACGGGGTGTTTACCAATCTGGTTGAGAATGCCCTGCAGCATACTGAGCCCGGCGGGTGCGTTCGTCTGTCGGCCAATGGGACTCCGAAGAGTAATGGCTTCGCCGAAGTTGAAATAGAAGTCAGCGATACTGGCGCAGGTATTGCTGCCGAGAATCTGAGTAAGGTGTTCGAGCCGTTCTTTACCACGCGGGCAACTGGAATTGGCCTGGGCTTGGCTATCGTGCGCAAGACGATTCACGATCATGGTGGGACTATTGCGGTTAGATCGATCATAAACGAAGGGACGACTTTTGTGATTAAGCTGCCGCCGGGGAACGACTGAGAGTCTGCCTGGTTCTTCCTTCCTTGCGACGGGTTAGGACTCGGAATGACGGCGTTCAGAGTGCCGACTTCAGTCGGGCTCTCTCTTAGCCAGCATTATTCATGAATGAAGTTTTCATCATGAGTCCGCGAAGCGGACGGACGAAAATAGCCCAGCGATTCATCGCTGGGATCAGGTCGTTATGTCAGTTGCAGCCCGCAAAGCGGGCGAC
>JAWVDF010000051.1:0-2595 GCA_033857635.1 Blastocatellia bacterium
CACAGCGCCCGTCACCGGTATCGTGCGCAAGTTGGCGCCGACGCGACGCGGTGCGGACGAATCGATAGAGAATGAATCCCTTGAAGATTCCCCATCCGTGCCCGTTCCCGAGAGATCGCCGTCGCCCCCACCGACTGAGAAGAAGGTGCCGTTGCCGGCCGGCGGCGGCGAGTAGTCCCCTACGTCGTCGGACCGATCCACGAAATAGCACGAACAATTCTTCGTGTTCGTTCGTGTGGTTTCGCACACACCACTAATCACCGGGCTAAAGCCGTGGTGCTGATGAGAAAGCTGTCAGAATTCAACCTGCACCCCTACCCAAGTACCCAATAACTTGACGCCTCACAAACCAGCATGCTAGGTTGCGGGTCTGCCTAAAACTTGATGAGTTTTGATCCTTTGCCAGAAAGCAGAGCACGCGATTGAATGCGCCCGCACTAGAACTGAAACGCACGCCACTCAATAGCGCGCACCGTCGTCTGAGCGGGCGCATGGTTGAATTTGGCGGGTGGGACATGCCGGTCCAATATGCCGCCGGGACCATGACTGAACACTTGCGCACCCGCACGCACGCAGGCCTGTTCGACGTCTCGCACATGGGCGAGATCGATGTGCGCGGTCCCGACGCAATTCCTTTCGTTAATCGAGTGACTTCCAACGACGTTACGAAACTGGTTGATGGCCAGGCGCAATACTCTGCGCTGACTACTCCCGAAGGAACTGTGATCGATGACCTCCTCGTCTATCGCTTTGCCGAAGATCATTTGCTGCTGGTGGTAAACGCCGGAACGACTGAGAAGGATTGGGACTGGATCAAGTCACATCAAGGCGATGAGAACGTCGAGCTGCTCAACGTCAGCGCCGATTATTGCCAGATTGCCGTACAGGGTCCCCGCGCGCTTTCAATTTTGCAAACTCTGACCGCGGTGCCGCTCGACGAGATTAAGTATTATCACTTTCGCGAGGGCGAAGTTGACGGAGTGCCGGCGATTGTGTCGCGCACGGGCTACACCGGCGAAGACGGTTTTGAAGTTTACGCAAACGCGCACAAAGCCGAGCAAATCTGGAACAAGCTTCTCGAGGCCGGACGCTTTGGCGCGGAGGACGGCGTGCTGCCCTGCGGCCTGGCCGCGCGCAACACGCTGAGGCTGGAAGCGGGCATGTGTCTGTATGGCCATGAAATCGACGAGACGACGACGCTGCTAGAAGCCAACCTCGGCTGGATCTGTAAACTCAATAAAGGTGACTTTGTCGGACGCGATCGGTTGGCGCAGCAGAAAGAAGAAGGCGTCGAGCGCAAGCTCGTCGGCTTTGAAGTTACCGATCGCGGAATAGCTCGTGATGGCCAGGATGTTTTGATCGGCGGCCAGCGTGTAGGCCAGGTCACTTCCGGGAGTCCCGCGCCTTTCTTAAAAAAGAACATTGGTATGGCTTACGTTCCGGCGGAGTCGGCCGAAGAAGGTGGGACAATTGAAATCGACGTGCGCGGTCGAATTGTCGCGGCCCAAATTGTGCCGCTGCCATTCTATAAGCGGTCAAAGACATGATTTCTTTGCGCCTTCAGTATTGTTTTTGAGCCTTTGCGCGAAACCAAAGTTGCACTAAACAATTTCGCGCAAAGGCGCGAAGAGAAATCGAAAGGTGCAAAGGTGCAAAGCCGGATTAGGGCGGGGTTGATTGGACGCATTTGGAACCTTTAGGTTATAAACAACGAGCGAACTCGCAAGAAGCAATCTGAAAAATTGAAACTTTTTTAGGAGCAAAATGGCAAACGTTCCAGAGAATCTTCACTACAGCAAGGATCACGAATGGGTGCGTGTCGAAGGCGACACCGCCGTTGTCGGGATCACCGATCACGCGCAGGACCAGCTCGGAGACGTGGTTTACGTCGAGCTGCCGAAACCCAACGAAGAATTCGCCGCTCACGAATCATTCGGCTCAGTCGAATCGGTCAAGGCCGTCTCGGAAATTTTCACGCCAATCTCTGGCACAGTTACTGAAGTCAACGAATCGCTTAATGACGAGCCCGAGAAAGTGAACCAGGATCCTTACGGTGAGGGTTGGATGATCAAGATTAAGATGAGCAGCCGCGGCGAGGTCGACAGCCTGTTGACTGCCGCCGAATACGAAGACTTTACGAAAGCAGAGAGTGAATAGCATTGCGTTACATTCCCAACTCGCCCGGCGAACGCGCCGAGATGTTGCAACAACTCGGCGCCGCTTCGATTGAAACTCTTTTCGAATCAATTCCCGAAGATTTACGCCTGCGCCGGAACCTGAACGTGCCCGCGGCGATGTCTGAGATCGAGTTGCTGAAAGCGTTCGATGAAATGGGCGCGCGCAATCAGGCCGCCGGCCGGGTCAGCTTTCTTGGCGGCGGCGCGTATTCGCATTACGTGCCCACGATCGTCGACCATTTGATTTCACGCTCAGAGTTTTTCACCGCCTACACGCCTTACCAGCCGGAAATTTCCCAGGGCACGCTGCAATCGATGTTCGAGTTTCAAACTCTGGTGTGCCAGCTGACGGGCATGGACATTGCGAATGCCTCGATGTATGACGGCTCAACCGCAATGGCCGAAGCCGTGTTGATGG
>JAWVDF010000052.1:0-37717 GCA_033857635.1 Blastocatellia bacterium
CGGCCCGTCCGCATCAGCGCCGTAGGCGCAATTCGCGCTTCGCGCTCAATGCGGACGAGCCGTCCGCGCTCCCAGCAGCTAGTTGAGTGTCCGCTAATTCTAATGAAGGATTTTTCTTAATGTCACCAGTCATAACTGCCGCGCCGGCGTGGACCATTCCTGGGTTCCTGGAAGCGCGCGCCAACAATCATCTTTTTATCAGCGGCGCCGACGCGACCGCGCTTTCGCATAAGTACGACACGCCTTTGTTCGTTTTCTCAGAGCAGCGTATTCAATCCAACATCGCCCGGCTGCAAGCCGCCGCGAAGCAAGTCGATCGTCCGATCAAATTTTGCTATGCGTCAAAAGCAAACTCAAACATGTCAGTGCTCAAGGTCGTGCGCGACGCGGGCATTGACATCGAAGTGAACAGCGGCGGTGAACTCTACAAGGCTTTGCGCGTCGGCTTTCGTCCTGACCAGATTATTTTTAACGGCACCAGCAAAACTAATGCAGAGCTCGATGAAGCGGTGCGGGCGGGCATCTATTCAATCAATGTCGATTCGATTTATGAGATTGAGTTGGTCGAAGACGCGGTGCGCCGTGCCCGGGCCGAACTGAAATCCGGTCTGCCGCCGGCGCGCATTGCTCTGCGCCTGGTGCCTGAGATTGGCACGCGTTCCCATCTTGGTTTGCAGACGGCGCTGTTGACTTCAAAGTTCGGCATCTCTTCGTCGGAAGTTCTGGAAGCATTCCGGCGCGGGTTACAGCATCCCGAACTGATCCACGTTTGCGGCATACACATCCACGTCGGTTCCCAGACGCCCGACGTCGAGCCCTTCGCCGAAGCTTTCAAGAGCATGTGGAACCACTTGATGACAATTCATCGGGAGACTGGACTGACGCTCGAGCACATCAATCTCGGCGGCGGGATTCCGGTGAACTATCTGCGCGATCGTTCGCAGGCGGATGAACTGCCGGAACACGAGCGTGACATGCTCGGCGCTGATCTTGAACCTGCGGCAGTGCTGACAGAAGCTTTGCGGGTCGCGCGCGAGTCGGCGCGTGACGCGGAAGCAGAGCACTTGCTCGAAGGTGTGACGATCCTGCTCGAACCAGGCCGTAGCGTCATCGCCGATGCCGGCGTGCTGCTGACCACCGTGCGCAACATCAAGCGCCGCCCGGAAACAAACGACGTGTGGCTGCTGACGGATGCCGGTTACAACCTCCTGCTCTCGATGAACAATTACAAGTGGTACTACCACCTGATTTCCGCCTCGAGAGCATGCGAAGCTTTCGACTCGGAATACAAAGTCGCCGGGCCGCTGTGCGATTCGGGCGACGTGTATTTTGATATCGAGCGTCACGGACGCTTGCCCGACTATCGTCTATTGCCGGCTGATGTGAAGCCCGGCGAGCTGCTCGCGCTTTTGAACTCGGGAGCGTATTCGCTGGCGCAAATGTTTCCGTATAACGGCAGGCCTCTGCCGGCTGCTGTGATGATTCGCGAAGGTGGCAAGGCGGAACTGATTAGGCACCGCGACACTTATGAAGACTTGGTAATAAAGGACCTCTGGTGAAACCAAACAGTAACCAGGTACAAACGATTGACCGCCGGAAATTCCTGAAGGCTTCAGGCATCGCAGCGGTCGGCACTCCGCTTTTATTCAGCCCTTTTGTTCCGCGTCGAAACTATTCTTGCGTGATTGTCGGCGCTGGTCTCTCGGGACTCGCGGCTGCGCATGCGTTGAAGAATGCCGGATGGACCGTGACGATCCTGGAAGCCAGAGAACGCACCGGCGGCCGCGTGAATTCTTTTCGTTTCCGGCAGAACCCCGAGCTCGTTTGTGAGCTTGGCGGCGAATGGGTCGGCGATAGTCACGAGCGCATGAAAGCGCTCTGCCACGATTTCGGAATCACCTTGAAGGATCATCGATTCGAGACTTGGCTGATGCGTGATGGCGTAGTCAAACGGCCGGGCCAATGGGACTTTTCGCCGCAGGCAAAAGCAGCTTTTGAAAAGTTCAAGGTCGCCTACAAGCGTTATACGCAGGGAGACCGTATTCGTTTGGATCAATATGATTGGTGGACCTGGTTGGACGAGATAGGATTCACGGAAGACGATCTGATATTGAGGGACCTGCAGGACAGCACCGATTTCGGCGAAACTATCCGCATGGTTTCCGCCTACACAGCGGCTACCGAGTATTTTGAATCCAGTCCGGCAAATGAGATGGACTACAAGATGGAGGGCGGCAACTCTCGTTTGGTTGAGGCCCTGACGACGCGGATTGGCGACGCTTCAATTCACAGGGGCCATGCTGTGCAAAAGATTAAGCAGGTGCGCGGACAGGTAACAGTCACAGCCAACGGGCGGGATTTTACCGCGGACGCCTGCATCTGCACGGTGCCTGCGCGAACTCTCGACAAAATCACTTTCGATCCACCGTTGCCAAGCGCGCACCGCGCCGCTGCTGAGAAACTTCAATACGCTCGCATCATCAAGAACTCTGTTCTGTTTCGCGAACGCTTCTGGGGCGCAGAGGATTTTTCGCTCGTCAGCGACGTGACCTCTCATTACTATTTTCATAGCACCAAGGATCAACCCGGCCGGCAAGGCATCCTCTGCAGTTATGCCATTGGGGAAAAGGCTGACGTGCTGGCCGCTCAGAACGCGCGCCGGCGCAGTGAAATCATCACGCGCGATCTGCTGCCATTGAATGAGCGAGCGCCGGAGCTCGCGCTGGATATTCAGTCAATGGCCTGGCAGCGTGACGTTCACACCCAGGGTGCTTACGCTTTCTATCGGCCGGGCCAATGGTTCACTCTTCGTCCAATCCTGCAGCGACCGCACGGCAAAGTTCTCTTCGCCGGAGAGCATCTGGCTGACTGGCAGGGCTTCATGGAGGGTGCGGTTGTGACCGGCGAAGCCGCCGCGCACGCTCTTGCGGGGCGCAGCAGAATCAGAAAGACTGCCTGAGAATTTTGGGCGGCGAGCAATCATGTCGAGTTGAGCCAATACTTGTCGATTAGACGAATGCGGTACGAACCGGTCGCGGTAGAGGTCGTGTCAAAACTCAGGATGTGCGATCTCCGAGAGGATCTTAACGCAGAGGACGCAGAGGTTTTCGCAAAGGCGCGCAGAGAGGTGCCTTACTTTGCGTACCTCTGCGAAAACCTCAGCGCCCTCTGCGTTTAAGAAATGGTTACCTTAGGCGCACGTTCGAAGTTTTGACACAGACTCGGTAGCGACCGGGTCTCAACGAGAATTACTCGCTTGCTACCGCAAGCGATTCCGTACCGGATCGGTAGCCGTTGAGCCAAAAACTTGAAACCTGAAATTACAAAAACAGAGTTAGTTCGCGGTCTGACGCTGATCGCAGCGGTGTCGGTCGTTGTGGGCAACGTGATCGGCACCGGCGTCTTCTTGAAAGCGCGCGTGATGACCTGCAACGTCGGCACGCCGGGAAGGGTGCTCGGTGTATACGTTGTGGCCGGACTACTCTCGCTCGCTGGTGCTTTGAGTTATGCCGAGTTGGCCGCGATGATGCCACGCGCCGGCGGCGAGTACGTCTTCATGCGCGAAGCCTACGGCCGCGTGTCTGGCTTTCTCTTCGGCTGGATGTCGTTCTTCATCGGCAAAGCGGGGTCGCAGGCCGCTCTCGGTGTTCAGTTCGCTTTGTTTCTGAACACCATGCTCAAGCGAAAGTTGGACGGCGAGTTCTTTTCGGCAAACGTCTTTGGCCATGCGGTGCCGTTCGGCAAGATCCAGGTGGTTGCTCTGGCTTCAATTCTGATCGTAACTGGAATCAATTGTCTCGCAGTCAGGGTGAGCGGCGGTGTGGCATCGGTGCTGTCCGGGATCAAGATCGCTCTGGTCTTGATAGTTGGCATCGGCGCATTTCTGTTGGCGCGCGATGCTGATTGGTCGCATCTCTGGATGACGAATGTGGGCGGTGCCTGCGAAGGAGTCTCGGCCGCGGCCCGAGTCGGCTTTGGCGGTTTCATCGCGGCGATGCTGGGAGCTTTGTGGGCCTATGACGGTTGGAACAATGTCACTCTGGTCGCGGGGGAAGTACAGAACCCTGCTCGCAATCTGCCGCGCGCGCTGATCGGAGGCATGCTGCTGATCATGGGGCTGTACCTGTTTGTGAACTTGTCTTACTTCTACGCGATGTCGCCGACGGAAATCGCCAGTGTGGCGACGACTTCATCGGTCGCGACGGAAGTCGCGCAAAGGTTTTTGGGTCCGCTGGCGATAACCTTTATTGCCGCCGCTTTGCTGTCGTCAACTTTCGGCACTCTGCATACTTCGATTCTGACCGGCGCCAGAGTTCCTTATGCGATGGCGCGCGACGGTCTGTTCCCGCGCAGTCTTTCAAAAGTTTCGCCGCGCACGCGGGTGCCCACCGGTGCGCTGATAGTCCAGGCCGTTTGGGCTTGCATCCTGGTGATTGCTTTCTCGTCGTCGTTCGATGTCCTGACTGATTACGCAATCTTCGGTTTATGGATTTTTTATGGGCTGGTGACCGCGGCGGTGTTCATTCTGCGGCGCAAGATGCCGGACCTCGAGCGGCCCTATCGCGCCTGGGGCTATCCAGTGGTGCCGATTCTTTTTCTGTTGGCTACGGCGCTGATTCTCGGAACGACTCTCTGGGGCGTGCGTGATGATGCGGCGAACGGCCTGGGTTTGATGCTGCACGGTCAACTGCTGACTGGCTTTGGCACCCTGGCGCGCAATCCTCCGCTGGCCGGCATCGGTTTGATCGCGCTGGGCCTTCCTGTGTATTGGATTTGGATGCGAGTGAAATCCGAAAAGGCCTCGTAAGCTTGGAAGAATGCTTTGCGTCTTTCGATCCTCTTTGCGCCTTTGCGTGAAATCTCCGTGACGCCCTTTAGGTTCTCGCAAAGGCGCTTAAGCGAAACGAAAGGCGCAAAGAAGAGCAATACTAAGGAGGAGCGAACTATGAATCGAGCCAGAATCCTTTTCAGCATTGCCATCCTCTTTGTGCTTTCAAATGCGGCGCCCGCGCAGCTTCAACCGCAAACCGGATCGACGCGCGCAACCAGCCTCCAGCAACTGGTCGATCAAGCCGCGCAGACTGCCCTTAAGAAATTCGCGGACAAGAAACTAACGCCCGAACAGCTTTCGATCACCTTGATTGATTTGCGCGATCCTCAACATCCAACCGCGGCGAGTTTTCGCGGCAACGAACGCGTCTATCCCGCCAGCGTAGTGAAACTTTTTTATTTCGCGGCCGTGCATCGCTGGCTCGAGGACAAGAAGATTCAGGAGACTGCGGAACTGAAACGCGCCGTGCGAGACATGATCGTGGATTCGTCTAACGAAGCCACTCAGTACGTTCTGGACGTGTTGACCCAAACGACCGGTGGTTACGAATTGCCGGCGAAAGAGATGGCCGCGTGGCAGGACCAGCGCAACGCGGTGAACCGCTACTATGCGGCGCTCGGGTTCAAGAATATCAACGTCAATCAAAAGACGTTTTGCGAAGACGCCTATGGTCGCGAGAGAGTTTCGCGCGGACCGAATGGCGAGAACCGAAACAAGCTGACCACCGATGCCACCGCCCGTTTGTTGTCAGAGATTGTTACCGGACGCGCCGTTAATGCCGCACGCTCTACGCAGATGATGGAATTGCTGAAACGAGATTTCGCCGGCACTTCGAAAGACGCAGACGACCAGGGCCACGGTTTTACTGGTATAGCTCTTCAGGGTTTGACCGGAGCAAAGCTTTGGTCTAAAGCGGGTTGGACCAGCACCACGCGCCACGACGCCGCCTATGTCGAACTGCCGAACGGAGCGAAGTTCGTGCTGGTGACCTTTACCACTGATCACGCGAATGACCGCGAGATCATTCCGACTGTCGCGCAGGTGGTGATTGATGGGATAGCGTCAGTGAAATAAGAAGCGCCCAGCCGCTGGGAGCGCGGACGGCCCTTCTTTCAGCGAGGCGCAGCCTCGCTGAAAGAAGGGCCTATAGGAAAGGCATAGCCTTTCCGCACATCAGGCGGCGGAGCCGCTTTCTCCAATGATCGAAGATCTTTCCCTCTATCACCGTCCGATCACGACGCTCTTTAAGAAGCCTCGATCTGCCGATGACTGGGAGCCGTTCCGTCTCAACAAACAGCAAATCGAATTTTTCCACACTAACGGTTACCTCGCCGGCATCCGGCTGTTGAATGACGCGCAGATAGAAGCCCTGCGCGCAGAACTGTCTGTCCTCAGCGATCCAAATCACCCAGGCAACAAGCTTTTCTATGAATTCCACACCAATGAATCGACAGATCCCTCGACGCAGCTGTTCCATGCCCTGGGCGCGTGGCGCATCGCGCCCGGGTTTCATGACCTGCTCTGGAACCCGGCGTTCCTAATTCCTGCTTCCCAGCTGTTGGGTGGCGCAGTTCGATTCTGGCACGATCAGCTTTTCTGTAAGCCTCCGCAACACGGCGGGGTCGTGGCCTGGCATCAGGACTATTCTTACTGGACTCGCACACGGCCGATGGCGCATCTGTCGTGCTGGATCGGGCTGGATGATTCAACGCGAGAGAATGGGTGCGTGCATTACGTGCCCGGCAGTCAACGTTGGGAGCTGCTGCCGATCACGGGCCTGGCGAATGACATGACTGCGATCGAAACTGTTTTGAGTGAGGTGCAGAAGTCGCAGTTCAAACCGGTAGCGACCGAATTAAAGCAGGGCGAGTGCTCGTTTCATCATCCTTTAATGGTCCATGGTTCGTACGAGAATCACAGCCAACGCCCGCGACGCGGCGCCGTCATCAACGTCCTTCGCGATGGCGTCTGTTCGGCTTCGAATGATCCATTGCTTGCAGGAGTCAAACCAATTCCCGTTGGAGAAAAAATCGGCGGGCAATTCTTTCCTTTGCTATTTGATAATGCTTAAGAGCGAAAGGTGCGCGGGGTGGGTTGCTTGGCGTCTTTGCGCCTTGGCGTGCGGATAAATTTACGCAAAGGCGCCAAGACGCAAAGAAAACTCGCCATCCACGTGGAACATCTTTGGCAGGTTGCGGTCTAACCTTTCATTGAAGAGGAGGGCCGCTATGACCGCTGATAAATCAACTGGGCAGAAAGCAGAATTCTCTGCCGGCTACGCGAAGCCGAACATAAATGTCACACCGCTGATCGACGTGCTGCTGGTGCTGCTGATCATTTTCATTGTCGTCTCACCGCTGAAGCCGGCGCGATTTCTCGCCAAGGTTCCGTCAGAGCCTGATCGGATCCGGGACATTGAGCCAAATCCAGATAAGCTGGTGGTAACAATCAAGCTCGATCGAACTCTAATGCTCAATAGTCTCACTGATATGGGTTCCGTTACCGACACCAGTAAGCTTGCCTTGACGCTGATCGACCTTTTTCAGAAGCGTACGCAGAACCACAACTACCGGTACGAACTGCGTGACCGGACGGACTTGTCCGATGATGTCAGAGTGCAGAAGACGGTTTTCATCAAGGCCCCGCGCTCCCTGCCATATGCCGATGTGATGCGCGTGCTCGATGGGATCAAAGGCGCGGGCGCGAACCCGGTGGGTTTGCAGATCGACGATTTGAACTGACATTCGCGGCGCTCAATAGCGTTGCGGAGGGACATACACGGGCGGCGGTGAGTACACCCCACCAGTCTCATAACTGTAACCGCAGATTCCGCAAAGGCGCGCGTGCAGTTGCGTACTCTGCGTACAATTCGGGCAGCGCTTCAGGGGCGGCAGGCAGGCCATTACAATCAGCGTAATCATCAATCCGAGCGGGTGTATAGCAAACCACATCCAGTGCGGCGATCTGTGCTTGCGTTTAGCAATCGTCACTCCCAGCACGATCAGCCCGATATAAGCGGCCAGGAGCACCGCGATCACCACGAGTGCTACGACAACTTGAACAACCTCGTCATTCCGCATTTTCGCTCCTTCTACCGGATACGTTCGAAGCGCATTGGCCTTACTTCGCGCGGCTCTTTCTAACGACTTCCGTCCGGATTGTCAATGAAACTTTTTGGCGATATGAGAAGCTGCCGCACTGTAATAGGGGTCAGTACCGGGAGCGCCAGCGACCGGGTCCTCATCTATTACGATCAAGTTAGGTGCGACGATGACCCGGTCGCTACCGCCCAAGGTACTGACCTCATCACCCCTTACGGGAATGCCTCGCCAAAACACCGAACCCCATGTTATTCTCTGTTTCATCGATAGGACGAGATTGCAAGCATGCGCTACATCGAAAATCCGCCGAACCCCTGGTTGAGCCATTCCGTCGAGTGGATTGGCGAGCCGCCCACCGCCAAGATCGAAGTCTTTGAAGAGACTGAGACGCGCTCGATTATCAGCAGCAACGACAGCCCGGACGTTGCTTTCGATCATTCGATCAACTGCTATCGCGGTTGCCCTCATGGCTGTACTTACTGTTTCAGCCGCCCGACCCATGAATACCTGGGCTATGGCGCGGGCACGGACTTTGAACGAAAAATCATCGCCAAGGTCAACGCGCCTGAGCTCTTGCGCAAAGAGCTAATGAAGCCTTCCTGGAAAGGCGACGAGATCGTTTTTTCTTTTACTTCGGACCCATATATTCCTTTGGAAGCGAACTACAAATTGACGCGTCGCTGTCTGGAAGTCTGCGCCGAGTTCCGCAATCCCGTCGGCATCGTTACCAAGTCCGCGCTAATTCGCCGCGACGTTGATGTGCTGAAGAGACTTTCGGAAGAGGCGAGTGTCGGAGTTTACTTTTCGATTCCGTTTGCCGACTATGCCACCGCCCGCGCCGTCGAGCCGTTCGCGCCTTCACCAAACGCGCGTTTCGAAGCGATGAAACTTTTGGCCGAAAACGGAATTCAGGTCGGCATCGGCATCGCTCCCACGATACCCGGATTATCGACCGATATTCCCGGACTGTTGCAGCGCGCAAAGGACTGCGGCGCCACCAAAGCTTTTATCAACATGCTGCGTCTGCCCGGCAGCGTTGCTCCTTACTTCGAAAAAAGACTGCGCGAGAAGCTGCCTACGAAAGCCGACCGCGTGCTCAATCGTATTCGCGATGCGCGCGGTGGCAAGTTGAACTCCAGCGTGTTTGGCGAGCGGATGCGCGGCCAGGGCCAGTACTGGGAAGCACAACACAAACTATTCGAAGTTTATTCAAAGCGACTTGGGTTCAACGAGCATCGCGTCGGCAGCGAGCGCCACACAAGAATCAATACCTTCCGTAGACCGACCGCTCAGGGCTCTCTGTTCGGCTGATAGGAGCGCACGCATCCTGCGCGCGGCCTGCCGGCATCCCTGCCGGTTCTGTGATCTGATCTCGTGTCGAATCATCCCCCGGAACAAACGCATCGTTTAGAGGCCGGACTTGTCCGGCTCATGCAGAGAGGCGGACGAGTCCGTTGTAATCTCATCAGACAAGACGATTCGTTGTATCGTTTTCATATTCGATCCGCTTGTAAGATTCCATTTACAGACACCGGACCCTACAGCACTCTCCGGGCTTGTCAGAATTGTCGTTCTATTTAAGAGACTGACAACTAGTGGCTCGCTTGGTACACGCATTGCAAACTAGCCAGCGACTTTAATGAGTCAGGAAGCAAGTGCTCAAACGTGTGCACTGGTCTAATAAATTCTCTTAGTAACCAAAGGAGCAAAAGCAATGTCGAATAATACAATTCCAGGAGACGATCGTTCGGTGGGCACTGCGCGGCAGCGGGCCACCATCATGACGGGTCTATTCCGCGATCGGGACAGCGCCGAACGCGCGTACCGCACGTTGGGTGAGCGCGGCTATGGCAAGGATGACGTCAACCTCTTGATGTCGGATGAAACACGCAAGAAATATTTTGCGGATAGGGATACAGAGATCGGTACGAAGGCGTGGGAGGACGCGGGCAAAGGCGCGGCCATAGGCGGAGCCGTGGGCGCTACACTCGCCGCCCTGGCGGCCATTGGGACAACGTTGGCGCTGCCGGGACTTGGTCTGTTGATAGCTGGACCGATTGCGGCAGCGTTTGCGGGAGCCGGCGCCGGCGCAGTGACCGGCGGCTTGGTTGGAGCACTGGTGGGCTATGGTATTCCTGAAGAGCGCGCCAAGCTGTACGAGCAAGGCATCAAAGACGGCGGCATCGTCATGGGTGTCTCGCCACGCACGCCTGAAGACGCTGACTATCTCGAGAATGACTGGCGCACCAATCGCGGCGAAGCCCTGTACCGGTAACTTCACCGCAGAGGAGAAAGATAAATGCGACGAACCTTAGTTTTGGCCCTGGCGCTCACCGGAGCTTTCACCATTGTGGGGTGCGGCTCTACGGAGACCAACACGAATCGGGCAAACAGCAATGTGGGAAATCCACCGCGAGAAGGCGTAGTTGAGACGAACGTGAACATGCCCGCGAACACGAACAGTAAGAGTGTTTCGTCCAACACAGCGGTCGTTACCAACAACAACGGCAACAAGAACACCGCTGGGATCAGATCTACAAACGAGAACCATAACGCCAATAAACGTAAACCCCAATAAACGTAAACCATAGGTACGAGCAGTGAAGACTGCGACCACCAGAAGCCAAAAGCCCCGTAGCGATGCGGGGCTTTTTCGCGCCCCGTTTAGAGGCGGGCGTTGCCCGCCGAGGATTTAGACGTAAAGGACGCAAAGGTTCTCGCAAAGGTACGCAGAGGAGGGTTCTTTGTCTCCCTTTGCGAAAATCTTTGCGTCGTTTGCGTTTGAAACTTCCTATTTAGCTGGTATTGAGGACGTCCACTGGAATCACCAGCCCGGTCCGAGTTGACTGGACCGGCCCCGGAAGGGTAAAAGGACAGTCGCCTCGATGTTTATACCCGTTCGCGATCTCTGGTGGTTGGCCGCAGGTGGAGCAGGCTATGGCGCGCGTTATATGAAGATGCGCCTCGACGCCTCGAAGCTGGCGCGCCGGCGTAGTCTGGCTCCCGATCCAACGGGCGAATTGCTACGCCTGCAAACTCTCTACGGCCACAATCCACATTCTCTCGTCAGCATCGCACCCGGAGCCCTGCTCTGGTCAACGCCCGACATTGACGGGGCGATCATCTATGGCGAGTTCGGCCGCGTGTGGCTGGCCGCCGGCGATCCCTTGGCTCCTCTGGAAGACATGGCCGAGCTCGCGCGCCAGTTTGGCGCTTTCGCGAGAAGAAAGAATCGCGTAGTTGCCTTTGTGCCCAGCAGCGCCGAGTTCGCGCGCCTGGTTGTGCCGAATGACTTCGTGGCCGTGAAAGTGGGCGCGTCGCCTTACTTCGATCTGCAGACATGGAACCCGCGCGGCGATTCGGCCAAGAAGATTCGCGCCGGCGTGAACCAGGCCCGCCGGGTCGGCGTCACAGTCGAAACAGTAACCGACCACATTGATCAGCTGCTGAAGAAAGAGACGGCGCAGCTCTGCATGCATTGGCTCGGTGCGCGTCGTTCGGCAACGACGTTTGGCTGGTTGGTCGCGCTCGATCCTTTTCTGCACTCTGAATACAAAAAGTATTTCACGGCACGAGTCAACGGCCGACTGGTTGGCTTTCTCGCCGCCAGTCCCATCCCAGCGCGCAAAGGTTGGTATTTGGAAGACGTCTTACGCGAACCCGCTGCTCCTCAGGGCACCGCGACGCTTCTGGTTGTCGAAGCTTTGGCTGCTCTAAAGGCTGAAGGCGCCACGCTGGCGACTTTGGGCACCTCGCCTTTGAGCACGGACGGTCCCATTGATGTTCCGATCGAGCATCGAGTGGTGTCGCGCGCTTTGGATGTAGCTTCGCGCAGACTTGCAGGCTTCTACAACTTCGAAGGCCTGCGCCGCTTCAAGGGAAAGTTCGTACCGAGCTGGTGGGAGAGCGAATACGCTCTGGGCCAGGGTGGCGTCACGATGCCTCCGCGAGTGGGTCACGCGATCGTGCGCGCGTTGGTTCCGGGTGGACTGACGCAGATACTGACGCGTCAGGCGCTACGCGTAATTCGCCGCCGCAACCGCTAAACGAACGTTCAGGCAGAGCGCGCGGCTAAACGAACCTTCATGTTGGGAGCGCGGACGTCCCGTCTGCTCCCCGCGCGACAGCAAGCAAGCGGCTAAACGAACCTTTATGCTGGGAACGCGGACGTCCCGTCCGCCCCCCGCGCATCACTGCCCGGTTCTAAGGAAAGTCGGATCCCCCTCGTTTCCGTTTAGAGGCGGCCTACCGCCCGCCATCTTTCGTAACCATTGAAACAGGCGGGCAGCAACCCGCCTCTAAACCAAACAACGTTTCCCGATCGCGATGAAGAGCTCCGTATGAAACGTAACTAGATCGAGCTCTTCGTCGTCTTAAAAGGAACAGGGCATTAGCCGGACCCGAGGGAGAGCTCAGTTGTCCGCTCAATCCCTCAACGAAGCAGGAGCAACCCCCGGCTCAGTTAGAAGCCAGATACCTACGCGCGATCGTTTAGAAACCGGACTTGTCCGGCTGACCCGAAAGAGCGCGATCTAAGCGGGAGTCATGTTTCGCCCTAACCTACAGCAATGCAACTCGCGACTACGGATAGCTCGCCCCGGACTATGGATCTCGCCACGACGCATTAGGTGAAAAGACTTTCGTTATGAACGTTACCGGCCGACTCAAGCAGCGATACATCGCCTCGCGTGTTGCTCATCATCATCCGGAAGCCCTCTCGAAATTCGTTACGGTCGACGGCGCGCGGCTGCATTTTGTCATCAAGGGCGCTGGCCGTCCCGTCGTCTTGATTCACGGCAATCCCGGTTCTTGTCAGGACTGGACGAGGCTGTACGGGCCTCTGGCATCGCACCATTGCGCATTTGCTTTTGACCGGCCTGGACACGGTCACAGCGACCGCCCTAATCACCGTCCCATCACCGTCGACGTGCAGGCGCAGATTCTGCATGACGCGCTCAAAGAGCTCAACGTCGAACAGCCGATCCTGGTTGGTCATTCGTGGGGCGGAGCTTTGGCTCTGGCTTACGCCCTTGAGTTTCAAGATGAGGTCGCCGGGCTGGTGCTGTTGGCGCCCGCGGCTTACGAAAGTGATGATGGAGTTTCTTTTCTGACTAAGCTGCCCGCACTGCCTGTGATTGGAGATCTGATTAACTTTCTATTCACCCCGCTGCTGGGCGCTTCGGTTGTCAGAGAGGATTTGCAGAAAGCCTTCTCGCCCGATCCCGTGCCGAAGCATTACCTGCGGCACGTGCTCTCCGAATGGACCCGGCCGAAAAAGGTGAAGTGGTATTCAGTCGACGACGCCTTGCTTAACGAGTCTCTGCCAAAATTTACTGACCGCTATTCCGACATTCGCGTGCCCACGGCGATTGTGACCGGCGACTCTGATCTGATCGTCCCGGCCAAAGAGAACTCGCATCGCTTGTACGAGGCTTTGCCCCATGCCGAATTGATTGTGCTGGAAAAGACCGGCCACCAAATTCCTTTCACGCGCCCCAACGCAGTAGTCGACGCAATCGATCGCGTCGCCACTAAGGCGACTGCGTCGCTGGGAGCGCGTTCGCTGGGAGCTCAGACATCCGTGTCCGCACTGAGCGCGTAGCGCGAACGATTTGATTTTCCCCTCTCCCAATGGGAGAGGGGAGAGGGTTTACTGGACCAGCCCCCACTCCGAAACTTCCTTGTCGGAGAAGGCCACACACGCGCGGCGCGAAGCGAAATTTTACCGGTCCCCTCAGTTACGAAACCACAGTCGAGATCTCTGAAAGGAGACACTTCGTTATGAAGAAATTGATTGTACTTAGCCTGCTGATGATCTTCAGTATCGGCAGCCTCGCGTTAGGCGGGCAGAATAACAATCGCCGCGATCGCCGCGAGAACAATAACCAGACGCAACGTCGCGACAACCGGACAGACCGCCGCGACAATAATAACCAAATGAACCGTCGCGACAACAGGGATAACGGCAACGGTAACTGGCGCCGGCGCCATCGCCGCAGACATGGGCGTCGCAGGCACATCATGTAAGAGACGAACCCGGCGTAATAACAAGAGAGGGTGAGCACGGCAAATCCGGCCTGCTCACCCTTTCTGGTTTGTTGAAGTCGCAGCGCTGCGAAACGGAGCGCGCGCATCCCTGCCCGCACAGCGCGCTCAGCGCTCTTACGTTAAGCGCACAGGTCTTCTAGTTGCTTTACCTAAAAAGTCCTGGGCATTTGAAACGAGCCCGTTATCGCTGGGAACGCGGGCGCCCTCGCCCGCACCAGCGTGCGTACCACGCTCCATCTCTTGAGCATAGATCGGAAATGCTGTTCGCGCTTCGCGCTCAGTGCGGGCGCCCGCGTTCCCAGCATTGGCAGGACCCCATCGCCAGGAAGATTCACTTTCTAGGCAAAGCTTCTTCCAATAGATATCGCATTGCCGTTGAGAGAAATAATACTGTTTCGCGAATGTCGCGTGTCGGAAGCCCGACCGTCAGGGAGGGCCTCGTTGGCAATCAAGCCCTCCTCACAGTCGTGCTTCTGACCCGGCAAAATGCACTTCGATTGGCTTTATCATACTTTCACTTCACTTAGGAAGGAGCCTCAAAAAATGGCCAAAGTTAAACTCAATTTCCGACGTCTATCGGTGGCGGAGAACATCGCCAAAGCGCGGCAGATCGTTACCGCGCTGACCGGCAACGCCAAATTTCCAAACCCCAATTCGCCGCTGGAGACAATCACAGACGGCGCTAACGCCCTCGAGGCCGCGCAAGCGACTACGCAATCGAGAAAGCAGGCCGTCAAGACCGCGGTCGCGGATCAGACGGTGAAAGAAGACTCGCTCGATCAGTTGATGTCGCAATGCGCGGGTTATGTAGAGAGCGTGGCCGGCAACAACGAGACGCTGATTACCAGCGCCGGCATGGACCCGAGAGCCCCCGCGAGCGCGTCGACCATGCCCGACACGCCCTCCGGCCTGGAAGCCACGGCGGGCGATCGTGACGGCGAAGTCGATCTCGGTTGGAATCCGTCGTCGAGTTCAAAGAGTTACCTAATCCAACAGAGCGCCGATCCGCCCACCGCCACCAGCTGGGCCCACGCCGGCACCTCAACCAAGTCGAGCATCACAATCGACGGCTTGAACCCCGGCGCCCGCTACTGGTTCCGAGTCTGCGCCGTCGGTGCCGTCGGCCAAAGCGGCTGGAGCGACCCCGCAATGAAGATCGCTCCGTAGGCTGTAGGGCAGAGGCTATTCTTATCTGGGTGCGTGGACACGCCAGTCTGCGGCCTTTCTATGGAGCGAATCTGTGTATCGCCTCGCTTGGGGAAGGTAGGGGGTAACTCCTGCCTTCCCGTTTCGATATGACTCTTGGCTATTTGAATACTACTAGTAGCTTCTACTGCCCTGCTGCATTTTTTGCTTGCAAGTTCGGATGACCTATACTATGGTCTGCTCGCTCTACTTCCAAGGGGTATGGGTTCTTCTCTCAATTCGATTGTAGAATCCCAAATCTTAATCCACAAAGGCTGTCTTCATCAGAGTGCACCCGTCACATCTGATTCTCTTGCGAGCACCCCAGCAAAAGTGGGGGACTCAATGTATCAGATGAATCTTTCCAAGCGCACGCCATTCCGATTTTATTAATCGTTGCCATCCATGGTAACGGCTCATAAAAAAGTAGGGAACAAAGAACCAAGGACACGAAGTTAAATGATACCTCGAATTTGGCAGCCTCAACAGTCACTCAATCAGTGGCACCAAATGTTTAACGCTATTTACGGGAATCGCAATAGCGAAAGGGATCAATTCAAGCTATTTGCTCACGTTGCGGAAGTCGCGGGAGGCTTCGCAAAGGTCGTTCGTCAGGGAGCAAATCCGAGTGAGGTAACTTTGTTTCTTGGGAAGCTACTCGCTTGGTACTGTGCGTTGGTTATGAAAGTTAATCATCGTGACCTAGAGAGTGTCGTATGGGCAAAGTATCCAGCGGCTTGTCCCTACTGTGGGAAAAGCAACTGTATTTGCAGACAAGGGGAACCTCACGAAGTGCTGGATAGCGTCACTCTCCGATGGTTGCAACAACAGAATCGTTCTCGCCGGCCCGTTAGGCTCAGCGACTGGCAGGCCATGTTTTTAGATATCTATGGCACACCAAATAGAATCCTTGGGGAAACAGCAGGAGTTTCCGCGAGTAGTTGGTCTCAACTCCTAGTCGGAATGAACCGGCTCTATGAGGAGATGGGGGAGCTTGCGGAGGCTATCCGTCTAGAGCACATAAGCCCGATTGCGGTGTCAAGCGAACTCGCTGACGTTTTTGCTTGGATGATGGCGGTAGCAAACGTCTTGCCGGATCACCTAGAGGATAATGAATTCAATCTCGAATTAGCACTGTGGGACCAATATCCAGGAAACTGCAACTATTGTTTTGCGGACCGATGCGTATGTTTGAATGACCGAGTTCGTCAATCGTTAATTGCCTCAATCGGACCAGATACACCTCAGCCAATTGATCACCTAACTACCTTGCCGAGACGAGATACTTTTGAGAAGGAGCTTACGGAAACAGTATTAGCTGCCACAGACAGATTCCCAGTTAGTCTAATAGTCCTGGATTTAGACAATTTCAAGGTTGTGAATGATAGATGGAGTCACTCGGTAGGCGATACAGTTTTGAGGGGTGTAGCACTGCTGTTGAAGGAACTCGCTGAGTTATTTCATGGTAGGGCATACCGATGGGGTGGCGAGGAATTCACAATTCTGCTCACAGGCGAGGCAGCCGACAAAGCTGTGGAATGCGCAACGGAGATACTTTCACGATCGCGGAGCAGAGTGTTCGAATTTGATGACGGTTCCAAACACCGACAAACGCTATCAGCGGGAATTGCGACATTGCGTCATTCGCCGACAAAGCCATTATCGGTCGTTACGCGGGACTTTTTTCAGGCAGCAGATAAAGCGGTGTATCAAGCCAAGTCATCCGGTCGAGATCAAGTTTCGACTGCCAAGGAGGACTGGCTCTAACTTTGGATATGCAGAAAAGCTTCGCATTTACAGGCATTCCTGGCACGTCTATTCAGCGAGTTGTCGACCATCTCTCGGCATCCATGAGAGCGAACACGATCGCGATCTGCATTGATGAGTACTTGTGGAAGGCTTTTGCGGCAGATGCTCGGCAAAATGTTGAGTTACTGAGGCAAACAGAACTCGACGAAGTTGATGTGCAAGAGGGTTGCCGGCCGAATTGGTGGCGGCTCTTGACTATGCCAATCGGCGCTATCCGACATTATTGGCAAGTCGGTGCCAAGCGCGCTCTTGATGAGATGAAATCGAATACGGAGGCGGATATCGTCTTCGTGATTTTCCATGCTTGCTATCAGAGCGATCATTATCGTTGGCGTCTGTCTGCGGTCGACCCATCAATTCTCTCCGAATTTGGATTCCACGCTTTCATCACACTGATTGATGATGTGTACGATGTGCACAGGCGTCGGGCAGACGATTTGGCTGCGGAACGGATGGCCGTCGGTTACAATGAAGGAGATAACATTGAGCGGGCTCAAAAATTAATAGAACTCTCAGTCTCCTATCTTGATCATTTCCTGTTTTGGAGACAAGAAGAAATAGTATTAACGGATCTCTTCGCGGCTGCCTGCGGGGTTCCCTCACACGTCTTTGCTATAAAACACCCGACCCGAACCTTAGCGAAACTGATCGAGGATCCCGGCGTCTCCACGTATTTCTCGCATCCCATTACTGCCATCAGAACTCAAAGCGATTTTGATAGAACAGACGATTTTTCTGAAATAAATCAGATTTCAAGCGTTTTGAGGGAGAAGACGACATTGATTGAGCCCACGACCATCGACGAGTACCGCATCGTCACAGATCGGACGGGGGGTATCAATAGGTATGTACCTAAACTTTCACCGCGATGGCCTTTACTACAGAAACCGTCCGATTTGGCTTTCGCACCGCTCAACGTTTACTCTGATCCCCTCGAAGAGTACGTTTTCTCTAAGACGAACGCTGCCGCTTTAGGCCTAGAGCGAGAGTGTGAATCAATTTGCAACGGAGAGGGCCCGAAATCGGTACTAGATCTGATTTCATTAACGATGCAGCGGCTCTCCGAACGTATAGCAGAAGACATAACTTGGAGAGATCACTACTTGGTTGACCAAACTAAATCGCTCGTCGTTTACCGCCCGCTGCAGAAGGGAAGATTATCCCTTGGTGTTAAGAGAGAACTTGAGTATTATGCACGATTATGCCTTACGGGGGCTGCCCCTCGTGGATGCATCATTTATCATCCCGACGAAGATCGGCGACTGCGTTCAATGGAGGTAGCAAAAGAGCTGGTAACTACTTGGCGGGAGCATTCGGATATCGGCCCTCATCTTCAGCCATCATTAGCGCACATAAATGCAACGGAATTACTAAGCATGCTCGAGAACGCAATATTTGATACCACCGATTCAATTAGTGGTGGAGTGCAGTGCGTTAACGTACTTGAGCGTTTCGTAAAAGTGGAGCCACAAATCGCTAGCTCTACGCCAATGAGTTCTGGCACAACCTATGCAGCAATTCAACGCGCTGATCGAGTCAGACAACTAGCGTCAGATGCTGCGGCATCAGTTATTCAGCGGGAGTATTATGTCGACATGCTGAAAAACGCGCCCGGACTCAATTTCATTTTCGTCCAGGAACAGGATCGAATGCTTGATTCGCTCGACGACCTAAAACCGAAGCAGGAGGAGAAATCAAATGTCACTGTTTGAACTATACGTTGGCAGCGAAAAAGAAGCCGAATCTTATCGCGCACGCCTCCGAACGATCAGAGATGACGTTGAAAAAAATGCAGTAGTGAAGGTTGTTAGGGAAGCGGAGTCAGAGCTTCGATTGCCAGCAATTCGCACATCTTACAACATTTATGAAGGGGAATTATCTGTCGCAAAACTATTAACTCATCTGGCGTCGAGGTAAACGCTGAGACCGAGTGAACCCTCCCAGTCAAATAAGTCAGGAGCGCGACAAGTTTATTTGTCTCTGGGCTTTAATCCGCTCTTTTCCTTCCTCGACTCGCTTAAAAACCCCACGAACAATTGATTTCTCAGCATGAGGCACGACGATGCTTCTTTGAGGTGTTCTCTGTTATCAAAGAGCGGAAAGCGAGTGTATTAGCGGAGTAATTCGCCGCTGATTTATGATAAAAAGTCACGCAAAGATGCTGGCGAATAATAGAGTCTCAAATTCACCCACTCGCAGAACAAATAATACCACCGACATACAGAGGTTACTTGGAATGAAAGTTTCTGTAACGTACCGACGTCAAACTAGCGAGATGAAATCAACCATAGTTGCTCTGCTTCTTTCCATCGCCATCTTCGCCCTCGCGTGTAGTCATCCGCCGCCAGGCAAGGGGGCGGGGGAGGTTGAGAATTCTGCGCAGACGGGGAGCAGCTTTAAAGTTGAAACTGTCATTCCCAATCTGCAGGTGGTTTGGTCGATTGTTTGGGCGCCGGATGGGCGGATGATTTTTACTGAGCGGCCGGGGCGGGTGCGCGTCTTTGAGAATGGAAAGCTGCGGGCTGAGCCGCTCTTCACTGTTCCTGATGTCGAGCCGAAGGGTGAGAGCGGTTTGATGAGTGTCGCGCTGCATCCTCAGTTTGCTTCCAATCACTGGCTCTATCTTTCTTATGCTTACAACTCGGGCGGGCAGCTCGTGCGGGTGGTGCGTTATCGCGAGACGCCGAGCGGGCTAACCGATCGCACGGTCATTATTGAGAATATTCCGGCGGCGCAGTTCCACGCGGGATGCCGTTTGCGGTTTGGACCTGACGGGAAGCTTTACATCACTACTGGCGACGCGACTGAGCGTGGCCTGGCGCAGCAACTCGATTCGTTGGCGGGAAAGATTCTGCGGCTGAATGACGACGGCAGCGTGCCCAAAGATAATCCCTTTGTGGGCCAGGCGAATGCGCGGCCTGAGATTTGGAGCTACGGGCATCGCAATCCGCAGGGCATCGACTGGCAACCCGGCACGAACCTTCTGTGGGAAACCGAGCACGGGCCCAGCGGATTCGATGGACCGGGCGGCGGCGACGAAGTCAACATTATCGAACGCGGAAAAAATTATGGTTGGCCGATCATTCATCACCGGCAGACTCGGGAAGGCCTGGAGTCCCCGGTGCTGGAGTACACACCGGCGTGTGCGCCGGCGAGCGGTATGTTTTATCGCGGGTCAGTCTTTCCACAGTTCAAGGGCAACTTCTTTTTCGGATGTTTGGTGGGTCGGAGAATTATTCGCGTCGTGGCTAACGGGCGGACTGTCGAGAGTCAGGAGAATTTGCTGGAAGGAAAGTATGGTCGGATCCGGGACGTGGCTGAAGGGCCGGACGGGTTGATCTATTTCTCGACCTCGAATCGAGATGGGCGGGGGCAGCCGGCTGCGGATGATGATCGGATTTTAAGGTTGGCGCCGGTTTCCGGAGTGCGCTGAGACGATGCGTGGCCTCGATAGTCAAATAGTTGACTCCAGCGTGAAGAGGCGGACGGGACGTCCGCGCTCCCAGGATAAAGGCAGCGACGAGTCGCTGCACTCCATGTTCGGTCGCCCGCTTCGCGGGCTCTTTCAATAAATAAACTGTGATCCGGGGGTGGCGTGCTTCGCACTTACCCCCGGCTATTTTCTCTCACGCTTTCAGCGTGAGGATGCGGACGGGACGTCCGCGCTCCCAGCAATCACGCGCGCTCCCTCACGGTCGGGCTAGTTCTTGCAAACGCAGGCAGGATGCCTGCGAACCGCACGCAGGGATGCGTGCGCTCCATGCGTGCGGCTCCAACGAATGCGTGCGCTCCATGCGTGCGTTGCGATTAGACTTTTTGGGCGAGGACGGCTGACTTGCTCCAGCCGATGGCCTGGAAGCGGGGGAAGCGATAGTGGCTGACTACTTGGAAATAACGATCTGTTGTCTCAGACACTTCGTGGGGTGGATGGGTCTTGAACCGGAACAGCATTTCGAGAAAGGTCGTTACCGGCGTTGGCCGCATCGGCAAGTGAAGCAAATGCCCGCCCGGCGCAATCACCCTCGCCAGTTCACTGAGACCTTCGTCCAGCGGCACATACTCTAAAACCCCGCTCGTCAAAACCAAATCAAAAGCACTATCGGCAAAAGGCAGAGCCAGGACGTTGCCCTGCGCGAATCGGACCGGTTGTGCACTGGGATTGTTTTTTTCGACGTACTTCTTCGCGGTGGCCATTGATGAAGCCGAAAGATCCACGGCGGTGAGTTTCACCGGAACTTTCAGAGTCCTCAGTAAAGCCAGCGTCAGAGTCCCCGTGCCGCAGCCGGCGTCAAGCAAGCTGGCACCCGGGAAGACCGGCAAGGGGTGTGCGTCGAAATACTGATCGAGCGAGCGCCCATAACCATTCAACTTAAACGTCAGGTCATAGAAACCTTCGATGCGATCATAGAAGGAACCCGCGCGCGCCTGGTTCTTGGTTGCAGTGAGTACGTATTCGGCCATCTGATTATTGCTGATTGGTTAGAATCTACGCGCCATTGAAACCTAGTCGGGGCAACTCGTCAAGGAATAAAACTACCTGAAACGTCGCGCCATTTTAGCCCGCGAACCGGAATTACTCAAACTCTGCCCTAAGTCGGGGGCGAAATTGCTGGGAACTAGTGGCAAATCTTCCTGGTGATGCGGATCGTCACCCCAACCAGAGAGTCGCAAATTAACAATTTGCGCTACATGGCTCGCGCAAGAAATGCCGATGTGGGGCGTTCAGCCAACGACAGTAGTTAGTCTCGCCAGGGAAGGAAACAGAACGATGCTGAAAAGAATTATGTTGGTTACTGGTCTGGCCATGGCCGTCGTGGCTCTTACGGGTTTGGCGCTGAGGGTTGGTTCGCGCAACGCGCAGGCTAACCAGGACGAAGTTAACGTCGACTCGCAAGATTCATATCCGGCACCAGCGATTGCAGAGAATGGATTCTCGGTAGAGGTCCTCGTCGATGGGCGCCCGTTGACGGAATATGCAGCGCGCGGCCGCCGGTACATCGAGGCTCTGGAGAATGCGGAGTACGAAGTGCGGGTACACAATCCAACGGGTTCGCGGGTGGCGGTAGCGCTGGCGGTTGACGGCTTGAACTCGATCGACGCGCGTCATACCAGCGCGTGGGATGGCCACAAGTGGGTGATTGAACCATACGGGACGATTCACGTGCGCGGCTGGCAAATGAGCGGCGAGAGCGCGCGACGCTTCTACTTCACGACCGAGCGCGATTCTTATGCAGCCAAACTTGGGCAGGCGTCCAATGTTGGTTTGATTACGGCGGTCTTCTTTCGCGAACGGCGGCCGGTCACAATCATGCCGGTAACTCCGCGGCCGACTTACAATGAAGGCCGGGCAAGCGATGAAAGATCCGCGCCGCGAACGGGCAGCGCCGGGGAACCAAGCATGCAGAGTAAAAGTGGGCGCGACGCTGCCAGGCAGAGCAACGCGCAATCGTATCCGCCTCCGGACGACGAATCAGCGGCGACGGGTATTGGTCGGTCGGTTAGAAACGACGTGCAATGGATCAAGCTGGATTTGGATTCAAGGCCGGCCGGCGAGATCACGATTCGATATGAGTACCGAGCTTCGTTAGTGCGTTTGGGAATTATTCCGCGTGATTATCCGCGGCCGAACGTGCTCGATCGTCGGGAGCGGGCACAGGGGTTCGAGCCGAAGTATTGTCCGCAGCCTTAGCGTTGGGGTCGTTTGAGAAAGGGCGCAGGCATGGATGCCTGCGCACCGCACGCAGGATGCGTGCGCTCCGGTGCGTGCGCTCCGGTGCGTGCGCTCCGGTGCGTGTGCTCCGGTGCGCTCTTACCGGCGGTTCAGGTTCGAGTCGTACAGTTGCTGATAGGCGCGGTAGAAGGACATCACCTTGAAGACGTAGTTCTTTGATTCGGTGAATCCGACCTCGGCTGCAAAGACGCCTTCGTCATTCTGATTGGTGCGACCCAACCAGCGCGCGACGTTATCTTCGCCGCCGTTATACGAAGCGGCCATCGCTTCGGGCAGCCCGGCGAACATTTTTGAAAGCTCGCTCAGGTATTCGCTGCCGACAGCGATGTTAGTCGCCGGTTGATACAGCGAGTCATCGGTGACGAGTTTGATGCCTGCGCGTTTCGCGTATTTCTGAGCGGCGTCTATCGTGAGTTGTAAAAGACCGCGGGCCGCGGAAGGCGATTTGGCGTTCGGCTTGAACGCGCTCTCCTGCTTCATAATGGCCAAGACAAAACGCGGATCGAGTCCTCTCTTCTTAGCTTCGCTGACAACCTGAAAGCGGTAAGGCGCAGGATAGTCAGTAGCGGTTCGGGCCAGCATGGACTGAACAGATTGCGAGCGCTCGGCAGCTTTCTGACGCGCGGTCGAATCGTTGATCGCTGCTAACCTCTTGGTCGCCTGTCCACCGTAATAGGAATTCACGCTCTCAGGAATCATCAAATAAGTGCGAACGGCTTCCTGCGTTCGTCCTTCACGCTCGAGTGAATGGGCTTTCAGATAGAGGACTTCGTCGGCGTTCGTGTTGGTTGCGTTCGTCAGAGGTTTTTTCAGAAGTTCGTCGGCAGTTTGCACTGCGTGGCGCCAATCAGCCAGAGCAATGTCCAGCCTGAGACGAGCAAAGACGGCATTTGTCTCTACTGCAGTTCCGGCGAATCGTGCTCGTGTGCGATCAATCCAGACGATCGCGTCCTGCGGCCGACCCGATTCGCGGTAACCATCGATGATATTCAGATGAGCGGTGTCGAGGCGTTCGCCGCTGGGATATTTTTCGATGTACTCGGCATAGCGCGCGGCGGCTTCGGCTCCACGGCCCATTCGCAAGAGAGAAGACGCGGCGAAATTCGAACCTTCGCGCCCTTCTTTGGTGTCCGGATAATCGCGCGCCAACCGCTCGTAAATTTGCCGGGCGTCTTCATAGCGTCGCTCGACGTAATAAGAGCGCGCCATGCCGTACAGCGCTGGAGCCACGTTCGGATCGTTTGGATAGTTGTCGAGCACTGCCTGCCAGTGTTCGCGCGCGGAATCAAACGCGCGGTTGACTAAATAAATTCCCGCGCGACGCATATGTTCGGCCGGAGTAATGTCAGGCGAAAGTTTGCCGTTTGCAGATCGATTGGCGCGATCGCTTACGCGCACGGCGTTGAGCGATGCATCAGATGCGCTCTGGGAGTAGGCAAGGGAAACAAGCGTGAGAGTCAGACAAAGGCCTGAAAGTTTTGGAAGGAATGAATGCCCGAAATGCTTATGCCCGCCCATTTTCGTCGTCCTGTTCGTAGTACCCTAAAGTTGTATTATCCGGAGATTAGCAACCCAACACTAGGAGCCTACTCATCCTCTTCTACAATCTCAAAGCTCGAAATAATCTCAGCGGTGCCACGCAAGGTCGCAGCCACGCTACAGTACTTAGTGTCTGAAAGTTCGATGGCCTGGGCGACTGCCGCTTCGGAAACGCCGCGCCCGCGGACGATATGCTTGACGTACATTCGCGTGTAGCTGCGCGGGAATTCATCGCGCCGATCGCCGCTCACTTCGATGCGATAATCGGTGACCTGTTGCCGTTTCTTTTTCAGAATCGAAATAACGTCGACGCCGGTGCAACTGCCCAGGGCGATTAGCAGAAGTTCCATTGGCGTCGCTGCGCTGGCGCGGGCAGAGTCCGTCTCAATTGCCTGCGCGTGCCCGGAAGGCGTGACGCCGACAAAGAACTCATTCCCAGCGAAATGAATGGTGGCTTTCGGGGTCTTGTCCGTCATCTGGCTCACTCTTTCAAGATTTAAAGAAAAGAATAACATGCTCGTTTTTAAAACGCAGATGCACGAGGTTGATACTGCCGGCTGCAATCAAATTACTAGGCTCTGATCGCGCTGCTTCGCAATTGGCGGCAACCTTTCATCGCTCTCGGCAATCCCAAACAGGACTGTCCCCTACTTGATAAGACCGGATGCGTAACTCTCCCGGCTCTCCCAATTCCATGGCCCGACATTTGATGTGCAAACCGAACGGTGCACAGATGTGTATTAGGAGATGAAATAACAGGGGGAAGAACGATGAGAAGAAATTTCTTTAAAGCAGCGGTGACGATCCTGTGTCTAATGACGATGGGCGGGGTGCTGGTCCAGGCACAGCGGAGAGTGACCCGGGGGACGAGTCAATCCACAAATCAATCAACCCGGCAGGCGATTCTGCGGCTCGAAAATCGCGCGAACATTTTCCGCAACAGCGTTCAGGCATGGAACCAGCAAAACGTCGGCGCGACCTACGGGAACAGCGCGGACGTCGACGTGCTGGCGCGGGATTTCAACGATGGCGTGCGGCGGCTTCGCGATCGTTTCGACCGGCGCCTGGCGACATCTTCCGATGTCCAAGCGGTTCTGAATCAGGCGACATCGATCGATGATTTTATCCGGCGCAACTCTCTTGATGCGCGCAGCCTGAACACATGGTCAAGCATGCGCGTCGATCTGAATCAGCTGGCAAGGGCTTATAACCTTAGCTGGCAGCAGACCGGGTCATATCCATCCCCGACTAACCCCTATCCTTCCTCGACTAACCCGTATCCATCCAACGGCTATCCAAACACTGGCGATCAGTATGGCAGTCGTCTCTTGACCGGCACCTATGAAATCGATTCTTCGCGCAGCGATGATGCGCGCCGGAATGCCGACGATGCCACGCGCAATTTGGCGCCCAGTGAACGACGTCGAGTTCTGGATTCTTTGAATCAACGTCTGGATCCGCCGCAGCAACTTGCCATTGATATACGCGGACGGTCAGTGACGTTGGCATCCACGAAGGCGCCGCAAATCACGTTTGACGCCGACGGTCGCGAGCGCATCGAAACGACACCCAGCGGCCGCACAATTCGCGCCCGCGCGACACTGAACGCAAATCAATTGATCGTTAGCTCGAGCGGCGACAGCGGGAATGAATTCACCGTGACGTTTCAGCCGATCGATAACCAGTATTTGAGAGTTAACCGGCAGGTCTATGTTTCCGGACTAACCCAGCCGATTACGGTTCAGAGCACTTACCGGAAAACGTCGGATGTTGCTCGGTTCGATATTTACAATCAGCAGAGCTATCCGAACTCTTCAGCCCAAAACGGCAGCTTCGTCGTCCCCGACGGGACCCGTGTTGTCGGCGTTCTGGACGATCTGCTGTCGACCCGCACTGCCGCGGTGGGCGATCGCTTTACACTCAGAGTGACCGAGCCGGCTGAATTTGACGGCGCGACGATCGAAGGGCACGTCTCGCAGCTTCAGCGCAGCGGACGTCTTACCGGACGGTCGGTAATGACTCTGGACTTTGACAACATCCGTCTGCGTGACGGTCGGACTTATCGCTTCGCGGGGCTGGTTGAAGGTGTTCGTACCGGCAACGGCGACACCGTGCGCGTGGATACCGAAGGCGCGGTCCGCGACGATAGCCAAACGACCAAGACTGAACAACGCGCCGCGATTGGCACTGCGGTCGGCGCGATTATCGGTGCGATTGCCGGCGGCGGAAAGGGAGCGGCCGTCGGCGCGATTCTGGGTGCGGGCGGCGGCGCCGGCTCAGTCTATGTAGAAGGGCGAAATGATTTGGAGTTGGGCAGAGGCTCGCAGGTCATCATTCGTGCCGGCGCGCCACTGAATACGGCTCGATAGGGAACCAGTCAATGTTAGACGCTCCGGCGAGTTGCGATCAGAAATGGTCGTGGCTCGCCGTTGTCTTGCCAAGTATCCGACTACTGGGGACAAGAGCGATCACGAAACCATACGAAGCTGAAGTAAAGTGATTTCGTGGATCGTTCTGTCTGGTCACAAAGAAAGCGCTAAACCAATCAGGCGCAGGTGAAAGTGAAATGAACGCTTGAGCCAACTTTGCCGTGGTTAATCTCGCGCCGCCAGTTCCTTGCGCAGCTCTCGTGCAGTGTCTTCGCGTAGCTGTTGATCGATCCGCTCGTTTTCCAATCCCAGGGGTAACTGCTTCCGTCCTTCATCCAGACGCTGCAACATGTAATTCGTCTCGGCCCAACTCGCGCCGCGGCTGGCGGCGGCTTCGATCATTTGCAAACGCGCTTCGGCCTCGGCCCGTCGCGATGCGCCTTCCTGCTTCAGGCTGTCCAGCCGGGAACGATCGCGGCCCAGCTCTTCAAGCAGCACCGCCGTATCGGGCGAATTCAAGTATCGCGCCCGGCTAATTCGTCTCTCTACCAACAGCAAATCCCGGCGCGCGCTGGTCGTCAGTCGCGAAGCATTTAGACGCAGGGCCAGGGTTTCACGATAGGCGTCGGCGAGCAGAGGCTGCTTTCTATCCATCTCTTTCAGCGCTTTGCGTTCGCCGCTGGTAAGTTCGGAAAGAAAATATCCAACTTCATCAGCCGTAATACCATCAGAGGCGAGATGGTCGCGAAGCCCTCGCGCCCATTTGCGTCTAAAGAACAGAAGCACAAGCGTAATTATGATTGCCGCGATCAAGGCAAACGGGATCGAGGTCAGCGCCAGGACCAGATAGACCGTGGCCGCTCCGCTGAACAGGTACGCCAGCAGCAAACCCGCGGGCGGCCCGAGCGTCACCACGGCCAATGCCGCCCACGGGGCCGCTTGCCACAGGCGCGCCGCTTTTTTTTCGCGGACAGTAAGTTTGCCTGATCGATCGCTTTCGTTCATAAGCTGCCTAACGGTCTGAACCAACTGACCCCTCGGTAGCGGAATCATACTCGGGTGCCGAACGACAGGCTAGTTGAGGGGTGGTCAATTGTTTAGAGTTCAACCTTTAGGTTGCTGATAGCCAGGAAGTCAGTACCACCCCGCGTGAGCGGCTGGGGCCCCAACCCTCAACTCGTCATGCTTGAGTCGTTGATCCCCGGCAAGCAGGCGTGCTTAGCGCCGGCACAAGCTAAAGCTTGAACTCTGAACTGACCGGGGAAGGCCTCGCCTTTCTCGCCCGCCTGCCTTGTAATATTATTGGCCCGGTAGTATTAGAGAGCGACGATGATCAAAATGGGAAAAGCTAAAACTCTTCTAATGGCCGCGGTAGTTTCTGTGCTCTTGAGCGGGCAACCGGCGGACGCGCAGCGCGAAAGCCGCAAGAACACCGGAGCCAAACCGGTCACTGTCCCAGTAACAATTCGCCTGCGCGAGGCAAGACGCGAAGTCGAAATGCGCTTTGTCGATTACATCCTCAAGGAAGACGGAGAGCTCCAGACTATTCTGTCCATTCGCAAGCCGTCTGAAAATCCGATCACGCTGGGTATCCTGATGCAGGACGATCTGGCGCCGTCAGTCTCGAACGAAGCAAAAGGGATCGCGAATTTTGTGCGGCGGCTTCCGACCGGCTCGCGGGTGATGGTTGGCTATATTCGAAGTGGATCGCTGGACGTGCGGCGAAAATTTACTACCGACCTTGAAAAGGCGGCTGCGGGCGTGCGTCCAACGCTGGGACTGGCCAGCGCCGGTCCGTTCAATCCTTACGTTGAGGTGATCGAGGCGCTCAGGCGATTTGACGCGCAACCGTTGGGACGCCGAGCGATTGTGCTGGTCTCAGATGGAGTGGATGCTTCGCGTGGTTTTGATAGTTCCTCACCAGGACTGAGTCTGGATTTGCAGCGGGCCATTAATGAAGCGCAACGACGCAGCGTGGCCGTCTATTCGATCTATGCGCCTCCCGCCGGCGGCGCGGGAGATATGTTGGCGCTTAACGGACAGGGTTGTTTGGAAAGGCTTTCGAAAGAAACCGGCGGGTTGGCGTTCTTCGAGGGGACCGGGGCGCCGGTAAGCTTCGATCCGTTTCTCAAAGAGATCGACGCTTCAATTTTGATGCAGATAGCACTGACTTATCTTTCAACGCATCCTGGAAAAGGATTTCACCGGCTCGAGATCAAGCCTTTGGAACCCGACGTGGTGATCCGACATCCGTCCGGTTATCCAAAGTAAGCCGCGCGATATTCCGGCGAATCGACGCCTGCCGGCGACGCATCTCTTTTATCTGCATCTGCAAATCCAACAGGTGCAGATCCAGCATTAACCGCAAATCGTTGTTCAGCTTCAAACCTCGTGCAAAATCCTTCTGGGCTTCGCTATTCAGTCCCAGCGTTCGATGGGCCAGACCGCGTTCGGCGTAAACCAGCGGGTTACGATCGTCGAGCTCGATGCTCTTATCAAAATCGGCAATCGCGAGTTTGGCGTTGCCTTCGATAAGAAAAGCCCGCCCGCGTTTGAAGTAAGCTTCGGCATCGTTGGGAGTGAACTTGATTGCACGATCAAAGTCTGCCAGCGCGCCATCGAGATCCAGCCGGTTAGACCGGATGTATCCGCGATTCAGGTAGGCCTCTGTGATGTCGTGGTTGTTGACAGCTAGTTGAGGATCCAGTTCGCTGGCAATGTCGTAGTCGTTGATAGCACCGTCCAAATCGCCGCCGGCGCGTCTGGCCTTGCCTCGGTTCAAATAAGCGTCGGCCAGCTTTGGATCAACCGTCAGCGCGCGATCGTATTCGACGATGGCGCCGGCGATATCGCCTTTGCTAAAGCGCTCGACACCTTGTTTGACGTACTTCTTCGCGGATTGTTGAGCAGAGGCGTTTAGGGGGCAAGCCAAGAGACCAAGAATCGCGATGAACAGAATGCGCTTCATGGTTACCTCCGTTAGAGAAGGGTGTCACGGCTTTTCCCGAAAAGGCATGACAGCTCGTTGCCTGGTTGTGCTACTGCACGGTAGCGGGTAAAAGAGACCCGCGTGGATCTGAGGCGATGGCCATCCCATCACCGATCGTTCCAATCATCCCATGAAAGTGAATTTCCGAACCCGACAAAACCAGGAGTACATCACCCGCATGATAACGCGGGTCGTCAAGCGTGAATCGAATTACGGTCGCTTGGCCGTTCTCGTGCTCGAGGGTTTCGAATGAAAAAGTCTCAGCATCGACCAGATAGGTCTGAGCGTGCTGGGCTGTTTTTTGCGAATCAGGCATGGCTGAATTATGAATCGAGAGGCGTCAGAACACAAACCCGATTGGTGGGCCGATCAACTCCCTCCGGGGGTAGCGGAATAAATCTGTGGCCAAACGGGGCAGTAGCCCGGTCGTAAGGGAGGGCGCAAGCTCACGATGGAACGCGCCCTCCCTTACGGTTGGGCTACTGCCCCGCTTCGCATTCGATACTAAGCACCGCAAATCTAGCCCCCTGCCCCTGCCGCGAATCTCCCATCATCGCTACTGAGTGCCGGGGCCCGTTTAGAGTTGACGGTGGCGGACGAGCCGGATTCGGTTTCTGGATGGGAAACTAGCCGACTTCATGAATATTTAGCACGTACATCTTCAATCCTGGATCGTATAGCAACTGCCAGGAAAGATGCGTTGCGGGACCCGTCCGCGCCAGCAACTGAATCAGGACATCCCTCGCTCGCGATCTGACTCCATATTCCTCCTTGTAATGGGAGAATAAACCTATTGGAATGGTTCCTACGACAACGCGCATTTGCTTGGCCTTAGCAATTGCCGCACAAACATCTTCAAGCTCTCTCAGGCCCGATCTTTCCCTTTTGGGCAGAGTTATAACCGAATCCAAGATCGACGCTTGCGGCACTAACTTTCCTGAGACGTTCTTAACTGCTGTAGGAAATATGTCAAAGCCTTTCTCACGTCGTTCGATTTGAAAACTAGCCGAGCCAAGGTTTGCGGCATAGGCGGCGAGTAATCGTCGCAAGCTCCTTTCCGGATCGGGTCTTTCGTTCGAGTCATCCTCGAAAGCTAGTTTTCCTCCTTTAGGAATGAGCACCCTTGGTGCCTCACCAGGTCGAAAGCTGGAGAGATCTCTTCGGACAGTTTCTGTTACGTCAGATATATCGCCAGAGTACACGTAGCGAGGATCTTCATAAGTAATAACTCGAGTATATTTCGCTTCGAGCAAAGTAATTGCCGTTGCTACCGGACGCGGATCGTCAACCGAAAGGTTCGCCTTTAGCCTCTGTTGAACTACCGGCGCGGCAAATTCGTCGATCGCCATTCTCCTCATCGGTCTTGTGAATTGGGGACTGTTGTCGGAAGAAGATGTCGTGTTGTCTCCTTCCTTTGCGTTCATCTTGCCGGCGACGACGCTCGAAAGAAGTGCGATCCCTATGATGATTAATCCCACCAGCAGGATCACGCTTAACTCCGACCTGGGCCGCCTGGAGCGCTCTTTGATTTTCTTGCATACCATTTTCTACTTCCTCCTGAGAGAGAGAGTGCGATGAGGTTGGGAAATTAATCGGCACGGCACAGCACCGGCCAGTGCGAAAGTTCCAAATTACCCAGCTAGAACTGAACTGAGTCTTGCCCAAGAAATAGAATTACTCAGTCCAGAGTGGGATTGTCCAGATATGGAGTCGAAATCTTCGTAATAGTGTCGCGGTCAAACTCCACGTCGACCTTGATATAGGGGCAGTTCCGATATAGAAAGGTTCGACCTGAACCAAGTCCACCATCAGGCTCGAAGATCTTAAGCAGATCCTTCCTTTTCATGCCGACCTTAATGGTTCGGATTTCCTTAAGAGTATTTCCGACCCATTCTGTATGGCTCATTGAAGCATTCTTGCTTCTTTGGCCAACCAAGGTGGCCGAGAAGACAACAAGGATAAGGGTTAGGGTGATGCCAATAGAAATTATGATCTTCACTGAAGTTCCTCCTTCCGAACGCCCCTGAACGGGCCGAGAAAAGCAGACTCGTTACCTGAATGCAAAATCAGTAGTTATACGTAGAGTCAACATTATTCATCAAGAGTAGCGGAATTAATAAACATTTTTCATGCTCCTGTCTTGGCCACAAAGAATTCCTGGTTACTCTGGAAGCGGGAAAATACCTGCTGAATGTCCGGACTTCGTCACGCTGAAGCCCCAGAAGCCTAAAAACGGATAAACTGACCTAGTTATAGTGAGGGGACCCATCAATGTCTCCCATCCGTCACCGTTATGGCAGGGGCAGTGGTAGCGATAGATTTGAGTGGCGACAATAGTCTTCTCAGAGTATGGCGTAACAAAAACTCCCGGGGTGCGATGGTTGTCACCGTTAGGGAACGCACCAACGCTTCCGGCAAAGTCGGGTTGTGTTGTGGGATTGGAAGGATTCAACCCAGATGGGAACGGCGGACTCGCTAATGGGAGATCGGCAGAATTATAGTCGACCCTCTCTCCAACCCTGCACTGATCGAGGTCGGCTAAGCTGCCTGTGCTTGATTCCCATGCGTAATCGAAGTGCAAGGTGCCATTTCCAGCATCAGAGGCGTTAGTTTCATGAAAGTTGGTTGGCACCGCGCAGACTACGTCTGTACAGCCACCACTACCGACCGGATAGGTGTTGTTATTGTCGTAGCAGTCCCTTCCATCGTACGAATAACTTTCTTCTCGACCCATATCGGCATTAACGCATCCATTTCCGGGCGTCTCACCCGTTAGCGTCGTGGTGTGGGCACTTTCAGGGCTGATTGAGACAACAGATGTATCGACTGACCAAGCGGCGCTTGCGCCCCATGTGTAGTGATAACCGCTGTCGTAGTAAGCGGTTTCCCATGCTGAAGAAGAACCGGTTGCCGAAACAAGAATAGTCGGCGGTGGAAACGGATCCAGGTCACCCGAATAGTATGGTGGACATGGATCGTTACAACTATAGCTCGTACTAATCTTTTGCGAACGGCTGACCATTTCGGCGCGGCCAATTAACAGGAGCTTACCGTTGGTAACACCATGAACCGCCCATTTGAACTGACCAAGTGATACCTCACGAGGTAATTTATTGCCGGTATTGTCACTGGTTTGATCATTACGAAACTTTTCCAGATCAAAAACGGCCGTCTCACCGGGCGCTAACTCGCGTGGGTCGATTATCACGTGACCGCCCTGGTAGTTAATCTCCCCGACAAACCCCGCTTTCTGATCGCTGATGTTCGTGATGTAAGCAACTGTCCTGAAGTCATCTGTGATCTTCCAGGGATACGAGCCGGTCATTGCTCGCACCGGTCCTGAGTCGCGCAATGGAACGTCATAGTTCACACCGGTCGCGACTCCGATACCATAGAGCGAACCGATAATCGAGCCAGGGCTCACCCAGTTCATTATCTCGACACTTACCACATCCAGATCATGTCTCTTCTTTGCTGCGTGTAGCAACGGCTTCAGATCGACTTCAGTTGTTTCATTTGGGCCCAGGTAAACCTGCGGCAACATAAAAGGCGATGATGCTTCGCCTGACAAAGGAACAAACTTTGGGACCACTGCAATCGATGAAGCAGTGGTATTTTTTAGAACCATGTGCGGTGTGTTACCGGTGACGTGGAAACCGTTAGCGTAAAGGTTTGGTTGCTTCGTTAACTTTGGACTATAGAACCGGATTACGCTGTTGAAGGTTCCGTCTTCAGACGTGATGAGACCAGTGGGCACGATGCTCCCGGCTGCGCCGGTGACATTAATCACTGCGGATTCAGCCCTTTCTCCCTTTTCAGACTTGTATCGGAGAATCTCAGTAGCGTGAGGCGCCAAGTGGACGCGCCGTTCGTGGTCATCGCCGAAAGCTATCGTGGCGCTCGTAGGATTATCCGTGAGGTTCCCAAGAGCAAGAATTGCTTCACTCTTCTTCGGCATCCACCAGGCCGCCTCAAGTTCGTCGGAACGTGATTCATCCTTAACTGTGAAAAACTCATCAATGTTGCTGCCGCCATTGACTCCGATGAATCGGAATTGCGACCACATCTCTCGATTGAATCCGTCATAAGAAAGGGAGAAGCCACCCCAATCTCGCTGGTTGCGATAGTGTTCCGGTAGTAATTGCCTGATATCAACATACCGGATCTCTGCTGACTGGACCGTCACAGGATCGCCAACCACTATCCGGCCGTCTCGCTTATAAAATGTCGGGGTTACACTCATTGCTTGAGGACTGCGCGAATTGAAGACTATTTCGCTGCCTTGTGCCTCTGGCAGATCGATCAGCGGAATATAGATTTCCTGATTACCGGCCGGAGCGCAATGCGGACATGAGGGCCGCCCCTTATCTTTCTTTGGCTTCTGTGGCGCACGTTCGACGGGTACCGTGACTTCGTTACTTGCGTCCGCAAACTTCGCAGCACTCGTATGGGTCAACCAAGTGAGGGTTCCCATCAATATTGCGAGTAAGACAAAACCGGCACGTTCTCTGGCTGATTTCTTGAAGCTAGAACTCAAACGCATGGAAGCACCGCCTTTCGAGTATTGGACAGTTGATTGGGGAAAGCTAACAGGCGAGTTTGCGGGCGCTGCAGGCTCGTGGGCTAGCCATATTTCAAACAGTGCGCGCACAGTACGCCGCCAAACGTAGGAAGTCAATAATTTCTGCGCATTGAGTTTTCTTGCGCTAGCGAGAAACCAAGCAGTCAGAAGTTGGCGGGATATGCCAAGCTTGAAAGCTATCAGAATTCTTTAGTTTGCGGGGACTTCAGCGCAGATTACTGAAAGGTTTGATGGGGCGGCTAGTCGGGTTCGAACCGACGACCTCCTGAGCCACAGTCAGGCGTTCTAACCAACTGAACTATAGCCGCCAGATAGCATTCGATTAAGTCTAATCAAAATGTCAGCTAACTGACTGTTTACACTAGTAGAGGGATTTGTTCAAGTAAGAGTCTACCGCCCGTAATGTGTCAGAAGCCCGACCGTTAGGGCCATCGGAGTTGGGTATGTAATCACTCATAGTGTCTCTCCTTTTTGCTGGTCTTGAGATTTGTTTCGGATGGAAAGAACCTGCTCGTGAGCGGAATGCTCGAGGAGGGTCAGAACTGGCGAACACATCGGCCATTATTGAGAGGTGGGCCAGGGTCATGTGGTGATGTTCGCCGACAATCTCATGTGGCGTCACCAGACGCAGGGCAGCTTCTTTCTGCTATTCAATGCCGCGCTCAATTACGATCACCTGAGCTCCGGCCGGCGATCGCTCTGCGGATCAACGAAGCGAAGCAGCGAAGCCCGGAGACGGCAACTGATTGGGATTGAGATTGAATTGGTGCCCCCGGCTGGACTCGAACCAGCGGCCCTCTGCTTAGAAGGCAGATGCTCTATCCACTGAGCTACGGGAGCACGCGCTGAAAAGGACGGCCGATGGTAACACGGCCCGCAGACAGGCCAAAAACCGCTACTCCTAAAACAAAGAGGCTGCCGGAATATAACCCGGCAGCCTGCGTGACTAAAGATAGTTGTAAATAGTTAAGCAGCGCGCGTGATTTCAGCTGCTTCTGCATAGACACGGCGTCCGTTGAGCGCATCATCAATGATCTCTCGAACGGCAGAAATGTCCGGGTTAACATCCATTCGATCACATGCGGCCAAGTGACGAACAATACCCTCGGTGGCGATTTCCATCGGCGGACCGGTCAGCTTCGAAAAGCGCCGCGCCTGTATGTGATCAATTCTCTGTAGCCGCTCAGCCAGCGGCAGGCCCTTATCAAGATTCACGATTTGCTCTCTCTCCTTTTAATTAATTGAGTCCAAAATTACGTCTATTTAACTCACTATGATGCTTCCTGAGCATATCCAGGATGCAAACTCCTTACAGTTTTGGGAGATTTTGCAGAGTACCAGCCCAGAGCGGGGGCACTAGATGAACCAAACTGTCTCAGCAAAACCCGATACTATAGCACGAGTTCCTAGGTGGGGCCAGCGAAATTTTTTCGGGTAGTTTCTCCCGACTAAAAGAATTGGATAATTACAGTCTAGCGCGGAGTATTTCACCTGTCTGTGCGTTTACACACACAGAGATCTTTCAAGATTGTTGCAGGTGACGGGGGCGTTCGATGGAACATTGCGCACGATGTGGAGCTGGTACCTTTTAGGTCCCGAGGAAAAGAGAAAGCGCCGACTGTGCCTCCAATTCGGAGACACTACGCCGACGCCAAATACTTCCGCGAAGGGGGACTAAAGTAGGCTGATTTGAACTACTTTTTCGGAAGAACCGAGTCCTTCATCGCTTTGCCGACACGAAACTTCAGTGTGGTTTTTGCTGGGATTTGAATCGTTTCGCCTGTCGCGGGGTTCCGGCCTTCACGCGCCTTCCGCTCCGAGCGAACCAATTTTCCAAAACCCGGCAGGACGAACTCGCCGTTTGTTTTTACTTCGGATGTTGCCAGGCTTCCGAGATCTTCGAAAAGCTGTTTTACCTGGGCTCGTTTCATTCCTGTCCGTTCCGCGAAGTAATTGATGACGTCGGACTGAGTCATGCGCTTCTTGCCTGTTGCAGTGCTGGTCGCCATGTGTGGTGTACCACCTCCAAAAAATCAACAAATTGAGAAAACTGTCGAAGCCAGATATACCACAGACAAGGCATAAAGTCTGCTAAAATTCGCATTTTTCCGGCCGTTTTGCGGAAAATATTTTGAGGGCAGGATATCGGGCAGCGTTAACCTTCTAGGCATCCAGCGTAGCGATCGCGTCTGACGTGGCCTGTGGGCGCTCACGCGGGGCCGCCGGGGCGTTCAAGTATGGCCGTTCAGCAAACCAGAAGAAAACATAGGCAAATGCAACACATACTGGAGTTGTGGCCAGGAAAGCGGTCGCCAATTCAGAAAGGCCGAGGAACCCAAAGTGGTAAGACTCCATGACCACGAGTTCATGAGTTAGGTAGAGCGAATAGGAAAAGAGTCCCACCGCGGCGAGGCCCTTTATTAGAGCCGGAGTTCGGAAAACGGCCCGCCAACGGCTTTCTGCCAGAACAAACCTGTTCAAAAGTACGAAGAAGCCCAGCCCCCACAGCGGGTGAAGAAATAACCAGAGAACATCATGCATCGGCCGGTTGAATTGCTCGACTTTCGGCAGAAGGAAAGTTAGTCCCACCGCACCGGCCAGGAAAATCAGGGCCAGTCGTCCCCGATACAGCCATCCAGGAAGCTTTACCAGGCCAAACATAGCTTCAACGCTGAGCGCACCGAGGGCCCAGGTGAACCAGTGCGAGGCAGCGCCTTCGGAGATTGGAATGTCGACCTTGTATCGTTCGCGAATGGCGGTGCTAAAGAGGAACCAAAGAACTCGTGCCGCTAGGCAAGCTACCAACGTTCGCTGCCATCCCCAACGCTTACGCAAGAACAGAAGCAGGAAGTAGGCGAGGTAGAGTTGCTCTTCGATCGCCAGTGTCCAAAACACCCCATTGATGCTGTACACCGTATGCGAGTCCAGATTGTGCAGCATGAGGAGATGTGAAACTACATCCCAAATGTAAAAGGGTGTGAGTTCGAACTTTGTCGTGAAGGCCGCTATCCCGAGATAGAGAATCAAAGCTATGAGGTAGGGAGGATACAGTCGTCTGAATCGCCGTTTCCAGAATGCCCTGAAGCCCACCGGCCGTTTGTTTTCAGCCTGAGCCTTTGCCCGTGAAAGATGAATGCAAAAACCCGAGATGACGAAGAACAAAAAGACGCCGACATAACCAAACCGGATCGCCGGGAGGGCCGGTATTGCCAGCCAATTAAGAACCCTCGGCCCAAAGCGGGCATGAGTGCCGACAGTGTGATAGAGCACAACGCCCAGCGCAGCCGCGCCGCGCAGAGCATCGATGCTGCTGAGGCGACCGAATCGCGAAGGAGCCGCTTCCAATTGAGCTGACACTTTTTTCAGCCGGAAGATCTTTGCAGATCAAGAAGGTTAACTGCCAAAAACGGCCACCGGAAGCGGCGGCCGTCGAGGAATCCTAACTTGCGTTTTGGTCGGGGCGAGAGGATTCGAACCTCCGACCTCTCGGTCCCAAACCGAGCGCACTACCAGGCTGTGCTACGCCCCGTACT